>CAZCAJ010000006.1:5528-90008 GCA_964496645.1 uncultured Opitutaceae bacterium
CGCGACGGTTCCCGGCCCGGAGCCGGTCATGTAAACTGTCGCTGCGGTCGTGTAACTCGAGGCCGGATGATTCGCAGCCGCGTCATTGATCGCGGCTTGGATGTCCGACTGCGTGCCGTCGCACCTGTACGTGTTTGCCGAGCTGTCATAAGTGAACCCCAGCGCTGGTTGGACACAGAGTGCGAGCAGCAGAACCGCCGCAGAGAGGCGTCCCATTGTGAGCGGGCGGAGGCTGTTTGAACGACCCATGCCGCGGGGAGCTGAATTGCGCCGATGGAGGCCGTTTGGAGACATGCAGCCCCTAGTTCTGAGGAAGTTGGGGCCAGGTGCAAGGAATCGCCGACATTTTGATGGTCACTTGTCGCACCCCTGGTGGCGAAGCCGTGATTTGTGACGGCCGCGGCCTGCAGTTTCCGACTATGAATTCCGAACGCTCTGACACACAACCCGCTGACGGGTCGTCAGTCGCCCATGTCCGCCTGATACCTGCGTGTTCGCAGGCGCGGAACAAGACTCGAACGGCGGCTCTCGAGCGCTCTTCTTCTCAACGGCCACCCTGCCGCCTTTGGTGCCTCCGGGTCAGGGTGCAGTGTTTCGCCGACCAATGCATCGATCGTGGCAAGGCCCCAACCGACGGCGGGTTTCAATGGCCTGGCCCGATGCAAGCGCCGCGCAATCGCCGGTCGGCGATGCGCGGAGGATTCCGTGCTGCCCGGTAGATCTACGGCGGCAGGGGCTGGGGATTCAGCATGATTCTGCCCTCACCAGAGATCCTCGGCACATAAGCGTTAAATGAGCCGCCTTTGGGGTTCCTCTTCGGGTTTAGGTCCTGGAGTTTGGCACGAGTCTTTGGCGAGGCTTTCTTTTTATGGGAGGCCATTTTTTTTGGGGTGGTGACGTTTTCAGTTGAGAGCCCTCATGTCGGTTAGCGGTTTTTCAGTCGCAGAACCGATAAGATCGAGGCTTTCGTTCGCCGAATCCTCGGAAATTCCGTGTCGGACCGGCAACAATTTAACGCAAGTTGGCTGCGCTGCTCCTGATATATTAGGCCCTTTGTCTCTAGCATTGTTCGCTGACACCCCCGCGGATCCGCTGATTGTGTTCCTTTTCAGCCTGATAGTCCTTTTCCAGCAAATCTTTGCGGCGCCGCGTGCCTGGCAGGATGGAGATTACCGATGCTGCTACTGACCAGGAACGCGCTTGAATCTGTGCGAATGTGGCGCAGAGGCCGAATGGGGTGGGTCTTCGGAAAGCCAAGGTACAGGCGGTCATGTCCGCCAGGCGACTGGCCACACGCCCCTAGTGCTCGTTAGAACGAGCGGCACGATTGGAGGTCCTTGGCATCCTTGACGGCGCGTTCGCCAACGCCCGCGCTGCGGGGATCCCCATCACCTCCGCGATCATCGAGTTTAAGCCGCGCCGAATGCTCAAGGTGAAGGATCCAGACGGCAACGAGATCATGCTTCACCAGCGCAAGGCTTAGGGAAATGCAGCGGGGCCCCCGCGAACCGCGGATCACGCGAAGCCTGAGGTTGGCGCGCCTTTTCCAGCATCGCTCAACGTGACGTCTTCCCGGAGAGGGGCGCCGACCCGGCCCTCACCGGTTCCAGAGCGCCTTCTTGGCGCGCGCCTCGCGAGTCTGGGAAGCACCATCTGCGGCGCGGATCGTTACGCCTTTCGCCGCCTCCTAGGCCGGAGTTTGATCTGGCCAGAGGCGCGATGCCCCGATAGCATCGGCTTAGAGCCACGCTTAGTCCCGATACCTTCCCAGCCGGTCCCGAGGGGGCGGCCTTCCCAAGCCACGCCTCGCGCACGAGATGTGCGAGTCCCGGAGGGCAGCGAATACCAGAGAAGGGGCGAGGCCCTCGGACCCTCCTGCTTCCATGGCATCCCGGACGACGTCTGCAGCAGCCCTTATTGTCCCAAACCAAATGAAAACCCCATCCCAAAGCATTGGCCGCAGGGCCTGCCTCCTAATTGCAATGTCAGCCGCGCTCGTTGTCGCGGGACGCGCCGACCCGACGGCGGTGGAGGACAACGACGGTCACTTTGCCGCGAACTTCCCATCCGCGGTCAGGCGCGCAAATCGGATCGTCGACAAGGACATCGGCCAGATTGTGACCTTTCAGGTCTACGCGTCCCAGGGCGCAGTGGCCTTCATGGTCACCTACAGCGACTATCCGGAGGGATATGTGGTCAAGGCCGGTGCCGCGGCCTTCTTCAAGGACGCGGCCAAGGAAGCTGCGGAGGCCGCGAAAGGGACAATCCGCGGAGAGGACAACTGCAAGCTCGGCGATGTCGCGGGCCTGGAGGTCGTGATCGACGGCCCCGACCGGGCATATGTGCAGCGCATGAGGCTCTACGTCGTCGGCGACCGCCTCTTCCAAGTGACCTACATCGGTCCGCCGGATTCGGAGGCGGGTAAGGCCGCCTTGGATTTCCTCGACTCGTTCCGCCTGCTCCCGGTTCCGGAGACCAAGTGATGGAACCCATCGGACCCGCTGCGCGCACGGGCGCGCGCAGGGCGGCCGGTGCGATGCCCACGGCCTGCTGGCATCGCTTGGCTTGCGGGACGTATCAAGTTGCCTCAACAGAGTTCGATTCTCTGAGTTGATTGATGACCCCCGAGCAGCCAAAGCGCATCGTGGAGCTCGACGGCCTCCGCGGGATCGCTATCGCGTCCGTGCTTTGGCAGCATATGGTAAGGCCGTACCTGCCTGAGAACAACCCGCTGACAAAGTGGCTGGAGTCGATCACGGCGCTCTCATGGACGGGCGTGGACCTGTTTTTTGTGCTGTCGGGCTTCTTTATAGGCGGAATCCTGATGGATCACCGATCGTCGCCAAGGCTCTGGCGCGTGTTCTACATTCGGCGCGGGCTGCGGATAGTGCCGGTGTATTATCTGGTCCTTCTGGTACTGGGACTGCTGCTCCATTGGCATGTCTATGGGGCCCACAGTTTCACCCCGCTCTGGGCCTACGCCCTGTTTGTCCCCAATATCGCGTATGCGTACACGGGATCCTGGGACTATTTTCCGCTCGGGGTGTTCTGGACCCTGGCCATTGAAGAGCAGTTCTACCTGCTCGCGCCCTTTGCGGTCCGGGCAATCTCGCCGAAGCGCCTCCCGTGGATCGTCGGCTCGCTGGCCCTGCTGGCGTGGGCGATGCGGGCCGCTCTCCTGCTGAATCATCCCCAGGGATTATTGGCGGCGCATGTGTTGATGCCGTTGCGCATGGACACCTTGGCAGCGGGGGTGCTTGTTGCATGCATGGTCCGAAGCGAGGCTGCGCGCTCCCTCTTTCATCGGGTGTGCGCGCGCTGGAACGCCGGCCTTGCCGGCATTTGCGCGGTTGCGCTGATCGCGCTGACCCGGCTCACCCTGGCCTCCCCGGAAAATGGGTCTGCAGAGTTGTGCCTGTATGGATATGCGGCGATCGCGGCTGTCTTCGCTCTCCTCCTGGCCGTTGTGACCATCGAGCGCCCGCCCGTTCTCGTCCGTATTCTAAGTTCGGGCCCGCTCGTCCAGCTTGGACGGTATTCATACTTCATCTATGTCGCGCACTCGATCATCGAGCTGACGTTTATTCGCTGGTTTGGCGGCGGCGTCGGATTCACGTTGGATTCGGCAACCAGCTTTGGAGTCATGCTGCTTGCGCTTGCGGCAACGTGGGGGGCCGCTGCGTTTTCCTGGCGGTTCATCGAGGGCCCGCTCATAGCGCTGGGTCATCGGCACCAGTACTAGACCAGGCTCTGGTTGGCTCGCCGCATTGCAGCCCATCTATACGGCGCGGGCCCCCGCCGTCCCCTGGCCGTTGCCGCCGCCGTCATCCTCATCTCCGCTGTCGCGTTTCTGGACTGCTGGCTGCCCGCCCGGGTCGCTCAGGGCACGCGATCGCGGTACTCGGCCCATCCATCGAGGAGCTTTTGCGCGACCACGCTGCCGACCCGGTAGTCCGCCTCGAGGGCCGGGATGTACGCGACGCCGCTCGAGTCCGAAATCGTCTCGCCAAAGAGGCTCCTCTCGGCGGTGACACCCGTCGGAGGGACGGTGAAGTTGCAGGCCGTCCGCAGGATGAGCAGGCGGTTGAAGTCCACGCGGCCCATCGCGGCCAGCCTCTGGAAAGCGATGCATGCGCCGGCGTCCTCGCAGTCCGAGATGGCCAGCCTCCCGGCTCCCCTTGTGTAGATTCGGTCCCAGTCCTCCGCCCAGCGGGCCATGATCTCGCCGTGGAAGAAGCGGTCTGAGCCTATGCTATCGCCCATGAGCACGGACGGGGGTTGCTGGGCGACGGGGTAACCCTCGAATCTGCGGCCGAAAGCGCGCAGGGCCTCGCTGTCGGGTATCTTCACGCCCTTCGTGAGCTCGTAGGCCCATTTCACGAGGGAGGCGTTGAGTTTGAAGGCAACCGTGCCAACCCCTCCCGTCGAGTCCTCGGATGCCCCGGCGGCGGGCACCGAGTCGACGTTTGCCGAGCCCTGGCCAGGCCTCGTCGCGCCTATGGCTACCAGCCCGACAGGCCAGTCGGACGGGATCTCGCGGCTGTCGATCTCGAACGCCGGGTTGCCGTCCACCACCCGCTGGACCCAGACCGCGCTCCCGAGGGACATCACCTTGGGAAACCCGCCGCCGATTCCACTCAACAGGAAATAGGTGTGGGTGAGGTCGAACCGCGGATCCGCCGCGAGGGCCATGATTTGGACCGCGCAGCGGGAGGTCGTGCCCGAGACCATCGCATAAAGGCCCCTTCCGTTTGTCAGCAGCGGATGATCGACCCCTGCGACCTTGATCTCCTGGCCGAGATCCTGGCGCTCCGCCCAGAACTGCAGCTCGCCCGGGGTGTCGCCGCGATCCTTGCCCGTCTCGTATGTCGCGATGACCAGAACCGGGATCGCCACCGGGGCGTTGGCGGCGCTGGCGCGCGGCAGGGAAAGGACCGCCGCCGCCGCGAGGAGCGCCAGCTTCGAGAGGGACGAGAGTGACAGGTTTGACATGGCGGAATGAGCGGGCGCCGCCGGCCGGAGAAACCCGGGGGACGTCGGCCGGCGCGGAACCTATCGAGTACTGTTGCGGCGTCAAAAGACTATTTGCGTATGCCACCGACGACGGCGGCCACCGAAAGCTCGCCGGCCGGCTCATGGCTCCGGCGTTGCCGCGCGGCCCCCAACGGCTGCGAGATCCGGGCCTAGGGCAACTCTGCGAAGAACCGTATCAGGTTCGAGACATGGTCGTCGACCGAGACGCCGAGGTGCTCGCAGCCGAGAAAGATGGTGTTGCGGTCGACCTTCGCCGCAAAAGCTGGCTCCTTCAGCTTCCTCTTGATCGAGCTGGCCTTCATCTCGCCGTAGCGCACGGGGTTCAGCTTTCGGTAGGCGTAGAATATCCCGCTGATCTCGTCGCAGGCGAGAAGCGCGGCCGCCAGCTTGGACCTCGGCAGCGTGGCAAAGCCGTGGTAGCCGTAGGCATGGGCCTCGACGGCGTGGATCAGGTCCTCGGGATAGTTCCACTCCCTGAACCATTTGAGGCTCTCGGCGGGGTGTAGGTCGGGATACTGCTCGAAATCCAGGTCGTGGAGCAGGCCGGTCACATACCAGAGGTGGGGGTCCCCATTGAAGGCGCGCGCGTATCCATCCATCGCCGTCGCGACCATTAGGGCGTGATGGCGTTGGTACCCGTCGAGTACGTGCTCCTCGAGGAGCGCCTTTGCTTCTGGTTTGTCAGGGAGGCTCACGGAACCGATGAGGAGTCTGTAAGGCTAGGGGCGACCAGCGCGCCATTCAATTCGCCAGTTCCGTCGCCCGGACAAGCTTGCAGGCGGCGATTCAAAGTCCATGGACGCCTGGGCACCCGCGGAACCGGTGCCACGGAGCGGTGCGCGGCTCGGATCGGCCGCTGTCAATTGGGCCACGCCGGGCCGCGGAGTCAGGCCTTTTCCGCCGGGATTTCGATGCTTTTGCGGCGATTGGAAATGCCGGAACGGACGGGTCTGTAATAACATGGTCAATAACGGCTTGGGAACTACTTAAACGGGCCGCATTAGCTAGCTAACGGGAGCGGGTTTCGCGATGCTGCGCGTCGCGATGAAGTCAATCCCGGCAGAATCCCTTGGGACGCTCCGTCCGACGCCGTTCGCCATCGCCGAATTTCGCCGTGCCTGGCTTCGCGGCGTCGAGCGGGCCATCTGCGAGCGCGGTGTGCCGGGGCGTGCGCCAATGAACCCGGGCGGTTTTTCCGGCCGTCTCGCCCGCGCGGCCGAGACTCCCGCGCACGCCTTCGGCTCGGCGCTGGATCCGGGTTGACCCGGGTCGAATCACGGCCAACCCGCAAACCCTGCCTCGGCGCCGTCAGGACCGCCTCGGGCGAGGGAGGCGCGGGGAGGGTCCTTCCGCGCGGGTCAATCCGCGTGCCGGAGGACGAACGGCCGCGGGGACCCCGGCATTCTCCAAGACCGGCATCTGCGGCGCTACCGCAATCACGGAATCGGCTGCGGGCTGTCTCACGTAGCCCCGAACTCCAGCATCTATCCCAATGAAAACCCCAAGAGTGATGATCCTGTCCGGCGGCGCGGCCCTTCGTACCCGGGCTCCTGCCGACGGGGCCCGGGGGAGCCCGCGGCTCGGTCGCGGCGGCCGGGCCATCTAGGGCCCTTCCGCCTGGTGGAGCAGGCGGTGCACCACGCCCAGCAGTTCCGCGGCCTTGAAGGGCTTCAGGAGGAATTCATGCGTCACCTTTATTGCCGCCGAGACGGCAGAGTCGTCGGACTCGACCGGGGACAATCCGCTTATGGCGAGCAGCTGGATGTCGGGTCGAATCTGCGACACGGTGCGGGCGAGCTCAGTGCCGCCGAGACGGGGCATGTCGACATCGGTGATCACGAGGGCGATCTCCTCGGCGCGGGAGATAAACGCGAGGATCGCCTCGACGCCGTCGGCGCAGCTGACGACGCGATAACCGTGTTCCTGCAAAATGGCGGTGCCAATCTCGCGGATGGGCGCGTCGTCGTCCACAAGGAGGATAAGCTCGCCGTTTCCCTTCGGTATCTCGAAGGGCGAGGCGCTGGTGGTCTGGGGTGTGTCGCTTTCAACGGCGGGCAGGAAAACGCGGAAGGTGGTGCCGCGGCCTACCTCTGTGTCCAGTTCGATGAAGCCGTCGTGGTTGAGCACTATGCCGCGAACCGTGGAAAGCCCCAGCCCCGTGCCTTTTGTCAGGCCCTTGGTGGTGAAGAACGGCGTCCACATGCGCTCGAGCACGTCGGGCGGAATGCCGGTGCCGCTGTCGGAGACCTCGAGCACGACCCAGGCGCCGGGCTTGCCGCCCGGGATAGCGCCGGCCTGCGTGGCGTCGAGCCGGCGGTTGGCTGCGGTGATCTTCAGCGTGCCGCCCTGCGGCATGGCATCGCGGGCGTTGACGCAGAGATTCAGGAGCACCTGGTGGATCTGCGTGGCGTTGCCCATCACCGGCCAAAGGTCGGAGGGTATCGTCTGCTCGAGTTCGATGGCCCTGGGGAACGTCTCCTCGACGACATTGATGATGTCGCGCGCGATGTGTTTTACCTGCGTGGGCTGGAGCTCGCCGGCGGTGGCGTGCACGAATCCGAGAATCTGCCGAACAAGGCCGACGCCGCGCGTGGCGCACTGCTTCAGCGTGTCGAGGATCTTGAGGTCGCGCGGGGTCGACAGGCTCTCGCGCAGCAGCGGCTCGGCAAACATGATCGGGGCGAGGACGTTGTTGAGATCGTGCGCGATGCCCGCGGCTAGCGTGCCGATGCTCTCGAGCCGCTGCGCGTGGAGGAATTTCTCCTCGAGCAGCTTCTTCTCCGTAATGTCGGCGAGGAAGCTCAGGCGGGCGCGGGGCCGGCCCGCCTCGTCCCGTACAAGCGTGACGCGGTTGTCCACGACGAGGCTGCGGCCCTTTCGATCCCTCACCTTCATTTCGCCGTTCCAGAAACCGTCGCGCTCGACGGCTGTGCGCAGCGCCGACACGATCGCCTGGTCCTCGAGTTGAAACAACGCCTCGGGCAGTTGGCCGACCGCCTCGGCGGCGGACCAGCCGAAGATCTCCTCGGCCCCGCGGTTCCAGAGCGCGATCTTGTTGTCGAGATTCACGATCATCACGCCTTCGTGCGACTTGGAAAGGATCTCGTTCTGCTCGCGCACCTGGGCCTCGGCCAGCTTGTGCTCGGTTACGTCGCGGGAGATGCCGACCATCCCGGTGATGCGGCCCTGCGCGTCGCGCACCGGCATCTTGGTGGTCGAGACCCAGGTGACGTGGCCGTCGGGCCACGTTTCCTTCTCCTCGACGCCGATCAAGGGCTTGCCGGTCTCCATGATGCGCTGCTCGTCCGCGAAGGCCTGCTGGGCGTGCTCCGCGCCGAAGATGTCGAAGTCGGTCTTGCCGACCGCTTCCGCGGCGCTGCGCAGCTCGAAGCTTCGCGCCATGGCTTCGTTGATTCGGATGAAGCGGCTCTGGCGGTCCTTGAAATAGATGTGGTCGGGTATCGTGTTGGCCAGGTCCGCGAAAAGGGCCTCCTCCCGTTTCAGCGCCTCCTCAACCCGGCGGCGCCCGGTGATGTCGCTGCCGATGCTCAGGATCTCGTTTGTCTGGCCGTGCTCGTCCAGCACGGGCTTGTTTGTCCAGGCGACCCAGACCTTCTCGCCGTTGCGGCGCGTGTGCTCAAAGACGGTCTGCGCGAACATCTCGGGGCTGGTGCCGATCTGGCTCATCAGCTGGCCGAGGTCCCGGCCGGTGGTCTCGCTTTCCGGGGAGATGATGGTGCCGACCATGTGGCGGCCCTGGATCTCCGCATCCGTGAAGCCGAAGAACTTCTGCCCAAACTCGTTCAGGAACGTGATCACCCCGCCGCGGGTCCAGCGCAGGATGACGCTGTTGGCGTTTTCAACGAGCTCGCGGTACTTCCTCTCGTTTTCCGCCAGCGCCTCCTGCGCCCGCCTGTTCTCGGTGACGTCCTCAACCGTTCCCTCGTAGTGCTCCGTGCCTCGCTTGTCCTTGACCACCTGGATATTGATCCGGGTCCAGATCAGGGTGCCGTCCTTGCGCCGCATCTGCACCTCGAAGTCGGAGATCCTGCCGGACTCCCTCAGCTGGCGCATTATCTCGGAGCGTGTCGTTGCGCTGGCGTAACAGCCGGCGATGCTCGGCATCTCGCGCATGAAGCTGTCGGCCGATTCATAGCCGAAGATCCGCGCCAGCGAGGGATTGGCCGCCACGATGGTTCCGTCGGTCTCCGTCAGGACGATCCCCTCCCTGGCATTCTCAAATATGGCGCGGAACTTGTCCTCGGCCTCGTGGCGTTTCGTGATATCGACGATGACCCCCGCCAGGTTCCACGAATTCGGGCCCTCCGGCCGGATGACGACCTCCTCGCTGAGCCAGTGCGTGCCGTCGAGGCCTATTATTGGAAACTCCTGCTGGTATCCGCTCGCGCCCTCGGAGAGGGCCTTCCTTGAGGTCCGGTCCAGCCGCTCGTGGTCCGGGGACTGGTTGTCGTCCCAGAGCCAGTCCTTCTCGGTCAAGTCCGCCAGCCGGTAGATCGGGTTGTCGCGAAGCTGCGGCGGCGTCCTGATCTTCCAGTTGTATGTCGAGCCTTCCCGCGTGACCCGGCCCCACCAGAGAAGTACATTTGACCGCTCAAGGGTGTCCAGGATCAGCTGGTAGTTCTCGAGCTTGGCGGCGGTGCCCGCAGGAGGCGGCGGCTCGGGTGCGCTCCGCCGCCGGCCCGAGAGAAGATAATACAGGCCGATCCCGACAAGGCCTGCAACGCCAACCGCGCCGAGTGCGAGAGTCGGGGCTGTTAGGGCTGCAAATAGCACGTTGATGGTGGGATTCTCTCGGCCGATCGCACGAGGATTTGGCGCAAGGTGTGGCCTCGGGACCAATCACGTGATGCCAGCCGTGAATGTGCCTTAGCCTGCAAACACTGTCAACCGCGCCCCCAAAGGGTATTTACGTAATCTGAAGCACTCGCCCTCGATGCGCGCAGGCCGGCATCACTCTTGTCCGCCCCGAGGGCGATTCGCTCCCTGGCGCAGCGCCTCCACTGCGCGCCTCCTCCTTGGTACTCGAGGCGCGGCCCGGCGGCACCACTGGCGTTTATGGCATCGCAAGTGCGGAAGTCCCGTTCCCGCTGCGCCTAGGCGCCTTGTCGTGCAGGGGCTATGACCCGCGGTCCGCGCACCCGCGGTTTCCGGTCCGGGCGTCTATCGAGCCGCCGGGAGCGGTGCCGGCTCAGGGCAACGCCGGAAAGGGCCTCGCGCCACCGGATCCCGGTTGCCTCAACTCGGCTGCCAGCCAGCCGAGGCCGACCTGGTAGTTCCTGAGTGTGACCTCCGCATCGCCGCCCTTCTCCGCAATCAGCCCGATTGGGCCCTTCCACCCGCTGGCCTGGATGGTCCGCATCATCTGGAGTTCGCGGTCGCCCTGGCTCGGATAGATCAGGTTTCCGTCCATCGCCGTCCCGGTGATGTTCACGGCGACCACGTGGCGCCTGATCTTCTCCCATACCGCCGGGAAGTCCGCGGTGTCGTCGTGGAGCTCGTCGCGGGCGTGGCTGAAGTTGTAGACAATTCCGACGCCGGTCACGCCGGTCCCCTTGAGGTATTCTATGATGGCGACCTCGTTATCCATCATCCCGAACCAGCCGTTGTGGTTGTATAGCTCGACCCTGCATCCGTACGGGGCCGCCAGCTTCACAAGTGCGCTGATCCGCTCGCCGTCCCGCCTGACCCGCAGGTCCTGTTCCTGCGGATTCCCAGGGAGGCTCTGGCGCATGAGCCGGATCGACAGCTGATGCCGCTCGTCCGGCGACATCCCCTCGGCATTGCTTGGCATGGCAACTTCTTTGCCCGGCAGGGCGACCCATAGCTGCGGGTGGGCATTGTGGCGCCTGAACAGCTCGAGCGTATTCCTCGCGCCAGGATCGCCAGCATCGAAGGGGAACCACCAGGCCAGCAGGTTGACGCCGTGCCTTCGGAGCGCCTCGATTTCCCGGTCAAATGTCGGGACGTCCTTCTCGCGCCAGTCATAGGCGAAGCTCCTGAAGCCCAGCCTCTCGAGCATCAGCGCCCGCTCCTCCGGGGCGCGCGCTCTAGAGTCGAACGGGACGGCGCACCACGCGACCAGGTTGTCGCGCGCCCAGAGGCCCGCAGGTATTTGGGGATCAGCTGGATCCACCGTGTCGGTCCTGCCGGCGGGCACGCTGAGAGCGCACGCCAGGCAGGTCATGACCGCGCAAATGGCTCCTCCGGGCATCTTGTTCTTCATGGTTCATCCCCCTGGCTCAAGGCGGGCAGCTCGCTCGGCGCATGTCACGTTTTCGATTCCGCCGTGGGACCTCGCCGGCGCCAGTCGCCCGCGCGGCTCGGTCACGCCGCTCGCCTGCCCATGTGATGCGGGGGCCGGTGCGCGGAGCTCAGTTTTCCCAATCCGATGCCAAAATGCCAGGGCGGAAGATTGGCGGTGAAGCCCGGCTGCAGACCTGCCGCCCGGCCCCACTGCAGGATCTGTGCGGGGCGAGGGCGGATCGAGAGTGGAGGCCCGCGCGGCGTCGGGATGTCGGAGCGCCAGTGGATGAGGAGCACATGTCCGCCCGGAATGATGATCCTGGCCGCTTCCCGCAGCACGGTTTCGGGATCCTGGCAGTGCAGCACGTTGAAAAGCAGGCATGCGCTGCAGCTTCCGGCCTCGAGCCCGAAGCCGTCCTCCAGGACGTTCCGGACCTCGCCCCTGACGTTGAGGACGCCGGCGGCCGCGGCGCGCGCCACTGTGCGGGCGATCATGAGAGGCTCGTCGTCAAAGGCGAAGACGGTGCCGCTCACGCGGCGGGCCAGCGGAATGGTGAATGTGCCGTAGCCGCACCCTAGCTCCGCGACATCCTTCACCGACCTGTCGAGCCCGAGGCGCTCCAGCACGAGAGGGACATCGAACAACGATTCCCAGTAGGCTTCCTCCGGCATTGCGCTGTCGGGAACCTTCATTGTCGACTCTATACAGGAAAAACACGCGCACTGCGAGCCTGTCGCGCATCATGGGCGGACCAGCCCCCGCCGCAGCGTCCGCGGCCGGACCCCGCCCTCACTGGACGGTCACGGAAACCGGGTCGTAGCTCTCGCTTGCGATGGCGACGTTCTCGCCGCCGGCGAGCTTCTCGATGTCGAGCGTCGTGCGGCCCGCTATCGTGCCGGACACGGAGCGGGTCGCCTCCGGGCCGGTCACGGTAATGGCCACGGACAGGGGCTCGAGGGAAAGGTTGCTGATGTGGAGCGTGAAACTGACCTTCGAGCTGGCCAATCCGAACAGGCTGCCCTGCGCCCTCTCGACCGACGTCGCAACCGGCATGCGGCGGGCACGATGGACCAGGGGCTGGAGGCCGGCAATCTCGCCCTCGGCCTTCTTGAGCCGCGATTGCAGGTCCGCCGACCTGCCCCTCTCCTGGTCGAGCTGCGAAAGCAGCTGGGAGGACTTGGACGCCGCCTGGTCCAGCCGGCCCTCCAGATCCGCGGACTGGGACTTGGCCTTGTCCAGCTGCGACTGCAGCTCCGCCGACGAGGCCCTGGCCCCGTCCAGCTGCGATTGCAGATCGGCGGACCGCGCCCTCGCCTTGGCGAGGTCCGATTGCAAGTCGCCTTGGCGGCTCGTGGCCTGGTCCAGCTTCAACTGGAGCTGCGCCAAGGCTCCCTTGGCCTTGTCCAGGTCGGCCAGGGCCTGGGTGTTGTCTGGCTTGGCCGGCGCAGCCTGCTGATGGGTGTCGGCGCCCTTGGTGGCGACCTGCGTCTTGAGGCTGTGGACCCTGAAGCTGAGGACGATGACAAGAATCGCGAGGCCTAGGCAGACGGCGAGGACCGCCAACATCGATCCCCGTTGGCTGCACGTCTCAAGACGCGGAGTGGCCGCGGCGTTCACAGGGTTCCTGGCGTGTGGAGCGTTCACATGATCCGGACGGCCCGGACCCTAACGCCCCGGGGCCGATCTATCAAGAAGCGTCCTCGCGCCGCCCGGTGCGCCGCGCGGGGCCCGTGGCCCGAGTTTGGGCTCGTTCTCCGGGCTTCAGTTCGCCACACAGTCACCCCCGGATGAGCCGCTTCACTCTGTGCGCTGTCTGCCTAGCGGCCCTTGCGGGCACGGCCGCGAGGGCGGAGGACGTCCTTGACGCCGACAAGGAGCGGAAGGTTGCGCAGCTGCTGCGCGAGAGCGGGGTGCCCAGCGTCTCGGTGGCGATCGCCGAGCACGGCGAGGTGGTCTATGCGAAGGCCTTCGGGAAGGCGGCGCTTTCGCCCGACAGGGCGGCCGATGCATCGACCCGTTATTTCGTGGGCTCGGTCAGCAAGCAGTTCACGGCCGCCGCCGTCCTCCTCGCGGCAGAGGGGGGGAAGCTGACCCTGGACGACCGCGTGTCGAAGTACTATCCCGGGCTGACCCGGGCCGCGGACATCACGCTCCGCCAGCTCCTTTCCCATTCCTCCGGCTACGAGGACTACGCCCCCCAGGATTACTCAATTCCGGAGTGGGCCCAACCGACAGACCCCGATTCCGTCATTAAGGCGTGGGCGGGCAGGGCGCTCGACTTCGAGCCGGGGACCCGCTGGGAGTACAGCAACACAAACTATGTCCTGGCCGCCCGGATCTTCGAGAAGGCCGCGGGCGAGTCCCTCGTCCCCTTCCTCAGGCGGACGATCTTCGATCCGCTTGGGATGAAAAGCGCGACGGACGGCTATCTCGAGCGGCGCGCCTCCGACGCGGTGCCCTACACGCGCTACGGCCTGGGCCCGCCGAGGCCGGCCGTCCCGGAGGCTCCGGGCTGGTATCACGGCGCCGCGGAACTGGCGATGACGCCCTCCGACCTCGCCCGCTGGGACATCGCCGTGCTGCACCACCGCATCCTGAGCGAGAGTTCGTACAGGGATTTGACCGGGGCTGTGAGCCTGAAGAACGGGAACCTGACCCACTACGCGCTGGGTCTGGGTGTCGGCGACATCGACGGCATCCCGCAACTCTCGCACAGCGGGGAGGTCTCCGGCTTTCTCACCTTCAACTCCGTCTTTCCTACCCGCGACATCGCCGTCGTCGTCTGCAGCAATGAGGACAGCGTGTTCGTCGCGGCAACCATCGCCCGCCAGCTGGCTCATTGGCTCATGGACGCCGGGGAGGCGGCCGCCCAGGAGGCCTCGCCGGCCGAGCTGAGGCAAGTGGGCTCCATACTCGACGGGCTGCGCCGCGGCGCCGTCGATCGGTCCCTTCTGACGCCAGACACGAGTGCCTACTTCAGCCCCACGGCTCTTGCGGACATCCGGGCGTCCCTAAAGCCGCTCGGCGCCGTGAGGTCGATCGTGCGCACCCGCCAGGAGCACCGCGGCGGCATGACCTACCGGGGCTACAAGGCCGAATTCGAGAAGGGTGCCGTGGAGATCTCGGTCTATGTGACCCCCCGGGGACTCTATGAGCAGTTCCTGGTGGAGCAGGACATCTGAGCCCGGGGAGCCCGCCCTGGCTGCCGGCGAAGTCAGGGTGCCAGCGACGCCAACCCCGCCGGCGCCGGGTTCCGGGAGCCGGCCCCCGCCATGCTGTCCGCGTCGCTGCCCAGGGCCCTCTCGAGGGCCCCCTCGTCGAGGTGGTAGACGAAGTAGACCGGCCCGATCCTCTCGGCCGGCCGAAGCCTCCGGCAGCTCGCCGCCAGCCTCGCCGCCGCAAGCTGCGCGACCCGGTGGGGCAGCGGACCGCGCCATGCGGGCGCCCCCTCGGCGATCCATTCCCGCCTAAGCTGCTCATTCCACTCGCCGTAGAGCTCCGTCGGTCCGCCGACGAGCCGCGTCGCGCCAAACACGAAGTAGCCCGCCCGGACCCGCCCGTTCTCAAAGGCCCAGTCCAGGTTCGTCGCCGGCAGGCCAAAGTGCTCGTGTCCGGGAGGGCCGAGCAGGCAGACGAAGAGGGGCGTGGTGGGGTCGGCCACCCTCAGGCCCCGTTCCCAGGCGATGAGATCGGGAAGGTCGCCTCCCCATTCCAGCGAGGAGTCAACCATGATCCGGTACCCGGACATCGGCCCCCCGGCGAGGGCGTTAAACCAGGCGAGCGGCTGGCGGCGCGCCGAGTAGCCCTCGACGGCAGCCATGAGGGCGACAAGCCCGACGAGCGCGCACTGTCCCCGTCCGCGCTGGGCGAAGCGCGAGAGCGCCACCCCGCCGGCCACCGCGGCGAGCAGGAACAGGGGCAGGATGTGCCGGACCCCGATGTTGAGCGGCGTGAGCATGGCGACGGCCGCGTATCCGAGCGCGCCGGCCACGACGGGGGAGATGCCTAGGGGGGCGCTTCGGTCGGCCGGGGCCGCCGCCGGGCGGACAAAAAGCCAGGCGAGGAGCGCCAGCAGCATCGCCACCGTGCTCTTCGCCAGGAACGCGACCGGAAAGTAGTCCCAGAACCCGCCGGCGCGGAACTCGCCGAGCAGGTATGCGGGCCGCGGCCTCATAATGTCCTCAAGCGTGAATATCTCCCGCAGATAGGGCTGGGGGAGCGCGTGCCACCTGGCGAGGAGCGCGGCGCAGCGCCCGGCAACGCCCGACGGCTCCGACGCGATGTAAGTGAAGCCTCCAGGGCGGAACGACCAGCCGAAGAACGCCCAGATGCTGGCCCAGGCGACGGCGAAGGCGAGCGCGTGCCATGCGGCGATCGGGAGGAAGGGGCACCTGCCGCGCCGGCGCCAGAGGCGCCATGCGAGCAGAAGGACGGCCCCGGACAGCAGCGCGACGAACGAGAACTTCGTAAGGAGCATCATTCCCGCGCAAAGTCCCGCCAGCGCGGCCGCGTGCGCCGAGGGGCGCGCGAGGAGCCAAGCGTAGCTGGCGAGAGCCGCGAGGTACCAGAACGCCGCGGCCGCGTCCGTGGTCGCCAGCACGCCGTTGGCCAGTATCACGGGGCTGGAGGCATAGAGGAGCGCCGCGAGGGCACCCGCACGGGGCCCGGCGAGCCTGGTGGCCCAGCCCCAGACCAGGACGCCCGACAGGATGCACAGCGCGAGGGTCATCCTCCGCGCAGGCTCCAGGATGGCCCGCGGATCCGCCGGGCCCGAGAAGAGCAGCACCTCCCCGATCAGGAGGGGGTTCCACTGCACGTCGCGCTGCAGCGCGGGGTCCGGCGGGCGCAATCCGCTGCGATAGAGCGGCCAGGCCTCCCACTTCTGCGCGAAGAAGAGGTTGCCCGTCGACTGCCGGTAGTCTCCGTCCCTCCAGCCGCTGAGCCCCGCGCTGATGTGGCCCGGCTCGTCGCGGGTGGCCGAGAGGGCGCCCGCCAGGCGCCCCCCGGCCGCCTCCATCCACGCAAGGGCCAGGAGCGAGAGGGCCAGGCTGGAAAGCCACGCGGCCGCTGGTGGCCGAGCGGACGGCTGGGGCGCGCCCGGCGTCTCGAACTCGGCCTGTTCCATGGGAAGGATTCCGCTCAGCCTTCCAGGAGGTATTTCGCGAAGCGCCCGCGCAGGTTGCGGCTCAGCGGGATCCGCGTGCCGTTGCGCAGGAGAATGGTGTAGTCGCCCTGGGGCGAGGGCTGGAGCTCCTTCACCTGGTCGATCCGCACGACGGCGGAGCGATTCACGCGGCTGAAGTGCTCGGGCCCGAGGCGCGCCTCTATGGAAGAGAGCGTCTCACGGGGCATCAGTCGCTCGCCTGCGGTGGTGTGGATGACCACGTAGTTGTCGGCGGCCTCGACCCAGACGACCTCGTCGAGCGTCAGGAAGACGTAGCGGCCGTTGGCCTTCACCGCGAGCCGCTCTGGCTTCGGCGCCGGGACGGCGCCTGAAAGGAGGCCCTCGATCCGGGCTCCCAGGGCGCCCGCCCGGCGCGTGCTCACGTACTCGGCAGCCCGCTCGAGCGCGGTCTCGAGGCGTTCCCGGTCGAACGGCTTGAGCACGTAGTCGACGGCGCGGACGCCGAAGGCGTCCACGGCGAACTTCTCGTGCGCGGTAACGAAGACGATGGCCGGCCGCTCCTCGGGCGCGAGCGCCTCGACAACCTGCAGGCCGTCGCATCCGGGCATCTGCATGTCGAGAAACGCGATGTCGGGCTTGTCCCGGCGGATGGCCTCGACCGCCTCCGTCCCGGTCGCGTACTCGCCGGTCACCTCGATGGAGACGTCCTTCGGCAGCAGCGCGAGCAGGCGTGCGCGGGCCAGCGGCTCGTCGTCCGCGATGATGATGCGGAGCTTGCTCACGGCTCGGAGGGGATGAACGGGATCACCATGCGCACACACAGGCCTCCATCCGGCCGGTTGACCAGTTCGAAATGCTGCTTGTCGCCGTAGAGCTCGGCCAGTCGGGCGCGCGTGTTGGCGAGGCCTATGCCCTCGTGCGGCGGGCCGCCGGCTGGCACGCCGCCCCCGTTGTCGCTGACGGTGAGGACGAGCCGGCCGTTGTCCCGGGCCCCGCGCAGCTCGATCCGGCCCGTGCGGGACTGGGGCTCGATGCCGTGGCGCACCGCGTTCTCGACGATGGGCTGGAGGATCAGGCTCGGCACCCTCGCGTCGATCGCGTCCTCGTCGACGGCGATCGACACCTCGAGGCGGTCGCGGAAGCGTATCCGCTCGATGTCGAGGTACCGCTCGAGGAAGGCGACCTCCTCCCGGAGCGTCGTCTCGGGCGCTCCGGTGTGGGCCATCGTTATCCGCAGCAGCTCGCTCAGCCGGACGAGCATCCGGTCTGCGGCCTCGACGTCCGTGTGCATCAGCGAGGCGATCCCGTTCAGGGTGTTGAAAAGGAAGTGTGGCTTGAGCTGGTGGAGCAGGGCCTGGAGGCGGGCCTCGGTCAGGTGCTTCTCCAGTTCGAGGGTCTGCACGGTGCGCTCGTGGTACTTGCGGTAGTAGTCGAGCGCGTGGCCGGCGGATATGATGACCCCGTAAATGAGGAGGTTGAAGGGAAACGTCCGCACGAGAAGCGGGTCGAAGATCTCCCCGAAGGTGGCGGACTCGCCCACGATCCAGCTGTCGACCTCCCCCACGACGGCGCGAAGCACCACGTAGGAGAGCGAGAAGACGAGCGCCGCCACCAGGTGGATGCAGGCGGCGAGCCACCGGGGCCGGAGCTCGGGCGGGTAGCGCCGGGCCAGCCAGACGACCGGCAGGGACAGGACGCCGTAGACGTACCAGTCCTCCAGAGGCGCGCTGATCGCCTCGCCCCAGGTTATGGGTCGACCGAGCAGGGTGTTCGAAAGGTACAGCTGGCTCGCGAAGGCCAGGCCCACCAGCGACCACAGCGCCAGGAGACCGAGCCCGCGAAGAAGGGTTGGGGCCATGGACCGGGCGCTCATCAATGGGAATGAAATTTACATCGTCGCACGGGAAGTTCAATAGCAGTCCATGCCCGGCCCCGCGGCGAATCCCGAGCGCGCCCGAACGGCGCCGACACTCGCGCGCGCCCCGGCGCCGGCCGATCCGGGCGGGGCCGTCGCCCGTGGCGCCATATCGCCGCTGGTGCCCGTGCTGGCGCCCCTGGCCGTGGCGGCGATCGTCGTCGGCGTCCTCTTCTCGCGGCTGTTCCCGTTCGCGGCGCAGACCGGCTACGCCCCGGCCGTGAGGTTCACCGACGTGACGGAGGAGGCGGGCCTCAACTTCGTGCACGACAACGGGACCAGGGAGGACGAGGGGACGCCGACGACGTTGCCGGGCGCCGTCGCGTTCCTGGACTATGACAACGACGGGCGCCCGGACCTGTTCTTCGTGAGCGGAACGACATGGCCCTGGATTCCCTCCGCGATGGGCGGGCCGCCGACGTGCGCCCTTTACCACAACGACGGTTCCGGGCACTTCACGGACGTGACCCGCGAGGCGGGGCTCGACATAACGATGCTGGGTATGGGCGTCGCGGTGGGGGACTACGACGGCGACGGCTTTGCGGACATCTTCATCACGGGGATCGGCGGCAACCGGCTCTTCCACAACCAGGGAAACGGCAAGTTCGTCGACGTGACCGAATCGGCCGGCGTCGGCGGGGACGACCACGTGTGGAGCACCGGCGCCGTGTGGATCGACATCTTCGGGGAGGGCAGGCTCGACCTGGTGGTGTGCAACTACGCTCGCTGGGCGGGCGAGACCAGCCTGAGGGAGGCCTTCACCGCCGAGAGCGTGGGCCCGTCGTACACGGCGCCCGCGGGCTTCGTCAGCGTGTTCCCCTCCGTGTACCGCAACCTCGGCAACGGGAAGTTCGTCGAGGTCTCGGCGAAGACCGGCCTCGACCTGATCGACCGGCAGACCGGGTTCCCCCGGGCCCTTCCGCTCGCGGTGGCGGCGGTCGACGCAAACGGCGACGGCCGGCTCGATCTCCTGTTCACGTACCAGTCAGGGGAGGACGTCCTCTTCATCAACCAGGGCAACGGCACATTCCGCGAATGGAAGTCCTCCTCGGCGGAGCGGCGCGAGGGAGCGTCGGCGGGCCTGGCGGGGGCGAGCGAGCTGGCGCGCCCGGGACAGGCGACCGACCGGTTGGGCGTGCTGCGCGCGGCCGGGCTCGCGCTCGGCCCGGTGTCGGGCGAGGCCGAGTCCCACTGCGAGCTCAGGGGCAAGCTCGGCGTCGCGCTGCTCGACTACGACCTCGATGGCCGGATGGACATCGTCTCCGGCAACGGCCTCACGGAGCCCGGGCTGAACCGCTTCGAGCACGGCCGCGGCTTCGAGGCCGCCCCGGCGCTGCTCTGGAATGACGGGCACGGCTGGGAACGCGCGCCGGGGGGGGCTGCGGTGCTCGGGGGGAAGGTGGTCGCGCGGGGCGTGGCCGTCGCGGACGTCGAGGGAAACGGGAGCCTCGACGTGGTGATCGCCCAGAACGGGGGGCCGCCCCGGCTCCTGCGCAACGACCAGCGCCTCCACCACGCATGGCTGCGGGTCGACCTCGTCGGCACCCACTGCCAGCGCGACGCGGGCGGCGCACGGGTCGAGGTGCATACTCCCCGCGGCGTGCTCGTGCAGACCATGGAGCCGGCCATGGGCTTCATGGCGCAGTCGGAAAAGACGCTCACCTTCGGGCTGGGCGAGGACGACCGTGTCCGCAGTGTCGTGGTCCGCTGGCCGAGCGGCGTGCGCCAGGAGGTCCGTTCGCCCGGGATCAACCGCCGCATCGTCATTACCGAGCCTAATTAGCCGTATGGCCGGATCTACTGCCCCGTGGGCGCCGGCGTCTTTTTCCCCGCCGTTCGCCCCGCAATGCGGGCCCTCGGCCACAAACGCCTTCCCACCCGAGCGCCCATCGGTCCATTTCGCGGGACGCTGAAGCCCAGCGCCATGCACACGACGGAGCCGCTCCCCGCACCCGACCACGATCCCCGTACCCAATGAAGTCATTCCGTTCCGCGCCCTTTCTCTGCGCGATCTGCCTTGCCCTGGTGGCCCGCGCCGACGCAAACGCGGTGCTCGACTGGAACGAGGAGGCCATTGACGCCATCCGCCTCGCCCGGAACCCGCCCCCGCTCGCCGCGCTCCTTTATGCCACCTATCACGTCGCGATCTTCGACGCCGTGAACGGGATCACGCGCACGCACCGCGGCTGGCTCGTAAATGACCCGGCGCCCTCGGGCGCCAGCATGGACGCGGCTGTCGCCAGCGCGGCCTACACCGTCCTCAATAACCTCTTTACGGCGACCAATCCCCGCACGATTCAGGCCGCCTACGACAAGGCCCTGGCCGACATTCCCGACGGGCAGGCCAAGGCCGACGGCATCGCCTGGGGGAGGAGGGTGGCCGAGGCGGTGCTGGCCAAGCGCGCGGACAGCGGATACAACAAGCCCGTCCCCGGCACATACACGAGCACCGAGCAGGGAAAGTGGCGGGAGACGCCGCCCGCCTTCCGGCCCCCCCTCCTGCCGTACTGGGGAAGGGTGACGCCGTTCGTCATGACCTCCCAGTCGCAGTTCCGCGCCCCGCCCCCCGAGACGCTGGGGTCCAAGGAATACGCGGAGGAGCTCGCCTTCGTCGCCAGCCACGGCGCGCGCGACGACGCCGACCGCACAGAGTACCAGACCCTGTCCACGCCGTTCTGGTCGGACGACCTCGGCACGGCGACGCCGCCGGGGCACTGGAACGTGATCACCCAGGACATCGCCCGCCGCCGGAACCTCTCCGTGCCGGAGTGCGCGCGGCTCTTCGCGCTCCTCAACCTGGCCGAGGCGGACGCCGGGATCTCCTGCTGGGAGACGAAGTACTACTACAACTTCTGGCGCCCGGAAACGGCCCTGCGCGAGCTCGACCCGAAGCTCAACCCCAAGGTCGAGCTCAGGCCCGAATTCATCCCGAACATGGCGTCGCCGCCCTTCCCGTCGTACACCTCCGGCCACAGCACGTTCTCGGCCGCGGGCGCGCGCATGATCGCGCTCGTCATCGGCACCGACGATGTCGACTTCAGCGTGACCTCGGACGGCCTGCCGGGCGCCGTGCACACCTTCACGAAGCTGTCGGACGCCCAGCGCGAGGTCGGCATGAGCCGAGTCTGGGGCGGGATCCACACCATGTCGGACAACCTCGAGGCCCAGAAGGTCGGCGTGAAGATCGCGGACTGGGTCTACGCGAACGCGCTGCTCCCGATTTCCAAGTGATGCCCCAGGCTCCAGGCGCGATGCTCAAGAGAATCCTGGCCTGCGCAGCGTCGGGCGCCCTGGCGCTTGCGGCCGCGGCCGAGCCCGCGTACGTGGCGACCCCGCTCCGCCAGCGGGTGCCGGCGGCTCCCGGGGCCAAGCCCTTCGAGGTCCTCTCACCCGAGTCGACGGGCGTCACCGTGAGCAACCTCTACAGCGATCCCAGGATGTGGGGAGACCGGTTCCGCGAGCTGACGCTCGGCGCCGTCGAGACCGGGATCGCCGTCGCCGACTTCGACCGGGACGGGCTCCTGGACATATTCGTCGTCTCCCGGAACGGCCCCTGCGCACTCTACCGGCAGACCGCCCCGTTCAAGTTCGTCAACGTGGCGGCGGCCGCGGGCGTCGACTGCACCCAGAACGGGCCCGGCAGCGTCACTAGCGCCACCGTGGTCGACATCAACCAGGACGGCTGGCCCGACCTGTACGTTTGCCGCTTCGACGCCCCGAACCTCCTGTTCGTCAACAACGGGGACGGCACCTTCACGGAGAGGGCGCACGAGTACGGCCTGGACGTTAAGGACGCGAGCGTCGAGGCGACGTTCGCCGACTACGACGGTGACGGCTACCTCGACTGCTTCCTCCTCACCAACGTCCTCGACTTCACCAAGAGCCCGACGGGGCGCAGGAACTACCTCTTCCACAACAACGGCAACGGGACGTTCACCGACGTGGCGAAGAAGGCCGGCATCTGGGGCACGACTCAGGGCCACACGGCGCTGTGGTTCGACGCCAACCAGGACGGCTGGCCCGACATCTACGTCGCCAACGACTTCGAGACTCCGGACCGCTTCTACATGAACAACGGCGACGGCACCTTCACGGACGTCGTCGACGAGCGCCTTCCCCACGTCACGTACTTCTCGATGGGAGCTGACTCGGGCGACCTGAACAACGACGGCCTGATCGACTTCATGGTGACGGACATGCGCGACCGCACCCGCGTGGAGTTCATGAGGGGGCTCGAGGAGCAGGGGCGGGGCCTCTGGGAGATGGAGCGCGTGTCCGAGCTGATCCCCCAGTACATGTGGAACGCGACCTACCTCAACACGGGCACCGACAGGTACCAGGAGATCGCGCACCTGATCGGCCTGGACGCCACGGGGTGGACCTGGGCGGTCCGGATGGCCGACCTCACGAACTGCGGCCGCCAGGACCTCTTCTTCACGGGCGGGATGATCCGCAACTTCACGGACCCGGACCTCGTCGACAAGCAGAACGTCGCCCCCAACCTGAACGCGCGGGCGATGGTCTGGAAGAATTCCCCGCAGCGCAGGGAAGGCACGCTCGCGTACCACAACCTGGGCGACCTCAAGTTCGAGAACGTCAGCGCGAAATGGGGCCTGGACCGGGTCGGCGTCTCGTTCGGCTGCGCGATCGTGGACCTGGCCGGCGACGGCGACCTCGACATCGTCTACAACAACTACGAGGGGCCGCCGACGCTGATCCGCAACCACACGTGCGACGGCCACCGGGTCATGATCAAGCTGGCCGGCCGGGCGCCCAACCTCGACGCCATCGGCGCCGAGCTGAGAATCGAGACGGCCTCCGGCGTGCAGGTGCGCCAGGTGTACACCGAGCGGGGGGTTGTGGCCAGCGAGCCCGCAACCGTGCATTTCGGCCTGGGCAACGACACCGCCATCTCGAAGCTCACGATTCACTGGCCGAACGGCCAGGTCCAGGTGCTCGAGGACCTGCCGGTCGACAAGCTGCTTACCATAAGGCAGCCGGCGCTGGCGCCGGGAGAGACGGCCCACCGCCCGCCGGCGCACCTCAACCGCCCGCCCGATCCCTCGGCGCTGTTCGCCGAGAACGCCCGAGCCCGGGGCCTGGACTTCACGAACACGTACCAGCCCACCGATGAGTTCAGGCGCCAGCGGCTGCTGCCCAGGCGCCAGGGAATGAACGGCCCCGCGATCGCCGTCGCCGACGTCAACGGCGACGGCCTGCCCGACGTCTTCGTCAGCGGCACGGACGGCCAGCCCGGCGTGCTCTTTCTCGGCCAGCCCGGCGGCGCCTTCAAGCCCGCGCCCGAGCAGCCGTGGGCCGACGCCGCGAGGGACTCCGACGACGTCGGGGCCCTGTTCTTCGACGCGAGCGGCAAGGGCCGCCCGGACCTGCTCATCGTCGGCGGCGGCGTCCGGCACGACCAGGGCGACCCGGCGCTCCGCAACCGCCTCTACCTGAACGACGGGCATGGGCACTTCGCCCTCGCCCCCCCGGACACGCTTCCCTCGGGCGGCGAGTCCTGCTGCGTCGCGGCGGCCGCCGACTTCGAGGGGACCGGCAGGGCCGGCCTCTTCGTCGGCGGCCGGGTCGTCCCGGGCCACTGGCCCGCGACGCCGCGCAGCTTCCTCTACAGGAACACGGGCGGAAAGTTCGTCGATGTCACGGACGAGCTGGCCCCGGGGCTGCGGAACATCGGGATGGTGACGGCGGCCGTCTGGGCGGACATCGACGGGGACGGCCGGCCCGACCTCGTCCTTGCGGTCGAATGGGGCCCCATCGTCTATTTCCACAACAACGGCCACGGCTTCGACAACTGGACGGAAAAGGCGGGCCTCGCGCGACGAACGGGCTGGTGGAGCTCACTGGCGGTCGCCGACCTGGCTGGCGACGGGCGCCTCGACATCATCGCGGGCAACGTCGGCCTCAACACCAAGTACCACGCGAGCGAGGCCGAACCCACGGTGCTCTTCGCGGGAGACCTCGACGGCAGCGGCAGCGAGCAGTTGGTCGAGGCCCAGTACAGCGACGGGAGGCTCTATCCGGTGCGCGGGCGCAGCAAGCTGTCCTATTCCTTCCCGTGGCTGCGCAGGAAGTTCCCGACATACGAGGCCTACTCGCAGGCCGCGATCGAGGACATCTTTCCGGCCGAGCACCTCTCCAAGGCGCGTCGCCTCGAGGCGAACGAGCTCGCCAGCGGGGTCTACTTCCAGGGGCCCGGCGGGACCTTCGACTTCAGGCGGCTGCCCGCGCCCGCCCAGCTGTCGCCGATCAACGGTCTCGTCGTGCGCGACCTGGACGGGGACGGAATCCTCGACGTCTACTGTGTCGGCAACAACTACGGCCCCGAACCGTCCACGGGACGCTTCGACGGAAGCGTGAGCATCCTGCTAAAGGGCGACGGCCACGGCGGCCTTACCCCCGTTCCGCCGTGGCGGAGCGGCCTCGTGGCCGGGGGCGACACCCGCTCGGCGGTCGCCGTCTCCCTGCCTGGGCAAAAGGGCGTTCCCCCGATCGCGGTCGCACAGTGCAACGGCCCCGTGCTCCTCTTCACACCGAACCCTAAGCCAAACCCGGACTCCCGACCCGTCGCCCAGCGCTGACCGGCGCCCCTGCTGCAAGCCCGAACATTTTACAATCACGCACCCACCATGCACATACGACAAGGAATCACGCTTATCCTCCTCCTTGCCTCGGCCGCTTCCGCGGCCTTAGCACAGTACAGCCCGCCCTCGCCGGCGGCGCCCGTGCCGGGCGCCATAGACGACTACCTAAAAACTGTCCCTGCGCTGAGCGGCTGGGACTTCGTGGTCAACGAGCGGTTGCGCTTCGAGGACAAGACCGGCGCCGGCACGACCCACGCCGGCTCGAACTTCGACTTCTTCTCGGATTCGCCGACCACCAACAGCAACGAATACTGGCTCAGCCGCCTCATGCCCCGGGTCAGCTACGCCGGCGACCTCATCGCCTTCGTCGTCGAGGCGAGATCAAGCTACTCGTTCGCGGACGACCGCTACACGCCGGCGGCTCCGGGAAAGAACCTCGCCGAGGACGACGGACCGGTGCAGCTCCAGATGGCCTACGTCCTGATTGGGAACCTAAAGGAATTCCCGGTCACGGCGAAGATCGGCCGGCAGGAGCTGACCTACGGCGATCAGCGGCTCGTGGGCAACGCGTTCTGGCTCAACATCCCGCACACCTTTGATGCGGTCAAGGTCAGGTACCAGAACTCCTTTTTCGGCGTCGACCTCTTTGCCTCCAACCTCGTTTACGTAGAGGAGGACCATTTCGAGGAGGGCAATTCGCAGGACACGCTCTCTGGCGCCTACTTCGACTTCCCCGGGTTCTCCAGGGACAACGTGACGGAGCTCTACCTCTTCGCCCGAAACGTCGCCCGCGGCATCGTGACGGACAACTGGTCGCTGGTCCCGGCCCCGTTCCGGTTCACCGCGCCGCAGGACATCTACACGCTCGGGTACCACGAGAAGTCAAAGCCCGGCACGCTGGGCCCGTGGGACTATTCTGTGGAGGCGATGTGGCAGTTCGGCGACAGGACCGCGGTCTTTCCAGCGACAACCGTCGCCGCGGCGAAGGCGGCCCCGCGCCTGGACCAGAACGCATGGGCCTTCATCCTTCAGGGCGGCTACACGTGGAAGGACGTTCCCTGGGCTCCGCGCCTCGCCATGATCGCAAGCTGCGCCTCCGGCGACCAGAACTCCAAGGACAACGACAGCGAGACCTTCCAGAACCTGCTGCCCTCGAACCACGGCCTCTATGGGATCATGGACCTCTCGAGCCTGCAGAACATCGTGGACTACCGCCTGTCGCTCACGTCAAGGCCGAGCGCCACGACGAGCCTCGCCCTCGACGTCCACCAGCAGTACCTCGAGACGACGAACGACTACTGGTACAACGTGGCTGGCGTGCCGCGCAACACGGCCGGTGCCGCGCCCGGAAGCGGCAAGGGCTTTGGGATAAACCCGGGATACAGCTCCGACCTGGGCCAGGAGGTGGACGTCATCGGAGGCTGGACCGTGCACCGCGGCCTTCTGCTCGAGCTGGGGCTCGGCCATTTCTTCCGGGGCGACTATGTCAGGGAATCGTTGCGCGCCGTGGGCTCGAGCGACGCCAGCTACTGCTACGTCCAGGCGACGCTCAACCTCTGACGGTGGGCGATGGGCGCGGCCGGGCATGAAAACACCCCGGGCGGATGCACCCGGGGTGTCGAAGTCCCTAGGCCGGGCCGGGACTCAGGGCAGGACGTAGCGCAGGTCCAGCCACACCATGTTGGCGTTGGCGTTGCTCGGCTGGCCCGCCGCGACGAACCAGGGCTGGCGCTCAATGTGGGAGACCTGGGCGATGAGCTGCAGGGCCCCGTAGCTCGGGTTCTTCCAGAAGGTGTACGTGTTGGCCAGCGTGACCTCGCTGAGCGACTTGTTGTTGCTGTTGGCCGACCCGGGGTAGCCGTAGCCGACGTATGAACCGCTGGACAGCTTGTCGTAGCGCTGGCCGAAGTCGGCGGTGCTCCAGTAGACCGACGCCGTGTCCTGGGGCACGAACGCGTATTCGAGCCCGGCGATCGCGGAGTCCGCCTTGACGAGGCCGATCCCGTAGGCGCCGGTCGGATCCGGCGGCGTGACGACAAAGTCGGGGCCCGAGCCGAAAAGGTAGCGGCCCCCGCCGTAGCTGTAGAAATAGGTGCCAATGACCGAGAGGCCCTTCACGACCTCGAGGTTCACGGCCCCCTGGACCCCCTCGCCCTCGGCGGTCGCGTCCGTGTTGATGGACGAGGTGTAGGTGTTGATCTTGAACGAGCTCAGGAGGCCGGACACCTCGAAGTGCCAGGGCAGGCCGTTGACGGCCTTCGTGTCGAAGGCGGCCTTAGCGATGACGTCGGGGAATATGTTCGGCTGCGTCGTGGCGACGCCCGTGTCGACCTCGGTTGCGGTGAAGGCAGCCGGCAGGACCACAGCGCCGCCAACATACTGGTCGGGGTTCTCGACCGAGAGGCCCAGGGTAAGCTCATCGGTGGCATGGTACATCACGCGAACCTGCGGCTGGCGCGCCCAGGTCAGTCCCAGCTGGTAGTTCGTGTCCATGTCGTTGGAGTAGAAGATGTCCGACGGCATCGGGGAGATCCCGCGGCGGTTGGGGGTCAGCATGCTCCAATCCTGCCCGGCGAGGAATTCCCAGGGGCCGTACTTCAGGTCGGCGAAGTAGACGCGCATGCGCAGCGTGTCCGAATTGCTCGTCACGCCGAGGTTGGTCGGTGCGTTGCCGAGGAAGTCCGTCTCCAAGTAGCCTAGGACCTTGGTGCCGGCGACGGTCGAGTCCACCCTGAGGCCGAGGCGGGAGTTTTGAGCGCTGAACTTCGTCTCCGAGAGTTGCCCGGTGGAGCCGTTGGTGTACGGGATGGCGTTGAAGGTCGTGCCGATCGCGCTGCCCGTGAATTCGTTCCGGTAGACGCCGGTGAAGTCCATGAATCCGAAAGGAGTGAAATCGGCGATGCCGATCCTGAATGAGAGCGGCGAGGTCGCCCCGGCGCTTCCTGGGACGGGTACGCCAGCGGCGGCCGCGCCGCCGAACGCAGGGCCGCCGCCCGCCTGGGCCACCACCGGTCCGACTGTCGGCGCGCCAGCAGAGGCGGCGGCAGGCGCTGCGGAGGGAGCGGCTGGCTGGGCCGCGGCCGCCTGCGCTGCCTGTTCCGCGAGTTCCTTCTGAAGGCTTGCCACGTCGTCGGGCGTCAGGACGCCCTTCTTTACGAGGAGGTCGAGCAACGCCTTGTTGCTATCCTGTGCGAATGCCGCGCCAGTGGCCAGAAATGCGCCGGCCAGCAGCGCGAGACAGATTCGAGTTTTTTTTAGACTCATGATGTTTCGGTGGGTGACTAGTTGCGCCGCTCTTGTAACGGGCCGTTGTTACGGTCGCGTGGCGGTTGAGTGACAAATCGGCAAACCTCTGACAGCCCAATGCGATTACCCTATGCTATCACGGGCTTTGGGAGCATCCCGGATCCCCACGTGAGGCCTCATCCAGGCGGTGTTTGCCGGGGTACCGTTAGGGCCGCCCGCGGAGCCCGGTGGGGGTCGTGTCGGCTTGGTCACAAGCCGGAAGCCCCCTGGGGATTGTCCTTCAGGCTATTGCCGTGCGCCAGCGGGGCAAAGGGGGAAACGCAGGCGCGGGGAGAGGCCCTGCGGGCCGGGCCGGGAGTTTTTTGATGAAGGGAATTTAATGGTTTATTAGGTGCCCCTTAATGTAACTCTGGTAAGTTAGTCCCATGCGCATCCTGGTCGTCGAAGATGAGCGCAAGGTGGCCGAAATGGTTTCGCGTGGCCTGAGGGCCGCGAGGTACGCGGTCGACGTCGCCCCGGACGGGCAGGCCGGATGGGCGATGGTCAACACGTACCCATACGACCTCGTGATCCTCGACCTGTCCCTTCCGGGCATCGACGGCCTGGAGCTCCTCCGGCGAATCCGCCGGACGGACGCGAGGGTGCCGGTGCTCATCCTGACCGCCAAGGACGCCACGGCGAGCAAGGTCGAGAACTTCGAGGCCGGAGCGGACGACTACCTGACGAAGCCGTTCGCCTTCGCCGAACTGGAGGTGAGGGTCAAGTCGCTGCTGCGCCGCGGCCCGGTGAGCCAGGGCGGCACGGTGCGCGTGGCGGACCTCGAGATCGACCGGCTGACCCAGCAGGTCCGCCGGGCGGGGCGGCGCGTGGAACTGACCCCCAAGGAATACGGGCTCCTCGAGTACCTGGCCGCCCAGCCGGGCCGGGTGCTGTCGCGCACGATGATAGTCGAGCACGTCTGGGACGAGAGCTTCGAGGGCCTGACGAACATTGTCGACGTGTATGTCCGCCACCTGCGCGAGAAGGTGGACGCTCCCCATCCGGTGAAGCTGATCCACACGGTCCGCGGCGTCGGATACAGCCTCTCGGAGGATTCCGCGCCGTGACGGTCAGGTCGATCCGGTTCCGGCTGACGGCTTGGTATGCAGGGCTCTTTTCCGTGGTCGCCGTCGCGCTCGGCGCGCTGCTGTTTGTGCACATCAAGAGCTATCTCGAGGGGGTCCTGCTGGAGACCCAGGAGCGCCGCGCCAGGCAGATCTCCGACACGCTGGTTGCAAACGTGGCGAGGACCGGCGAGGCCTACGTCGCCAGGGAGGTCGCCGCGCTCTACGACCCGGAGAAGAGCGACCGGTTCATCCGGATCACAGCCCGCGGCGGCCGCCTCGTCTACGCCTCGGGCCCGCCGATTAGCCAGGCCTTCGATCCGGCTGCGGTGCCGGCCGCGCCCGTCTCTTCACCGGCGGAGTTTACGCGCAAGCAGCCGGTGGAGGGCGCCCCGTCGCTCCTCATTGCCGCGGTCCGGGCGGGGGCCGGCGGCACCTCCTACCTGGTCGAGGTCGGCACGTCGGCGGCGCCCGTCGAGAGCATGTTCCGGCACCTGCTGGCCCTTCTCGGCCTTGGGCTGCCGCTGGTCGCCATCTTGGCGGCCGCTGGCGGCTACATCCTTATCCACCGGACCCTCATGCCGGTGGACCAGATCGCCGGCAAGGCGGAGCAGATCACCCAGCACAACCTGGGCGAGCGGCTCCCGGTGCCGGCCACGGGAGACGAGCTTGAGAGCCTGTCGGTCGCGCTCAACCGCATGATCACGCGCCTCGAAGACGCATTCCTGAACTCGAAACGGTTCGTGGCCGACGCCTCGCACGAGCTGCGCACGCCCCTGACCGTGCTGCGGGGCGAGCTGGAGAGCATGGTCCGGGAGCAGGGCATCCCGGCCTCAGAACGCGAGCGCATAGGGGGGCTCCTTGAGGAGGTCGAGCGGCTGTCGATGATCGTCGAGCGCCTCTTCGCGCTCTCGCGTCTCGACGCGGGCGAGGCCCAGTCGGAGTGGGTCCGCTTCGACCTCGCCGATCTCGCCACGACCACCGCCGGCCAGATGGCGCTCCTCGCGGACGACCGCCGGATCTCGGTCGCTTGCGAGGCGCCGGCGCCCGTCCCCGTGAGCGGGGACCGCTCCCGGCTGAAGCAGGTCGTTGTCAACCTCCTCGACAACGCCATCAAGTACACGCCGGAGGGCGGCGCGGTGCGGATACGCGTCTTTGCGGCCCAGGGCCTTGCCGTCCTCGAGGTGATCGACACCGGGGCCGGCATCCCGAAGGAGGACCTGCCGCGCATCTTCCATCGCTTCTTCCGAGCGAGCCAGACCCGGTCCCAGCATCCCGAGGGCGCCGGCCTCGGACTCGCCATCGTCGAGTCGATCTGCAATGCCAACCGCGGAGAGGTCGAGGTGGAGAGCGTCCTTAACAAGGGGAGCTGCTTCCGCGTCAAGCTGCCGCTGGCCGTCTGAGCGCGTGCCGGCGTTTAGGGGACGGGGCCCCGGTGCAGAGATCCGGCCTGGTTGTCGAGGATCGCCCTCTGAACCAGGGTGTCGAAGCGGCCGTTGGTATCAGTCGTCCAGCCGGCGCGGCCCGCAAAGCTCGACGGTTTCGCAAGTCATCAGGCCGATATCCTTGCGTTCGGCGAGGCGTCGGATCAGGGGCTCGATCTTTCGCGCCACGTCGACAATCTCGACGACTACCGGAAGGTCGGTGGAAAAGAGTACGTCGGCAGTGTGCAGCCGCGTCGAGCGGCCAAAGCCGGCCGCCCCGTGAATCACCGTGGTGCCGGCAATGTGCATCGCCCGGGCCTCCTGCACGATCGACTTGAAGAGCGGCTGATCGACGTCCGCTTTGTCCTCGCCAAGATAGATTGTCAGGCGGCGGATTTCGGATCGGGCTGAGTCCTGCATGGGCATTCGCCTAACTCTCACTGGGCGGCGCCGCTGTCAAACACTCGCCGGAAGGCGGCGACGACCGCGGGCAGCGGCCGCTGAATCGGCGGCAGAGCCTGATAGTCTTCCCAGCCGCCGCCCAGTCCACGGTAGAGCGCCACCAGGGCATCCGCCGCCGTCTGGTTCGCGGCGGCATACTGGTTCTCGAGGTCGAATTCCTGGCGCTGCGCATCCAGCACGTTGAGGTAATCGGTGAGACCGCGCTCGTAGCGCTCCGTGGCTAGAGTCACCGAGCGCTGGCTCGCCACCAGGGCTGTCGAGAGATACGCCAGGCTGTCCTGTTCCGCGGTGTAGACTTGCGCTGCGCTGTCCACCTGCCGCACCGCCTCGAGCACCGTGCGCTTGTAGGTCAGGAGGGATTCCTTGTGCCGGAAATCGGCGACCTCCACGAGGGCATCGAGGGTGCCGAAGTCGAGCACGGACCAGGTCGCCGAGGGACCCACCGCCCAGATCTCATGGCTCGACCCCGGTCCCGGAGGGTTGGGGCCCTGGACGCCGATTGCTCCGCTCACGTCGATGTGCGGGAACAGGTTGCCGATGGCCACGCCGATGCGGGCGTTCGAGGCGGCAAGTTCACGCTCCGCCTCGCGGATGTCGGGCCGGCGGCGCAGAAGTTCGACCGGAAGGCCGATTCCGACGGACGCGGGCAGGGCGGGAATCATCCCTGGTGCCTTCAGCTCCTTGTCGATTGCCTCTGGATATTGGCCGGTCAGCACGGCGATGCTGTAGCGAGCGGCGGCAATCTGGGCGGTCAGGGGCGCGACCTCAAACTGCAGCGTGGCGAGCTCGCGTTGCGCCAGCGTGAGGTCATACTCATTGGTGAGGCCGCGGTCGTAGCGAGCCTGCACATACTTCAGGCCCTGTTGGGCCGCGTCAACATCGTGGCTCAGAGCGGCGAACCGCATCTCCAGGCCGCGCAAATCGAAATAGGCCTGAGCAACTTGCGCGATCACCGTGACGGTCACGTCATTGCGCGCCGCGGCCGCCGCCTGCATGTCATACCTGGCCGCTTCAAGCTCGCGGCGGAGCTGGCCGAAGAGATCTATCTCCATGCCCCCGGCGAGGCCGCCAACCCGCTTGATCGTGCCGCCATTGGTGTTGTCGGCCGATGAGAGCGGCTGCTCGACGCGTCCGCGGGTCAGGTCGGAGCCGGTGCCGGCGCCGGCGGCGCCCGTGGCGTCGGCGGCCGGCAGCAGCGTGCCTAAGACGCCGGCCTCGGTAGCCTCAGCCTCCTGAAGCCGGGCGATGGCCACCTGCAGGTCCAGGTTCGCGTCGATCGCCCGCTTGACGAGGGACGTAAGCTCGGCGTCGTTGAAGGATTCCCACCAATGTGCGAGATCGGGCGGCGGGTTTGCCGGTGTTGTGGCGGCCACGGAGGCGAAAGCCGGCGGAGCGTCGGGATTGGGCGAATGATAATTGGGGCCGACCGCGCAGCCCCCTAGCAAGCCCAGCAGCGGTACTCCGATCCGGCGCCAGCGCATGATCAGCCCTTCTTCTTTCCGTTGGGCGCGGCCGGCTTGCCGTCCACCATCACCACGTCGACCTCGCTGCCATCGGCAATCTGGCTATTGATGTTGAGCACAACCTGGTCGCCCGCGCGGACTCCCGACGCGAGTTTGACGGCCGTGCCGTTGTCCTCGGCGATCACCACCGGCCGATACTGGACGTGGCCGCCCTCGACCACCGCCACCTCGGTTCCCTTGGAGTGGAACATGATCGCCGCCGCTGGCACCTCCGAAACCCCTTCGGTACGCAGGTGGAAAGTGGCATCGACGTAAAGGCCGGGAACGAGGGCGCCGTCCTTGTTGGGAATGTCCGCCTCGACCTTCAACGTTCGCGACTGCGGATCGACCGCGTCCGACGTTCGGGTAATGGTGCCGGAGAAGACACGGCTCCCGGCGCCGCTGGTGACCAAGTCCACCGGGCTGCCCACTTTCATGGAGGGGGCGGCGTCCTGCGGCACATCGACGAACACGCGGATGGGATCGTTCTGCGTCATTCGGTAGAGCACCGCCGTTGAGGCCGTGCTGCCGGCGGTGACCAGGTTGCCGATGTCGATGCGCCGCTGGGTGATGACGCCGGTGAAGGGCGCCGTGACCTTCTTGTATTGCTCGAACGCTAAATACTTGTCGACGCCGCCTTGCGCCTGCTTCACATCGGCCTGCGCCGCCACGAGCGCCGCCTCGGCGCTCTCGTGACCGGCTTTCTTGTCCGCCGTTTCCTGTTCCGATACCACGCCCTTCGGCGAATCGCGCCAGCGGACATAGGTGGTTTCGGCGAAATCGGCTTGGGCCTCGCGCACCTTCACATTGGCCTCGGCCGTCCGCAGCTCGGCCCGGGCGGCCGCGAGCTGGGCGTCGAGGTCGGGCGTGTCGATTACCGCCAGCACCTGCCCGGCGGTGACGTGGTCGCCGATATCAACAAACCAATTGGAGACGTAACCATCCACTCGCGCATAGATTGTCGCCTCGTACCAGGCGGCGGTCTCGCCGGGAAGCGTGAGGGGGCTGGTCGGCGCGGCGGGCTTTACGGTGGCGACATCCACCTCCGCGGGCGCTGCGGCGGCGAGTGCTGTCTCCACTGCGAGCTCATGCGCCTCGAAGGTGCGGATGGAGAACACGATGATGAAGGCCACCAGCAGGGCGCCGAGCACCATGCCCGCCGCGACCTGCGTACGCGTGCCGGTGTCGGCCGCGCTCATGAACGCCACGAACCGCCCCACGGTGTATCTTCGGGGAGTCCCGGCCTTCCCCGGCGGGCCTTCGCGCCTGTCGGGTGCGGAGTTCGGCGCGCCGGTTGGCGAGTGGGCGCGCGTCGCTTTCGCGTCGTGTGGCATTGCTATTCTCTCCTCGTGCGGACGGTGTTTTCAGGCTGTTGCAAGTGGGTCCCCCTGAGAAAGGCCATGTGCTTCCGGCTGCGGCAGCGGGCGGCGGCGCAACAGGCTGTACATCGACGGCACGAACACGAGCGTGGCGAAGGTCGCGAACGTCAGGCCGCCGATAACCGCTCGGGCCAGCGGCGCGTTCTGTTCGCCGCCTTCGCCGACGCCGAGCGCCATGGGAACCATGCCTAGAATCATCGCGCCAGCGGTCATGAGAACGGGGCGCAGCCGGGTGTAGCCGGCATTCAAGGCCGCTTCGAACGGCGAATCGCCCGCCTCCATCCTCTGATTCGCGAATGTCACGACCAGGATGCTATTGGCCGTGGTCAGACCGATGCACATCAGCGTGCCCATGAGCGCGGGAACGCTCAGGTGCGTCTGGGTTGTGTACAGAATCCAAATCACGCCGCTGAGCGCGAAAGGCACCGCCATCAGCACGATGAGGGGATCGATCCAGCTCTGGAAGTTGATGACCAGGAAGAGATAGACGAGCACGACCGCGAGCGCCATGCCTGAGAACAGGCCGGAATAGCTCTCGCGCATGGTGTCGACTTGGCCGCTCAGGGTCACGGTAATGGCGGTGGCAGCCGGAGGCCGGTCCTTGGCGATCACCTTGTCGATAGCCGAGGCGGCGGAGGCCAGGTCGCGGCTCTGGACGTCCGCATCGACGTCGAATACGGGGCGAATATTGAGCTGGGACAGCGCAAGCGGCGTGGTGCCACGGCTGACCCTGGAAAGGTTCATCAAGAGCTGGGCGCGGTTTGCCGTGCCCGTCTGCGCCGACATTGGGATCCGCCAGATGTCGTTCAGCGTGTTGATTTTGTACGTCGGGAGCTGCACCGCCAGCGGATAGCTGACCCCATTGCTGGGATCGACCCAGAAGTTCGGCGCGGTCTGGACGCTGTTGTTGGTCGTCACCAGCACGTCGCTGGCCGCCTGGTATTGGCTGAGGCCAACCTCCTGGGCCATCGCGCGGTCGACATCCACGCCGAGCGTCGGCGCATTGGGCACCTGGAACACGTGGGAGTCGACGACCCCCGGAACCCTGTGCAGGTCGCTCGCGATCTTGTCGGCCACCGCGTAGGCCGCGTCGTTGTCGGGGCCGGACACTCTGATGTCGATCGGGGAGGGCTGGCCGAAGTTGAGCACCTGGTCGACGATGTCGGCCGGCTGGAAGAAGAACCGCAGCTCCGCGAAGCGCTTCGGCAGCTCGCGGCGCAGCAGCGCGGTCAGGCGCGCGGTCGGCGTGTGGCGCTCCTTGAGGGAAATGAGGATCTCGCCATCCATTGGGGCCACGGTCGCGGAATCGCTGAGAGCGATGTTCATGCCACTGTAGGGCAGGCCGATGTTATCCAGGATCGTGTCTATCTGCGCCGGGCCCACGAGCCCGCGGATTTCCTGTTCAACCTCCGCGAAATAAGCCTGGGTCTGCTCGATGCGCGTGCCCGGCGGGGCTCGCACGTGAAGGCGCATCTGGCCGGCGTCGACCTGCGGAAAGAAGTCCTCGCCCAGCATCGGGAACAGGGGCAGCGATATCGCGATCAGCACCAGGAAAAATCCCGCGGTGCGGCCGGCGTTTTCCAGCGCCCAGGCCACCGTCGTGCGATAGGCTTCGCGAAACCGCCCGAAGCCGCGCTCGAAGCCCTGGTGAATCGCACTGAATGGATTGCGCGATGCGCGCCGCTCCGCCTGCTCTGCATCGCTATGCCCGTTGCGCTTGGCGGCCATGGACCGCATCAGGTACTTGAACAGCACCGGGACCAGTGTGAAGGACAGCGCAAGGCTCGCGATCAGCGCCATGCAGACTGACAGCGACAGCGGCGAGAACAGATACTTTGCGGTTCCCTGGAGGAGGAAGACCGGAATGAATACCGTGCAGATGCAGAACGTCGCGAGGAACGTCGGTGATCCGACCTCGGCGGCGCCCTGAAGAATCGCCATCTCCAAGGGCTCGCCCTCGTGCGAGTGCCGTTCGATGTTCTCGATTACCACCGTGCCGTTGTCGACTAGGATGCCGACCGCGAGGGCGAAACCGCCGAGCGTCATGGTGTTGAGGGTTTGACCGCCGACGTACATGATGAGAACGGCGGTGACAATCGACAGCGGGATTGAAGCAAGGATGATCAGCGTGAGCCGCCAGTTGCCCAGAAACAATAGGATCATCAGCGCCGTCAGCCCTGCCGCCATCAGGCCGCCCATCTTGACGCTGTTGAGCGAGGCGTTGACGAAGACCGACTGGTCGAACAGCGCGCGGATCCTCACGGTGCTCGGAATGATCCTCTTGATGTAGGGCAGGGCGTCGCGAATGCCGTTGATGACGGCGAGCGTGGATACGCCGCCGGTCTTGCGGATCGTGATTAGTGCGCCGGGCGTGCCCTCGACGGTCACCGAATTGGTCTGGACCTGATAGCCGTCGTGCACGTGCGCGACGTCGCGCATGAACACGATCTTCCCGTTCACCTCCTTGATCGGGAAGGCGTTGATCTTGGAGATCAAGTCGGGGCTGTTGTTCATCGTCAGCGTGTAGTCCTTGGAGCCGATCTTCACGTCGCCGGCGGGAAGGATGACGTTCTCGTGCTGCAAGGCATTGCTGACGTCGCCGGGCGATATGCCACGCGCGTTCAAGGCCCCCTGATCGAGATCGGCCATGATTATGCGCGGCTTTCCGCCGTAGGCCTGCGGCACCTGGGCGCCGTGAACCACGGCAAGAGCGGGACGGATGGCGTTCTGGGCGAGGTCGTTGAGCTTGGTGTCGGGTAGCTCGTTCGACGACAGGCTGAGCTGGATCACCGGCACGTCGGTGGCTCCATAGCGCAGCACGAGCGGCGGCGTGATGCCCGGAGGCAGGTATTTCAACACGACGAGCGCGCTCGATGCCAGCTGCGAGACCGCGCGGCTGACGTCAGCGCCCTCCTGCAGATAGACCTTTTCGACACCGACGCCGGTGTAGCTCGTCGCCTCGATGCGCTCGATATCGTCGACCAGCGCGGCCATCTGGCGCTCGTGCAGCGAGAGAATGCGGTTCTGGATGTCCTGCGCGCTCATCCCGTTATAGGTCCACACGACGCTGACCACCGGGATGTTGATCTCGGGAAAGATGTCGATGGGCATTCGCATGGCAGCGCCAATGCCGAGGATACAGACCAGGATAACGCCGGCGGCCACCGTGTAGGGGTGCTTCAGAACGAAAGCGACGAGCTTCATGCGGAATCCCTTGGTTCTACGCCGCCAGCGCGAGGCGGGGAAGGGTAGCGACTTGGGGTCGGCATCCAGCGCGTTTCATCGGCGAGCATCATAGCAGTCTAAGATTAAAAACCGGCGAGGGGGTGATTAAGATCCGTTAATCTTCGAGAAAAGCCAGCCGCCCGGCCCCGCCGGTGCTGGAAACGGGATGGGCTCCCGCGATGTTAGTCGGGCGGGATCCTAGAACGAGGCGGTCACCGAGAGTGAGGCGATGTTGTCCTCAAAATTCTGGCCGGGCGTGACCGCGGCGGGATAGTGGGAATGGCCGGACGTGGCCGAATAGTCCGCGCTCACCGAGAGATTCCGGGTCAGGGCGTAGGTCACGTCGACCGGCACGGAGGTCGTCCAATCATCCCGTACGGTCGGTGTATCATAGCGGTGCCCGAGCTCGCTCAACCCCACGGAAGCGGACAGCTGCTTCGAGAAGCTGTGTTTGTAGGTCAGGTTCTCCTGCGTCTCCTGGATTGAGGACACACCCGCGCTCGAGACGAAGTGCCAGACCCTCTCGGACGCGGTCAGCGTGTCCGCCGGAGTGAGCGTGGCCGCCAGCTGGCCCTTCAGGTAGAACCAGGTGTGCCGGTCTCCAGTGAGGCCAAGATGGGAGGCATCGCCGTACCGGCGGAAGTCGGGCCCCGTGAGGAGCAGCGCCTGCAGCCATGACAGCGGCTTGCCCTCGAAGCCGAGCAGCGCCCGGTTGTAGGTGCTGTCGTCGCCCACGGGGCTGTAGTAATAGTGGGCCTGAGTCTGCGATCCCAGCCGCCAGCCGGCCAATAATGCAAAATCGGGGGCAACCTTCAGTCCCAGGTCGATCCCGGCGTTGACGTCGTCCCGGTTGACCCAATTGGCGTAACCCTTGTACGCGCCGACGGGGTCGTGCTCATCGATCAAGAGGTTGTAGTAAGATGCGCTGTCCACGGCGCGGACGAACCAGTCCGTCGCATCATAGCGCAGAAAGGACGTGTTGCGCTCCTGGATCTGGTTGCGGCGTTCCCGCACGGCCCCGTAGCCGAGGTTGTTGTAGAAACTGAAGAACTCGTCCTCCCTGCTTCCGTCGACATAGAGCAGCGCGTTGTCCAGGGAAAACGACCAGGGGCCGGACTTGCCCGCAGCCTCGAGCGCCAGGGTGTTTCGCAGGTTGTCCTCGCGCGCCGCAGCGGCGTACTGGGTGTAGTCGGCGGAGTAGGTCAGGGTCAGCGTTTTCAGGAAGCGGCCGTCCTGCGGTCCGGCGGCCGCCAGAAGGTCGAGCGTGAAGCTGGCGCTCAGCGTGGTGAACCCGGACGAGACATTGGCGATCGCGGGATGCCCGGCCAGATTGTCGGAGACTCCGTAGATGCTCGTGTCGTAGCCTTCCTTGACGGAAAGCGAGGCCGCGGTCACCCAGGCCGGCAGGGCGACGCCCCATTCATCGGCGGCCGGCTGCATTGCCGCGGGCGCCGATGTGGCGGACGCCATTGGCACCGTCTGGGCGCGGCCGCTTGTCGCCACGAACAGGGAAACCGTTGCGGCTGCGAATATCGCGCGTGCGCCACCAGGACGAGACGCAGAACGGCTGAACGCATTGATGGACTCACGTGACGGGATGTCTTTCACGGCGGGTGCGTATTGGGTGCTAAAGGGGAGCGGCCTCTGATGCCGGTCTGAGCCCGGCGCGTCTTTGGCGTTCCCCTGATGTTTAGTTAATTGATCGAATTAATCTACATTAAGTGAGTATGAATAAAATCAAGCTCATTTTCCCAGCTTCGTGTCATAAATCCCGTTGTCGGACGATTGCGCACGCGGCTAATGGATAATATGATACAACTTTCCGTTGCCGGGCGACCGAGGTTCTCCACAAGACAACCGGTGAAAAGGCCGATAGGGGTGCATGGCCTCTTGGGCGGACAGTGGAGGAGGGCGGATGCAGGGAACAGACGAGGCCGATTCATGCGGCTCCGTCGGCCTCGGTGTCGCGGCCCCGCCCGGAGTGCGAACTGTGCGGCGTCGGGCCTCGGTTGTTGACACGATGCCGTGGGGTCTTGCGCGGGACCCCGTCAGCGTGCGCTTTATCCAGGCCGAATTTCATCCCTAAAGTATTTCGCTAAAATATCTTATGATCAACCGGTGCGAAAACGCTTGATGGGATATTGGAATGATATCATTTCAATATCCAATTCAACCTCCTCCCTCATGAACTCATCCGCTTCGACTCCCGCAACAACCCACCGAGAGCTGCCGACAACGGCCGCCAGCGGCTGGCTGTTCCTCCTCATCGCTCTCGTGCTCATCGTGCTTGGAGCCCTGGCAATCATCAACGGCGTGCGCGGCGAATCGGTCGCAGTGACCCTTTCCGGCATCGTCCTCCTGATTGCGGCCGTCGTCACGACCGGCGGCTTCTTCACGCTTCAGCCGAACGAATCGGCGGTCCTGACACTCTTCGGGGCCTACCGCGGAACAACCCGGCAGAACGGATTCCTCTGGACCAATCCGTTTTACCGGAAGCAGAAAGTATCTCTTCGAATCCGCAACCTGAACGGCGAGAAGCTCAAGGTGAACGACAAGCGGGGCAACCCCGTTGAGATCGCCGTCGTGATCGTCTGGCGCATCCAGGACACGGCGCAGGCTGTCTTCGACGTGGACAGCTACGAGACCTTCATCCGCATCCAGAGCGAATCCTGCGTGAGGCACATCGCCAGCAGCTACTACTACGACGACGCCGAGCCAAACGAGCTCACGCTGCGCGGCGGGGGAGTCGGGGTCGCGGCCGCGCTCGCCAAGGAGCTTCAGGAGCGCCTCGACCGCGCCGGGATAGGGATCGAGGAGGCGCGGCTGGCTCACCTCGCCTACGCCCCGGAGATTGCCCAGACGATGCTTCGCCGACAGCAGGCCGAGGCGGTGATAGCGGCGCGCCAGAAGATCGTCTACGGGGCCGTGGGAATGGTCGATATGGCCCTGCGGGAGCTTTCTGACAAGGGCGTCGTCAAACTCGACGAGGAGCGCAAGGCCGCGATGGTCTCCAACCTGCTCGTGGTGCTCTGCAGCGAGTCGCAGGCGCAGCCGGTGCTCAACGCGGGCACGCTCTACGGCTAGGCCGAGAGCGTGAACCGCCCCCCGGGCCATGGCCATGGTGAACCAGGAATTCGAGTCGGCCCCGATGGGCCGGCTGGTGATCGCCAGGACGGCCGCCATCCTGGCCGTCGTCTTCGCGGTCATGATAGCCAACATGGTTGTCATGTTCAGGGTGCTGCCGGCGCGGGCGCCGCGCAAGGACCTGGCCATTGGCGCCGTCGCCCCGCTGGTCGTGCTGGTTGTCGTGGTGCCCCTGTTCCTGGTCGAACGGTCCAAGACCGCTCGGTTCCGGATCGACGAGAACTGCCTGGTGCTCGGCAGCAGGCGCTATCCCCTGGAGGGCCTGGCTGCGATCGGCCGCGACCCCGAGATCCTGCGCTGGGCGATCAGGACAAGGGGAAGCGGCGGAATTGGCGCCATCCGGGGACGCTACTGGAGCAAGCGGTCAGGCAAGTTCGAGGCCTTCATGACGGATCCTGAGAAGGCGGTCGTCCTGCGCTGGCCCGACCGGCTCGTCGCCGTCTCTCCGGCCGACCCGGAATTCTTCATCCTCTGCGCGAGGTCCGCGGCCGGCCTGAAATGAGCCCCCACTCGCCGAGACCCTGAGGATGGCAGACGAGAGAAAGACGTTCCTGCTGCGGGTCGATCCCGCCCTCTGGAAGGAGATCGAGAGGTGGGCCGCCGACGAGTTGCGCAGTGTGAACGGCCAGATCGAGTTCGTGCTCAGGGAGGCGGTCAGGCGCGGGCGGAGGCCCGGCGGTGCCGCGCCGGGTGAGTCCGGCGGTGGGGAGCCGGGCCCGCGCGGGCCGACGGCCGGCGCCTGAGCCGGCTGCCGCGACGAAGGTCGTTGCATCGGAGGCGACTTCGGGGAATTTTCGGTCAGGGGCGCCGGCGCGCCCATTTCCTGCCATTGCCGATGACTTCGCCCGAAGCCCAGAAACGGATAGCAGCCCTCCGAGCGGAGGTCGCCTTGCACGACGAGCTCTACTATCGCCGGGCGAGGCCGGAGATCAGCGACCAGGACTACGACCGCCTCAAGCGCGAGCTTTCCGACCTCGAGTCCCGGTTCCCGGACGCGGCGAGGTCCGCGGGCGCCGACACGCCGACCGGGCGCGTGGGCGACGACCGAGCCGAGGGCTTCCAGGTGGTGCGCCACCGCCAGCCGATGCAGAGCCTGGACAACACCTACTCCGAGGCGGAGCTCCGCGAGTTTCACGCCCGCCTGGAGCGGTTGCTCGGGCACGGGGACCTCTCCTACGTCGTCGAGCCCAAGATCGACGGCCTCGCGGTCAGCCTAACCTACGAGAAGGGGCGGTTTGTGAGGGCCGTAACCCGCGGCAACGGGGTGGAGGGCGACGACGTGACGGCGAATGCGCTGACGATCCGCGCCCTTCCGAGGGAGCTGAAGCGGGCGGCCAAGAGCCCCGTGCCGGACCTTATCGAGATCCGGGGGGAGATCTACATGACGCTTGCGGAATTCGGCAGGATCAACGCTGCGCGCGAGGAGGCCGGCGAGGAGCGCTATGCCAATCCGCGCAATCTCGCGGCCGGCACGATCAAGCTTCTCGACCCGCGGGAGGTCGCGGGGCGCTCCCTCGAGATGGTGCTCTACGGGATCGGCGCCTGCGAGCCCGTTCAGGCGGGCGGCGACACGCAGTCCGGCTACCATGCCCGGCTGCGCGCATGGGGCCTGCCCGGCGTCGAGAAGTTCTGGACGGCGCGCGGGATAGACGAGGCCTGGGCCGCCATCGGGGAGCTTGACCGGCTTCGTCAGGGCTTCGCCTACGCGACCGACGGCGCGGTCGTTAAGCTCGACTCGCTTGCCCTCCAGCGGGAGGCGGGGAGCACGAGCAAGGCCCCGCGCTGGGCGATGGCCTACAAGTTTGCCGCCGAGCGCGCGGAGACAAGGCTCGTGTCGATCACCGTCCAGGTGGGCCGGACGGGCGTCCTCACGCCCGTCGCCGAGCTCGAGCCCGTCCTGCTCGCCGGGACGACGGTGTCGCGCGCGACCCTGCACAACCGCGACGAGATCGCGCGCAAGGACATCCGGGTGGGCGACTACGTGTTCGTGGAGAAGGCGGGCGAGGTGATCCCTGCCGTCGTCGGCGTCGATCCCGCGCGGCGCACGCCGGAATGCACCCCCTTTGTCTTCCCGAGCCGATGCCCGTCCTGCGGGAGCCCCGTGGTCCAGGCCGAGGGCGAGGTCGCCCTGCGCTGCCCGAACTACGACTGCCCGGTCCAGGTGCGGCGCCGCGTGCGCCATTTCGCGTCAAAGGCGTGCGTGGACATCGACGGGCTTGGCGAGGCCATGGTCGACGTCCTGGTAGAGAAGGGCTGGGTGCGCGACGTGGCGGACATCTACCGCCTGAAGCGCGACGACCTCCTCTCCCTGGGCAAGAGCGTCGAAAAGTCGACGGACAACCTCCTGTCGGCGATCGAGGCGGGCAAGCGCGCGGAACTGTGGCGCTTCATCCACGGCATGGGAATCCCCCATATCGGCGCCGCGGCCGCCAAGGACCTCGCCTCGAGGTTCCGGAGCCTCGAGGCGCTTTCGCAGTCTAGGCTCGGGGACTACATCGGCGCGGGCAAGGAGAGCCTGATAGCCGGGATAGGCAAGACGATGGCGGAGGCGATCATCGAGCACTTCAACCAGCCGGTGAATCGGACGCTCGTGCGCGACCTGATCAGGGTCGGGGTCTCGCCGCTGGCGCCCGCGGCGGCGGGGCCGCGCTCGGGCGCCCTCCTGGGAAAGACGTTCGTCCTCACGGGCACCCTTGCCACGATGACCCGCGACGAGGCCTCGTCGAGGATTGAGGCCGCGGGCGGGAAGACCGCCTCCGGCGTGAGCGGGAAGACGAGCTACGTCGTCGCGGGCTCCGATGCGGGATCGAAGCTCGAAAAAGCCAGGGCGCTCGGCGTCGCGGTGATCGGCGAGGCGGAGCTGCTCAAGCTGCTGGGGGGGGCGTAGCCGCCTCAGATCTGTGGATTCAGCTCGGCCGGCCCGGCCGTTCTGGAGCCAAAGACCGAGTTGTCGAGCGAGAGCCGGCCCGATCCGCCCAGGAGAAAGACGATAAGGAGAAACAGGACCAGGGCGGAGAACTCCAGCGATTGGCCCATCGCGAAGAGGCCGTCAGAGCGGTGCACGACGAAGACCGCGCCCGCGAGGATCGGTATCTGCACAAGCGCGGCCAACCTCGTCAGGAAGCCGAGCGCCAGCATGGCCCCGCCGACGAAGTGCGCGAGCATCACGTAGTGGAGCAAGGCGCCAGTCATCAGCCAGTTGTGGCCCGATCGCTGCAGCATGTCGACGAAGTAGCCCGTGGACGTGTTGGTGATCAGGAGCAGGCCGCGGGCGAACAGCCCGAGGCCGAGGTAGATCCGGACACAGTCGAGCCAGAGGTCCCGGCGCGATTGCGCCCACGAAGCCAAATCATGCTTCTGCATGGGTGTTTCCGAGTTTTGGGGTGAAACCGTGGACCCGCGGAGGTGCCCCCGCGGTGGGGCAAAGCGTGGCCGAGAGCGCCGCCGAGTCAACCGGCGCCGGCAGGGTCCCCCGCTCCGGGGATCCTGCGCACCCCGGGGGGATCAAGGGCAGGAGGGGCGCCGCGCACGGCGGACATTGCTTGACTCGGCGCCGGATTGGCGGAGGTCTCCAGCCGTGGCGCCATCCATGCCAGTGAAGCCGGAGTTCTTCCCGTCGGCATCGGCGTTCCACAGGTGGCTGAAGGCGCATCATGCGGAGGCGGGCGAGCTGTGGGTCGGGTTCCACAGGAAGGCCTCGGGCGTGCCCAGCCTGACCTGGGAGGAGGCCGTGGACGCGGCGCTCTGCTTCGGGTGGATCGACGGCCTGCGCAAGAGCGCGGGCCCGCTCCGATACGTCATACGCTTCAGCCGCCGGAATCCGCGCAGCATCTGGAGCGTCAGGAACATAGCCCGGGTTCGCGAGCTCGCGAGGCGAGGACTCATGGAGCCCGCAGGTCTTCTGGCCTTCCGCCGGCTCAGGATCGAGCGCATGGCGGTCTACTCATATGAACAGCGCAAGAACGCCCGCCTGGGTCCCGCCCATGTGCTGCAGTTCCGCTCCAGCCCGGAGGCATGGGCGTTCTTCAGGGCCCAGGCGCCCTCCTACCGGAGGTCCGCGAGCTGGTGGGTCATCAGCGCGAAGCGGGAGGAAACGCGCCTGAGGCGCCTCGAGTCGCTCATCAAGGCCTCGGGGCGCGGGATGCCGATCGACGCCATGGCGCGCCCCAGGAGGCGGGGCTGAAGCAAGACCGCCAGGTCGTTCACAGGCCCTGGAGGGCGAGGGAAAGCTCCTGCATGAAGGCCTGGGCCTCGGCCGGAGACGGGCGGTAGCCGGGCTTGCTAAGCTCCAGGAGAGCCGGCCTGCCCTGGTGGTCCACCATCCATTTTCCAGTCACGCCGTCGCCGAAAGTCACCGTCCCGCTGGCCATCGCGTTCGGATTGAGGTTCACCTTGTCGACGGTGACGCGCACGCCCGACGTGGGAGCCGGCCCCTCGAGCTCCTCGTCGTCCTCGGCCGGGCCGGGGGCTGCGCCCGCCGAAAGGCCGAGCTTCTCCTTGGCCTTCTCCAGGAACCCCTTGCGCTCCGCGGCCGGCGCGCCCCTGCTGACGTCGCTCGCGTCGGCCTTGGGCTCGGGGTCCTTCAACTGGAGGTTGAGGTCGTCCACTAGGAATCGAACGTCCATGTAGGTCATCTGGATCTTCATTTGATCCGAAAGCTTCTTCTGGACCGCATACAGGGTGTCGCCGGAGGCGACCCACTCGGACACGGTTTTCTTCTGGTCGGCGGTGAGGGTCATGGATTGGTCCGCCAAGCTAGCCAGGCATGGCCGACAACTCAAGCCGTGTCGGCCTGAGCGCGGTCAGCGAGCGAGCTGGTTCTTAAGGAACTCGATGCTTCCCCGCATCGAGGCGTCCTGCTCCATCATGTTGTCCACGGCCTTGCAGGCGTGGATGACGGTGCCGTGGTCCCGGCCGCCGAACGCGTCGCCGATTTCCTGGAGCGAATGCTTGGTCAGCGTGCGCGCAAGGTACATGGCGGCCTGGCGCGGGATCGCGATGTTGTTCGGGCGCCGCTTGCTTGTCATGTCGCTGTGACGGATCTGGAAATGGTCGGCGACGCGCTTCTGTATGGTCTCGATGGTCAGGATGCTCTGGGCCTGCTCGACCATCATGTCGTGCAGAAGCCGCTCGGTCGTCGCGAGGTCCAGCGGCTTGTTGCTCAGGGCCGCGTAGCTCGCAACCTTGATCATCGCCCCCTCGAGCCTCCGGACGTTCTTGGTGATGTTCTGGGCAATGAATGCCATGACCGGCTCGGGCAGCGGGCACTTGAGCGTGGACGCCTTTGTCCGCAGAATCGCGATCCGCGTCTCGAGGTCCGGCGCCTGGATGTCCGCCGGCAGGCCCCACTCGAAGCGGGAGACCAGGCGCGCCTCGAGCTTCTGGATCTCGCTCGCCCGCCGATCGCTGGAAAGGACGATCTGCTTTCCCGACTCGAAAAGGTCGTTGAACGTGTGGAAGAACTCCTCCTGGATGCGCTCCTTGCCGGCAAGGAACTGGACGTCGTCGAGCAGCATCACGTCGGCGTTGCGGTACCGCTGGCGGAACTTGACCATGCTGTTCTCCTGCAACGCCTGGATGAAGTCGTTCGTGAACTTCTCGGTCGAGAGGTAGGCGACCCGCGCCTCGGGGTTGTTGCGAAGGATAGCGTGCCCGATCGCGTGCATCAGGTGCGTCTTCCCCAGTCCGGTGTCCCCGTAGATGAAGAGCGGGTTGTAGGCCTGGGCGGGGGCCTGGGCCACGGCCAGCGCGGCGGCGTGGGCCATCTGGTTGTTCGCGCCGACGACGAACGACTCGAACGTGTTGCGTGTGTTCAGCGTGCCCGGCGCGGGCCCGCGGTCCTCGCTGCGGGCCGGCCGGCGCACGGCTGCCGTGCGCGCCTTCGAAACCGGAGGCGCGGAATCGGAGGATCGGTGTGCGCCCATTCCCCGCGGAGCCCCTTCAATCTTCTGGAGTTCCACGCTGACCGCCCTGCCCGCGGTGAGACGGAGCCGCTGAGTGATCAGGTCCAGGTAGTTGTCGTGGATCCAGATGGCTGCGAAGTCGTTGGGGACACCCAAGGTGATAGAATCCTCGGACGTTTCGAGGCAAACGACGGGTTCAAACCACATCTGGAAGACATCCTCCGGGAACAGTGACTTGAAGTCACATTTGACGGTTTCCCACAGGTTGTGGGGCAGGGACAAAGAAGGCATGGATCGGCAGAAGTCGGCTCTTATTCACATTGCACACCGGCGGGGTGCTTCGGCACGTCATTTCGAGCCGCTTGTGGGTCCGTTCGCTGCGACAAAAGTTCGATCCTGGCCAGCGCTGGCGCCCTAGAGGGGCGTGTATACGTAAAGTATTGTTGACCAGGGAGTAGGGTAGGGTGTCACTGCGGGGCCCATAACGGGCGGCTTTCGTGGCGCGGCAAAGAACATCCGGGGAGCAAAAATGCTTGGACGAGGGATGAGTAACGATGAACGCCAAATCCATTACAAGGTCAACTTTCTGACAAGTTGTTCACAGGGGGGGTGGGCATAACTTTTTTGGTTTTTTTCATTGCATCCGTCACACAAATTTAGGCGTCGAAATCACCCACCGCGCGACGCGTAATAACCGGAATATTACATCGCCCTGAATCAGGCTTTCATAGCCTGTTTCAGGTTACAGTGATGTTACGCACTCGTGACGGTGCGTGGACTTTTTCGATACACTGCGGTGGTCGCGATCATGCGTGCGCGGGCTCCGGCTCGGCCCATTTATTATGTTCCTTGATGAGTGCAATCAGCCGCGCGTCGGCGTCATCCTGCGGGATGTTGTACTGCACGCACTGCTTTCCGACATAGAGGTTGATCTTCCCAGGGGCGCCCCCCACGTAGCCAAAGTCGGCGTCCGCCATCTCGCCCGGCCCGTTGACGATGCATCCCATGATCGCGATCTTCACCCCCTTCAGGTGCGCGGTCTGCGCCCGGATCCTCTGGGTGGTCGTCTGCAGGTCGAAGAGCGTCCGGCCGCAGCTCGGGCATGCGACGAACTCGGCCTTTGAAACCCGCGCGCCCGCGCCTTGGAGGACGTTGTAGGAGAGCCGCGCCGAGCGCGGCGCGTCGGACTCGGTCTCGATGCTGACGAGGTCGCCCACCCCGTCGCAAAGGAGGCTGCCCGTGAGGAAGCTGGCCTCGATCAGCCGGGAGAGGAAGCTGTTGTCCCCGCGCACCGCGGTGGCGCCCGTATTGCGGATCCAGATGGGCGCCCGGATGCCCTCTGCGCGCAGCCCCTCGACGATCTTGCGGTAGGCGCCGACGGGATGGTCGATCCCCGGGGGAGGGAGGCCGGAGAAGGTCACGATCAGGCGGTCGTCGCCGACGGCCTTCATGGCGCCGGCGAGGCCCGCGACGTCCGACGGCGGCGTGTCCACCGCGATGAGACTGCCGGTCCTGCGCGCCAGCCCGGCCCATTCCTCGAGGGACGCGCCCTCACCGGCTCCGAAACGCCTCAGGAGAACAATCCTCTCCGGCCCCTGGGCGAGGAACGGCTCGACCTCGGCGCCCCTGAGGCCGGGAGCGAGCTCGATCACCAGAAAGCTCACGGCCGCCGGCGCCGCGCGGACCGCCTGGCGCAGCGCGCCGATCTCGCACGCGGCGCCGACCGGCACGAGGAGCCCTTCAGCCGGCGTGTCCTTCAGTTGGAGCGAGGCCAGTTCCCTGAGGGCGCCCGCGGCCTTGTCCGCCCCGGCGATCCTTACGATCACCCGCGGCGGCTGCTCCGGGCCGACATCCACCGCGGCTCCCAGGTGGAGCGCCGCGGTCTCGCGACGCGCGAAATGGAACGGGTTTATCGAGTCGCTGCCCAGGCCGTCGGCCTCCCCGGTGCGCCACAGGCTCATCGCCTTCTCGGCGATCGCCCTGGCGACCGGGATCTCGTACACGCTGTCCTCGGTGAGGGAGACGCGGATGGTGTCGCCAAGCCCGTCGAGAAGGAGCGAGCCGATCCCGATGGAGCCCTTGATGCGCCCGTCGTCCCCGTCGCCCGCTTCGGTCACCCCGAGATGAAGGGGGTAGTGCATGTCCTCGGCGTCCATCCTCTCCACAAGCAGCCGGTACGCCTCGATCATGATCTTCGGGTTGGAGGATTTCATCGAGAGGACGATCTCCCTGTAGCCGTGCGACTCGGCGATCCGCAGGAACTCGAGGGCGCTCTCCACCATACCGAGGGGCGAGTCCCCGTATCGGTTCATGATCCGGTCGCTCAGCGACCCGTGGTTTGTGCCGATGCGCATCGCCCTCCCGAGCTCCTTGCTTCTCTTGACGAGCGGCGAGAAGGCGTCATGGAGCCTCTGGAGCTCGCGCTCGTAATCCGCGTCGCTGTAGTCGCGCACGGCGAACTTCTTCTTGTCGGCGTAGTTACCCGGATTCACGCGGACCTTCTCAACATGCTCCACCGCCTCCATGGCCGCCTGGGGCAGGAAGTGGATGTCGGCCACGATCGGAACGGCGCCCCAGCCGGCGGCGCTGAGCCCGGCGCGGATGTCCCTCAGGCAGCGGGCGGCCTGGACGTTTGGCGCCGTCACCCGGACGATCTCGCACCCGACCTCGGCGAGGGCGACGGACTGGCGGACGGTCGCCGCAACGTCCTGCGTGTCGCTGGTCGTCATCGACTGGACCCGGATAGGATTTGGTCCACCGACGGCGACGGAACCCACCCTGACCTCTCGGGTGGGCCGGCGGACGGTGTGGAAGCGTGAAGCGCAGTAGGCCATGGCGGATGGTGTCAGGGTTTGGTGGACGCAGGCGCCGCTGCCGCGCGCTCCTCGTGCGAGTCGCGCGCCCAGCGGCGCACGTCGAAGATGCTCACGTAGAGTATCATCGATATCAACAAGACGAAGAAGAGGCCCTGTGCGGCCGAGATGAACCTGACGGGCAGCGCCTCTCCGCGCAGCTGCGCGACCGTGGCGAACACGATCTGGCCCCCGTCGAGCACCGGAATCGGCAGGAGGTTCAGGATCGCGAGGTTAACGTTGACCAGGATCGTGATCATGAGGACGTAGCGCATCCCGGCGTCGGCCGCCTCGTGGAGGATGTGAACGATCCCCACTGGGCCGGTCAGCTTGGACAAGCCTATGTCCGAATGCGGGTTGAGCAGCCCTCCCAGGGTGCGGAGGGTCATGGTCACCTCCCCGGCGACCTGCGCAAACGGGGACGGATGGATCAGGTGGTAGCCGATCTGAATCTCGATCCCCGCCACAGGGTCCGCCGCGGCGCGCGGGCCCATGTCGACCTCGACCGCCTTTCCCTTGCGCTCGACAGACAGGCGGGCGGGCACCGTCGGGTCGGCGGAGAGCTCCTCGGCAAGCCCGGCTGCGTTCATGACGGGCTCGCCGTTGACCTTGACGATCCGGTCGCCCGCGCGCAGCCCGGCCCTGAAGGCGACCGAGTCGCGCGCGACCGCGCCCACGTTCAGGTCGTACCCCGGGCTGATGCCAATCCGGCGCGTTCGCTCGTCGCCGGCGAGGCGGGGGCGAAGCACGATATTGAGGGTCTGGCCGGCGCGCTCCACGGTGAACACGGCGCGCGGGTTCCCGTCCGGGTCGCGCCCTGAGCTCGTCATCAGGGTCTGGAAGAGCTCATCCCAGTCGGACACGGAGTTTCCGTCGATCGCCTTGACGACGTCCCCTACGCGCAATCCGCTCGCGGCGGCGGGGCTCACGATCCGGGAGCCGTCCGGGAGCTCCATCGTCTTCAGGATGTAGCCCACGCGCGTCGACGTCGTCTCGTCGTTCGCCGGCTGGCCGACCCTCCAGATCACGCAGGCGAGCGCGAAGGCGAAGAGCATGTTGAACGCGGCGCCCGAGACGAAAACGAGCACCTTGGTCAAATAGCCGACGGGCGGCAGCTGCGCCGCTTGCGTCTCGCTCGCGCCCTCAATGGCTCCGAGGTCGGCGAGCTGCGGGAGGAGAACGTAGCCCCCGAGGGGAAACCAGGACACCTGGTACTGGGTCCCGTCCGATCCCTTCCAGGAGAATATGGGGGGGCCGAACCCGATGGAGAACCTCTCCACGTGCACGCCGCTCCTGCGCGCGGCGAGGTAGTGCCCGAGCTCGTGCACAAAGATCGACCCGCCAAAGAAAAGCACGATCAGGAATACCGACCAGGTGTTCGACAAAACGGATTGAAGCAATTCGTATGGCACCGCGTTTGTAATTAATTGGTCATCAACTACGTAAATACATCGACACCCAGCGTGGCGCGCCGCCGGGCCTCGTTGTCGGCTGAAAGGACAGCATTGAGGTCGGCGGGTTCAAAGTTGGCTGAGTGGTCGAGAGCATGACCGACAATCTTTGGAATCGCAAGAAACGGTATCCTCCCCTTCAGGAACGCCTCCACGGCCACCTCGTTCGCTGCGTTGAACACGGCCGGCGCCACGCCCCCGGCAACCATGGATTCCCGGGCAAGGCGGAACATCGGGTACCGGTCCTCGTTGATCGGCTTGAACTCAAACTGCAGCAGCCGCGTGAAGTCGAGGGGCGGCTCGACCCCCTCGACTCGGTCGGGGAAGAGCAGCGCGTGCTGGATCGGAAAGGTCATCGACGAGGGGGAGAGCTGAGCGAGCATCACCGAGTCGTTGAATTCGACGAGGCAGTGGACGGTGCTCTGCGGATGGATGACGGCGGTGCACTGGTCCGGCCTGAGCCCGAAGAGCCACTGGGCCTCTATGAGCTCCAGCCCCTTGTTGGCGAGGGTGGCGCTGTCGACGGTGATCTTCGGACCCATTGCCCAGTTGGGATGCTTCAGGGCGTCGGCCGGGGTCGCGTGCTGGAGGCCCTCCTCGGGCCAGTCCCGGAACGCGCCGCCGCTCGCCGTCAGGATGATCCTCCTGACGCTCGAGCTCTGGTGGCCCTGGATGCACTGGAAGACGGCGTTGTGCTCGCTGTCGACAGGCAGGATCCGCGACCCGCGCAGCCTCGCCTGCTCCATCACGAACTTCCCGGCGAGGACCAGCACCTCCTTCGACGCGAGGGCCAGGTGCTTGCCAGCCGCGATGGCCGCAAGTGCCGGTTCGAGCCCCGATGTCCCGGACGTCGCCACGAGGACGAGATCGGCGGCGGGCAGGGCCGCAAGCTCGGCGATTCCCGCGGCGCCCTGCAGCAGGCGGGTGCCCGGCGCCAGTGCGCCGGCCCGCTTCGCCTCAGAGCACGCCTTCTCGTCGGTGAGGGCGACGTCGGCGACGGAGAAGTCACGGGCGATCTTCGCGAGCCGCCGCCAGTCGGACCGCGCTGCGACGCCGACGAGCTCGAGGCGGTCGCGGTGGGCGGCGAGCACGCGGAGCGCGCTCGAGCCGATGGAGCCGGTCGCGCCCAGCAGGACGACGCGCTTGCGGGGGGAGGATCCCGAGGTCGGTGATGGCGATGCGGTCACGATCGTCAGGGGGTCTGCCCGCGCCGCTAGGGCAGGCCGAGCAGGAAATACCCGACCGGCGCCGCGAGGATGACGCTGTCGGACAGGTCGAAGATCCCGCCTATCCCGGGGACTCCGTCCCCTGAATCCTTAAGGTCGGCCCTGCGCTTGAAGGCCGACTCGACCAGGTCGGAGACGACCGCGACGGCCGCCAACGGCGCCGCGAGGAGCGCCGCGCGGAGCGGGCCCATGCTCGCGGGAAGCACCCCGCGCCCGAGCCAGGCCGTCAGGGCCCCCACGCCCATCGCGACGACGATGCCTCCGGCGGCCCCCTCCCAGGTCTTCTTCGGGCTTATGGCGGGCGCCAGCGGGTGGCGCCCGAACGCAAGCCCGGTCAGGAGCGCGCCGACGTCGCAGAACTTCGCGACGGCGACAACCCAGAGGCACAGGACGAGACGTCCGTCCGGCCCGATGGCGTCGCCGGCGACCGGGGTGACGATCCGGACGAGGTACTGGAGGAGGAGCGACACGTAGACAAGGCCGAGGAGGGTAGACGCGAGCGCCTCCACCCGCTTCTCGGGAGTGCGCTCGTGCAGCATCCTGAACGAGAACACGAGCGTCGCGACGGCGACCAGCTGATGAGCGGAGAGGCTCATCCTGGACTGGGCCCACGGGGCGAGCGTGATCAGCCCGCCGAACAGCAGACCCAGCCGCTGGAACGGCGCGTAGCCCGCGGCCGCCATCAGCTTGTAGAACTCCCTGAGCGTCAGAAGGGACACCGCGACTATGGCCGCCACAGCCCCGGCCGTCCGGAAGAACCAAAGCACCGCGAAGACTACCAGCCAGAGCGCTATGGTGCTTGCGATGCGTTTTGCCACGGTTTTCGCCCGCCGTGCCTCAGCCGGCCGCCACCACCGGGGGCCTCACCTGCTCGCTCGTCTGGCCGTACCGCCGCTCGCGCCGCGCGTAGTCCGCGATGGCCGCCGCGAGGTCGGCCTTCGTGAAGTCGGGCCAGAGGACGGGCGTGAAAAAGAACTCGGCGTAGGCCGCCTGCATCAGGAGGAAGTTGCTCACGCGCGTCTCGCCCGAGGTCCGGATCACCAGGTCGGGGTCGGGCATGCCGGACGTGTACAGGTGCCTGGCGAAGGCCTCCCAGGATGCGTCGTTCAGCTTCTGGCGCCCGGCGGCGACGGCGGCCGCATAGCTGCGGGCCGCGTCCACAACCTCGGTTCGCGACCCGTAGTTGAGCGCGAGCACGAGCGTGTAGTCCGTGAACGACTTCGTCTCCTCGACCGTCACGGCCAGGTGCCGGCGCACGCCCGGAGGCAGCTCGTCAACGCGGCCGATCGTCAGCAGGCGAACTCGGTCGCGAACGAACGTCCTGAGCTCCCTCTTCAGGTAGCGCTCGAGGAGGCCCATGAGCGCGCCGACCTCGTCCCTGGGCCGGTTCCAGTTCTCGGCTGAGAACGCGTACAGGGTGAGCATGCGCACGCCGAGGTCGCGGGCCGCGTACGTGACTGTCCGCACGGTCTCGACCCCGCGCCGGTGGCCCTCGATCCTCGGAAGGCCGCGCTGCTTCGCCCAGCGCCCGTTGCCATCCATGATGATGGCGACGTGGCGCGGCACGGTGCCGTGGTCAGGGGGCGCATGGCTGGCTCGGATCATGTCGGTCCGGCTAGGGTACGTCTCCGCCGCCGGATTTGACAAGGTGGAAGGGCGGGAGAGAATCGGCCCCTTCATGAGAGTCGCGTTTCTAAGCGGCACAAGCATAGTCAATTCCACGCTCTTCTCGTCCTGGGAGGTGCGCGGGGTCGAGACCGCCTACGGCGCGGTCTCCTACAAGGCGCGCGGCGACCACGCCCTGATCAACCGCCATGGGTACGGGGTTCCCCTGCCGCCGCATTCGATAAACTACCGGGCCAACATCCGCGCGCTCGCGGACCTCGGGTTCAGGGACATCGTCTCTTTGAATTCGGTGGGCTCGCTGAGGAGGGAGATCCCGCCCGGATCGATAGTCTCCTGCTCGGACTACGTGAGCCTCCAGCAGGGCCCGGCCACCTTCTTTGACAAGGAGCTAAAAGGCGGCGCCCCAGTGATTTCCAACAACCTGATACCGCTTCTTGTGACCAAGCTCGCTCCGGAGTTCGAGATCGCGACGGGCAAGGTATACGTGCAGATGCGCGGCCCGCGCTTTGAAACCAAGGCGGAGATCCGGGCTGTGCGCGGATGGGGCGACGTCATCGGAATGACGGCGGCCAACGAGGCGGACTTGTGCAGCGAGGCCGGTCTCAACTACAATAGCCTCGCCATCATAGACAACTACGCGAATGGGCTCGAAGGCACCGAGATCGATTTCGTCCGCTTCAAGGACCTCGTGAAGACGAACCAGGAGAGGGTGAACAGGCTTTTCACCCGGATGCTCGAGATTCTGGCCTGACGGCGCCACGGACCCACCAATGAGCGAGTTCCTCCAGTCGGACAGGATCGCGGACGCCAAGGCGGCGCTCGACCGCCTCAGGGCCAACATGCGCCTCGCCATCCTCGGCAAGGACGACGTGATCGAGCAGCTGCTCATCTGCCTGGCGGCCGGCGGGCACCTGCTCATCGAGGACCTTCCCGGCGTGGGCAAGACCACGCTCGCGTACGCCCTCGCACGATCGACCGACTGCGCGTTCTCTAGGATCCAGTTCACGAGTGACCTGCTGCCGTCGGATGTCACCGGGGTCGCGATCTACGACGAGTCGACAAGGGAGTTCGTCTTCAAGAAGGGGCCGGTGTTTGCGAACATCGTCCTTGCGGACGAGATCAACCGGGCCCCGCCGAAGACGCAGTCCGCGCTCCTCGAGGTCATGGACAGGGCCAAGGTCACGGTCGACGGCAAGTCGCACGCCGTCGGGGTGCCGTTCATGGTCTTCGCGACGCAGAACCCCGTGGACTACGAGGGGACGTTCCCTCTTCCCGAGAGCCAGATGGACCGGTTCCTGATGCGGCTGCGCATGGGCTACCCGCAGCACGAGGACGAGATAGAGATACTGCGGACCTCGCGCAGCGGCTACGACTCGATCTCGCTCAACCCGGTTGCGTCGCGGGCCGACGTGGCCGACCTGCAGGCCCTCGTGCCCGAGGTGTTCATCGAGGACAGCATCCTCGACTTCATCTTCCGCATCGTCTCGGCCACGCGCACGGAGTCCGAGTTCAAGGCGGGGGCGAGCGTCAGGGGCGGGCTCGCCCTGCGCACGGCGGCCCAGGCGAGGGCCCTTGTCAGCGGCCGCGACTTCGTCCTTCCCGACGACGTGACCGAGCTCGTCCCCCTCGTGTTCGCCCACCGCCTCTCGCTTGCGCGCCAGACCGGGGACTCGCTCGAGGAAAGGCGGGCGGTGGGCGCGCACCTCAGGCGCATTCTCTCGGCGCTGCCGCCGCCCGTGTGAGAGCGACTGCGGCGAGCGGCCGGCGCTATTTCTGGCGGCGCGTCCTGTGGAGCCTACTATGGCCGAGGCGCCACGAGAGGATCCAGCCGACGCTTTCCGGGATGGTGCTGATCGGGCTCTCGCTCGGGATCGGGACCGCGGCCTACAACTCGGCGAGCAACATCCTGTTCATCGCCCTGTCGCTGCTCCTGGCGTGCCTCATACTCAGCGGCGTCCTCTCGTGGCTCAACCTGCGGCGCCTGGAGTGGCAGATCGAGATAATGCCGCCGCTCAGGGCGGGCCAGGAGACCGAGGTGGGCCTGCTGCTGCGCAACGGGAAGAGGTTCATGCCCACCTACGCGCTCTGGTTCGAATTCGCCGCGAGGCCCTTTGAGCGCGGCGAGCCCGCGCGGCCGCAGTCGACGTTCACCGCGAGGGGGATCGACGTCCGGGCCGCGCTCGCGAGGGTGGAGGAGGCCGGCGCACGGGGGACCGTCCACCTGCGCACCCGCCTCGACCCCGGGGGCGAAGGGAGGCTCGACTGGGCGTTCACGCCGGCGCGCCGGGGCCTCCTCAGGATCGAGCTCCTGGGTATCGGATCGCTCTTCCCGTTCGGGTTCCTGAGCAAGCTGACGGCCATCGACCTCCACAGGGAGGTGCCGGTCTGGCCGGCTCCTGTGGAATACCGGCGCTTCGCCGCGGCCGGGCCCAGGCGCCCGTCCGGCGAGCTCCGCCAGGCGCGGGCCGGCGACGAGGGCGACATGATAGCGCTCCGGCGCTACGAGCCCGGGGACTCCCACAGGCTGATCCACTGGAAGGCGAGCGCCCGCATGGGCCGGCTCCTCATCCGGCAATTCTCCGCCCAGAGCTCGGAGGCGTGCTCGATCTGGCTCGTGACCGACGCTGCGGTGTGGAGCCGGCCGGAGCAGTTCGAGCTGCTGATGAGCCTCGCGGCGACGCTCGCGCAGGATCTTTTCCGGGCGGGCCGCCTGCAGGCTGCCGCGATCGACGCCGGCCCTCGGGTCGCGATGAGGCGGGTGGCGGACCTCGAGTCGTTCCTCGACCGGCTTGCCGAGGCGCGCCCGCTGCCGGCGGCTCGCGACGCGGCGGCAGCGGCCGAGGAGCGGTGGAGGCAGGGTGTGAACGTCATTACATTCGGACCCGACGGCCCCAGGGGCGTCGCGGCATTCATCAATGGAAGCAGGGCGGCAGCGGCTTAGTCCCGACGAGGTCCAGCTCCTGAGGTGGCTTCTCGGGGGCGTGCTCATGCTGCTGTCGATCGCGACGGTGTTCTACCTCGACATCGGTTCCGAGGCGATGGCCGCCTTCGCCGCCGCGGGCGTCCTGCTAGCCCTGGCGGTGCCCGTCCTTCCCGCGCGCGTGCCCGTTTGGGTCCACCGGCTCGCGTTCCCCGCGATCGCGCTCTTCTTCGCGGCGGACCTCTGGCGCTCGGGCCAGCTCCTGCCGGCCGTCGTCCGGCTCGACCTCCTGCTGCTCCTGTACCGCGGCGTGAGCCACCGGGCCCGGCGCGACGACCTGCAGATCATCGTCCTCGGGCTCTTCCTGGTCGTGGTGGCTGGCGTCCTGACCGTTTCGCTCGTCTTCGCGGCGCAGATCCTCGTGTTCACGGCATGCGCCCTCGGCCTTCTCATGGCGGTGACGATCGCGTCCTCGGCCGAGGGAGGGCAGGCGCCGAAACTGGCCGTGCGCGGGGTGGTTCCGCTCTGGGCCGCGCACGCGGACTGGCGCCGGCTCGCGCGCCGGCTTCACGAGGTCTCCGACTGGCGGCTCAACGCCTCCGCCGCGGCCCTTTTCCTCGGCGTAATCGCGCTGTCGGGCCTGCTGTTCCTCATGATTCCGCGCTTCCAGCTCGAGAACAGCCTGTTTCTCGAGCGATTCGTGACGAGGAAGGCGATGACGGGCTTCAGCGACTCGATCAAGTTCGGCGACATAACCGAGATCGCGCAGGACGACAGCGTCGCGTTCTTCGTGGATGTCTCGGACACCGCGCGAGCGCCGGCAAACCCGTACTGGAGGATGGTCGTGCTCGACCGGTACCAAAACGGCGGGTTCACGCTTTCGGCGGGGATGAAGTCGAGGCTGGTCTTTGGCAGCGAGAACACCGGGGCGAATATCAGGAACCCTGGCCACGGCGTGCGGGGGGCGCCGGCTTGGACCTTTTACCTGGAGTCGGGCGTCAGCCGCTACCTTCCCATTCTGGGGCGCTTCGACGTGCTCCGGTTCCGCGAGGCGCAGAACTTCAGGTATTCGGGGGAGCTCATGCTGGTCGCCCTGCGCGACGAGCCCGCGACGATGACGGCCTACAGGGTCGAGGGCATGGCTCCGGACTCGCCCGAGCTTGGCGACTCCACGTTCGCCGGCCGCTGGAGGAACCGGGCCGTGCCGAGCACGCTGCCCCTGCAGCTCGGCCTCGAGCTTTCGGGGGAAGACAGGGCCACACTCGCGCGGATCGCGTCCGCGGCGGCGCCCGCCGGCTCCGACGCCGCGGCGTTCGCGCAGGGTGCGAGCAGCCTCCTCAGGAGCCAGCACCTCTACTCTCTGTCGCCGAGGATTCCGAGCGGGCCCGGCGATCCCCTGGTCAGGTGGATGGCGTCGCGCGAGCCGGGACATTGCGAGCTGTTTGCAGGCGCCCTCGTCATCATGGCCCGGTCGGCGGGCTTCCCTGCCCGGGTCGTCACGGGGTTCAAGGGGGGGACCTGGAACGCCTATTCGGGCAACTACACCATCCGCAACTCGGACGCCCACGCATGGGCCGAGGTCTGGGACGGGCAAAGGAAGGTGTGGCTCAGGGAGGATCCGCTCGCGATCGCCGCCCGCGGGAGCGCGTCCGAGGAGGCGGGCGAGGGGGCGCTCGCCGGCAGGGTGGACCGCAGTTGGTCCGCCCGGCTCAGCAGCCTGCGCGTCTTCTGGTACCGGCGCATCGTTAACTTCGACCAGCAGGACCAGGTCGACGCGCTAAGGGCCGTCCGGGGCGCGACGGACAACTCGGGCAAGTGGATCCAGTCGGGGATCGTGCGGGCGGCGCGCGCCGTGAAGGAATGGTTCAAGGGACCGTGGGACGGGGCGCGCCTCGCCCGGCTGGTAGGAGCCGCGGCAGCTGCGGCGGCGGCCTGGTGGGTTCTCGCGACGGGCCGGTTGCGCATTGTCATGCCTGGGCGGGCCAGGAGGGTGGACCCGGTGAGGCGGGAGGCGGGCCGCTGGCTGGTCAAGATCGGCGGCCCCGCGGCGCTCGTCGCCGACCTGCAGCGCCTGCGCTTCGGGCCGGCCTACACCTGGCCACGTCCCTCTGACGTGTTCAGGAAGGCCCGGCAGGCGGCGCGTTCACGCCGGCACCGCCCCGTCTCTTCTCGAAGTATTTCTTGAGGATCGCCGAGGCGACCGGCACCGCGTAGCGCCCCCCGGCAAAGGTCTCCCCGGGCACGTCGCCCTCGACGGCGACGGCCACCGCGATCTCCGGGTCCTCGATCGGGGCAAAGCAGATGAACCAGGCCTCGTCGAGCTCGCCCTGGGGCCTCTTGATCTGGGCCGTGCCCGTCTTGCCGGCGATCCTGACGCCCGGCACGCGCAGGACGTCGAGGCTCGTCAGGATATGGGCCGTTCCCTCCCCCATGGTGGCTCCCTCCATCCCCTTTAGGATCGCGGCCATCTGATACCGCGACAGGCCGATCGCCTCGGTGTGCTGGGCCCGCCGCCCGGGATCGTGGAGCAGCGTCGGGACGGTCGAAAGCTCGCCCCGGGCGAACGAGGCGGCGAAGCAGGCCATCACGAGCGGGGTCATCTGCACGTCGCCCTGGCCGATCGCCATGTTGGCCGTGTCGCCCGGCGTCCAGTTCTCGTCGCGCGCGCGCTTCTTCCACTGCGGGTCAGGGATCAGCATCCGGCGCGTCTCGCCGGGCAGGTTGATCCCGGTGGGACGGTCGAGGCGGAAGCGGCGCGCCTCGGCGGCGATCGCCTCGGCCGAGGTCTTCAGCCCGACCGTGTAGAAGTAGATGTCGCAGCTCTCGGAAATGGCGTCGGACAGGGCCAGCCTCCCGTGCTGCTCCAGCCCGTTGCCGCACGTGAAGCGCCGGTTGCCCACCATCATCGACCCTTCGCAGTCCGCGGGCTTGTCCTCGGGCGTGATCGCGCCCGTCAGGAGCGCCGCCGTCGCCACCACGATCTTGAACGTGGAGCCAGGCGAGTAGACCCCGTTCAGGGCTATGTTTGTCCAGGCCCTGCGCGCCTCGATGTCGGCCGCCGCTGCGACGCTCAGGCGCGGCGAGAACGCGTTGAGGTCGTAGCCGGGCTCGGACGCCATCACGAGGACCTCGCCCGTGCGCACGTCCATGGCGACCGCCGCGCCGGTCACGTCGCCGAGCACGTCCTCGGCGGCGGTCTGGAGGTCTATGTCGAGGCTGCAAGAGAGGCTGCGGCCCTGGACCGGCAGCCGGTGCTCGATCGGCGGGTTGACCTTGTAGCCCGCCGGATCCACCCGGAGGATCGTGTAGCCCGCCTCGCCCTGCAGCTGCGAGTCGAACTGCTTTTCGAGGCCGTCGCGGCCTACCGTGCCCTTTATCTTCAGGGTCGTCAGGTCCTCCCCAGGGAACTCCTCGTCGTCCGCTCCCTCGTTCGCGCCGACGTAGCCGAGCACGTGAGCGGCGGCCGCTCCGAACGGATAGAACCGCGTGTTCGACGTGTACACCTGCAGCGGAGAGTTCACGGGCAGGTGCTCGATGAGGCGGGCGAATTCCTCCGGCTTTAGGTCGTCCACGAGCGTGTACGGCAGCAGGAGCTGCCGGTGGAGGTGGCTTCTCAGGCGCCCGCTGTCCACGGTACCGAACCGCCCGAGCAGGGAGTTGACCTGGTCCATATAGCGCTGCACGACGCTCGCGTGGGCGATCTGCTCCAGCTGGTCCGCATCGGGGATATCCCTTTCGCCCGCCGTCTTGTAGTTGCCAAGGATCCGCAGGTACTCCCTGCGGAACTCCGGGCGCAGCTCGTCGAGGTTGAGCACGACGGCGAAGCGGGGCCTGTTGCCGACAAGGAGCCGGCCGAAACGGTCGTAGATGTTGCCCCGCGGCCCGGGCACGATTACCCGCCGCTCGTTCTGCTGGCGCTCCCGCTCGTGATGGAGCGCGTCCTTGATGAGCTGCTGGTAGGCCAGGCCGCACACGAGCACGAGCAGCATGAGCGCAACGATGCCGTGAAAGGCTAGGATCCTGGGGTCGAATCCAGTCTTGGATTCGACGAGGCTGCCGGAGCGCTCGTTTGGGGGCGTGGCCATCTCGGTCCGGGGGCGGATCCTAGGCTATGCGGGGCGGCAGGGCACGCGCCAATTCGAGGGTGCGAATCTGGAGCGCGAAGAACCAGGGCGCGATCAGCGCGACGGCGGCCTCCGAGCTCAGCAGGTCCGACAGCATCCGAGGCCAGGCTGTCGACATCGCCGGGGCAAGTCGCAGGCGCGCGAACGAGAGCGCGAGGAAGAAGGCAAGGTTAAGGATGAGCGCCGCCGCCACCCTGACGGCCATCTCGTCGCGCTGGAGGCGCTCCCTGACGGCGTAGACCGCCACGTGGGCCGCAGCGAACAGCGCCGCGTGGGTCCCGAACGCGACCGGGGCCGCGGCGTCGCAGAGCAGGCCGGCCAGTATGGTGGCGGCCAGGCCCTGGCGCAGCGGCATCATGAGCGCCGAGTAGGCGACGTAGAGGCCGCCGGCGAACAGCCAGACATGCGCCCCGGACAGCGCGTTGTTCGCCTCCGCCACCAGCGCGTGAAGGAGGTAGAGCGTCAGGAACACGGCGGAGGCTCCTCGCATACGGGGCCCCCCTTCAGCCCGGATTGGCCGGCACGAGCACGGTCACCTCCGTCAGCTCCGCGAGCCGCGGGTCGAGGGCGACCTCGCCCGTCTTGAAAAGACCGTCCGCGCTCGACTCTACGTGGACGATCCGGCCGATCGTGAGGCCGGCCGGATAGACGCCGCCGAGGCCCGAGGTAGCGAGCACCTTGGGCGCCGCGGCGCTTGCGTACACGTCCAGGGGAAGGAACTCGACGACGCCCTTTGCGACGCCGAACAGGGGGTTCTCCGCGCCTTGGAAGCTGATCGGGCGCGTGTCTCCCACGACGACCGCGGCGATCCGTAGCCCCGGGTTGCTGATCAGCTCCACGACCGAGGTGTAGGCGTGCACCTCGGCCACGCGCCCCACCACGCCGCCGCTGTAGACGACGGGCGCCCCGTTGGGAATGCCGTAATCCTTGCCCTTGCGGATCACCATGCGCTGCCACCAGCCCGAGAAGTCGCGCTGGGCCACGCGTGCGTGCTCGAAGCGGAAGTGCTCCGGCGGCGGCATGTGCAGCAGGCCCTGGAGGCGCTCCACCTCGGCCTGGAGCTCGGTGTTCTGCTTGACGGCCAGGGAGTACGACGCGTCGAGGCGGGCCAGGTCGCGGCCGGCCTCTATCAGCTCCTCCTTCGAATGGAGCCGCAGCGCCCAGAAGCTCCTTAGGTCGCTCGCGTAGGACGCCGTCGCCGTGATCGGCGCCGTCATCTCGAAGAAGCTCGCGCGGGCGATCGCCTTGAAGGCGACCGGCGCGACGAGCCAAGCCGCAAGCGCCGCGCCTAGCGCGACGAAGGGTCTGGCTTGGTCAAAGCGTTGGGATTGCCCAATCCTCACGCGTTATGCATGAGCCAGGACAGGTCGTTCAGAACGGCTCCGGTCCCGTTGGCCACCGCGGAGAGGGGGTCGTCGGCTACGGTGACGGGCAGGCCCGTCTTGTCGCTGAGCAGCCGGTCTATGCCGCGCAGGAGCGATCCGCCGCCTGCCATGACAAAGCCCCGGTCCACGAGGTCGGCTGAGAGCTCGGGGGGGCAGCGCTCGAGCGTCGTTCGGACGGCGTCCACCACAGCGGCGACCGTGTCGGACAGGGCCTCGCGCACCTCCTGGGAGGTGATGTGAATCGTCTTCGGGAGGCCCGCTATGGAGTCGCGCCCCTTCACCTCCATCGAGAGCTCCTCGTCGAGGGGGTAGGCCGAGCCTATGCGCATCTTGATCTCCTCCGCGGTGCGCTCGCCGACAAGCAGGTTGTACGCCCGCTTCATGTAGTTGATCACGGCGGAGTCCATCTCGTCGCCCGCGACGCGGATCGACTTGGAGAACACGATGCCGTTTAGCGATATGATGGCGATCTCCGTGGTGCCCCCGCCGATGTCGACGATCATGTTCGCCGCGGGCTCGTCTATCGGGAGGCCGACGCCGATCGCCGCCGCCATCGGCTCGGGGATGGTGATCACCTTGCGCGCGCCGGCGTGGGTCGCGCTGTCCATGACAGCGCGCTTCTCGACGGCGGTGATCCCCGAGGGGATCGCTATGACGACGCGCGGGGGGGCGCGGAAGCTCTGGCTCGCCTTCTGGATGAAGTAGCGCAGCATCGCCTCGGTCACGTCGAAGTCGGCGATGACGCCGTCCTTCATCGGGCGGATTGCCGTGATGTTGCCCGGCGTGCGGCCGAGCATGCGCTTGGCCTCGTCACCCACCGCGCGCACCTTCCGGGTCACCGTGTCCAGGGCCACCACCGAGGGCTCGCGAAGCACGATCCCCTTGTCCTTGACGTATACGAGCGTGTTCGCCGTTCCGAGATCGATGCCGATATCGTTGGAGAAATAACCGAAAAGGTTGGCCATGATCGCGTGCTGCCGTGGGGCTGGAGTCAGTGGCGTTTCCGCCGATGGAATCGAATGGGCGTCGCAGGCACCTGTCAACGAAGGAAATACGCCGGTCGGGGCCCTCGCGCGCTTCCGGCGCGCAGCCTCGGATCCAAAGGTTCGGCTTGCGGAAGGTGCCGCGCCCCGCGACGGGCTTCCGGCGCTCGGTTCAGCCTCGCCGACACGCGGACGGTGCGCCCCCGCCCCCTAGTTCGACCCGGGGGCGTCGGGCTTCTTCGGCTCCTCCTTGGCAGGGGCCGGCGGGGGCTCGTCGTCCCTCGCTGCCTTCTTGAACTCCTTCATGGACTGCCCGAGGCCCTTTGCGAGGGCCGGCAGCTTCGTGCCGCCGAAGAGCAGGAGGAGGACGAGAAGGATAAGGACCCACTCCCCGCCGCCACTGGGAATCAACCCGGCAAACTGGACGTCAAAGGGTGCCATGGCACCAATCTAGCCCGGAATCACCCCTAGGCAAGTGCGTTCGGCGCCCTACGGCCGCGGCGGCCGCAGCGACGCGGCCACCTTGAGCAGGTTCTGGGCGTTGTCGATCTGCTCGGCGTCGAAGAAGCCGTGCAGCTGGCGGATGCGCGTCGGGTGGCGCATCTTGCGCAGCGCCTTCGCCTCGATCTGGCGGATCCTCTCCCGGGTCACCTTGAACTGCTTGCCGACCTCCTCGAGCGTCCGGCTGTATCCGTCGACGAGGCCGAAGCGCAGCGAGAGCACGCGCCGCTCGCGCTCGGTGAGCGTGTCGAGGACGTCGATGATCTTCTCGCGCAGGAGCGAGTACGCGGTCATGTCGTACGGGTTCTCCGCGGACTTGTCCTCGATAAAGTCCCCGAACGAGGTGTCGTCGCCGTCGCCGACCGGCGACTGGAGCGAGATCGGCTGCTGCGCCATCTTCATGATCTGCTGGACCCGGTCGACGGGCAGGTTCATCTCGTCGGCCACCTCGTCCGGCGTGGGCTCGTGGCCGTACTCCTGGAGGAGCTGCTTCTGGACCTGCATCACCTTGTTGAGCGTCTCGATCATGTGGACCGGGATCCGGATCGTCCGGGCCTGGTCCGCGATGGAGCGCGTGATCGCCTGGCGGATCCACCACGTCGCGTACGTCGAGAACTTGTAGCCCCGGCGGTACTCGAACTTCTCCACCGCCTTCATGAGGCCCATGTTGCCCTCCTGGATCAGGTCGAGGAACGAGAGGCCGCGGTTGGTGTACTTCTTGGCTATCGATATCACCAGGCGCAGGTTGGCCTCCACCATCTCGGTCTTGGCGCGGTGGGCCTCCCGCACGTGGGTCATCGTGCGCTGGTAGACCTCGAGCAGGCTGGCCGGCGCGATCCTCTGATCGAGCTCGATGTGGCGCAGCCGGTTGTTGATCGCCCGGGTGTCGATCGAGGCGTCCTTCTTTGTCTTCGGGTGCTTGGCGCGCTCCAGCTGGAAGTAGTAGGTCTCGATCTCCTCGAGGACGGGGCGCAGCTGCTCGAGGTACTCCTCGTAGACCTTCAGCTTGAAGTAGAACTTCGGGAAGTTGGCCCTGAGCGCGGTCTCGCGCCTGCGGAACTTCGCGAGCGCCCTCTTCTTGTCCGGCTCGGTCCGGGCCTTCGCGTGCTCGATCCAGGCCTCGGCCACGCCCGCCTCGGACTTCCTCGTCGACTCGACCAGCTTGGGCAGCGTCCTGAAGTAGGCGTCGCGGCTCTCGATCTTCTTGTCGATGACGATTCTGTCGAACCGCTCCTCCCGGTTGAGCAGCTTGGCGCCGAGGGCGGCGATGTGGCCGCCCACGACCGACGCGTGGAACAGCGCCTCCTGCGCCTTAAGCTCCGCGTTCTCGATGCGCTTCGAGATCTCGACCTCCTGCTCGCGCGTCAGCAGCGGCACCTGGCCCATCTGCTTCAGGTACATGCGCACCGGGTCGTCGAGGATGTCGTTCTGCGACGAGCGCGACTCCTCCTCCTCGGCCTCCTCCTGGCGCTGCTTGTAGTCCTCGACCTGGTCGGGCTCCAGGATCTCGATCTCGAGGTTCTGGAGGATAGACAGGACGTTATCGATCTCCTCCTGGTTCTCGATCGACTCGGGCAGCGCCTCGTTGATGTCGTCGAACGTCAGGTACCCCTGTTCCTTCGAGAGGCGGATGAGCTGGCGGATCTTTTCGTTTATGCCCCCGATCGGGGCCGCGGCGTCGCCGGCCTCCGCCGGCGCCTGCGGGGCGTTGGCTAGCGCGCCCTCGACGGCGGCGGAGTTGTTGTTGGTGTCGCCCGGTTTGGCTTTTCTCGACATGAATGGTATGGCTAGGGGATGGCGGAGGCGCCGCGTCAAACGGCGCCGGTCAGGGATACCGGCTGCCGGAGCTGGCGCTGCAGATCGGACAACTCCCTTAATAGTGACGTTGAGTCATCATTAAAGTCCGTTGTGGACTTGGCTAATGCAAGTTCTATTTGGCGTATTCGCGGCTCGAGGGCCCGGTCCCTGAGCCTGCGGACCCCCTCTCGGGCGACCTTGAACGGATCCTCGACGCCGGGCGAGTCAAAGAGCAACGAGGCGATAAGCGACTTTTCATCATCGCTTTCCATCAGTGTCTCAAGGTGGTCGCGGCCAGGCCAGCTCCCGCTCTCAAGCTCACCGAGGAACCGGTTCAGGAGGACGCCCGCCGTATGGCCGCGGTCTATCCAGTCGTGGGGAATGGCCGCGCTGAGCGGGCGGCCGAGCGCCTCGTAGTGCAGACACAGCCGCAGGAGGTCGTGCTCGGGTGTGACGGCCGCCGGGGACCGCTTCGCCGGCGCGGCAGCCGCCGGCCTTGCGGGCGCTGGGCCGGCGCGCCCCAAGAGACGCCTCAGGTCGCTCTGGAGCGCGGGGGAGGGGAGGCGCAGGAACTCCGCGGCCTCGGACACGAAGGCCGAGCGCGAGACCTCGCTATCCGCCGCCGCGATGATCCCCAGGACGGCCTGCGCGGCGCGGGACCTCTGCTCGGACGAAGCCGTTGCGGGCGCGCGAAGCGAGGCCCGGCACGCGAACGCCATCGCCGATAGCGACGTCCTGCGGACCTCCTCGTATGCCGCGATGCCGCGCTCGAGGAAGAGCAGGTCCGGATCGACCTTGGCGTCGCCGTCGAGGGTCAGGAAGCGCACCTCCAGGCCCGCCTTCAGCGCCATCGGCAGCATCCGCAGGGCCGCCTTCTGGCCGGCCTCGTCGCTGTCGAAGAAGCACTCCACCTCGAAGTGGTAGCGGCGCAGGAGGGCGATCTGCCCGTCCGTGATCGACGTCCCCTGGGGTGCGACGGCGGTCCTGATGCCGACGGACCAGCACCTGAGGGCGTCGAGCTGGCCCTCGACCATGACGAAGGGACGGCCCTCGCCGACGGCCGTGCGGGCGCGGTCCAGGTTGAACAGGAGGTTTCCCTTCGTGAATATGGGCGTCTCCGGGGAGTTGACATACTTCGCGTCCCTGGCCGGATCGTCCTCGGGCGTGAGCGCCGTCTGCCTCGCCGTGAACGCGACGACGCGGCCCTGGTGGTCCCTGATGGGGATCATGAGCCTCCCCCTGAAGCGGGCCCTGAGCGCCCCGGTGGTGATCATCGCGTCGTCCCGGACGAAGAACAGCCCGCACTGGCGAATCGCGTCCTCGGAGTACTTCCGCCGGAGGATCGCGGCGCCGAGGCCGCCGCCGTCGGGAGCGGCGGCGCCTATGCCGAACTCCTCGGCGAGCTCGGGCGAGAAGCGGCGCTCGTTGATCCAGTACGCCCTCATGAAGTCGCCCGCGGGCCCGGCCGCCTTGAACGACTCGTGGAAATGGGCGGCTGCCTGGTCGTGCAGGTCGAAGAGCTCCTGGCGCAGAGACCTCTCCTCGCGGCTCGGCCCCGATCCGGCCTCGTACTCGATCGCGACGCCGTAGCGCTGGCCGAGCGCCTCGACGGCCTCCGTGAAGGACAGCTGCTCCGTCTCCCGCACGAACGATATCACGTCGCCCGCCTTGCCGCAGCCGAAGCACTTGTAGAATCCCTTGTCCGCGTCGACGTTGAACGACGGCGTCTTCTCGGCGTGGAAAGGGCACAGCCCCTTGAGCCGCGTGCCGCCGGCCTTGCGCAGCGACACGACCCGCGAGACGACCTCGGCGAGGTTGACGCGGAGCTTCAGGTCGCGGACACAGGTGGGTTTGATGACTGCCATGGACTGCGCTCGGGTCAGCGGACGGGCCCTACCGCGCGTGCAAAGAATCCACTTTCAACCGCGGCGCGGGGCTGTCAAGTTTGCGCACCACTTCGTCCCGGCTGGCAGGATTTTGAGGAAACTTTGTCCCGCCGCAGGCGACATACTAACAGACACTTCATGCGCATCCTTCCGCTCGCCGCAATAGCCGCCTGCCTTGCCTCGACCGGGGCCACCGTCTGCCGGGCCGAGTTCACGCCGGAGGTGCAGCGGGAGCCCAAGGAGCCCGTCTGGCAGGCGCACCTGCAGGCGTTCACCGACGCCGACTACGCCGCGGCCGTCGAGAAGCTGATTGCGGCGTTCGAGAAGTCCCGGGGGCGCCCGATAGCGCCGGGGGCGAAGAAGAAGGTCGGGCTCAAGATCTACTCCGACTCGGGCCCCGGAATGGCGACCCCGGTTCCCCTCGTCAGGGGCGTCATCGCCGCCCTGCAGAAGCGCGGGTACTCCAACAAGAACATCTTCCTCGTCGGGCTGAACCAGCTGCGCCTGAGGATGACGGGCTACCTGCCGTCGCTCGTGACGGGCGAGACGCCCTTCAAGGGCAACCCGGTCTACGTGCTCGAGTCGAACCGGTACTACGACCCCGTGTGGTTCTACGACAGCCCGCTGCCCGAGCGCTTCGACCCGATCTTCGCCGCCCACCAGACCGAGGGGGTGCCGAACACGTCGACAAAGGAGGAGGACCGCAAGAGCTTCCTCGCGACCCCGCTCTTCCTCGACACGGACTTCTGGATCAACCTTCCCTCCTACACCGACCACCAGGTATTGGGCGTGAACGGCGCGCTCGTGAACGCGACGCTCTGGAATGCGTCGAACACCGCGCGCTTCTTCCGCTCGCCGGCCACGGCGCCGGCCGCAGTCGCCGAGATGAGCGCGATCCCCGAGCTCCGCCAGACCTGGCTCTTCACCATCGCGAGCCTCGAGCACTACCAGTTCATCGGCGGGCCCTACTTCAATTCCCTGTACACCCGCTCGGAGCCCCTCGTCTGGCTGGCCACGGACCCCGTGATGCTCGACGCGCTCATGCGCGCCCGGATCAACCTGTGCCGCAGGAAGGACGGGTTCGAGCCGATATCGGACGAGATCCGCACGCTGGAGTTCGCCGAGACGCTCGGCGTCGGCTCGACGATCGTCAAGAGCGCCAAGATGATCGACGTGAACTGACCGGCCGGCCGACACAAACGCCTTGTCTCCGGCGGGGGCCGGACGCACGATTCCCGTTTCCCCGATGGCATCGGCCTCGTACCTTCCCTTCGTAATCCAGGCGATCCTCGCCGCGGCCCTGGCCGGCACCATCATCTGCGTCAGCGCGCTCCTGGGCCAGCGGGCCAGGCACACCCGGATCAAGGATTCGGCATACGAGTGCGGCGTGCCCGGCGACGGCGTCGTCCGCGCGCGCTTCTCCGTCAAGTTCTACCTCACCGCGCTCCTCTTCATGCTCTTCGACCTGGAGATCGTGATCCTGGTGCCCTGGGTCTTCGTCTACAGGGAGTTCCTGCACCAGCACATCCCCATCCTGGGCCCCATCCTGTTCTTCATATTCGTCATCGTGCTCGGCCTGGCCTACGAGATCAGGAAGGGCGCGCTCGAGTGGGAGCGCTGACCCTTCGATCCGGCCATGCGGCTCGACAAGATCATAGCCAGGAGCCGCATCATCGACCTGCGCAGCTCGACTCTTGAGGCCGCATTGGGCGAGCTGCTCGACGTCAGCATCGCCAGGTTTCCAGACCTGAAGCGGGAGTCGATCCTCAAGGGATTGCTCGCGCGCGAGAGCACGATGACGACCTACCTCGGGCTCGGGGTCGCCCTTCCGCACGTCCGGGTGAAGACGGCAAGGCGCTACATCCTGGCGATCGGGCGCAGCCGGGCCGGCATGCGCCACCAGGGGGCGATGTCGGGCGAGCGGGTGCACCTGATCATCATGCTGATCGCGGGCGAGTCGGCGCGCGACACTCTGCAGGTCCTGGCGACGATCGGCCGCCTCGTGCGCGAGCGCGAGATCGTGGACAGCTTCGTGAACGCCCCCGACCTGGACACGCTCTATGAGCGGCTTCTCGGCGGATTCGGGGGGATGAGGCCCATCCAGGCGCAGCAGAACCGCGTCAACCGGCTCATGTTCCGGCAGGCGGAGCACGTCGCGCGCGGGGCCGGCTGCAGCGCAACCATGGTCTTCGGCGACACGTTCATCGGGGGGATAGAGCCGGGCGTCCTGCGGCCCAAGCTCAAGACGATCCTGGTGACGCGCAACCCCATCGAGCCGGGCGAGGACGGGAGCCATTTCACGGACACGATCCAGGTGCGCTCGTTCTCGAGCCAGCGGCTGGCGCAGCTGCGAAGCGCGCTCCTGGTCGCCCTCACGCGCGGCCTGATTTCCTTCAACGACAGGATCTGCTGCGTCGGCGGGATCACGGGCAGCAACCAGTTCGACACGATCGTGGTCGCGGAGATCGAGCGCGAGTTCCAGACGCTGCTCTCTGGCCCCTCGACAGACCTCCTTCCCGAGGACGTGAAGCCCGAGGTCCTTGAGCGGGTGCTAGCCGTCGCCACCGAGCTGGCGGTCGAGGGCAGGGAGGGCCGCCCTGTCGGCTGCCTCTTCGTCGTCGGGGACACGGCCAAGGTCGAGGAGTACACCAAGCCCCTCGTCCTGAACCCGTTCTTCGGGTACAAGGAGGAGGACCGCAACATCCTCAACCCGTTCATGGACGAGACCGTCAAGGAGTTCTCCTCGATCGATGGGGCGTTCGTGATCCGGGGCGACGGGGTCGTCGAAGCGGCCGGAAGCCTGGTTCAGGCCACCGGCAACGCCGTGACGCTGCCCAGCGGGCTCGGCAGCCGCCACGCGGCCGCCGCGGCCATAAGCGTCGCGGCGAACTGCATCTCCATCGCGGTGTCGTCGAGCACGGGCCAGGTCACGCTCTTCCGGCGGGGGGTCATGCTCCCCCTGACGGAGAGGCGCCATTAGGCCCGCCCCCGCCGGAAGTTTGGGATTGCGCGCCGGCGCCGGCGCGTTCCTTCTGACCGTTCAATCGATCAATCCCCATGCAAGAACTTGTAACGCTGGAGTGCACCGAGGCCCGCAAGGAGGGCAAACCCGTTTCCCGCTACCTGACAACGCGCAACAAGAAGACCGTCACCGAGCGCATCGAGAAGAAGAAGTACAACCCCCACCTGAAGCGCCACACGCTTCACAAGGAGATCAAGTAGAGGGCCTTGCGGCAGCCGCGTCAGGGCTGCTTCTCGCCGGGACCGGTGAAGGGAATGGCCGAGGCGCCGGCGGGCGCCTGCGAGAGGCTCTGGCGGCGGGCGGCGCGCCAGCCTTCGCGGTGCTTGCGGATCCAGTCCAGCAGGGCGCGCTCGAACCCGATGTCATAGCCCAAACGCTCTGATTCCAGCCACTTGTGCTTCAATATCTCCTCCCGCTCCGCCAGGAACTCCTGGTAGAGGCTCGACTGCTTCACGAACTCGCGGGACGACGCGACCACAGGCTCTTTGTTGGGAGAAGTCATTCAACGCGTCCGTTGAAATCAAAGATGTGAGCAACGGTGGCGGGCCTGTCAATGCCGACCATGTCTCCCAATCGTCACATTGGCGCTTTTCCTGCCTTCTCGAGCTGCTTGAGCAGCGTTTCGGCGATCCCGCGGAACACGCCCGCGGCGGGTCCGTCCGGAGCGCTCACCACGATGGGCGTTCCCCGGTCGCCGCCCTCGCGGATCTCCTGGATGAGGGGAACCTGCCCCAGGAACGCCGTGCCCAGCCTCTCGGCGGTGGCGGCGCCTCCGCCCGATCCGAAGAGCAGGTGCCTCTGGCCCGCCGAGTCGACGAAATGGCTCATGTTCTCTGCGACGCCGAGGAGCGGCACGTTCACCTTCTGGAACATGAGGCCGCCCTTGGTCGCCACCCGCGTCGCGGCGGGCTGGGGGGTGGTGACGATCACGGCGCCGTCGAGGGGCAGGGTCTGCACGAGCGAGAGCTGCGCGTCCCCGGTGCCGGGCGGCAGGTCGACCAGGAGAATATCGAGCTCGCCCCACTTCACGTTCTGGACGAACTGCTGGACCGTCTTCATGACCATGGGGCCGCGCCATACGACGGGCGTGTCGTCGTCCACCAGAAAACCCATGCTCATCACCTTCACCCCGAACCTCTCCATCGGGACAAGGACGGAGCCCGCGCCCTCGCCCTCGATCTCGGGCCGGCCGCTGAGCCCGATCATCAGCGGGACGCTCGGCCCGTAGATGTCGATGTCCATGATGCCGACACGGCCGGGGCGCCCGCGCGCGGTGAGGACCTGGGCCAGAGCGCAGGCGAGGTTGACCGCGAACGTGCTCTTGCCGACCCCGCCCTTGCCCGAGGCGATCGCCACGGAGCTCCTGATTCCCCGCGCGGCGCCGGGCTGGGCGCCGCCGGGGGCGGGCGCGGCCGGCGCTCGGGCCGCCTGCACGGAGACCTCGACGATCGCGTGGGTGACGCCCGGGAGCGAGAGCAGGCTGCGCTCGACGTCATCCTTGAGCTGCTTGGGCACCTTCGGGTCGCTCGTCGTGATCGCGAGCGCCACGTGGGCGACGCCGCCCTCGAAGCCGGTCGACTTGACGAGGCCGAACGAGACGATGTCCCGGCTGAATCCGGGATACTTCACCTTTTTAAGCTGCTCGATCAGGTCTTCGTTGTTCAACGTGGCCGATAAGAGTTGTTAAGCGCCGCTTGCGCGCAAATAGAAATGAATCATAAGCAAATGCAGCCATGCATAGAATAATCCGAGCCCTCCTAATTTCACTTTCAATCTGCGCCCCGGCGCTCGCCCAGCGGTACATCGGGGAGGTCGATGTCGCGGCGGACAACAGGATGATCCCCGTGCGCGTGTCGGGAGCGACCGCCGAATTGCAGGCCCTCGCCCTCCAGGCCTTCGGCGTCCACGGCAGGTACCACGTCGTGCCGGGCGGCGCGGGGTACGTGTTCGACATCCGCTTCTCCCCGGCGGGGTCGGGGCAGGTGCGCGTCGACATCTCGCGCGGCCCCTCGGGATCCCCCGTCGCCTCCGAGGTCGCGTCCGGGTCGAGCCAGCGCAGCGCCTTCCTCGCGGCGGCCGACGCGGCGGTCGCAAAGACCAACGGCCTCGGGCTGCGCGGGTTCTTCACGTCGAGGCTCGTCTTCATAGGCGAGCGCACCGGCCACCAGGAGATCTACACGTCCGATGTGCTCTTCGGGGACGTGACGCAGGTCACCCGCGACCGGGCCATCGCGATGACGCCCCGCTGGTCGCCGGACGGCGAGAGGATCCTCTACACGAGCTACTTCAGGTCCGGGTTTCCGGACATCTTCGAGATCGACCTCGGCGGCTACCAGCGCACGACGTTCGTCAGCTTCAAGGGGACGAACAGCGGGGCGCACTTCAGCCCCGACGGCCGGCAGGTGGCGATGGTCCTGTCGGGCGAGGGCGAGCCCGAGATCTACGTGTGCAACGCGTACGGCCGCGGGGTCTCGCGCCGGACGTACTCGGACACGGTGAAGGCGTCGCCCTGCTGGTCGCCAGACGGCACCCGCCTCATCTTCGCGATGAGCCCGGGCCCCCAGCTGTACGTGATGCCGGCCGCGGGGGGGACTCCCGAGCGGGTGACGTACGGCGTGGCCAAGTACTGCGCCGAGCCCGACTGGAGCCGGGCCGACCCGAACAAGGTCATCTTCACCATGAAGGTGGACGACAACTACCAGATCGGGGTCCTCGACCTGTCGACGAGGCACGGCGAGCAGGTGTCCAAGGCGCCCTTTGACGGCGTCGAGGCGTGCTGGCTGCCGGACGGACGGCACGCCGTCTACACGGCCCGCACGGCCACGACGAGCCGCGTCTGCATCCTGGACACGGTCACGGGCAAGAGCACGCCGATCAGCCCGGCGAGCTTCGGGCCGGCGCTCCAGGCGAACGTCTGGTCGCGCTAGGCTACCTCGTTGCCGCGGCGAAGTTCGCCTCGGCCGCGTCCCAGTTCGCCACGTTCCACCAGGCCGCGACGTAGTCCGGGCGGCGGTTCTGGTAGTTCAGGTAGTAGGCGTGCTCCCAGACATCGAGCCCGATGACGGGCTTGCCCTCGATCCCGGCGACCGCCTTGCCCATGAGGGGGCTGTCCTGGTTGGCCGTCGAGCCGATCGCCAGCTTCTTGTCCGGCGCGACGTAGAGCCAGGCCCAGCCGGATCCGAACCGGCCGGCCGCCGCCTTCGCGAACTCCTCCTTGAACTTGTCGAAGGAGGCGAACGCGGAGTTGATTGCCGCGGCGAGGGCGCCCTTCGGCGCGCCGCCCTTGCCCGGTCCGAGGACGGTCCAGAAGAACGAGTGGTTGCTGTGGCCGCCGGCGTTGTTGCGCAGGCCCGCTCGGATCGCCTCGGGGACCTTCGACAGGTCCGCGATCAGGGCGTTCACGTCCATCGCCGCGAGGGAGGGCTGGTCCGCGAGGAGCTTGTTGGCGTTCGTGATGTAAGCCTGGTGGTGCTTCGTGTAGTGGATCTCCATCGTCCTTGCGTCGATGTGGGGGGCAAGGGCGTCGTATGCGTAGGGCAGTTTCGGAAGTTCGTAGGCCATGGCGCGAACTTTGCACTCAAGCGCGCAACCGTCAACTGCCTTGGCCCGAAAATGCGCCCGCGGGCTCGGCGGGCGCCGTCCCGCTCAGGGCCCCTCCGCGTCGGCTCGCCTGGCCTTGAAGAACGCCTGGATGAGCTCGCGGCATTCGGCCTCAAGGGGCCCTCCCGCAGCCACCTCGAAGCGGTGGTTCGACCCGGGGAGCTCGTTCAGGTTGGCGGCGCCCCCGAGGCAGCCCATCCTGGGGTCGGCCACCGCGAAGCAGACCCGCTTGACGCGCGCCATCACCATCGCGCCCGAGCACATCGGACACGGCTCCTTGGTCACGTAGACGGTGGCGCCCTCGAGGCGCCAGCCGCCGAGCCGCGACGCCGCCTGGGTGATCGCGAGCATCTCGGCGTGGGCCGTCGGGTCCCGCGATGCCTCCACGCGGTTGTGCTCGGCGGCGATGACCTCGCCCCCGGCCTCGATCACCGCGCCGACCGGCACCTCGTCCTCGCGCCACGCGTCGATCGCCTGGTTATAGGCCAGGCTCATGAAGAAGGCGTCGTCGCGCTTGAGCTGCGACGGGAACCGCTTCTCGAAGGGGCAGTCGGGGGTCTCCTGCGGGGCCACGGGCCCCGATCAATCGGAAATCGCCCCGGTGGGCAAACCCTTGGTGGCTCGCCGTTGTTGCTTGATGAGAGGGCGGCGCGCGAGATGATGGGGGGATGCGACGATTCAAGAACCGATGGACGGCGCTGCGCCCCGGGCGCCGTGGGCTGGCTGGCCTCCTGTCAGCGGCCTCGCTCGGGGTGGCCGGGTGCCTCATGCAGGCGAGCTACTCCGCGAATATCACGACGGCGGACGGCGTGCTGATCGAGGTGCCGCTCAGCAAGGAGGCTGTGGCGGTCGACGACGGCGTGGTGAGCATCAACAGGTTCCAGTTCCCCGTCGTTAGGATGGACGGCGGAAAGGGCGTGGCCTTCGGCTTCGAGGTGCATTTCAGGGAGGGCGCCAGGCCGGTCGCGATAACGGTCGACGACGTGAGCGACGCGCCCATCATGAACGTGTTCGTCGACAACGCGCCCGTGCTCGGGAAGAACAACACCTGGCGCGCGCTGTCCCCCGCGCACGACAAGTCTGACGTGCTCATCAAGTGGATGATGACGCTCGACAACACCGTCCAGGTCTACCGGTTCACCGTGAAGCTCCAGGACGGGAAGACGCACGTGCTCAGGTATCCCATTTTCGCCCCCGCCCAGATGAAGACGTACATGAGGACCCAGATCGGCGCCAGCTAGGCGCGCCGGACGTAAATCCTTGACTCGACGAAGCGGATCACGCCTTTAGACTGTTCGTCTTCATCCCCGGCAAAGAACGACCAATGACCCAAGCCCCCCTGAGCGGCGCCCGAGAAAACCATGCCTGACAACGACGCGATCGAGGTCGAGGGCAAGGTCGTGGCCGTGCTCCCCGGGACGATGTTCAAGGTCGAGCTGCTCAAGAGCCCCGGCCACGTGGTCCTGGCGCACATATCGGGCAAGCTTAGGAAGAATTTCATCAAGATAGCCGCCGGGGACACGGTGAAGATGGAGATGAGCCCGTACGACCTCGAGAAGGCGCGGATAACGTTCCGGATGAAGGAGCAGGGCGCCCCGCCCGCCCCGCCCCCGCGCCGCCGCTACTGAGGCGGGCCGGCGGGCCCCATGCAGGCAAGCGCATTCGCGTCGGACATCGACGCATATCTCGCGTACATCGACCTCGAGCGCGGGCTGTCGCGCAACACGCGCGAGAGCTACCGCCGCGACCTGGAGCAGTGCGCGGCGTTCGCCGCGGGCAGGGGGGCCGCCGACTGGCGGGGCGTCACGGCCGGGCACGCGGGGGCCTGGGTCAGGTCGCTCAGCCGGCGCGCGGCCGTGTCCAGCCAGGCGCGCAAGCTGACGGCGCTCAGGATGTTCGCCCGGTTCCTGGTCCGGGAGGGGCGGCGCCCGGACGACTTCACGGAGCTGTTGTCCGGGCCGAGGCTCGTGCGACGGCTTCCGCAGTCCCTGTCGGAGTCGGAGGCGGGTCGGCTCGTCGCGTCTCCCTCAGGGGGCGACCCCGCTTCCCTGCGCGACCGCGCCCTGCTCGAGCTCTTCTACTCTAGCGGCCTTCGCGTCTCGGAGCTGGCCGCCCTGACGCTGCAGCAGGTCGATCTCGGGAGCGGGCTCGCCCGGGTCTTCGGCAAGGGTTCCAAGGAGCGGGTCGTGCCCATAGGCGCGAAGGCCCGCGGAGCGCTGGAGGCATGGATAACCTCGGGCCGGCCCCATTACGTCAAGGCGCGCACGCGCAGCGAGCTCTTCCTGGGCAGCCGCGGTACCGGCCTGTCGAGGGTGTCGCTCTGGTCGATCGTCAAGAAGCACGCGAGGCTCGCCGGGATCAGGAAGAGCGTGAAGCCCCACCTCCTGCGCCACTCGTTCGCGACCCATCTGCTTTCCGGGGGGGCCGACCTGCGCGCAATCCAGGAGATGCTGGGCCATGCCAGCATCTCGACCACGCAGATCTACACGGCAGTCGAGGCAAGGCGGCTCCTCGAGCAGCACGCCCGGTTCCACCCGAGGAACCGCGGGGTCTGAGCGCAGGAGGGCCAAATACCCTTGCCGGTCCGGCACTCGGGGCGTCATCCTGCGCCTTTCCTCTCCGTGAAGATCAAAGTCTTTGTAACTCCCAAGAGGAACGTCCTCGACCCCCAGGGCGTGGCCGTCGGCCACGCGCTCGAGAGCCTGGGGCTCTCCGGGCTCAGGGGCACGCGGGTGGGCAAGGTCGTCGAGCTGGAAGTCGAGGCCGCCGACACGCCGCAGCTCCGCGCCCAGCTGGACAAGCTGTGCCGAGATCTCCTGAGCAATCCGGTGATCGAGGACTACCACTACGAGATCGCCGCCTCGTGACCCCCGCCACGACGAACATCGCGGTGGTGCAGTTCCCCGGCTCAAACTGCGACCAGGACGCGTTCCAGCTATTCGCCAGCGGCCTCGGGCTCGCGACGCGCTACGTCTGGCACAAGGACACGCGCCTGGGAGAGGCCGATCTGGTGGTGCTTCCCGGCGGGTTCTCGTACGGGGACTACCTGCGGTGCGGCGCTATCGCCCGCTTCTCGCCCGTCATGGGAGCCGTCCGCGAGCACGCCCAGAGGGGCGGCCTTGTCCTCGGGATCTGCAACGGGTTCCAGATCCTCTGCGAGGCTGGACTCCTGCCCGGCGCGCTGATCCGGAACAGCTCCCTCGAATACCGCTGCATGACGTGCGAGCTCCGGGTGGAGGACGCCGGGCCGGCGTTCAACCCCGGGGCGCTCGGGGCCCGGATCCGGCTGCCGATCGGCCACGGGGAGGGCAACTACAGGATAGACGAGGCGGGGCGGGCCGCGCTCGAGGCGAACCGGCAGGTGATACTCCGGTATTGCGACAACCCCAACGGCTCTTTCGACGACATCGCGGGCGTGCGCAGCGAGGGCGGCAACGTCTTCGGGATGATGCCCCACCCGGACCGCGCGTTCGAGCGGTTTCACCCGAGCCAGGACGGGCTTTCGGTGGCGCGGGCGGTCCTTGCCGCCGGGTCTGCCGAGTTCGCCAGGAAGAGCGCATGATGAGAGCGGGACTTCCGCCCAACCCCGATCCGGCGCTCAACCGGCCGGTCACGCTGGACCTGGTCAGGCAGCACGGCTTGCTTCCCGAGGAGTACGAGCGGGTTCGCGCCCACCTGGGCCGCGATCCGACCCTGACGGAGCTCGGAATCTTCTCCGTGATGTGGTCCGAGCACTGCTCGTACAAGAACACGCGCCCGCTGCTGAAGGGGTTCCCGACGGAGAGGGCCGGGGCAACCGGGGAGTTCGGGCGCGTCCTCGTCAGGGCGGGCGAGGAGAACGCGGGCATCATAGACATCGGCGACGGCTGGGCGATCGCCTTCAAGATCGAGTCGCACAACCACCCGAGCGCCGTCGAGCCGTTCGAGGGCGCGGCGACAGGGGTCGGCGGCATCATCCGCGACATATTCACGATGGGGGCGCGGCCGGTCCTCGTCACGAACTCGCTGCGGTTTGGCGAGCTCGACTCCCCGTCGACGAGGAGGCTCCTGAGGGGCGTCGTGGCGGGGATCGCCCACTACGGCAACTGCGTCGGCGTCCCGAACGTCGCGGGCGACGTCTACTTCGACCGCTCGTACGAGGGCAACCCGCTGGTGAACGCGCTCTGCCTGGGGACGCTGCGCCACGAGCAGATCCGCAGGGGAAAGGCGACGGGGCTGGGCAATCCGGTGTACTACGTGGGCGCCGCCACGGGGCGGGACGGCCTCGGCGGCGCGTCGTTCGCGTCGAAGGAGCTGAGCGCCGAGAGCTCGTCGGACCGGCCGGCGGTCCAGAAGGGCGACCCGTTCATGGAGAAGCTGCTCATCGAGGCCTGCCTCGAGATGATGGCGGTCCCGGGCCTCGTCGTCGGGATCCAGGACATGGGGGCGGCCGGCCTCACCTGCTCGACGTGCGAGACCGCCAGCCGGGGCGGCGCGGGGATCGAGATAGAGCTCGACCGCGTTCCCCAGCGCGAGGCCGGGATGAACTCCTACGAGATCATGCTGTCCGAGTCGCAGGAGCGGATGCTCGTCATCGTCCAGGCGGGGCGCGAGGCGGAGATCGAGGGGATATTTGCAAAGTGGGACCTGCACGCGGCCCGCGTGGGCCGGGTGACGGACACGGGCCGGATGCTGGTCACCCACCACGGCGTCCCCGTGGCGGACATTCCGGCGCCGGCCCTGACCGACGGGGCGCCCGTCTACCAGAGGGAGGCTAGGCGGCCGGCCTACCTCGACGAGACTTCGCGCTGGACGGCCGAGGGCTCGGGCCTGGCCGATCTCGACCTCGCCGAGGCGCGGGCGGCCCTGCCCAGGCTCCTTTCGCACCCGACGATCGCGTCGAAGAGGTGGATCTACCGCCAGTTCGACCACATGGTGCAGCACGGGACAGCCGTCGGGCCGGGGAGCGACGCCGGCGTCGTGCGGCTCCGTCTCGGCCACGGCGAGAAGTTCATCGCGATCAGCAACGACTGCAACGGGCGGTACTGCTACCTGAACCCGAGGCGCGGCGCGACCATCGCAGTGGCCGAGTGCCTGAGGAACCTCGCGTGCGCGGGGGCGACGCCGCTTGCGATGACTGACAACCTCAACTTCGGCAACCCCTACAAGCCGGAGGTCTTCTACCAGCTCCGGGAATGCGTGGCCGGGCTAGCCGAGGCGTGCCGCTTCTTCGACGTGCCGGTCGTCGGCGGGAACGTCTCGCTCTACAACGAGTCCCCGGAGGGCGCCATCGACCCGACGCCCACGGTCTCCGTTGTCGGGCTCATCGAGAGGGAGTCCCACATAACGCGCCAGTTCGCGCCGGCGGGCGGCGGGCGGCTGATCCTGCTCGGCGGGGCCCCGGACGAGATCGGGGGCAGCCAGTTCCTCGGCGTCATCCACGGGAAGAAGACGGGCGACGCGCCCTCGGTGGACCTGGCGGCCGAGAGGAGACTGCAGGGCCTCCTCATCGGCCAGATCAGGGCGGGCAGGGTGGGCGCCGCGCACGACCTCAGCGAGGGCGGGCTCCTCGTGGCGGTGTGCGAGATGCTCTTCGGCCCGGGGAGCCCGGGCGCGGACCTTGACCTGTCCCCGATGCGGATGCCCCGGCTCGACTCGCTCCTGTTCGGGGAGAGCCAGGGCCGCGCGGTGGTCTGCGCGGCGCCTGGCGACGAGGCGGCCCTGCTTGCCGCGGCGCGCGCGGCCGAAGTGCCCGCCGCCCCCATCGGGGAAGTCACCGCGGGCGGAAGACTTTCGGTAAAGACGGCGCTCGGCCCGCTCGAATGGCCCGTGGCCGAGTTGCGAACGGGCTGGGAAACCAGCATAGAGACGGCCATGAAGCGGCCCGGACTCGGCTGAGGGGAAGGCATGAGCGATTTCATCTCGCACGAGTGCGGCGTGGCCCTGGTGAGGCTGCTCAAGCCCCTGTCCTACTACCAGGAGAAGTACGGGACGCCGCTCTGGGGCTTCACCAAGCTGTTTCTCCTGATGGAGAAGCAGCACAACCGCGGCCAGGACGGCGCCGGCGTCGCCTGCGTCAAGCTGAACGTCCCGGCGGGAGAGCCGTTCATGTTCCGGGAGAGGAACGTGAAGTCCAACCCGCTCGACAGGATATTCAAGATGCTCCTCGGCGGCTACAAGGACAAGGTGGCGGCCGGCGTGATCCACCCGGAGTTCCCGGAGACGGTGAGGAGGAACTTCGACTTTGGCGGCGAGCTCCTCCTCGGCCACCTGCGGTACGGGACCAGCGGGGGCTACAACCTGAGCGCGTGCCACCCGTTCTTCAGGCGAAGCCCTTGGGCCACGCGCAACCTGGCGCTGTGCGGGAACTTCAACCTCACCAACACCGCCGAGCTTAACCAGTCGCTGATAGCGATGGGGCAGCATCCGGTCTTCGCGACGGACACGCAGGCGATCCTGGAGAAGATCGGCTACTTCCTCGACGAGGAGCACGAGGACATCCACCGCTCGCTAAGCGCGCAGAGCGTCGCCGGGGAGGAGCTGTCGCGAAGGGTCAGCGAAGACCTCGACCTCGCCCGCGTCCTGGCGCGGGCCTCGAAGGACTGGGACGGCGGATACGTCCTCTGCGGGCTGATCGGCAACGGCGACGCGTTCGTCGCCCGCGACCCTTCCGGGATCAGGCCCTGCCACTGGTTCCAGAATGAAGAGGTCGTCGCGTTCGCCTCCGAGCGGGCCCCGCTCATGACCGTCTTCGACCTTGCCGCTGGCGACGTGGGGGAGGTCAGGCCGGGGCACGCGGTCGTGATCAAGCGGCGGGGGACCGTCTCGGAGCAGGCGTTCCTGCCGGCGCTCCCCCGGGCGTCGTGCTCGTTCGAGCGGATCTACTTCTCGCGCGGCAACGACCCGGACATCTATCGGGAGAGGCAGGCGCTCGGCGGGAGGCTGGCCGTGCAGGTTCTCAAGGCGATCGACCACAACTGGGCCGACACGGTCTTCGGATTCGTCCCGAACACGGCGGAAGTGGCGTTCTACGGGCTCATGTCGGCGTTGCGCTCCGTGAGGCGCGGCGAGGTCAAGGAGGCGATCCTCGACGCGAACCGCAGGGGAGCGCTGACGGAGGCCCTTCTCGACGAGCTCATCCTGCGCAACTGGCCGCGCGCCGAGAAGGTCGTCAGCAAGGACATCAAGATCCGGACCTTCATCGGGCAGGAGTCCATGAGGAACGAGCTCGTGAGCCACGTGTACGACATAACGTACGGATCGGTGCGGCCCGGGGTGGACAACCTGGTCTGCGTGGACGACTCGATCGTGCGCGGGACGACGCTGCGCCGCTCGATCCTCAGGATCCTGGCGCGCCTCAACCCGAGGAAGATCGTGATCGTGTCCACGGCGCCGCAGATCCGCTATCCCGACTGCTACGGAATCGACATGTCGGAGATCGGGAAGTTCGTCGCGTTCGAGGCCGCGGTCGACCTCCTGAGGGAGAGCGGGCGCACCGAGCTGCTCGGCGAAGTCTACAGGTCGTGCTGCCAGGAGGTCGAGCGCAAGGGGACGGTCAACCATGTGCGCAGGATCTACGAGGCGTTCACCGCGGAGGAGATATCGGCCCGGATATCGAAGCTCGTGAGGCCCCCGCACACCGACTGGCGCGGGGACATCGAGATCATCTTCCAGACTATCGAGAATCTCCATGCGGCCGTGCCCCTCCACGCCGGCGACTGGTACTTCACGGGCCACTACCCGACCGCGGGGGGGTTCCGCGTGGTGAACAAGGCCTACATGAACTACTACGAGAAGAACGAGGGAAGGTCGTACTAGGGGCCGCGCCATGTCGCTCTCGTACGAGTCATCGGGCGTGCGGTACGGGCCCCTCGACGCGTTCAAGCGGGCCTGCCAGAAGTCCGCGCGGACCACGATGGACCTCCTGGCGGCCCATGGCCTGCGCGAGCCCGCGGGCTCGCGGGGCGAGAGCGCGTTCCTCGTGGAGGCCGAGGACCACTACCTCGCCCATGTCGAGGAGGGGCTCGGCACAAAGAACCTCGTGGCCGACGCTGTCCAGGCCGAGAGCGGGCGGTGCCATTACCGGGCGATCGGCATCGACACGGTCGCCACGATCGCGAACGACCTGGTGACGAGCGGGGCGCTGCCGATCGCCGTCGCCATGCACGCGGCCGTGGGCAGCTCCGACTGGTTTGCGGACGAGCGGAGGGCAAGCGAGCTTGTGGCGGGATTTGCGGAGGGATGCCGCGCGGCCGGCGCGGTGTGGGGCGGGGGCGAGACCCCGGCGCTCAGGGGCATGATCGAGCCCGCGACCGTCGTCCTCGCCGGGTCGGCGATCGGGCGCATCGCCCCGAAATCGCTCCGGATCACGGGCTGCGTCGAGGACGGGGACGCGATCGTTTTCCTTGCGTCCTCGGGCGTGCAGACGAACGGGCTCACGCTCTGCCGCAGGATCGCGGAGAGCCTGCCGGCGCGCTACGCCACGCGCATCGAGGGAGGCCTGACCCTCGGCGAGGCGCTCCTGGCGCCCTCGACCCTCTACGTCGCCTTCGTCAGGGAGTGCCAGCGTCGGGCGATTCACATCAAGTACGCGGCGCACGTGACGGGCCACGGCTGGCGCAAGCTGATGAGGCTCGAGGAGCCGTACGTCTACGAGATCACGGCGCCGCGCCCGCAGCCGGCCATCTTCCGCTTCCTGATGGAGGCCGGGCCCGTCGACCCGCGGGAGGCGTATGCGACCTTCAACATGGGGATCGGCTTCGCGGTGTACGTCGCCCCGGCGGCGGCGCAGGCCGCCCTCCAGGCGGCGCGGGCCACCGGCTACGATGCCTGGGTCGCCGGGAGCGTTCGCAGGGACGGGAAACGCAAGGCGGTCTCAATTCCGTCGCTCGGCCTTGAATTCGAGGGCGACACGCTGCAGGTGAGGTGATTGCGCCGGGCGCCATTGTCACGGACGAATGGCAAACGGATGGCGGGGCGTGAAACTTTGCCCCAAATTGCGCTTTGGCGTTGCAACTGCTATGGTTGTCGTGAGTCCGTGGGGGCGATTGCACCCAGGGTAATACAACGTCGCACTATGAAAAAGACCACTAGCACAAGAAAGACGCCCGCCCCGGCGACCAAGCAAGCCGCGCCCGCCCCAGTGCGCCCATCCACCGCCGCGTCCAAGGCAAAGAGTCTGGCCGCGCCCGCCCCGGTGGCGCCGCCGCCGGCCTCGCCCGTCGTCATGGCCAAGCCCAAGGCGGCCGGCGTCACCATAACGGCCAAGATCGATGTCGGGTTCGGCAACGCCCTGTTCGTCCGTGGCAGCGGCGCGGGCCTGTCGTGGGGCAAGGGAGCCCTGCTCACCTGCGTCTCGAGCGACACGTGGCGCATCGTCCTGCCGGGCGCCTCCGGGCCGTTTGCCTTCAAGTTCCTCCTGAATGACGAGACGTGGAGCGCCGGCAAGGACTACCTCGCCGGCCCCGGCGACACCGTGACCGTCACGCCCGCCTTCTGACCGGGGAAGGCTTCCGGTCCGGATTGATCCCGACGAGGCGCTCGCCGAGCCGGTGGGCGTTCTCGTCGCGGTCGTCGACTTCGTCGGCCTCGGCCACCACGCACCGTATGTGCACCCTCGAGAAGGGCATCGGCACGTGGAATCCGTCCCAGCTCGGCACCCTCCACGACGACTCGAAGTCCATTCCGACGAGCATGACGAGCGCCTGGGCGCGGCGGGCGACGGTCAAGGCGCCCGGCTTCAACTCGTAGGCCGGCCCCCGCGGGCCGTCCGGGGTGATGCCGACGTCGTTGCCCGCGCGAAGCACCTCGACGAGCGCCGTCGCCGCCTCCTGGCCGAGCCTGCTTGACGAGCCCCTGACCGTGCGGATGCCTACGGCCGCGAAGAAGGCGCTCAGCCAGGCGCCGTCGCGGCTCGCGCTCACGAGCCCGTAGATGGGATGGCCGCTGCGGTAGCGCCTCGCCAGCTCGGAGATCGCGAACAGCCGGTTGTGCCACAGGACAAAGACGATCGGCTGTCCAAAACGCTTTATGTTCCGGACGTCCTCCGCGGGGGCCACAATGCGCAATGTCATCAGCCACATCCGGACGACGGCAGCCAGGAGCACGACTGCGGCGCGCGACCACAAGGGGAGGCGGTGCACGGTTCTGTCGGGGGGCGTGTTCAGCAACGCTCTTGTCTCGCATATCCCGCCGGCCTGTCGAGCCGCATTGACGAACGCGGGTTTTAAGGGCACCGAACAAGTCATGCTGGCCCCGTGCCCCCATCTGCCGCCGCCACGGCCGGGCCTCGACTGGCGGACGCTCAACGCGTTCGCGCGCGGCGACCGCGGGCCGCGGTTCTACCATGCCTGCCTCGAGTACGCGCATTCACTGTGGCGCCAGGGATTCGCGGCAAGGGCGATCCTGTGCATCGACCGCGCCTTGGGCGCTGACCTGAGGGGCGACGAGGCCGTCCTGTCGGAGTGGCCGCTGCCGTACGCGGCCGTGGCCTGGTTCATGAACCAGTGCCCCCGGGGGATATTCATCGGCAACCCGCGGATTCATTTTCAGCATTATGCCGACCGGATGAATGAGCCGCGCAGAGACCAGCGCCGGTGGAGGGCGTGGGCATGCTGGGCGGTCGCCAGGAAGGTCATGCCCGAACTGCCGGGTGACCCAAGGCACAGCGTTCGCATTCCTACGTCCCGGCAAATTGAGGCGCGGCTTCGAAGGCACGGCATTCCAGGCGAGGCCATGCTTTGGAACTCGGTACTGAAGAGCTTGGGCAGGTAAGAAGGCTTGAAGTTCCACCTCAGTTC
>CAZCAJ010000007.1:0-88747 GCA_964496645.1 uncultured Opitutaceae bacterium
CGCCCGGGGAAAACCACGAAAGTTGCGGGTTCGAGTCCCGTCCATCCCGCCATTTGTAAAAAAGCCCGTTTCCCTGCGAGACGGGCCTTTCGGGTCCAGTTCAAAAGTTGGGGTCTATAACAAAGATTGGGGACTCATCATCGCACGCTGAAGCGCAGAATACTCCTCTGGCGGCACAGCAGATCATCTTCCCCGGCGGGACTTCCGTCAGCGAGGGCACCAAGAGGAAAAGGAGGGGCAAGCGCCGGATCGCCTTCAACGACGAACGCTCCAAATCCTGGGTAGGCTATGGCTGCCATCCTGAAGGCAGCCGGTGGCGCAGGCAGGGCTTTCCCGACTATAAGTCCGCGAGGAGCTGGGCGTACGAGACCAGGGGCTAGGGTTTTCAACTCCCGCATCCAGCTCATCAAGGCCGACGCCCGCGGCTCCCGCCGATTCCAGGACTACAGAGCCCTCATCCTCCTTCATTGCGGAAAGCTCAGCCTCATGCCAGGTCTTGCAGTCTGCTCAATCCACACGGTTTCCTGAAGAACACGTAATTGGCCGGCAAATACGGTATCGACCCCAGAAGCCTGTATCGAAAGGTATGCGAGTTCGAATCTCGCCTCGGGCACCACTTGTTGGCGTCGCCTCAGAGATGATATATCCTGTTGAGACGACCTCCGCCGAAGGTCTCTACTTGACGCTTACTCGCGCACCCGGCTTTAGATCCATCGGATTGTCGTACGAAAGCTTCCAGTCCGCAGCCTCATTGACTGGCTCCGACTTGAGCCCGAGCACTGAATAAGCGCACGCCGCACCCAGCGCCGCTCCGGAAATCATGTCGAAGAAGTAATGGTAGTGCAGGTACACCGCGCCGAACATGAGCCCCGCGGCGGGCGCGCTGAACCACAGCGCGACCCGCGGATACCGGTGCCAGGTCCAGATGAGGGTGAAGATGCACACCCCCGCATGCAGGCTCGGCCAGGCGTCTACGCCCAGGCAGCAGCTGACCAGCCAGTCGTTCAGGGAGGCCGACAAATCCGAATGGACGATCGCGGGAAGGGCCCCCTGGTGGCCGAAGAGAGGGCCGCTTGCGGGAAAGAGCAGGTAACCCGAATACCCCAGCGCATAGAGCCTGAGGAGGCCCATCTGGAGGCGCCCCGTCCAGCGCGACAGGACGAACGCCTCTGCCAGGAAAAGATAGAGGAAGAAGACGAGGAAGCTCGAATACCCCAGGACCGCGAGCGTGCTGATCCAGGGGGAGTTCAGGTTTTGGAACAGCGCAGCCGGGTCGCGCCTGAACAGGGTCTGGTCGATGGCATTGAGAATGCGGTCCGCCCTCCAGCCGGGCGATGCGTTCATCATGCAGCCGATGAGCGCGTAGCAGAGGTTGATGACCGAGAAGTTGGCGATCAGGGCGGCCCGGATGCGTCCCGTGTCGGGTTGGAGGAGGAGCCATCGAAGCCCTACCACGTACAGCGCTAGGCAGGCTATCCAGGCCACGAAGCAGACGCCCAGGTAATGGGGTTCCATGACGACCCGAACGAGGGATGCCGCCAGGAGCGCAATCGCGAACCAGCCGGAGGCCCTGCGCAGGTCGGAGGAAATGGCCTCGTGCGAGGCCGCGATCAACTGCCCCGCCGCCGCCCTTTCAACGCTCGATTGCGGTCGTCCGGAAGTCTGAATTGCGCGCGGTTTCAGACCGCGGTCCATCATGGCGGTTCCTTTGATTCGGCAGTGCATTCGAGCTAGCCGCTGCTTCTCGCAGCTTTTCGTGCAGTCGTCCGATTCGCTCATCGTAATGCTCGTGGTTGCCGGCCACGTGCAGCGCCGGAATGCTAGGAAACTCGTGTCGTGCCCACGCAACGCCCATGATGCCACGGTCGATGTCGAGTAGGTCCGCTGTTCCTATCTCACGGTGCAGGCGACTGAGAGCGCGGATACGCATTTCAAAGGTCTGGATGAGTGGTTGGTTACGACATGTCAAGTTGTGGTGCGTCGCTCCAGCGAGGCGAGCACGTCGGATGCGACGTGGACCTTTCCCCGACTCTTTCCTGTGGTTTCGCGGAGGAGGCCCTTCGCTTCCAACTCGCGAACCGGGCGGATCGTGGTGGGGGTCGCGACTCCCGGCACCCTCGTGGCGGTGGAAATCGTGATGTAGGGATTGGTCAACAACTGATCGAGCAGTGCTTTCGTTCCCTTCGTCTCGCGCAGGAGTGATTCGCGCAGGTCCAGCAATTGCCGCGCTCGCGTCGCCGCATCCTTTGCCGTCGTCTCGACGCCCGAGAGAGAATAACGTGTCCGTGGAACCCACTCCCCGTGCGTTCGGACGCGCTGCAAAAGGTCGTAGTAGTCGGATTTGTGCCGTTCGATGAAGTCCGATAGGTAAAGCAGCGGCTTCGATAGCCGGCGTCGCTCGATAAGAAAGAGGGTGATCAGCAGGCGGCCCACGCGACCGTTGCCGTCGAGGGGCCCGCTTTCTCACACGCTGAGTATTTGACGGATGCGCTTCTCGCCTAAACGAGAAAATTGAAGAAAAAGAGCCACTGAAGAGCCACTAACAGCCCGGTTAACGCAAAGGCCCATTGGAGAGTGCCATAAAGCAGACGGGTTCGAGTCCCTTCCATCCCGCCATTTGCCGTCCAGTCTGGTCAGCTCGGTTTGACCGCGACCATCCGCACGAGGCCCTGTTCGGTCGTCGACTGCTCGATGGCCAGGCCGGCCGCGACGAGCAACCCGGCAACCCGGGCTGCGTCGAGGCGCAGCTTCCGGTAGGAGCTTGCGGACAACTTCCACTCGCCTCCGGATCGTTCGTGGAGAAGGTCGCTTACCTCGACGTAGCCGGGACCGTAGTCGAGGAAGCACGTAAAGAGCCGGTCGGGTTCGCTGCGTACGGGGATGAACCGCTGAGGGCCCTCGAGCTCGCGTGTCGCAAGGTCCCGGAAGCCGAGCACAATCCGCCCGCCACCGGCGAGGGCCCGGGCCGCGTCCCGTAGGAGCGCCGTGACGGACTCGACCGACGGCAGATGGGTCAGAGTGTCGCCCATGCAAACTATGAGAGCGGGAGCGGCGTCGCAGTGGCGCGCGAAATTCGCCAGGTCGTCGGTGACCGCGCTTACAGGGAGCCCCCGGGCATTCGAGCGCAGCTCGGCAAGAAGGGCCTCGCAGAGGTCGAGCCCCAACACGCGGTAGCCGGCCTCGGCCAGTGGTATCGACTGGAAGCCCGAGCCGCAGCCGAGGTCGACCGCCAGGCCTCGCGGCCAACTCCCCATGCCGAGGGCCGAGAACAACTGGCGGTTGCGCGCCGCGGCCGCCTCAAACCCCCCCGCCATCCATGTGTAGACCGGCCCGAGTAGCTGGTCGTAGTGTGCCTTTGCGGTGCTCATCGGGGTCGGAGGATCGAACGCGGTGGGAAGGATTCAAAGGCAAAAAACCTCTTCGTCCAATCGGAAGCCGATGGCCGGCGCGCAGGTGCGTCCGCATCTTGCAACGGCGCACCCCCTTCCCCCGGGCCCTTACGGCCTCGGAAGGAGAAAGAGCAGCACGGCGAGGAAGTGGCAGGTGCTTCCCCCTAGAACGAAGGTGTGCCAGACGGCGTGATGATAGCGCAGCTGGCGCCACAGGTAGAAGACCACCCCCACGGTGTAGCAGAGGCCGCCGGAGAGCAGCAGCCAGAGGCTCCCGTTCGGCACGTGCGCGACCATCGGCCCAATGGCCACGACGATAAGCCAGCCGACGAAGACGTAGGCCATGACCGAGATCAGCCGGTAGCGTTCGCCAAGGAAGAAACGGAACACCGCTCCGGCCCCGCAGAGGCCCCAGATCACGCCGAACAGGGACCAACCCCACGGGCCCCTTAGGTTGGTGAGCAGGAACGGCGTGTAGGTGCCGGCGATCAGCAGGAAGATCGCCGCGTGGTCGAGTTTGCGGAACACCGCCTTCGCGCGCCCGGCTTGGTGCGCGTGGTAGATCGTCGAAATGGTGTAGAGGGCGAGCAGCGTGAGGCCAAAGACGGTGAAACTGACGACGTGCCAGGCGTCGCCACGCAGGCTCGAAAAGACTATCAACAGCGTTAGCATCGCTACGCTTGCCGCGAGCCCGACCCCGTGCGTGACCCAGTTCGCTATCTCCTCGCCGCGGGTGTAGACGCGCGCGCCCGACGCGGCGGGCTCGCTCGCCCCGGCCGGCGACTCGGACGACCGTTGCCGTTTCACGGCTAGATCCGCCCAGGCGTCCAGCCATCGGATGATCCGGCGCGGCTCCGGCCTGCGGAACTTGTCCGGCGTCCATTCCTCGCCGTCGGCGTAGACGGTGCGCGGCATCACGCACGTGCCGAAGGCCCAGTCGGCGACCGGCAGCCCGAAGAATCCGGAGATGGATTCGTTGCAATGGATGACGGCGTGGTGGCGCAGGTGGAAGGCGTACGCCGGCCGCCAGAACCATCCCCAGCGCGGGTGCTCGATCAGGGGGGCCCATTTCTCGAACGACCAGTGGTCGATTGCGTGCAGGACCTCGTAGAGCGTCAGCGAGACCGCCACCGCCGCGAAGCCGGAGAAGAACCAGGGAAAAGAGGGGAAAAGCCACTGCAGCAGGGCGAACAGCGGCGAGATCACCAATGTGAAGATCGCTAGCGAATACCACGGAAAGAACGATGCCTCACCCTGCTCGGGCTCAACGATCGGGTACTTGTTCTCGATAAACAGGATTCCGCGGCCGTCGCGGCCGTGTTTCAGCGCAATCCGCGTGAGCGCGTGGTGAAGCGTGTGCTGCCGGTAGAGCCTGCTAAGGAACGCGATAGCCGGCGTGTGCAGAACGTAGCGGTGGAAGAAGTATTCCACGAAGCAATTCACCATGCTTATGGCGACGAACGCCACGGCGCCCTTCCACGGCTGCGCCAGGACCTGGGCCGTCCAGACGGAGGGGGCGCAGAGCCGCAATGCCGCAAGCAGGCAGGCGAGCGTCGCAAGCACTGTAAACGCAAATAGCGGAAGGGAGAACTCCTCGTGCTGGTCGACCGGTCTTGTGGGCGTGGGGCTCATCGGCCCCGCGTTTCTACCGGGGAAGCCCTCCAATTGCAAACTATGTTCCTCTGCGACCTGCAACGATAAGTACCGATAATCAGCCGCTCCGCGGCGCCGGCCCCGAGGGCAGTGCGGCTGCCTTCGGCAAGATCTGCGCAGCGTCAGCCAATTGATGCGAGGCGGCTAGGTATCGATTCTGCAATGCTTAGCCCAGTCGAAATCGCCCTTGTCCCGACTCGGAACCCGTCACATGAGCACCCCCGCGCTATTCCTCGTTGGAGCCAGCCACCGCACGGCTCCCTTTGAATTCCGGGAAAAACTGGCGCTCGGTCCGGAGGCGGAGGCCGGGTTCGCCCTCGAGCTCGCAGCGATGGGCTCAGTACGGGAATTCGCGGTCCTGAACACCTGCAACCGGGTCGAGATTTACGGCGTCGCCGTGGATGACGGTGCGGTGGGGCAGGTGGTCGAGGCGTTTTGCGCCAGGCAGCATGTGGATCCCCGGCAGTTCGGGCGCTTTGGATTCGTGGCCGGGGGCCTCGATGTCGTGCAGCACCTGTTCGAGGTCGCCTCCGGCCTCGATTCCCAGATGCTCGGCGAGACCGAGATATTCGGGCAGGTGAAGCGGGCCTACGCGGCCGCCCAGTCCCGCGGATCCGTGCGCGCGGTCCTCAACCGGCTCTTCCAGAAGGCGTTTCAGGCCGCCAAGCACGTTCGAACGAACACGGCGGTGACGGCGGGGCAGGTCAGCGTCGCGAACGTGGCCGTGGACCTGGCGGCGGACATCTTCGGAAACCTGGAGACCGCCAAGGTGCTTCTCCTCGGAGCCGGGGAGATGGGAAGGAAGAGCGGCCGGGCCTTCGCCAGCCGCGGGGCCAGGGAGATGACGGTCTCAAGCCGGAGGCTGGAGACGGCGGGCCGGCTCGCCTCGGAGCTCGGCGCCGGTGTGCTCCCGTTCGAGGACCGCGAGGCGCGCCTGGCGGAATGGGACATCGTGGTGTGCTCGACCGCGGCCCCGGGGACGGTCATATCCGCCGCGGCGGTTCGCGCCGCGATGAGGGAGAGGGCGGCGCGGCCGATCCTGTTCGTGGACCTGGCCATGCCGCGGGATGTCGACGCATCGGTTGCGGACACGGCCAACCTGTACCTTTACAACCTGGACGATCTCGCCCGGATCGCGGAAAGAAACCGGCTGGCGCGCCTTGCGGAGGCCAAGCGGGGCCGGACCGTGCTCTTGGAGAGGGCCGATACGGTCTGGCCGCAGCTCCGGGCGCAGCTGGCGTCGGCGGTACCGGCTGGCGACCTCGCGCCCCAGGTGCCACCGCTTCAGGATCGCGGGCTTCGGGAAGCGGCGTTCGCCTGAGGGGTCGGAAGGCGCGTCAGCGCCTGGCGGCCGCAGCCTGGGCGAGCCTCCGGCCGGAGGCGATGCAGGACGAAAGCGCCACGCCGTCGCGGCTGTTGCCGCCGAAGTAGAGTCCGGGCGCCGATGACTCGGCGCCGGAGAAGATCGCCTCGAAGCGGTCGAACCCGACGCCGTACTGGGGGATGGCGCGGGGATGCCGGTGCACGCGCAGGAAGACCGGCGCGGCGCGCACTCCGAGAAGGGAGACAAGCTCCGACTGGACGAGGGCGGCGAGAGCCGCGTCGTCGAGAAGGGCGAGCTCGGGCTGGCGGGTGCCGCCGACAAAGGTGGTCAGGGCGACGTGGCCGTCCGGCGCCCTGCCGGGGAAGAGGGTGCTCGAGAACAGCGTCCCAAGTATCGTCCTTCCCTCGACCCTGGGGACAAGGACGCCAAACCCGTCCAGCGCATGGGCCACGTCCCCGCGGCGAAAGCCGGTGAAGACAGAGGCGACGGGCGGGTGCTCGATCCCGCTCAGCGGCGCGAGCAGGTCGGGGGCCGCGAATCCCTCGAGGCGCAGCCGCGCGAGCGCGTCCGCGGGGAGGGCGCAAATCACCGCCGAGAACTCCTCCTGCCGCGCCGCGCCGGCGCTGCCGAAGGCGACGCGCCATCCGTTCTCGCCGCGCCCGAGCGCGTGCACCGGGGTGCGGAGCCTGAGCGAGTCGCCGAGCCGCGCTGCGATGGCCCGCGGCAGTTCCTCAAGCCCCTCCGGGAAGGACATGATCCGGCCGCGGGGCCCACCGCTCGCGTTGCGCAGCTTGACCGCGCCGCGGATTAGCGAGCCGTGCTCGCGCTCAAGGGCAAAGAGCCTGGGGAAGGCGTGGCGGACCGAGAGCCTGGCGGGATCGCCCGCGTACACGCCCCCGACGAACGGGTCCACCGCGTAGTCGAGGAACTCGCGGCCCAGCCGCCGCACCGTGAAGTCGGCGACGGTCTCGTCGCCGCTAGGATTGCCCCGGGGCCGGAACACCTCGCCGGCGAGGCCCAGCTTCGCCCTCCACGAGAACAGCCGCGTGCACAGGAACCGGCCCGGGGAGGCTGGCATGGGCTCCATCCTCCCGTTCCTGAGCACGTATCGGTTCTTGGCCGCCTCGGCGGCGAAGAGGCGCCTGGCGCCGATCCCGAGGTCGGCCAGCAGGTCGAAGTCGTCGGCCCTGCCCTCAAGGAGGGAATTCGGCCCGGCCTCGTGCAGCCAGCCGCCCTCGCGGATGGTCTCGATGGCCCCGCCGCACCTGCCGGTGGCCTCAAAGACGACGGCCGGTATGCCGGCCTGGCGCAGGTTCCAGGCCGCGCTGAGCCCCGTGATGCCGGCCCCGAGCACGGCGACCGGGAGGCGCCCGGCTGGCCGGGTGTGGCTGGGTGGATTCATTTCCTCAATGGTTAAGGCGGTTCACCGGGCCGCGGCCTTGCGTCCCTTGCCCGGTGCCGTGCATTTCTTGCCCAAGCAGCGGTGAACCGGCAAGAAGCGTCTTTGGGGGGCCCGTGGAAAGCAACGGGAGAAGATCCCCGGGGCCGGGCCCCCCGGGGTAGGACAATTTACGCGCAGTGCCAGCCAACCCGCGCGCAGTCTTGCGCGGCAAATGGCTGTATAGTCTCATTCCTAATCGCCTTGCCCGCAATGACCGACGCTTCCCCTCCTCCCCTCGAAGGCGCCCCGCGACCGCAGTCTATCTGGCAGAACTGGATCACCGTGGCGGGTGTGATAGAGGCGGCGGGAAGCCTGTTTGCCTTCCTCCTGCTTTTCGCGCTCGACCTGATGGGCCGCGGTGCGAGGAACCCCTATCTCGGGATCCTGTGCTACGTCGTGGCGCCGGGCTTCCTTTTCTTCGGCGCGGCGGTCGCCCTTGCCGGCGCCTGGCACGAGCGCCGCCAGCGGTCGCAAGGCAAGGTGATGCGCCCGCCGCGGCTGGCGATCGACCTGTCGCGGCCCCGCGACCGGCGCATCCTCCTCTGGTTCTCGTTCGGCGGCTCCACGTTCCTCCTGCTCACCGCAATCGGGAGCTATCAGACGTTCGCGTACACGGAGTCGAACCAATTCTGCGGGGAGGTCTGCCACAGCGTGATGGGTCCGGAGTACACGGCCTACCACCGCTCAAACCACGCCAGGGTCGCCTGCGTCGAGTGCCACGTCGGCTCCGGAGCGGCCTGGTACTTCAAGGCCAAGATCAACGGCATGCACCAGCTCGTCGACATCACGACAGGCCGGTACCCGAGGCCGATCCCGACGCCGGTGCAGAACCTGCGGCCGGCCAGGGAGACCTGCGAGCGCTGCCACTGGCCGCAGAAGAATTCCGGAAGCATCGAGCACGTCTCGCACCGCTTCCTGGCAGACAAGGCCAATACGCCCTACACGACCCGGCTCCTGGTGCACGTCGTCGGCGGCGATCCCTCTCAGGGTCCCGTGGTCGGCATCCACTGGCACGTGAACGTCGCAAACAAGGTGGAGTACTACGCGACGGATCCGCAGCGCCAGGTCATCGTCTGGGTCAGGAAGACCGACGCGGCCGGCACGACGACCTACCGGACGCGCGACTTCAAGGGGGAGCCCGACCCGGAAAAGGTCCGGGTGATGGACTGCATCGACTGCCACAACCGGCCGTCGCACCGCTACGAGAGCCCGAACGACGCGGTCGACGAGGCGCTGTACCTCGGGCGCATCGACGCCGCGCTTCCCGAGGTCAAGCGCACCGTGGTGGACCTCATGACGCGGGCCTACGCGACGCAGGACGCGGCGGTGGCGTCCATGTCGGCGGCCCTCAGGGCACGCTACGGCGATGCGCCCAGCGTCCGCCAGTCCGTTGCCGCCGTCGAGGCGATCTACCGCGGCAACTTCTTCCCGGAGATGAAGGTCGACTGGAGCCAGTACCCGGACAACATCGGCCACCTGGACTCGGCCGGCTGCTTCCGCTGCCACGACGGCAAGCACATCGCCGACGGGGGCGCCAAGAAGATGCCGGCCACCGAGTGCGACAGCTGCCACACCCTGCTTGCGCAGGGCGCCGGCGCCGAGTACGCCCAGGTGGCCCCGCAGGGGATGGCCTTCAAGCACCCCTCAACCGATATTGAAGGCACGGGCCTTTTGTGCGCAGACTGCCACAACGGCAAGAACCAGGACAACTGAGACGCCATGATCCTCCCCCACGAAACCACGGCCGTGCCAGGCGGGCTCCTGGACCTCGACATGGTGCGCAAGTACTCGATGGCGGGGCCCAGGTACACGTCCTACCCTCCGGCGACCCGGTTCACGCCGGACTTCGACATGGACCGGATCGAGGCGGCGATCGCGGCCGACAACCACCCGGGCTCGGGCCCGCTCTCCCTCTACTTCCACCTGCCGTTCTGCGAGTCGCTCTGCTGGTACTGCGGGTGCAACACGGTCATCACCCGCCGGCGCGATTCCGCGCACGAGTACCTGGCCGACGTCGAGAGGGAGCTCATCCTGACGGCGGGTCGGATCAGGCGCGGCCGCACCGTCACCCAGGTCCACCTCGGCGGCGGAACCCCGACATTCTTCCCGCCGGAGGAGCTGGCCCGGCTCGGCCTGCTCATCTACGAGCACTTTGACCTCGAGGCGGACTGCGAGTTCGGCGTCGAGATCGACCCGCGCGGGCTCACCCAGGAGCACGTCGAGGCCCTGCGGGTGATCGGGGTCAACCGGGCCTCCCTCGGCGTGCAGGACACCGACCCCAAGGTCCAGGTGGCCATCCACCGCTGGCAGCCCTCGCCGCTGAACCGGCAGGCGGTGGCCTGGCTGCGCAGCGCCGGCTTCCAGTCGGTCAGCGTGGACCTTATCTACGGCCTGCCGAGGCAGACCGCCGCCTCCTTCGGCCGGACGATCGACGAGGTCCTCTCGCTCGGCCCCGACCGGCTGTCGGTGTTCAGCTACGCCCACGTTCCCTGGCTCAAGCCCGCCCAGCGCATCTTCGAGGTCCGCGGCGAGCTCCCGCCCCCGGAGGAGAAGCTGGCGATGGCCGCGGTCGCCCACGAGAAGCTGACCCGGGCGGGCTACATCGACATCGGCCTGGACCACTTTGCCCGCCCCGACGACGAGCTTGCCCTGGCGCAGCGAAGCGGGACCCTGCAGCGCAACTTCCAGGGCTACAGCACCGCGGCGGGCGCCTCGCTCTACGGGTTCGGCGTTTCGTCCATCTCGTCGACCGCGGACACCTACCGCCAGAACTTCAAGAGCCTTGAGGACTGGCGTGCGGCGCTGGACGCCGGGCGCCTGCCGGTAGAGCGCGCGCTCGTCCTGGACGAGGAGGACCGGCGGCGGCGCGTTCTCATCATGGGCCTCATGTGCGACCGGCGGCTCGATTTCGCGGCGCTTTCCGCCGCGCTCCGCGTCGACGTGGCCAAGGAGTATGCGAAGGAGATTGCCGGGCTGGCCGACCTCCAGGCCGACGGCCTCCTGGTCTGCACGGCCGACGGGATCGAGGTTCTGGCCCGGGGCGTGCCCCTTCTGCGGGTCATCGCCATGCGCTTCGACGCTACCTTTGTCCCCGGCCCAGGGCGCCACGCCCAGACCGTCTGACCACGAGCTTGACGGTCCTTGGAGGGGCCGGCGCCCCACCGGCTCCCGGCTTGCGCCCGGTGCGATCGCCGCGCTGGGTCCGGCCCGGCCGGACCCTCATTTCCTGCCCCGGCGGCCCTGCGATCAGAGCGAGTACGTGAAGGCGAGGTAGGCGAGCGGGCTCTGGTAATTCGTGAGCCCGCCGGTCAGGTCGTCCGTCTTGCGGATGTAGCCCACCTTGCCCTCGGCGATCAGGCGGTCGCCAAACTTGTGCTTGAGCCCCGCGGTGACGCAGGCGATCTCAAAGCCGGCCCCGTAGGGTATGCCGCCGTAGGCGACCTGCGGGTTGTAGTCGGTAGCCTGCTGCCAGTACGCCTCGAGCTGTGCATCGGTCTGCTTGTCGAGCACAAAGCCGACCAGGGCCGATCCGCTGACGTAGTTGTCGTTGGAGTTCTCGATCGGGGGAGGGACGTACGAGGCCGTCGACACGAGCACGACGGGGTAGGAGGTCTGGATGTAGTTGTATACGACGTTGATGTTCCCCTGGACATAGACCTCGCCGTTGGGATTCCAGTTGACGGTCTCGCTGAGCATCTGGCCCCTCGCCTGGCCCGAGGTGCTCTCGGTGCCCAGGCCGCCGTTCACCACGTTGGCGAGGACCGACATGTTCCCGCTCTGGGGCTGGTAGCGGGTGCTGAAGGAAAGCTCCGCCAGGGGCTTGAAGATGACGCTCAGCTTCAGCCCGGTGAACGTGTAGCCGGTGACGTAGAGGCCGCCGTAGCTCGCCGTCCCGATGATGTCGTCGGAGCCGATGAACTTGTTGACGTGGTCCTTGCGGTAGACCTCGGCGCGGACCGTGAGCATGGAGGAGGCGTTCCAGTTGGCGCCGATCTTCGCGTCCTCGTAGTCCTGGTTCGCGTCCTGGAAGAAGACGCTGCCGATCGGGGCGGGTGTCAGGGTGACGAGGCCGGCGCCGGTCGTCGTGACCGCGGCGTAGGGGTTGATCCAGTGCTGGGTCCCGCGCGTCACCCGGTCGTCGAACGAGCCGTACAGCACCAGCCCTGAGATGCCGGTGTACTCGAGCGAGGCCTCCGGCGAGGCGATATGGTCGATGTAGTGCGAGTAGGTCAGCTCGTCCTTCGTGGTGATGTTGGTGCTCGCGACGGTTTTTGCCCCCGTGGCCAGGCTGGTGTTCGTGAAGCCGCCGCTGCTGGCGATCGAGTCCGTCTCGTCCCGGAACCCGAGGTCTCCCGACCAGTTCGGGCTCGGCGTGAACTTGAGGAAGATGTTGCCCACATAGTCGTCATCCTTGGTCCCGCCGTAGATGTCGACGGCCGTGTCGGCATTGTAGACAGCGTTTGCGGTCGAGCTGTAGGTCGGCGTGATCCACGAGCCCCCGTTTTCGGAGGTCAGGTGCGAATACGTGAGCCCGGTGTCCAGCGCGATCAGGTCGTTGAACTTCGTCTCCGTCTGGTTGAGGATGCGGAAGCTCCTGCTGTCGCGCGTCTCCTCGTCGTCATGGACCGTGACCGTCGGGTCGGCGATCACGTTGGAGTTCGGATACTTCACGTAGCTGCGCCAATCGTCGTTGTTGACCCAGTCCCCGGTGATCCTGAGGGTCTCCGTGGTCTTGCCGAGCGTGGCGACCATCGAGGCCTCGAAGACCTCGTGGTGCTCGTTGAGGTTCTGCACGTTGGGCGAGATGTAGATGGCGTTCGCGGGCGCCGTGTTCCCCACGAGCGCTCCCTTGGCGACCGGCGCAAGCGGGTTCAGGATCGGTCCCCAGATGGTGGAGTCCTTCATGCCGTCGCGGGTGTCGTCGTGGAAGCTGATCGTGAAGACGGGGCAGTTAGGAAGGGCCAGCTTCGCGTCGATCCAGGCCGTGCCGCGGTCCACGTGGAGGCTCTCCGGGCTCATCGCAACGAACGTGTCGGTCAGCGGGAAGAAGCCGCCAACCCCGTCGTAGAAGGTGCGGAAGCGCTTGTAGCCTGCGTCGATCGAGCCGACGTTCGCCGTGGTCACGTTGACATCCGCGAGGTAATCGTCCGACCCGCCCATGGCGCGGCCCTTGACCGTCACCGTGGTGTTGTCGGAGAGGTCCTTCGAGTAGTACAGGTCCTCGATGCCGGCCGCGCCCGCGCTGGGCGTCTGCGTCGTCTTGGCGAAGGAAGCGTCGTCACCGTTCACCCAGGCCGCCTGGCCCGAGATCTTGACGTAGCTCTCGTACGAGGGGAAGGCGTCCGCGGGCACCGGGGTGTCGGTGGACGCGGCATTGACCGCTGGAAGTGCGAGGGCGGCTCCTGCGCAGAGGAGGCCGGCGCCGCGCCGAAGGGCTTGGGGAGTGGCGATCATGGTCGTAGTCTCCTTTGGGGGTTAGGGCCTGAGGGAAGCGTTGACGTTGGAGCCGTGGACGTCCTCGTGGCAGCCCGCCGACCAGCACGTGCCCTCCGACAGGCGCGAGCCGATGGCGGAGGCGTGGGTGCTGCCGGCACTGTAGCCTCCGAGATTGAAGCCGGGGGCGAGGTCGGCGAGGTGGCAGCGCAGGCAGAGGTTGGCGTCGCGGGCGACCAGCATCTTGTCGTTGACGGAACCGTGGGGGTTGTGGCAGGCCGTGCAGCCCTCCTCCCTGATCGCGCCGTGGGGGTAGGTGAAGGGGCCGGCCTGGGCCGTGTGGCAGCGCAGGCAGGTCTCGGTGCGGGCCGCCAGGGCGGCGCCGCCGCCGCGCACCGACTTGCCCTTGTGCACGTCGTGGCAGTCCACGCAGCTGACCTGGCCGGCGAGCACCGGGTGGCTGTGGGGCAGGCTGACCTCGCCGCGCTTGTCCAGGTGGCACTGGAAGCAGGCCTCCGGCGACTTGCGCGGGTTGACGATGGTGCCGGCATGGCCGCCGGACTGCACGTGCAGGCTGCCTGGGCCGTGGCAGGCCTCGCAGTTGGTGTCGCCGACCTTGTCGCCTGTGAGCTTGAGCCGGGAGTGGGTCGAGCCCGCAAAGCTGCCGGTCACCTCGGAGTGGCACTGCGCGCACGCCTTGCTGCCGACGTAGGCGGCCCCTGGCGTCCCGGCTCCCGGCGCGACCTCGATCCGGCCGGCCGTCTCGCAGGAGATAAGGAGCAGGGACCACAAAGCGCAGCCCCCGAATATCAGTTGGTTCGCGGAAAGGCGTCCTGGGAGTATTCTCACGGTAAGGGATGGTTCGATGTTTGCTTGGGGTACAACGGGCTGGGGTTGGTTTGGCTTGCGGTCACTCTGCCATGCCGGCCGCGAATTCATCTGCGCATCCCTTGGCGAGATGCGTGCATTAATTGCCTTATGCGGCCTCCAGTAATATATTTTATAGCAACTATTTCGCGCGCCGCGGACCCCGCGCAACCGCCGCGCACGATTTTGCAAGAACTGCGCACGCTTTCCCTTCGACAGGGGGGACGGGCGCTGCCTCAATCCTGACCCTTTCCGACCGAGAAGAAACCATCCAACCCCGAACCCCCGTGCATTGCATGCCCAGCGTCCCCCCGACCCGGAGCCTCGTGGCCTTCCTCGCGGCGGGCGTCTGCTTCGGCCTGACCGCGTGCAGGGACAGGGGCATCGCGAGCTATCGGGTCCCGAAGGAGCCCGACGCCGAGCAGGCCCCGGCCCCCGATGCCGCGGCCCCGTCCGGGGCTCCCGCCATCAGCTGGACGGTGCCGGACGGCTGGCAGCCGCAGCCTGCGACGGCCATGCGCCAGGGAAGCTTCCTGGTGGCGGGCGCCGACGGCGCCTCGGCCGACGTTTCGGTGGTATCGTTTCCGGGAACGGGAGGCGACGACCTCGCGAACATGAACCGCTGGCGCGACCAGCTGAAGCTGGCGCCTGTCTCCGCTGCCGACATGCCCGCCCAGGTGCAGAGCGTGACCGGCGCCGCCGGCCAGTTCGTCTTCTCCGACCTGGCCGGCCCCGCTGGCGAGAAGGGCGCGGTCCGCATCCTCGGCGCGTGGCTCCGCCAGCCGGACCGCGTGTGGTTCTTCAAGATGATGGGGCCGTCGGACCTGGTCGAGGCCCAGAGGGACGCGTTCGTCGGCTTCCTCCAGTCGGTGCGCCTCGCCGAGGCGCAGGCCGGCGCGGTGCCGCTCGCCAGGAGCGGCTCAGCCCCGCCCAACACCAACGACCTGCCCAAGGTAGTCCCGGGCGCGAACGCTCCCCTGGTCCAGGCCGCCGCGGGCGCAGGCGAGATGAACTCCATCCCGGTCCAGGCCGCCGGCGGCGCCTCGCTCCTCTGGCAGGCGCCCCCGGACTGGCAGACACTGCCCGGCAACGCCATGCGAAAAGGCAGCTACGGGGTCGGAGGCGCGGAAGTGGCGATCACGGCCTTCCCGGGCGACGTCGGCGGGGTCCTCGCCAATGTGAATCGATGGCGGGGGCAGGCGGGCCTCCCCCCGGTGGATGAGGCCGGCCTTGGCCAGGCGACGACCTCGATGGAGAGCAACGGGCTGCACTTCCTCGTCGTCGACGCCGAGGGCGGGTCGGCGCCGATCGTGGCGGCGCTCCTGCCGTGGAACGGCGGCACCTGGTTCTTCAAGCTGACGGGGCCGGCCGAGCCCGTTGCCCGCGCCAAGCCCGCGTTCATCTCGTTCCTCAAGACCGTCCGGGCCCCCTGAGCCGATGCCCCAGTCCCGCCCGAGTCTGCTCGCCCTGCTCACTTCCCTCCGGCTCACGGTCGTGCTGCTGGTGCTTTCCATCGTGCTGATCTTCGCAGCGACCCTTGACCAGGTGCATCTCGGGGTCTGGGGGGTGCAGGAGAAGTATTTCCGCTCGTTCTTCGTCTTCAAGCAGGTCGGCGCCTCGGGGTTCCTCTTCCCGGTGTTTCCCGGCGGCTACCTCCTTGGCGGGCTGCTGATCGTGAATCTGGTGGCGGCCCATTTCAGCCGCTTCCGGCTCTCCTGGCAGAAGTCGGGCATATGGCTGACGCACATCGGCCTTATCCTCCTCTTGGTCGCGCAGGGCCTGTCAGGGATGCTGCAGCAGGACAATCAGATGCGGATCGACGTCGGCCAGAGCCGGCGCTACTCCGAGAGTTTCCGCGAGACCGAGCTCGCCGTCGTCGAGACCACCCATCCCGGATACGACCAAGTGGTGGCGATCCCTGCCGCGCTGCTGGCCGACGGCGCCCCGATCCAGCATCCGATGCTGCCGTTCCTCGTGAAGCCCGTGGCCTACTATCCGAACGCCATGCTGCGGTTGCGCACCCAGGTCGCCGACGCGCCGCCTAGCATCGCGACGGCGGGGGAGGGCACCGGCATCGTCGCGACGCCGATACCGGTCACGACCAAGCAGGACGAGGCGAACTGGCCGACGGGCTACGTGGAGCTCGCCGGCCCCGAGGGAAGCCTCGGCACCTTCCTCGTCTCGACGATGCTGCAGCAGTCTGACCCCTTCACGTACCAGGGGCGGACCTGGCGGATCGCCCTGCGCGCCAAGCGCGACTACCTGCCGTTCTCGATCACCTTGCTCAAGTTCACTCACGACATCTATCCGGGAACCGAGATCCCCCGCGACTTCGCGAGCACCATCCGCCTGCGCGGCGACGACGGCCGCGACGACCGCGAGGTGCGGATCTTCATGAACAACCCGCTGCGCTTCGCCGGGCGCGCCTTCTACCAGGCCGGCTATGACAACAACGACCGCACGACCGTGCTGCAGGTCGTGCGCAACCCGAGCTGGCGCATCCCGTACGTCTCGTGCGCGCTGATCGCGCTCGGCCTGGTCGTCCAGTTCGGCATACACCTGCTCGGCTTCTTCAGGCGCCGCGCCGGCCCCGCGCCGCGCGGCCAACCCCCGGGTACCGCGCCCGCCCCCGCGGGCCTGCGCCCCTCCTCGCCATGAAGAGACACGTCGCTCTGGTGGCCGTTGTGCTCGCGCTGGCGTTTGTGGCGTCGACGCTGGTGCCGCGCGGCAACGCCGGCGCGTCTGACCTTTCCGCGTTCGGGCGGCTTCCGGTGCTGGCCGACGGCCGCATCAAGCCGCTGGACACGATAGCGCGGACGAGCCTCCTGATGCTGCAGGGCCGCCAGATGGTCGCCGCGGACGGCGGCCGCGAGCTGTCGCCCGAGGAGTGGCTCCTGGACGTGTTCTTCCGGCCGGGCCTTGCGGACTCCTACGCGATCTTCCGCGTCGACAACACCGACGTGCTGTCCCTTTTCGGCGTGGGGTCGGGCGACAGCGCGGGCCGGGTGAGGTTCTCGTTCAAGGAGCTCCGGCCCGGCCTGCCCGAGCTCGAGCGCCAGGCCCAGCTTGCCGGGCCCGTGGACGCGGCCGTGCGCACGGCCTTCCAGCGGGCGGTCGTCGAGCTGTATGAGCACCTGGAGTACTACAGCCGGCTGAAGTACACCCTGCAGACGCCCGACACCACGGATCTCTCGGCGTTCCTGGACAACCCCGGCCTCTTGGCGGCGGGGCGCCCCGGCTTCGAGTCGATGGCGACCTTCAGCATGCTGAGGGCCGTGCCCCCGGCCGCGCCATCGGTGCGCGCCGACGAATGGAGGAACGTCGGCCAGTCGCTGCTGGAGACGCTGTCGACGGGAGCCGTGAATCCCTCGGTGCGTCTCTACGCCGCGCTCGGGGCGGCATGGCGGGCGTCGCAGCCGGACGCCTTCAACGCGGCCGTCGGGGCCTGCCGGGCCGGGCTCTCCCCTCGGTTCGACTCCGCGACGCGCCGATGCTCCTTCGAGGCCCTCTTCAACGGGGCCGAGCCCTTTTACACGAGCCTTGTGCTCTATGTGGCGGCATTCCTGCTGGCAGCGGTCTCCTGGCTGAAGTGGCCTGCGGAGCTCGGGCGCGCCGCGTTCGGGGTCATGGCGCTCGCCTTTGCCCTCGCGACGGCGGGAATCGTCGCCCGGATGTGGCTGGAGGGCCGGCCGCCCGTGACCAACCTTTACTCCTCCGCGCTGTTCATCGGCTGGGGAGCGGTGGCCCTGTGCCTTGTCCTCGAGCGGATCAACGGCAACGCCGTGGCGAGCGCGGCGGGCTCGCTGATCGGCTTCAGCACGCTGGTGATCGCCCACAACCTGGCGCTCAGCGGCGACACGCTGGAGATGATGCGCGCGGTGCTCGACTCGAACTTCTGGCTGTCGACCCACGTGGTCACCGTGACGACGGGCTACGCCTCGACGTTTCTGGCCGGCCTCCTGGCGACCATCTACATCGTGCGCGGCGTGCTGACGCGCACCCTCGACCGGCCGACGGCCGACTCCCTTGCCAGGATGACCTACGGCATCGTCTGCTTCGCGACCCTCTTCAGCTTCATCGGCACCGTGCTGGGCGGCATATGGGCGGACCAGTCGTGGGGCCGCTTCTGGGGATGGGACCCCAAGGAGAACGGCGCGCTCATCATAGTCCTGTGGAACGCGGTGATCCTGCATTGCCGGTGGGGCGGCCTGGTGAAGCAGCGCGGGATGATGGCGCTTGCGGTGTTCGGCAACGTCGTGACGGCCTGGAGCTGGTTCGGGACCAACATGCTCGGCGTGGGACTGCACAGCTACGGCTTCACGAACGCGGCCTTCCAGGGGCTGGTTGCGTTCGTCACCGTGCAGCTGGCGGTGATCGGCCTTGCGGCCGTCCCCCGGGCGAAGTGGCGCAGCGCCCCGGCGCCCGGCGCGGCCTGAAGCCGCCGGCAGGCGCGGCATTGACCAGCAGGTTTGGCTGTACGCGGCGGGCCGATCCGTCCAGATTCGTTGGCAGCCTCCCCGTCCGTCCCACAACAAAAAAGGCCCTACCATGAAAAATGTCATTATCTTCGCAATCGGGTCGTCAGCCCTGATCGCCGCCCCGGTGGCGTTTGGCGCCGACGCCAGCGCCAACTACACGCAGTACTGCGCCTCGTGCCACGGCAAGGACGGCGCCGGGCACACGAAGGCAGGCCGGCTCCTAAAGGTGAGGGACCTGACGGACGCCCAGGTCCAGAAGACGTTCACGGACGCGGTCGCGATCAAGGACCTCACGGAGGGCCTGCTGGACAAGGACGGCAACGTCCAGATGAAGCCCATGAAGGACAAGGTTTCCGACGACGACATCAAGGCCCTCGTCGCGTACGTCCGCACGCTGGTGAAGTGACGGGGGAAGCCGGGGCGCGCCGCCGCCCGGCGGCCTGGCCTCACGCCCGACGCCCGGGCGCCGGCTGGAGTATGGCGCACGCCTGAGGGGGCGGCCGCGAGAGGCGGCCGCCCGCGCGAAGCTTTGGGGCGCCGGCGCCGTCGTGCCGGCGCGTTCCCAGGGCGCGCAGGCGCCCTCCAACCGCGGCCCGGGCCGCCGGCGCGGCGGCTAGACCCGGCATCCGCGCGTCGCGGTACTGGCAAAGGGAGCAGAACAGCCCCACGTCGCGCCGGGCGATCTCGTGCAGGACTAGGCACATCTCCGACACCGCGGCGTCGCGCGTCCCCGGCGCCAGGCAGGAGGCCTCCTGCGACAGCTGGACAAGCGCCCCCCTGAGCGCGCGTTCCCCGGCCAGGTAATAGGCGAGCAGCGGGTTTCGGCCGCAGCTGCATTCGGCGCGGATGTCCTCGCCCGGGCTTGGCGGCCCACAGCGCCGACGCCTTCCCGGCGCCCAAAGCGACCTTAGAACCACGTTCAGCGTGCGGTTGATGAGGTGGGAAAGGACGTCGGGATGCCCGAGGGGCGTCGCGACCGGCTCGGATCGCAGGAGCGCCTCCCACTCCCTGCGAATCGCGGGACGGTGGGCTCGGAGCCGCCTCCAGAGGTCTGCGTCCATGCGAGCAGGGTACAACGCGCGCCGGATCCTGGCTCCGCATAAGTTGACGAGCCCCGCGCATCTCTTGCCCGAGCGCGCCTTTGGCGGGGTCGCCGCGCGCAGGAACGATGAGCGCTTATGGTTGGTATTAAGAAGGCAGGCCAAGAAATGCGCAAATGCCGCCAAAGGGCGCGGAGCAGCGCCGGGGCGTTGTTCCATAGGATTGGCCGGGAGCAGTCGCCCTCCGGGGCGCTCCGCACAACCCAAATGGCCGTCATCCCCATCACCGTCACCATCAGCCTCGTCCTGGTGCTCGCCTTCGTCGCGTTCTTCCTTCGCGAGCAAGGGCGCGAGGGCCGGGGCGGCGCCGAGCGCGACTCGCTCCTGCCCCTGGCCGAGGAAACCCGCCGTCCCGCACCGCCGCGCGTTCCGCCGGTCGCGCCGGATGCCCGGAAGCGCTGAGACCCACCTGCCCATGCCCAACGAAAAAATAACCATCGAGTTCAACGACCGGGTCGTGCGCCAGTTCCTCCTGGCGACCGTTATCTGGGCGGCGGTCGCCATGCTGGTCGGCGTGCTGATCGCGGCCCAGCTCAACTTCTGGCAGCTGAACTTCAACACGCCTTGGCTGACGTGGAGCCGTCTGCGGCCGCTGCACACGAACGCCGCGATATTCGCGTTTGTCGGCAACATGATGTTCGCCGGGATCTACTACTCGACGCAGCGCCTGGTCAAAGCGCGCCTGGCGAGCGACTTCCTGTCCCAGTTCCACTTCTGGGGCTGGCAGGCGATCATCGTTGCGGCCGCCGTGACGCTGCCGTTCGGGCTGACGCGCGGCAAGGAGTACGCCGAGCTCATCTGGCCCATCAACCTGATGGTGGTGGTCGTCTGGGTCGTCTTCGCGGTCAATTTCTTCTGGACCCTGGCCAAGCGGCACGAGCCGAGCCTGTATGTCGCGATCTGGTTCTACATCGCGACGATCGTGACCGTGGCGATGCTCTACATCGTCAACCACCTGTCGATCCCCACGAGCCTCACGCACAGTTACCCGATCTTCGGCGGCGTGCAGGACGCCCTTGTCCAGTGGTGGTACGGGCACAACGCCGTGGCCTTCTTTCTGACGACGCCGATCCTGGGCATCATGTATTACTTCCTCCCGAAGGCGGCCGAGCGCCCGATTTACTCGTACCGGCTCTCCGTCGTCCATTTCTGGTCGCTCGTGTTCGTCTATATCTGGGCCGGTCCCCACCATCTCCTCAACACGGCGCTGCCCAACTGGCTTCAGACGCTGGGGATGACCTTCTCGCTCATGCTCTGGGCTCCCTCCTGGGGAGGCATGCTCAACGGGCTCCTGACGCTCCGCGGGGCTTGGAACAAGGTGCGGACGGACCCGGTGCTCAAGTTCTTCGCCGCCGGCGTGACCTTCTACGGGATGGCGACATTCGAGGGGCCGCTCCTGTCGATCCGCTCCGTCAACGCGCTCGCCCACTACACGGACTGGATCATCGCCCATGTCCACGTCGGCACGCTCGGCTGGAACGGCTTCATGGCCGCCGGCATGATCTACTGGCTGCTCCCGCGCCTCTGGAGCAAGCCGCTGCACTCCACGGCGCTCGCGAACCTCCACTTCTGGATCGGGCTCGTGGGCATCCTGCTCTACGTGTCGGCGATGTGGACCAGCGGCATCACCCAGGGCCTGATGCTCAGCGCCACCTCCGAGAACGGGACGGTTCTGACGTACCCCAACTTCCTGGACACCCTGCCCGCGATACGCCTCATGATGCTCATGAGGGTCATCGGCGGCGGCCTTTACCTCACCGGCTGGCTGCTGCTCGGGTACAACTTCCTGCGCACCGTGCGCGGCTCGCGCCCCGTGAACGCAAGCGTCGAGGTGTTCGCCGGTGCGGCCGAGCCCGAGCCGTCGACGCTCAGCTTCTCCGGCTCGCTCTTCAACCCCCCGGTCGTCTTCTCGGTCGTCATATTCGTGTTCGCGTGCGCCTGGATGTTCGGCGGGGACCTGGTGAGAATCGCGGGGATCGTCGGGGCCATGTTCTCGGTCGTCCTCGCGTACCTCCATTACGAGTCGCGCGGCAGGCGCTGGGCCGACTGGTACGACCGGCTGCTGGTCACCGCGCTGCCTTTCACGGTGCTGACCCTGATCGCGGTCGTCGCGGGCGGGCTGATCCAGATCATCCCGACCCTGGTCGCGCAGCAGGCCGAGAACGTGGAGGACCGCCGCCAGGTCCCGTACACGCCCCTCGAGCTCGAGGGGCGCGACCTGTACGTCAGCGACGGGTGCTACCTCTGCCACTCGCAGATGATCCGGACGCTGGTCACCGACGTGCTGCGGTACGGCGACTACTCCCGCCTGGGCGAGTCGATTTACGATCACCCGTTCCAGTGGGGCTCCAAGCGCAACGGCCCGGACCTGGCCCGCGTGGGGGGCAAGTACTCCAACCTCTGGCACCTGCGCCACCTGGACGACCCGCGCTCGACGTCCGCGGGGTCGAACATGCCGCGCTTTCACTGGCTGCTGACCGACCCCCTGAAGCTGGACACCCTGGCGCGCAAGATAGCCGTGCAGCGCACGCTCGGCGTCCCCTATCCGCCCATGACCGACGCGCAGGTCGTCGCGGCCGCCCTGGCGCAGGCCAGGGAGGTCGCCGACAACCTTCGCGCCGACGGCGCCTCCGTTGCGCCGGACAGGGAGGTGGTCGCCATGATCGCATACCTGCAGAAGCTCGGGAAGTACGAGCCCGTGGCGCAGCGGGCGGCCAGCAGCGGCCCGCGCCTAAACGACTGAGGGCCCCAACGTGTTCCAGCGCCTCGTTTTCCACGACTCGGCTGCCCTCTACACGATAGCCGCCTTCTGCGTCGCCGCGTCCATCTTCGTGGCATTCGCATGGCGCGCACTGCTCATGCGCCAAGCCCAGACGGACCGGCTCAGCCGGCTGCCCTTCGAGACCGCGACCCCCGCCAGCAAAAATGAGCCCGACCCAGAATCCGCCCCCCACTGAACCGGAAGTCCGCCCGCACGCCTTCGACGGGATCCGCGAGTTCAACCAGCGCCTGCCGAACTGGTGGCTCTTCACGCTCTACGGCGCCATCCTGTTCTGGATCGGCTACTGGAGCTACTACGAGTGGCTTCGCGTCGCCCCGGAGGGGCCGAAGCGCCTCGAGCTCGCGCTGACGCGCATCGAGGCCGAGAAGCTGGCCGCGAACGCGGGGCTGCGCACCGACGACAAGAGCCTCTGGGCGATGAGCCGCAACTCGGTGTTCGTCGAGGCCGGGCGGCAGATATTCAACGCCAACTGCGTCGCCTGCCACCTGCAGAGCCTCAGGGGCAAGAGTGAGAATCCGGCGGCGATCGGCGTCGACCTGACCGACCAGATCTGGATCCACGGGGGCAAGCCGACCGACGTCTATCGCACGGTGACGCAGGGAGTGCCCGAGAAGGGGATGCCCACCTGGGGCCCGGTGCTCGGGCAGAGGAGGATCACGGAGGCCGTGGCCTACGTGATGAGCCACCACCAGGAGGGGGAGCCCATCGTCGACGCCTCCGCGGCCCCCCCGCCGAAATAGCCAATGCAGGCCACGTCGCCACCCAGGCCGACCCGGGACAGCGTCACCACCATCCGCGAGGACGGTTCGCGCAGGTTCCTATTCCCCGCCGACTCGGAAGGGCGCTTTCGCAGCGCCCGGCGCGCGGCCGCGCTGGTCCTCATGGCTGTGTACCTCCTGCTGCCGTGGATCAAGGTGGGCGGATACCCGGCCGTGTTCCTGGACGTCGCGCGCAGGCGCTTCCATCTTTTCGGGCTCACCCTGGCCGCGCAGGACCTGTGGCTGCTCTTCTTTCTAATCAGCGGGCTCGGCTTCGGCCTCTTCTTCATAACGGCGCTCTTCGGGAGGATCTGGTGCGGGTGGGCATGCCCGCAGACCGTGTTCCTCGAGCACGCGTACGGCCGCATTGAGCGCTGGATCGACGGGGACGCGGTGCGGCGCCGCATGTGGGCCGAGTCGCCGACGACCGCGGCCAAGGCCCTTCGCAGGGCTGCGAAGCACGGGGCATTCGTCCTGCTCTCGGCCGCCATCGCGCACATGTTCCTCGCGTATTTTGTCTCGATCCCCGCTCTCTGGGGCATGATGCGCAGAGCGCCCGGGGAGAACTGGGGCGCCTTCGTGTTCATAGCCGCAGCGACCGGGATCGTCTACTTCAACTTCGCGTGGTTCCGCGAGCAGCTGTGCGTCATCATATGCCCGTATGGGCGGCTGCAGTCGGCGCTCACCGACGACCACACGCTGGTGATCGGCTACGACTGGGCGCGCGGCGAGCCGCGCGGGAGGCTGGGCGAGGCCGGCTCGGGCGACTGCATCGCGTGCGAGCGTTGCGTGCAGGTGTGCCCCACCGGCATCGACATCCGCCACGGCCTCCAGCTCGAGTGCATCGGCTGCGCCGCCTGCATCGACGCCTGCGACGACGTGATGAGACGTGTCGGGCGCGCCGTCGGGCTTGTGCGCTACGACTCCCTGTCGGGGCTGTCGGGCCGGCGGACGCGCTGGGTGCGCCCGCGCACACTTGTCTACGGCGTCCTGCTCCTGGCTGGGTTGACCATCGCCTCGTGGAGCATCAGCGGGATCCGGCCGGCGGTGCTCAGCGTCACGCGCATGGTCGGCGCGCCGTACTACGTCGACGGCGGCTCGGTCCGCAATCAGTTCCTCGTCCGCCTGGTGAACAAGCGCGCGGAGCCGGCGGTCCTTTCGATCGCGGCCCGGGGCCTTCCCGCCGGCGCCGAGGCGCGCGGCATCGAGGCGCCCGTCACGGTCGGCCCCCTCGGCGAGGAGGTCCGGCCGTTGATCGTGCAGGAGCCGCGCAGCCGGTACGCGGCGCCGTTCACATTCGAGGTCGAGGCTGCGGATTCCACGGGGACTTTCACCCTGACCCGCGCCATGGTGTTCCTCGGCCCGGAGGCCATCGCCGCCCCTCCGGCACCCGCGGCGCCGGCCGGTCCCCATGAGCCATCCAGCGCGCATCCTTAGACCCTTCCGACCCCGGATCTGGTGGTGGTGCGCCGGTGCGGTCGCGCTCCACCTGATCGCCTGGTCGGCCTGGCTCACCATCGCCGCCCGCCACCCCGTCGCCAGCGTGCCGCTGGCCACACCCGCCCGGCGTTGAACATGGAATACGCAGGAGTCAGCTCCCCGGCCGCCGCCTTCGTCGCCGGCCTGGTGACGAGCCTCCACTGCACGGGCATGTGCGGGCCCCTGGCCTGCGCCATAATTCCCGCGCGCCGGGAGCAGGGAGAGCCGTCGACTGTCGCCACGGCCTACCACCTCGCAAGGCTTGCCGGCTATGGCGCGCTCGGAGCGGCGGCCGGCGGGCTCGGCCGGATGCCGCTCGCCTGGCTTTCGCAGTCGGCGCTCAGGTGGCTGCCGTGGCTAGGCGTCGTGTTCTTCGTCGGGCTGGCGCTGCGCTGGGATTTCCGCTGGCAGAGGATACCGCTGCTTGGGCGCCTCGCGTTTCGGCTCTCGGGGCGGTTCCGCGGGCGGCCGCTTGCGCAGGCCGCCTCGCTGGGCATCGCCACTCCGCTTTTCCCCTGCGGCCCTCTGTATTTTCTCCTGGCCATGGCGCTGGTCTCGGGCTCCGCCCTGCGCGGAGCCGAGTTCATGCTGGCGTTCGGCCTGGGCACGGTGCCGCTTCTCTGGCTGGTCCAGACCCAGCTCGGGCTCGTGCAGCGGCGTCTGCCCCCGCGCTGGACCGAGCGCCTGCGGGTGGGTCTCGCGCTGGCGGCGGCGCTGGTCGCCGCCTGGCGGCTGCGGGGAACGCTCGGGGCGGCGGGCACCGATCCCTCGAACTTCCTATGCTTCTGACCGAGAAAGACGTCCGGGCCCACGACGGCGCCGCACCCCGCGCGAAGCCCCGCGCCGCGCCGGCCCCAGCTGCGGCATGCAGGCACTGCGGCACACCGTTGGCCGATCCGCGCCTGGTCGAGTCCGGCTTCTGCTGCAGCGGCTGCGCCTACGTGTATCGGCTGATCCACGAGCAGGGGCTCGACGCCTTCTACCGGATCAAGGAGCCGACGACGCCTCCCGCCGACGCCGCCGTGTTCCAGCCCCGGGACCATGCGTGGCTCGACGCCGCGCAGAAGGAGGCCGAGCGGGCGGCTGCGAAGGGGCGGGCGCCCGAGCTGACCCTCGAGGCCCAGGGGATCTCCTGCGCGGGCTGCGTCTGGCTGATCGAGAGGCTCTTTCAGAAGGAGGCGGGCGCGCGCGACATCGTCGTGAACGCGCAGGCGGGCACGGTGCGGCTGCGCTGGTCGCCGGGCGAGTTCCGGGCGGCCGAATGGGCGCGCCGGCTGCAGGCGTTCGGCTACCTGGTCGGGCCCGCGGGGGCCGGTCCTTCCGAACTGGAGAGCGCTGGCCTGGTCAGGCGCATCGGCCTGTGCGCGGCGTTTGCGCTGAACGTGATGCTCTTCACGCTCCCGGCGTATTTCGGGATGCGCCCCGATTTCGAGTACGCCGGCCTGTTCCGCCTCCTGGCCCTTGTGTTCGCGACCCTGAGCGTGCTGGCGGGGGGGACGTACTTCATCGGGCGTGCAGTGAGGGCGCTTCAGGCGGGGGTGATGCATATCGACCTGCCGATCGCGCTGGGGATTGCGGGCGCCTACGGCTCGTCCCTCTACGGCTGGCTCTCGGGCAGGGACCGCTTTGTCTATCTCGATTTCGTCGCGACCTTCGTCTTCCTGATGCTGGTCGGGCGCTGGGCCCAGGTCTCGGCCGCCGAGCGCAACCGGCAGCGGATCCTCAGGCGCCAGCCGGTGCCGCCCCGAGTGAGGCTGGCCGGCGGGGGGGAGCTGGCGCGGGAGCGCATAGAATCCGGGCAATCCATCCTGGTCTCCCCGGGCCAGACCGTCCCGGTCGAGGCAAGGCTCGAGGTGGCCCCGGCCTGCTTTTCCCTGGCGTCGATCAGCGGCGAGGCGGAACCCCGGGTCTATGGCCCCGGACAGCGGGTCCCGGCGGGGGCCGTGAACGTCGACAGGCGCGACGCCAGGCTGGGGTCCCTCCAGCCCTGGGGCCGCTCGCTGCTGGCGCAGCTTTGGGCGCCCGCCGAGCGCTCGGGCTCCCGACACCTGCTGCTTGAGCGGATCGTCCGGGGGTACGTCGTCGGCATCCTGGCAGCGGCAACGCTGGCCGGGTGCGGCTGGTGGCTGGCCACCCACGATAGCGTGCGCGCGGGCTCGGTCGCGATCGCCGTCCTGGTCGTCTCGTGTCCCTGCGCCATCGGGCTATCGCTTCCGATGGCAGAAGAGATGGCGACGTCGGCGCTTCGCCGCAGGGGTGTCTTCGTCCGCGAGCACGACCTCTGGTCGAGGCTTCACCGCGTGCGCAAGATCGTCTTCGACAAGACCGGCACCCTCACCGTCGAGACGCCGGTGCTTGCCAACCCCGGGGCGCTGCGCGGGCTCGGGGGCCCCGGGCGGGACGCGCTGTACGCGCTTGTCCAGGGGGATTTTCATCCGGTCAGCCAATGCCTCCTCGAGAACCTGCTGGCCGCCGGGCCGGCCTCGGCGTTGCAGGGGATCGTGGAGGAGACCGTGGGTTCAGGCGTGTTTCTCGGCGAATGGAGCTTGGGCCGGGCCGGATGGCGCGACGCGGGGCCTCCCGGATCCGAGACCGTGTTCGCGCAGGGGGGAAGGGAGCTCGCGCGTTTCAGCTTCGACGACTCGGTCCGCCCGGGCGCGGCAGCAGAGCTGTCGGGCCTGGCTGGCCAGGGATACCGAATCTACATACTGAGCGGCGACCGCAAGGATAGGGTCGCCTCGCTGGCCGCCGAGCTGGCCATTCCGCCGGACCAGGCCGTGGGCGGGCTGACGCCGGCGGGGAAGGCCGACTGGATCGATCGGAACGCCCGGGATGACGCCCTGATGCTGGGCGACGGCGCCAATGACAGCCTTGCTTTCAACAGGACTCTGTGCCGGGGGACGCCTGTCATTCATCGGGGCATCCTGGAGGGGAAGGCCGACTTCTATTACCTGCGCCGCGGCATCGGCGGCATCCGAGAGCTCCTCGCCATGGAGCGGACCCACAGGCGCGTCCAGCGCTCCGTGATCGCCTTCTCGATCTGCTACAATGTCGCCGCCGCGGGGCTTGCGATCGCCGGCCGGGTCAATCCGCTCGTGGCCGCGGTCCTCATGCCCGCCAGCTCCCTGGCGTCCCTGGCGGTCGTGACGCTGGGAATGCGGCGCGCAACCGCGCGGGGCGAGGACACGTCGCCCGGGGCGCCGCCCGCGGAGTCCGCGGCCGCAATCGACTGGAGGCGCGCATGCCTGCAACGCTGAGGGAGCTCCGGGCCATAAAGGCCGCCCTGGACGTGCACTCCATCGTGGCGATGACCGACACGTCGGGGCGAATCACCGACGTCAACGACAAGTTCTGCTCCATCTCGAAGTACTCACGCGGGGAGCTCATAGGCCAGGATCACAGGATCATCAACTCGGGCTATCATCCCAAGGCGTTCTTCCGCGACATGTGGGACACGATTGGATCCGGGCGCACCTGGAGGGGGGAGATCAGGAACCGGGCGAAGGACGGTAGCTTCTACTGGGTCGACACGACCATATTCCCCTGTATGGGCCGGTCCGGCAGGCCGGCGCAGTACGTCGCGATACGCACCGACATCACCGAGCGCAAGGTGGATGCTGCCCAGCTGAAGCGCTATGCCGCGGACCTGGCGGAGAAGAACAAGGAGCTGGAGGCGATCGTGAACACGCTGTCCCATGACCTGCGCTCGCCCCTCATAAACGTGCAGGGCTTCGGCAACCAGCTCGCGCGCGCGTGCGAGAGGATCCGGGCGGCGTTTGCCTCTGCCGGAACGGGGGCCGTGCCGGCGTCGGAGGTGAGGAGGCCGCTCGAGGTGGACATCCCCCAGGCCCTCAACTTCATAAACGCCGGGGTTAACAAGATGGACTCCCTCCTGACGGGGCTCCTGCGCTTCTCCCGACTTGGGCGCGAGGCGCTGACCATCGAGCGGCTGGACATGAACGCCCTGTTCGCCGAGGCGTTCTCCGCGATGAAGTTCCAGCTCGACGCCGCCGGGGCCAACGTGCGCGTGGGCCTGCTGCCCGACGGCCGGGGTGACAGGGTGCAGACGAGCCAGGTCCTGAGCAACCTTATCGACAACGCCATCAAGTACCGCCACCCGGACCGCGCCCTGTGCATAAAGGTGGAGGGGCGCGTCGAGAGCGGCCAGGCCGTGTACTCGGTCGCCGACAACGGGATCGGCATCGCCCCGGAACACCAGCCGAAGGCATTCGAGATTTTCCACCGCCTTAATCCCGATGGCCCGGCCGGCGAGGGGCTTGGCCTGACGATAGCCCGGCGCGTGCTCGAGCGCCAGAAGGGGAGGATCTGGGTGGAGAGCTCCGGGCAGGGCGGGAGCACATTCTACCTCTCGATCCCGTCCGCCGAACCGCTGCCGGCGGCCACGCCATGAACCGCGCCGGCGCCCTCGCACCCGACATCCTCATTGTCGACGACGACGAGGGCCACGCCATCCTCGCCCGAGAGAACCTCGAGGCCGCGGCGGTGAGCAACCCGATCAGGCATTTCCGCGACGGCCAGGCGGTGCTCGACTTCCTCTTGGCGGGCGGCCCCGGCCCGCATGCGGCCAAGGCGGGCGCCTACCTGATGCTGCTGGACATCCGCATGCCGAGGGTGGACGGCGTCGAGGTGCTTCGCCGGCTGAAGGCGGACCCGAGTCTTCGCAACCTGGCGGTCATCGTTCTCACGACCGCGGACGACCTGCGCGAAGTGGAGCGTTGCCAAGAGCTGGGTTGCGATGTCTATCTCCGCAAGCCGATTGATTTCGGCAAGTTCGCGGAGGCGGCCCGCCGCCTTGGCCTCTTCATGACCCTCCTGCTCGCACAGCCCTCAAACGAAAGTTGAATCCAATGCCCATCCGCCCGCCCGCCCACGAGATCATGGTCGTCGACGACGACGAGGGGCTGCGGCTGCTTGTCGCGGACGCGCTGCGGGCTGAGGGATACGCAGTGGCGGGAGCCGACTCAGGATCGGCCGCGGTCGCGGCCCTGCGCGAGCGCCGCCCCGACCTGATGCTCCTCGATCTGCAGCTCGAGGACATGGCGGGGATTGCCCTCCTCGACCGCCTCAGGCGGGAGAACCTCGCCGTCCCCTTCGTCGTCATCACGGGCCAGGGCAACGTGAAGGTCGCCGTGGAGATGATGAAGCACGGCGCCCTCGACTACCTGATGAAGGACACCGGCATCCTCGAGCTGGTGCCGTCCGTCGTGAAGCGCGCACTGGCTGCCATGGAGAGGGAAAGGTCGCTGGCCGCGGCGCAGGCGGAGCAGCGGCGGCTCGAGAAGGAGGTCCAGGATGTCAGCGAGAAGGAGCGGCAGCGTTTCGGAGCCGACCTGCACGACGGGGTCGGCCAGCAACTCACGGCCATCGAGCTGATGTGCGTCGGCCTGAAGAAGGACGTGGCGGCGCTCGACCCGAAGCTGGCCAAGCAGGTCGAGAAGATCGCCGGCATGCTCCGCGACACGGTCGCGCAGACCCGGGCGCTGGCCCGCGGCCTCTCGCCGCTCGACGAGCAGCCCGACGCCCTCCAGAACGGCCTTGCCGATCTCGCCGAGCACGCCAACTCGCTCGGCCGCCTGCGCTGCCGAGTGGAGTTCGTCTCCGCCGCCTCACCGGTCGACCGCACCGCAGCGAGCCATCTCTTCCGGATCGCCCAGGAGGCTGTCAACAACGCGGTCAAGCACAGCGGGGCGACCGAGGTCACGCTGCGCTGGGAGGAGAAGGGCGGCGCGTATCGACTCGAGATCTCGGACAACGGCAAGGGCCTGCCCAGCGATCCCCCCCGGGGGATGGGGGTCGGCGTCATGAACTATCGCGCGGCGATCATAGGCGCCGAGCTGAGGGTCGAGTCGAGGCCGGGCGGGGGAGTGACCGTGGTCTGCATCCTGCCCCGCAAGCCCTGAGGGCGGCCGGGACATAAGGGTTTTACCTAGTCAGATGAGGGCGCTACCTCAATAGGCAGGCCACCCGGCATAGGGTATCGTGGCGGCATGGAAACCACATTCGCCGCTCCCCCCGCAACCGCGCGCTCCATCCCCGCTTCCGGGGCCCGTGACGACGCGGCCTCCTCGGAGGACCGCGTCCGCCAGAGCCGCGAGATCGTCGCCCACCTTCAGCGTTCGGAGATTTACCGCACCTACGAGGACGCCTTCCAGGCCACGACCGGCCTGCCGCTCGCCCTCCGGGCGGTCGGCACCTTCAACTCGTCCCTGAAGGAGTCCAGGAACGTGAACCCCTTCTGCACCTTTATGGCCACGGCCAACAAGTCTTGCGCGGCCTGCCTGCGGCTCCAGCAGGAGGTGGAGGAATCGTCCTTCGCGGGATCGCACACCATGGAATGCTACGCCGGCCTGACCGAGTCCGCGGTGCCGATCCGGGTCGGCGAGAATGTCGTCGCCTACCTGCGGACCGGCCAGGTCATGCTGAAGCGCCCGACCCTCGCCGGGTTCCGCCGCACCCTGCGGAGGCTCGCGGAGAGCGGGCTGGGCATTCCGCCGTCCGAGATCGAGAAGGCCTACTTCGAGACGCGGGTCATCACGAAGTCGCAGTACGGGGCCATCCTGCGCCTCCTCACCATCTTCGCCGAGCATCTCTCGACGATGACGAACCAGCTGATGGTGACGCGGGCCGCGGCCGAGCTCCCGGCGGTGGCCAAGGCCCGCAGCTTCATCGCCGAGCACCAGACCGAGGAGATCTCCCTCGGGGACGTGGCCCGGGCCGTAAACATGAGCGCCTTCTACTTCTGCAAGACATTCAGGAAGGTGACGGGCGTCACCTTTGTCGACTATCTCGCCCGTATGCGGGTCGAGAGCGTGAAGAACCTGCTTCTGGACCCGCACAAGCGGATCAGCGAGGCGGCGTTCGAGGCTGGCTTCCAGTCCCTCTCCCAGTTCAACCGGGTCTTCCGCCGCATCGCCGGCGAGGCGCCGACCGTGTACCGCGAGAAGCTGCACGGGCCGTCGGGAAGCAACGCCCGCGAGGACCGCGCGCTGGTATTCGCCGCCTGAACCCCCGGCCGACCGGCCCGCTCGTCATGAAGACGGTCCTCGCAGCCATCGACTTCTCCCCCGTCACCGATCCCGTCCTCGCCCTCGCGGCCACCCTCGGCCTGTCCATGGACGCGCGCGTCCTCCTGCTGAACGTCGTGCCCTCTCCCCCCCCGCTAGCAGCCTATCAGATGGGGGAGGACGAGGAGGCCCAGTTGCTCGCCGCGACCGAGAAGGACGCCTCCCGGCGGCTGGGGAGCCTGGCCGCCCGGCTGGCCGGCGTGGCCACAGAGACGCTGACGGCCACCGGCGTCCCCGCCGACGAGATCGTGCGCGAGGCGTCCGCGAGCGGCGCCGATCTGATCGTGCTCGGCTCGCACGGGCACACGGCCCTGTACGATCTCCTCGTAGGCAGCACCGCGCACGGCGTGCTGAAGAAGGCCGCCTGCCCGGTTCTGGTGGTCCCGGCGACCCAATCGAGGCCGGCTGCGGAAGCCGCAGGGGCGGCGGCCGCGAGCGGCTGACCGCGCCCGAGGCGGGGCGCTACGGGGACTCCTCGGCCTGTGCCAGGACCTCGGCCCCCGCGCTGACGGGAACCTTCCTTAGGTTGTGGACGGGGACGATCAGCACGGGGCATGGAGCGTCCTTGAGCAGGGCGCTCGCCGTGCTTCCGACCACAAGGTCATACAGCGCCCCGTGGCCGTGGGAGCCCACCACAATGTAGTCCGCGCCGAGCTGCTCGGCCTCCTCGCGGATGCATGCCGCGGGCTGGCCGTACAGGGAGCGCGCCTCGACCGTGAAGCCGGCATTCTGCAGGTGGGCGAGCCAGCGCGAGAGCTGCTCCGACGCGTTGTTTTCGACGGCGACGGCCATGCTTTCCACGACTGCGCTGAATTCGTTGACGAGAACGGACGGCCGGTTGACGTGGGCGAGGACGATACTTGCCCGGATTGCCCGGGCGAGCACCTTTCCCGCCTCCACCACCGGATCCGTGGCGTCCGAGAAATCGATGGGGACAAGGATTGTTTTCATGGCTTGGGGTAGATTGCTCGGCGGCGGATTCCCCCGCCGGGGCGCGCAGCGGCTCTATACGCGCCAGTTCTGCAGGATGCGCTGGTAGCTTCCGCGCTCATAAGCGGTGGCGTCGAGGCAGCGGTCGAGGCTCATCGAGCCTCGGTAGTCCGAGATGGCCTCGTAGCCGTGCTCCTCCATCCACTTCCTCAGGCTCTCCGTGAGCGTGACGAGGAACCGCGGCCCGTGCCGCAGGAGGACGGAGACCAGCTGCACGGCGTGCGCCCCGGCGAGGATCGCCTTGACGACGTCGCTCCCGTCGTGGACCCCGCCGCTGAGCGCGAACGAGCAGCGCGCCTGAGGGGTCAGGATCGCGAGCCAGCGCAGGCGCAGGAGCAGCTCCGCCGGGTCGGAGAGCCGCAGCCTCGTCTCCGGCAGCTGCTCTCCGGCGTCGATGTCCTCCTGGTAGAAGCGGTTGAACAGGACGATGCCGTCGGCGCGCGCCCGCTCGAGCTTCTGGGCGAAATGGGCCAGCGACGTGTAGAAGGGCTGGAGCTTCACCGCCACCGGAATGCGCACGGAACTCTTCACCATGCGGACGGTTTCAAGCATCTCTGACTCGACATCGAGGGCCGAGGTGCCCGGGTCTGTCGAGAGCTGGTAGAGGTTTAGCTCGATCGCGTCCGCCCCCGCCGACTGAAACCTGCGGGCGTAGTCGATCCATCCGCCGGGCCGGCACCCGTTGAGCGACGCGATGACCGGGATCGTGAGCGCCGCCTTGAGGTCCGCTATCTGGCGCAGGTACTGTTCGGGTCCGAGCTGATACTCCGACGGCCCGGGGAAGACTGCGCGCTCATTGCCACCGCCCGCGGCAAGGAAGTGCGGCCGCGGCGCGCGGGCGAGCTCGTCAAGGTAGATCTGCTCCTCGAACAACGATCGCATCACGATTGCGCCCGCCCCGGCGTCCTGGATCTGGCTGGCGGTGTGGGTGTCGTCAGCCAAAGGCGACGCCCCTATCACCAGCGGCGAAACAAGCTTCATACCGAGGTAAGAAGTCGAGAGGTCCATGGGGTATGGGGACTTGGCAATTTGGAGCAAACCGACCCGCGTTGCTGCGCGGATTTTGGCAATTGCACCGCGCCGATTGTCCGGCGGCCGTCGGCCGGCTGGCCGCCGCCCCGCGAAGGGCCGGCTTCTCGCGCCAGGCTGCCGCCTGGGACCCAGCCCGTGTAGGCGGAAGCAATGCGTTGCCCGCAAATAATATGCATAGTTGATTCCGGGGCGCGGGCGCCCCTGGATGGCGCCTTCCAGGCCCGCGCCACTGCCTCGGCGCCAGCTGGAATGCGGGCGCCAACCGACCTAGCCGGCTCCGACGCCCTAGAGCCGGAGGCTCCGGGGGCCGCTGACGCAGGGATTGCCGCGTTCGTAGAAGCGAAGGAGGCGATGGGCCTCCCTGGTGATGCCGATGCGCGCGCTTCTGCCAACAGGGACTTGCAGGGTCGCAGCAGCCGGGGCCCCCAGCCAGATCGGGCCCGGCGCGCACAGGTCGAGCCCGTCGCACCGCATGTCGATCCCGAGCGCCGTCGCCAGGCGCCCCGGCCCGGACGCAAGCATGTGCAGGGGCGCGCCCGGCCGGTTCCTGCGCATGAGCTCGACGCCCTCGAGAGGCTCCAGGGCCCTCAGCAGGACCCCCCCGCCGATGCCCTCCGGCTCGCCCGAGACGTTTACCGAGAACCAGTTCCCGTAGATGAAGTAGACGTAGGCGTGGCCGTGCTCCAGGAACAGGGAGCGGTTTCGCGGCGTCATCCCGTTAAAGGAGTGCGCGGCCGCGTCGCCGACGACGTAGGCCTCCGACTCGACGATGCGCCCGCTCATGCGCCCCTGCGGGGTCTCGCGGACCAGCGCCTTGCCTATGAGGTAGCGCGCGAGCGCGGCGGTGTCGACCGGCAGCTCGGAGCGGCGGAGCCGGCGGAGCCGGAGCGCGCCCGCGCTCCGCATGCGTGGATCTGGGGTCTGGCCGGGGGGACGGTTCAAAGGCCGCGAATGGACTTGGAGTCTTTACCGAAACAAGCATGAGTCGAGACCAGGGCCTTGGGCGAAGCAACCCCGGCGACCCGCGCTCATGAACGGTCCGTCCCAACACCATCAACCCCGCCTCGGCAACGTCCTCGCTGACCACGTGGGGTTTCAATGCCGGGCGCGTAAGGAGGCCATCGTGAAGGGCGCCCGGGACGAGGCTTTCGAGCTTCAGGACATGGCGCAGATGCTCCCGTCGGACGTGGGCGTGTGGGAGGACTACCGGCCGGTGCTCAGCGGCCGCCTGCGCCCGGTGGACTCCCCGCTGGGCGCGTACTCCGTCGGCGATTTCTCGGAGTGGACGGCGCCGGGGATCTACCGCATCGTCCTGCCGGGGACCGGCGAGCACTCCTACCAGTTCGCCATAGCGGACGGGGCATTCGGCGGCCTGCCCCCGATGCTGCTCAGCTTCGTCCACGGCTGGCGGTCGGGCGCGTTTGAAAACGCGCTGCGCGGGCCGACCCACCTCGACGACGCGCGCCGAACCGACGACGGCGCATTCGAGGACGCGGTGGGCGGCTGGTACGACGCGGGCGACACGCGCAAGTGGATGGTGCATTCGAACCTTCCCGCTCTGGGCTTCATGGACGCCCACGAGCGCCTGCCCTGGTACTACGCGGAATGGGAACGCGTGGACGAGGGGTGGTCGCCGTGGCTGCTCGAGGCCCTCTGGGGCCTGGATTTCATGCTCAAGATGAGGGACCCGCGCACGGGCATGTTCTTCGAGGACATCGGCGGGGGGGGCCACGGGCGCAGGCGCGCGGGCATGACCTGGTGGTACGAGAATCACGCGGGCTGCTACGCCGACAACGCCGATAACCGTTTCACGGACAACGTGCGCGAGAGCGGCGACGAGCGCGCGTTGCGGGTCCAGTACAATCCGGTCGGCCAGTTCACCTCCGTGGCGATCCTCGCCCGCGCGGCGCGCACCTTCGCCCCGCTAGACGCCGACCGTTCGCGGCGATACGCCGACGCGGCCGAGGGCGGCTGGCGCCTCGGCTTGAGTCCCGACCCGCGCTTTCTCGAGTCGGCGGGCACGGGTTTCGGAGGTTGGACCTCGGTGCGCAGCTGGCGGTGCCAGGCTGCGCTCGAGCTGCACCGCGCGGGCCGGCTGGAGCCTGGGGAGGTCGCGGCTGCCGCCGGCGCGCTGTTCGAGAACTTCGACCCGGGGCTTGGGTTCTGGACAAACGAGGCGGGCAGCAGAGAGCCCTACCGCGGGCTGCTGCACTCGGCCCAACCGCTCATTGCGCTCGCGGAAACGGCCCGCGCCGCGGCTGACGGTGCATTGCGGACAAAGGCGACGGACATCCTGCAGCGGTGCCTTGAGCGGTACGTCTACCCGCTGGCGGAACTTACGCCGTTTGGCGCCATGCCATTCGGTCTCTTCGGCGAGGCAGCTAGTGATGGCGACCTGTACCGCCCGTGGAGGGACGGATACCGGTACCGGTTCTTCATGCCGGCGCGCCACCGGCAGCGCATCAACTGCGGCCTGAGCGGGCACTGGACGAGCTGGGCGCACGCGCTGGCCCTGACCGGCTCGGTGCTCGGCGAGGCGCGCTGCCGCGAGCTCGCGTGGAAGCAGATGCACTGGCTCTTCGGCGCCAATCCGTTCAATGCAACTATCGTCAGCGGGGTCGGTTACAACAATCCGATGCCCCACAGCCGCTTTCTCGGGACCTGCCCCGGCGGCTTCGGCGCCGGCTTCATCGGCTCCGCCGAAGACGAACCCCAGCTCGACACCGACGGCGACGCGCAGTGGAACACGACCGAGTACTGGATGACGCCGCTCAGCAACGCGCTGATGGCCCTGAGCATCCTCAATCCGTCCCGCGGGGAGCCGGGCCAGCGGCTTGGCGCGCGGGCGCGCAGTCCGGAAGGCCCGGGCCGGGGTGCCCTTGCCTGACACGGGCGCGTGGCCAGCGTTGCGCCCCGCAGCGCCAGGGTTCAATTTGCCGAGCCTCCGCACCGCACCCGTATGAACAGACTGACCTTGGGCGGCCTCAGCCTTGCGCTGTGCGCCGCTACGCTTCTTTCGGCCGAACCGCCGGCGCCGACCGGCGCGTCTGCCAAATCCCTGTGGCAGTCGGGGCAGTGGAAGCGGCCCGAGCCGAACCCCAAGGCCAGGGTGCTGCCTTTGATCTCAGTGAAGGGGAACCATTTCGTCGATCCGGCCGGCGCGACGGTGCTCTTCCGGGGGTTGGCGGTGGCGGACCCCGACAAGCTGGAGGAACAGGGGCACTGGAATCGCGAGCTGTTCGTCGCCGTCAAGGACATGGGCGCCAATCTCGTGAGGATCCCCGTGCACCCGGCCGCGTGGCGCAAGCGCACGCCGGCGGGCTACATGGCGCTTCTGGACCAGGCGGTCGACTGGAGCACGGACCTTGGAATGCACGTGATCGTGGACTGGCATTCGATCGGGAACCTCAAGAGCGGGATGTTTCAGCAGCCGATCTACGACACTAGTGTCGGGGAGACTCTCGGCTTCTGGCGGATGATCGCGATGCACTTCAAGGGAAACAACACCGTAGCCTTCTTTGAGCTCTTCAACGAGCCGACCCACTTCAACGGAATGCTCGGCGATCTCAGCTGGTCTGAGTGGAGGGAGCTCAACGAGGAGATGATCGGGGTGATCCGCTACTGGGACAGGGAGAAGATCCCGCTGGTTGCGGGCTTTGACTGGGCATACGACCTGGACAACGTGCACTACGACCCGGTCCGGGCGGAGGGGATCGGCTATGTCACGCACCCCTACGCAAACAAGAGGCCCCAGCCGTGGGAGCCGAGGTGGGAGGAGGACTTCGCTTTCGTCGCGGATCGGTACCCCGTGATCGCCACGGAATTCGGCTTCGGTCTCAAGCCGGGCGAGGTGATTGACGACAACCACTACGGCAACCGGATCACCCGCTTCCTGGAACAGCGCGGGATCAGCTGGGTGGCGTGGTGTTTCGACCCTGACTGGGGGCCGCGGATGCTCAAGAGCTTCGACGGCTTCCAGCTGAGCGCCAGCGGAGAATTCTTCAAGCAGGCGATGCACCGCCCGCCCGCGGCCGCCGTGGCAAAGCCGGCCAGCTGACCGGGCACCCGGCCAGGGCCGCCCGCCCGCCCAAAGATTCCGCCGCCGCCGCGGCCCTCATCTTCGTCTCCAGCCCCACGGCCGCCCCGGGGGCCGGGTGGCCGAGAAGCGACCAGAGCGCCGCGACGTGGGCGATTTGGGACACTCTCAGGCACGGGCTTGCCGCCGCGCGTCGCGGGTCCGGTCGCGCACGGCGGTAGCTCCGGAGGGATCCGGCATGGTCAGAGTCCGAATCGCGCTAGCCGGCGGTCGCGGGCGGGCGCTGAAGGCCGAGCAGCGCGATGACAGCCGCGAGCGTGAAGTAGCCGGCGGAAAACTGCAGGGCCAGCGTGCGTCCGACGCCGCTCAAATCCCAGGGCAGGTAAAGGCCGCCGCCCGACTCGACGGAGTGGATCACGCCGAAGAGCGTCAGGACGCCGCCCGTCACGAGCGTGGCAATTGCGGCGCCGGTGCGCCTGTCGATCAGGGCCGCCAGGAACCCCGCCCAGATCATGGCCGTGATAATGAAGCCGTTGCCGAGGGTGACGATGACGCCCAGCTCCGGCATGCCCTGGCCGGTCGACGTGAGCAGCTGGGCGAAATGGTCCGGCGACACGTAGGCGGGGTCGGCGAGCTTGATCGCGAGCATGCGCGCGATCGAGGGAAAGAAGCTGAATACGACGGCCGCGGCGTGGCGCCTCGGCGTCGCTTCGAACGCCTGCGCCGTGATCTCGATCGAGACGAACACGAGAATCGGCGCGAGCACCGCCAGCGGGACCAGCTCCACGAGGTTCGAGAGGTAACCGAAGACGCCGCCGAGCCCGACGAACACGCCCGTCAGGAGGGTGTAGCCCGCGCGCGCCCCCATCTTCTTGTAGGCGGGCTGGCCGATGTAGGGCGTCGTCTGGGCCACGCCCCCGCAAACGCCGGCGATGAGGGTGGAGAACGCCTCGGTGAGGAGGATGTCGCGGGTGCTGTAGTCGTCACCGGCGGCGCGTGCGCTCTCGGTCACGTTTATGCCTCCGATCACCATCAGGAGGCCGAATGGCAGGATGAGCGGCAGGTAGGGAACGGTTGCGCCGAGGCCGTCGATGAAGCCGAGGGAGGGGGCCGGCAGAGCGAATCGCATCGCGAACGCGCCGGGCGGCTGGTAGCCCGGCCCCGCGAGGCCGAGGGGCCCTAGGGAGTAGTACAGGGCGAGGCCGACAAGGATGGCGGCCAGGACGCCGGGGACGCGGCAGGGCAGCGGTCCCTTCGCGACGACGGCGTAGAGCACGACGCCGAGGGCGACAAAACCCACGACGGGCACGCGCAGCAGCTCGAGGATGGGGATGAAGCCGATCAGCATGAGCGCGATGCCCGCGATCGACCCGAGAAGCCCCGCCCGCGGGATGACGCGGTTCACCCAGGTGCCCGCGAACGAGAGCACGAACTTGAGCAGCCCCATGACGATCATGGAGGCCATCCCGAGGTGCCACGTGGCCATCGCCGCGGCGCGCTCGTCGAGGCCGCCCTGCTTGAACCGCGCGAACGCGGGCCCTAGCACCAGGAGCGCGAGGCCGATGGTCGTCGGCGTGTCGATTCCGAGCGGCATGGCCGTCACGTCATCGCGGCCGGTCCGGCGCGCGAGGCGCACCGCCATCCACGTGTAGGCCAGGTCGCCCACGAGCACGCCGAGCGCGGTTCCGGGAAACATGCGCGTGTAGACGATGTCGGCCGGGAACCTGAACAGGCCGACGAGCACCGTCGACAGAAAGGCCATCACCGCGAGGTTGTCGACGACCAGTCCGAAGAAGCCGTTCAGGTCGCCGGCGAGCGACCAGTAGCGGCGGGTGGGTGCGCTGCTCACAGCCGCCGAAGAAAACCTAATCGGGTGACAAGGCAAAGGCAGAGTGGTAGCCCCGCCATCTTTCTTCTTTCAGCGCCCGTCCCGCGGCCCATACAATGGGTTGGCATGACTGCGGCGTCCTCCTGGAGCCTCGGGCCCCTTCTCCTGGGGCTGGCCGGCGCCGCGGCCTCGGCGGGATTCGGATCCGAGCCTGTGAGGATCGGATTCTTCATGTCGATCTCTGGGAGGGACGCCTCGTTCGGCGAGGCCTCGCTCCTCGGCGCCCGTCTTGCGGTGGACCGGCTGAATGCCGCGGGAGGGGTGCTCGGCCGCCCGGTCGAGCTCGTGGTCGAGGACAACCGATCGCTTGCCGGCGAGTCGGCCACGGCGGCGAAGAAGCTGATCTCGCGCGACCGCGTCGTCGCGCTGGTCGGCGAGTGCTCCTCGGCCCGGACGCTCGAGGCCGCGCCGATCGCCCAGGCCAGCGGGATCCCGCTCGTCAGCCCGGCCTCGACGAGCCCGAAGGTCACGCGGGTTGGCGACGCGGTCTTCCGGGTGTGCTTCACGGACGCCTTCCAGGGCGAGGTGATCGCCACGTTTGCCCGCAGGCGCCTCGGCCTCTCTCGCGCGGCGCTGCTTGTCGACTCGACGGCGCCCTACTCGGTCGGCCTTGCGGAGTGTTTCTCCAGGACGTTCTCCGCGCTGGGCGGCACGGTCGTCGCCAGACAGAAGTACTCGGGCGCCGACACCGACTTCCGCGGCCAGTTGACGGCCATCCGCGCCGCCAGGCCCGACGCGCTCTTCCTGCCGGGCTACTACGTCGCGGCGGGCCTCGTGGCGAAGCAGGCGCGGGACCTCGGGCTGGGCGCGACGATCATCGGCGGCGACGGGTTTGAGGCTCCCCAGCTGCTTGAAATCGGCGGCGACGCGCTGGATGGGGCCTATTACTCGACGCACTTCGCCGTCGAGAGCAAGGATCCGGTCTCCCGCGGCTTTGTCGAGGCGTTCCACTCGAGGTACGGCGCGGTGCCCAACAGCCTCTCGGCGCTGACCTACGACGCGGTCCGCCTGGTGGCCGATGCCATCGCCCGCGCGGGCACGACCGAGAGAGGGGCCCTGCGCCTCGCGCTGTCCAGGACACGGGAATTCGCGGGCGCCACCGGGGCGACGACGATCAACGCCCAGCGCGATGCCATAAAGGACGTCGCCATCATCACCGTGAGGAAGGGGAGGCTGGAGTTCGTGGAGACATATCGCCCGTGACGCACCGCACGGGGCGCCGCCCCGCGTCCGGAGGGCCGGGGGAGGCTAGCGCCGGTCGGACGGCTCCCGTGCCGACACGTCCCAGTAGACATTGTAGCGGTCGTACCGGATCTCCCAGAACGGGCGCAGCGCGATTTCGCGCGGAAGGCCGAGTCCCGGCGCCTGGAACTCGAGCGGTCCGGCCGCGGAACGCACGACCAGGGACTCCATCGGCGCTCCCGTGCGCGTGAGGGCGGGCACGGCCACGGGCGGCGCGCCCAGGTTGGCGTCCTGGTTCTCGGAGTAGGGGATGGTGGCCGCCCGCGGCTCGGGCCCGAGGTCGCCCGCCAGCACGACCGGGCCGTAGACGAAGGCCACCTTGTCCGGCGCGTCGGGCATGGCCTCGGTGCGCACGGCCATCGGGATGGAGACCCCGAGCCGGTCGCCCTTCTTCCATGACCGCCGGATGACGGCGTAGCTGCCTGGCGCGCCAGCGACGCCAAGTGGCTGGCCGTTTAGCATGAAGGCGAGTGGGCCAGCGGCCCAGCCGGGGCAGCGCACCCTGAGCGCGAGCGGCGCCTCCGGCCCCGAGGTCACCGTGAACTCGGCCTGGTTTCCGGCCGGATAATCTGTCCTTTGCTCCATCGAGAAGCCCTTCTCGCCCCACGTGAGGACGGAGGGGATGAACAGGTTGACGTAGAGGTCGTCGCGGCCGTGGAAGTAGATGGCCTCCCCGTACTTCGTGTGGTTCTCCATTCCCGTGCCGACGCAGCACCAGAACGAGTCGAAGGGCGTGCTGAAGGTCTTGAAGAGGCCGGGCTTGAGCGACATGAAGTAGGTGAACATGCCCATCTTCGGCTCCTGCGATGCGAGTATGTCGTTGTAGAGGGCGCGCTCGTAGAAGTCGGCATAATCCGCCCTGGGATCCCAGCCGAAGACATGCTCCGTCAGCTTCAGCATGTTGTAGGTGTTGCAGGTCTCCGCCGTGTCCGCCCCGAGGTGGTGCGACATCGTGCTCTCGGGGAACAGGTGCTCGTTCTCGCTGTTGCCGCCTATGACGTAGGAGTAGTGGTGAGCGATGAGCTCCCAGAAGTACTCGGCGATCGCCCTGGCGCTCGGGTCGCCCGTGGCCTCGTACGTTCGCGCCTGTCCGATGACCTTAGGTATCTGGGTATTCGCGTGCTTTCCCGGCAGCTCGTCGCGGCGCGCGAGAAGGGGGTCGAGCACGGCCCTGTGGTAGAAGCGGCGCGAGGCCCCGAGGTAGCGCGGGTTGCCGGTGAGCGTGTACAGCTCGACCAGGACGTCCATCATCCCTCCCTGCTCGACCGACAGCATCGCCTGGACCTGCTCCGGTGTGAGCCCCGCGGTGATGGAATCGGCCCAGTCGGCCAGCCTGAGCGCGACGTCCCTGGCCTTGGCGCTTCCGCCGAGGATCCACGCGTCCTTAAGGCCGTTGAGCACCTTGTGCTCCGTGTACCAGGGCACCCAGGCGCCGCCCTTGAAATTGAACGGCCCCTGCGGCTCCACGATGCCCTCCCTGAAGTTGCGCATCGTCTGAAGCTCCAGGGGCGGCAGGGCTCCGATGTAGCCGTCCCCGTACGCCTTCTGGCACTCCGCCATCTCGGCGACGATGTAGTCAATCCTCTGGCGGAACCTCGTGTCCCCCGTGGCTGCATACTGCTGCGACAGCGCGGTCAGGTAGTGGCCGAGCGTGTGCCCGGCTATTCCGTGGGCCTCCCACCCGCCGTAGCTCTCGCCCTTCGGCTCCAGGCCGGCGTACCTGCGGGTGTTGTGGAGCAGGCGGTCGGGCTCGATTGACAGAAGGTAGTCGGCGTTGCGCTCCATCGCCTGCTTGAACGGGCTGTCGAGGAGGCGGACGTCAGCCAGCGCGAAGGGGCGGGCGGCGACCGTGCCCTCGTCGGCGATTCCCGGGGGGGCGGAAACTGCCGCGATGAGGGCGGCGACGACGCAGGGGGCGAGAGGTTTCATGGAGATCCGGGAATCGGCCGGGCGCCGGCTATTCCAAGCCCTCGAGCGCGAATATCTCGACGGGCTCATCGCGGCCCCTGACCGGCGCGGCGCCGAGCGGGCGCACCCTGTACTGTCCGCGCGCCGCCTTCAGGGTGGAGGCGCTCACAAGGATGTCGGCCCGGTACTGGGACATCCGCGTCAGGTCCTGGAGGCGGGCCGCCACGTTGACCCCGTCCCCGAGGACCGAGTAATTCAGCCTGCGGGACGACCCGATGTTCCCGGCTATGATCTTCGACGTGTTGATCCCGATCCCGAAGGCCAGCTTCGCGCGGCTCTCGGTCGCGAGCTCGGCGTTGAACCGGGCGAGGGCCGATTTCATCTCAAGGGCCGCGAGTATGGCGCTGTCCGCATGGTTCGGGTACGCCACCGGGGCCCCGAAGAGCGCCATGATCGCGTCGCCCATGTACTTGTCCACCACTCCGAGGTAGATCTCCACGATCACGCTCATCCGGTCGAGATACCGGTTGAGCAGGGCGAGGACCTCGCGGGGAGGCATCGTCTCGCTGAGGCGCGTGAAGTTCCTCAGGTCCACGAACAGGACCGTCACCTCCAGCTCCTCGCCCCCCAGCGCCCCCCCGTCGGTCATGAGCTGCGCCGCGATCTCGGGGGAGAGGTTCTTGTCGAGGAGGTCCCGGACCTGGTCCCTTTCCGCGAGGCCCTCGCTCATCCGGTTGAACGAGGTCGCGAGCTGGCCGATCTCGTCCGAGCGGTGAAGTTCGAGGCGGATGCTGTAGTTGCCGTGCGCGATGACCTCCGTGTGGGCGGCCAGCTCGCGCAGCGGCTCGCTCAGGTTGCGCGCGATCCGCACCGCCAGAAGGGCGGCCACCGCCAGCAGGACGAGCGAAAGATACATGAGAAACCTCTCCAGGGGGAGGTCGGGCTCGAGCTCCGACTCAAGCGACAGCTGGAGCGCGATCGCCGCGTGGCCCGCGGTGATGAGCGGCAGGGGGCGGTACACCGTCAGGTAGGAGTTCCTCCCAACGTTCACGGTCCTGTCCCCCTCGTCCGAGGACGAAAGCGACGCCACCTTGGCGTCGGCCTCCGGAAGCGTGGACTCCACGGGGAGCATGGCGTCGTACCGGCCGAAGAAGAAGGTCACCTCAAGGCGCGAATCCTCCTTCAGGCCCGTCGCGAAGGCGCGGTCTATCGGCAGGGCCAGCCCGACCCACCCGGCCACCTGGTCCCCGGGCGCGCGAATGGGAGCGACGAGAAGGACGAACAGCTTGGCGTCCGCGCCGTCGGACGGAAGGTGCGCGAATGCCTGCGCGCGGGGCTCGCGGGCGGCCGAGGCGCGCGCCACCAGCTCCCGGAAGGGCCTGAGCGCCGCGTCGGGCAGGGCGCCACCCGTGTCGCCGATCCTCGATCCGGAGGCGGACAACAGGGTCAAGAAGGGCACGTCAATCTGGGCCGCGTACGCCCTGAGGGCCGAGCGGACCGCGCCAGCGCCGGGCGCGGGCTCCGCGAGGAGGCTCCGGATCGCGTAGTCGCGCGGCAACAGGGCGGCGCGGCTCCAGAGGTCGTCCAGCCTGCCGCTCGTGCGGCGCTTGAAGAGCAGCGCCCCGTCCTCGAGCCTGACATGGATGCGCTCGACCGCGCTCTTGCGGCTTTCCCTGACGACGAAGATGTAGTTCGCGCACTGGGCAAGCGCGACAAGCCCGACGATAAGGAGCAGCAGCCGGCTGCCGAACCGCTTGAACCGGGGGAATCTCGATCGGATGTCTGGCAAGGTCCCGCCCTTACTTGAGGTGGGCGGCGCGGGCGGGGCGCGAGCCATTGCCGTACGGAGCCGCTGCCCGCTGTGCTGCGTGCGCGGACACTGCCGCGCCCCCACGGGGGGCGGATGTTGCGGAGGGTGTCATTGGAAACCCGTCCAGAAGTGGTGCACGATGCCTTCGCTGACAAGGTCGATCAGTCCCCGGGTTGGCCGGGTGCGGCGGCGCCCACGGGCCCGCCGGAGGGGCAGTTGCCCCGCCGGACGGCTCGGCCCGCCCGGGAAACCGCGCCTCGAGGGCCCCCCGGCCCCGCGCCGGCACTGCCGCATCAGGATTGCCCTGATCCATGTTTTTGGCGCCAATAGCGCCCCGATGCCAATGGGCGACACAGACGAGCAGCTGCGAAACTCCGCGTTCCTGAAGTTTGTCCCCGAGGCGCAGCGCGAGAAGCTGTGCGAGATGTTCAGCACGGAGCGCTTCGAGTTCGGGGACCTGATCGTGCGCGAAGGCGATGCGGCGGACGCCTTCTATATCCTTGCGTCGGGGCGGGCCCGCGTGATCAAGAGGACGGACAAGGGCGAGGAGCTGGTGCTCGCCTCGCTCCGGCCGGGATCCGAGTTCGGCGACGCCGCGCTCCTTGAGGGGGGCGTGCGCACCGCCTCCGTCCGGTGCAGCACGTCGGTCGAGGCCCTTCGGCTCGGGCGCGACGACTTCCTCGAGATGCTGGCGCGTCATCCCGAGCTCAGGAACTACCTGGAGATGACGGCGCGCTTCCGGGCGACCCACGGGTTCCTGTACGAATTCAGCAACTTCGGGCGCCTCTCGGCGCCGGCCCTGCGCGAGCTAATCGAGAACCTGTCGCCTGTCAGCTTCCCGAAGGGGCAGATGATCCTGCGGGAAGGGGAGCCGGCCGGCCCGATGTACATCATCCGGTCCGGGCGCGTCCGGATCTTCGCCTCGAAGGGCGGCCGCGAAAAAAACCTGGCCTTCTGCCGCGAGGGAGACTTCTTCGGCGAGCTCTCTCTGATAACCGACTCGCCGCGCGCAGCCTCAGCCGAGGCCGCGGCCGACACGCAGCTCTTTGCGCTGAAGCCGGAGGCGGTGCACGACCTGAGGCGGCGGTATCCGGACTTTTCCAAGCTGCTGGAGGAAAGGGTGGCGCAGTACAACAAGGACACCGAGGCGCGCGTCCCGCTCGATTTCTCGATCGAGTCCCTGCCCGCCGAGGCGAAGGCGCTTGACGATGTGGATGCCGGCGCGGAGACGGCGGAATCCAGTCCCGCCGCCGACGACGAGGCGCCGTTCGCCGACGAGAAGGGGTTCTTCACGAAGGGGAAGCGGCGGATCCGGAGCATCCGGTTCGTCCAGCAGATCGACGCGATGGACTGCGGGGCTGCGAGCCTTGCGATGGTGTGCCGTCACTTCGGCCGGGACGTCAGCCTGTCGCGCATCCGGCGGCTCTGCCACGTCTCGCAGGACGGAACGAGCCTGAAGGCCATCTGCCACGCGGCGACCGAGTTGGGCCTGGCCGCGCGCAGCGTCAAGGCGTCGCTGCGCAACCTGCCGGCCATGCCGCTTCCGGCGATCGTCCACTGGGAGGGAAACCACTGGCTGGTGCTCTTCGACGTCGGCAAGTCCCATGTCAGGGTGGCGGATCCGGCGAAGAGCATCCTGCGGATACCAATCGCCGAATTCGGGCAGAAGTGGTCGGGCTACGCGGCTCTGTTCGATTACACGATCGCGTTCGAGAACGCGCCGCTGGGCCGGCCGAGCCTGGCGTGGCTCGTCCCGTTCGTGCGCCAGTTCCGCTCCATCCTGGTCCCGGCCGTCCTGCTCGCCCTGGTGATCAGCTTCCTGCAGCTGCTCTTCCCGGTTTTCACCCAGACCGTGGTGGACAAGGTGATCGTAGAGCGCGACCTCGGCCTGCTGAACATGATCATGCTAGGGCTGGGCGCCGCGCTGGTGTTCTTCCAGCTGGCCAACCTTGCGCAGCAGTACCTTCTAGGGTTCGCGGCCCTGCGCATCGACGCGGCCCTGCTCGACTACCTGACGCGCAGGCTGCTGTCGCTGCCGATGTCCTACTTCGCGAGCCACCGCACGGGAGACATCCAGCGCCGGCTGGACGGGGCGCGTCAGGTCCGCCAGTTCTTCGTCCAGCAGGGGATCGGCGGCCTCCTGGCGCTCGTCCAGCTGCTCGGATCGCTGGTGATGATGGGCTTTTACAGCGTCGAGCTCACGGCGATCTTCCTCGCCACCACGCCGCTCTACGCCGCCCTCATGGTCTTCTCGTCAAAGGTGCTGAGGCCGCTATTCGCCGACATCGAGCAGAGCCAGGGCAAGTACAATTCGCACCAGATAGACGCGATCAAGGGAATCGAGGCGGTGAAGGCGGCCTCGGCCGAGATCGCGTTCCGCGGGGCGATCCTGGGCGAGTTCCTCGCCGTCGCGAAGAAGCTCTTCCGGGCCAATTTCGTGATGATGTCGTATGACGGCGTACTTCAGACCATAGGGCTGATCTCGACCGGCCTTTTCCTCTGGTTCGGCGCCCATGGCGTGCTCGAGGGCTGGCTCACGGTCGGCGGTTTCGTCGCATTCAGCTCCCTCACGGCGATGGCCTATGCCTCCATCCTGCGCGCGCTCGGGACCTGGGACAGCCTCCAGATGGTGACGGTGCTCCTGAACCGGCTGAACGAGATATTCGACGAGGAGCCGGAGCAGGGCACCGACCGGTCGCGCCTCACGCCGGTGCCAAGCCTGGAGGGGCGCATAGAGCTCAGGAACCTCGGCTTCAGGTACGGCGGGCCCGAGGCGCCGTCTATCCTCAGGAACATCACCCTGGACATCGCGCCGGGCCAGATGGTCGCGCTTGTCGGCCGGAGCGGCAGCGGCAAAACGACGCTGATCAAGCTGCTGGCCGGTCTCATGGAGCCGACCGAGGGGACCATCCACATCGACCACCTCGACCTGAAGAGCGTGAACTACCGCGACCTGCGGCGCCATATCGGCATGGTCCTGCAGGAAAACCACCTTTTCGACGCCACGATCGCGAGCAACATCTCCTTTGGCGACAGCGAGCCCGACTTCGACCGCGTCCTCTGGTCGGCGCAGGTCGCGAACGCCCACGACTTCATCATGCGCCTGCCGATGGGCTACGAAACCCGCATCGGAGAGTCAGGCCTGGCCATCTCGGGAGGCCAGAAGCAGCGGATCGCGATCGCCCGCGCGGTTTACAACGATCCGCCGATACTCATCTTCGACGAGGCCACAAGCGCGCTCGACACGGAGTCGGAGCGCACCATCCAGGAGAACATGGGCCGGCTGATGTCCGGCCGCACCTGCATCGTCATCGCCCACCGGCTGAGCACGATCCGCGAGGCGAATGCGATCATCGTGCTCGAAAAGGGCGAGATCGCCGAGACGGGGACCCACGACGAGCTCATGGCCAGGCGCGGGCTCTATTTCTACCTCTCCAGCCAACAGCTGGGCATCTGACCTCACCCGATGACACCGAACGCAAGGCGCGCCGACCAGGAGGCTCTTGAAAGCGAGTCGCCGCTGCTGCCCGCGGATCCGCCGCACTGGGTGGTCCTGGGGACGGCCTGGCTGATCATCGCCCTGTTCGCGACGGCGCTGCTCGCCCTGGTCCTCGTCCACGTGCCGGAGACGATCCGCTGCCCGTGCGTCCTCGTTCCCGAACGGGGCGCCGACCCGATCCAGTCGCCGCGCCTGGCGATCATCAGGGAGGTCCGCGCCGGGGAGGGCCGCGAGGTCGCGGCCGGGGAGGAACTCTTCGTCCTGAGCTCCGAGGACGTCGGCGACCGCGCCACGGCGGAGCGCACGCTTGAAGAGGACCTGGCTTCGCTCAGGAGGAACCTCAAGCAGGCCGAGGTCACCAACGCCGAGGACCTCGAGATCAAGGACCACGAGATCGCCCAGGCCGACGAGGAGGTGAAGTTCCGCGAGAATTACGTGGCCGTGGAGCGGGACCTGGCGGCCCGGTACGAGAAGCTTTCCAAGGTCGGCGTCTACTCCGAACAGGACATGGTCCTGCGCAAGCTCGAGCTCGCCGGGGCCGAGAGGGACCTCAGTGTCGCCTCGCGGACCCGCGAGCAGGTGATCCTGCAGCGCCAGCAGATGGCGTCCGAGCAGGCGCGGCAGCGTTCCGACCAGCTTGCGGAGATCGAGAAGGCCGAGATTCGCCTGGCCGCCCTGAAGCGCCAGCTGGAGGACTCGAACAGGAACCTGGTCTCGATACGGGCGCCCTATGACGCCGTGGTCGTCTCCCTGTCCGCCAACAACCCGGGAAGCGTGGTGCAGAGCGGTCAGGAGCTGTGCCAGCTCGCCCGCACGGACGCGAAGCTGAGGGTGCGCCTGCTGCTTGCCGAGGAGGGGCTGCCAAGGCTCGCGGTCGGCCAGCGCGTCCGGTTCTTCTCCGACGCCTTTCCCTATCAGCGCTACGGCACGATAACCGGGACGCTTTCGTGGATCAGCCCGTCGGCCGTGACGACCCGAGACGGCAGGCAGTTCGTCGCCCTGGCGAAGCTCGATCAGGAGGCCTTCCAGGTCGGCGGGCATCCGAGGCCGCTGCGCGTCGGAATGAGGGGCGAGGCGCGGATCGTTGTCGGGAGCCGGACCCTGATCGAATACGTCCTGGAGCCGGTCCGCCAGCTCCGGGAGAATATGAGGCGATCTTCCCCCTGAAGCGTCACGCGCCCTCCGCCGGATGCAGGGCGTTTATGATGCCGAGATGATAGAGGAGGTAGAGCTGCTTCCTGAGCTCGGGGAACGGCACCGAGAGCGGGATCGCGTCCAGAACGCCGCCCAGGGAGCGCCGGCCGTCGCCGCGGCGCAGGATCTCCACCTCCCACTCCGGCATTCGCCACTCCATCGCGAGCCTGAGTGCGGGGCTCGCGATCTTAAGGCGCCTCAGCCGGTCGCGCACCGTCCCTCCCGGCCTCGGGAGCCGGATCCCGTAGAGGCGCGTTGGCACGATCCTCCACTTTCGCAGCTGGCCGAGGTTCTGCCACGGGGGGTTGGCCTCCGCCTTCTTGGAGAAGAGGAGCCGGTGGAACTGGGACGGGCTCAGCCGCTCAAGGAGGTCGACCACCTGCTCGCGGGACCGGGGGACCAACCCCGCATGCAGGCCGTTTTCGGCGATCCGCCGGAACAGCCTTATCGAGGCCCAATTCCCGCGGAGATGAAGGCCGGCACGGCGCCCGTGAAGCGCCCACTTCGACAGGGTCAGGCTCTGGTTCAGGGAGCCAAAGACATCGCTTGCGAGGAACTCCGGCCCGTGGTCGGCGACCCGCGGGAGTCCGTCGGCCGAGACCACGGCGTCGCACAGCCTCAGCACGTTGCGCAGATGCCGTGACTCCTTGAAGACCTCCATGTCGTATCCAAAATCCGGCAGCGCCTGCCTGAGCCGGGTGTTGACATGCCTCGAGCCGTTTACTCCTAGGTAGAGGGCGCCGTCGGGCTTGAGGCACCGGGCGAAGTTCCTCATGACCCGCGCGATTCCCGGAATGTACGATAGCACGCCATGGCAGATGATGAGGTCGAATTGGCCCCCGAGCCTGGCCGGCAGGCGCGGGTCGGTGAGGTCACCCGCGACAAATCGAATGTCTCGCATCTCCCTCGAGCGGGACTGGAGGCGCCTGGCGATCGCGATCGAGCGCGCGCTGAAATCGACCGCTACTATCTCCGCGTTGGGCAACCTGCGGCGCAGGTTGAACGCCTCGGTGCCGTCGCCGCATCCTGCCAAGAGGGCCCGTGCAGGCGGCCTGTTCCGGGCCTCGGTCCTGCCAATCGCGTCCACCCATTCGAGGACGAGCGACCAGGAGCGGCGCCTCAGGGCCCTGTTGTTGCCGAATGGATACGGCCGCCGGTCGTAGATACGGCGCACCTGATCGGCGATTTTCATTCCAAGGTGGCGAAGCTTACCCGACCGGGACCAAGCGGAACAGAGATTTAGGCGGATGGGGCTTGTTCACTGTTAGCATAAGAAAGTGCGCTGCAATAATCTACGTCATTTACAAGTGATTGGCGTAAAAGTATTGACCGGGCTAATGGAAACTATGAGAGAATCTGGCAGACGAAGCTCTCCGTCGTACTGTTCCTGCGAACGCCCGACAGAGAATCGAGAAGAGGGCCCCCGAACAAGAACGCCAAAACCCAATAACAGCATGGCCTCTGCAAAACATAAAGCCTCAGCGAAATCGTCGGTGAAGTTCAAGGATCTGAAGTCGAAGAAGAATCCCAAGGGCGGATCGAGTGGCGGGGACCGTCCCACGATCTCTTGGTCGGGCGGGGGCGGCGGGGATGTTCCGACCGAGAGCCAGAAATTCTGATAGCCCGGCAGGTCATTCGCATCCAGGCAGCGGCACCGCGACCCGCGATGCCAGCCCCTTGGAGGCCCGAATTGAACAATGGCAAGACAACGCCAATCCAGAGACCCACAATCGATTTGGACTCTGCAAAGAAGAAGGCCACAGCGAAGCCCAGCGTGAAATTCAAGGACCTAAAGTCGAAAGCGAATCCGAAGGGTGGATTTCAGTGGGGTGTCGGCCGCGGGATAACGTCACCGACGGCCGAAGGAGTGCACAAACCGGGCTGATAGGTAGGAGGGATCCCGCGGCCGGCCTGACGGGTATCGCGGGACGCTTGGTCAAGGGGGCTCCGCGAGGCGCCGCGGTATAGGCTCCACATTTGCCGCATCCCCAATCAAAAAGGGGGGCGCACGACCAATAACGTCACAGCCCACCATCAATATGGCACCCGCAAAGAAGAAGGCCACGGCAACGACAACCGTCAGGTTCAGGGACCTCAGGTCGAAGAGGCACCCGAAGGGCGGGCTCAGGTTGGGGCCAAGGGTTAAGACCAGCTAGCAAGAGAGCTTCTGCGTGTCGCCAACTGGAGATTGCGCGGCCTTTGCATTTAGGGACGCTCCCGTCAGCGTCGGCGAGGTTGTTTGCGCCGCGCATTTTCGAAACGAGCTGCAGCCGAGCGTGGCCGAGGTCGCCCTGGGAATTGCGTGCGAGGAGGAGGCCGCGCGCTGGAAGCTCGAGGCTGACGACGCGGCCATCGAGGCGATGGTCGATCAGTTCCGGTATGAGATGGACCTGATCTCGGCCGAGGAGGCGGAGGCGTGGCTCGACAGCCGCGGCATGACCGCGGACGAGTTCCAGGACTACTTCAACCGGCGCTACTGGAGGGAGACGCTCAGGGACAAGGTAATACCCGATCGCGTGGACCCCTCGCGGGTCGTGCCAGACCTGTTCGGGCTGCTGCAGGTTGAGCTCCTCTTGTCGGGCTCCTTCGGCCCGCTCGCCGTCGGGCTTGGCCGCCGCCTCGTGGCGCGCGCCGCCGCGGAGGCCCCTGTCGGCGAGGAGCAGGTCAGGGCCGAGCGCGAGCGGTTCCTCGAGCGCGCCGGGATCGATGCCGACGGCCTGGACGGATGGCTCAAGGCCCTCAACCGCGGCCACGACTGGCTCTTGGGAATGCTCGAGATGGAGGCCTCGTACCGCGCCAGGTGCGAGACGGTCCTCACGCCGGATCGGGTCTCGAGGGAGCTGGCGGCGGCGCGCCTTCCGCTGACGCGGCTCGAGGTGGAACGGGTCGAGTTTGACTCCGCCGACGCCGCCCGCGAGGCGCACCTATGCGTCCGGGACGACGGCCTTTCGCTCGAGGAGGTCGCCCGTGAATCGCGCTACCCGTTCGAGCGGATCGATCTTCTCGCGGAGGATCTGCCCGAGGAACAGCGCCAGAAGCTCCTTTGCGCAGGAATTGGGGAGGTCCAGGAACCCGCCCCGGAGGGCGGCGTCTTTCACCTTAGCCGCGTGCTCAAGAAGACGGAGCCAACCCTTGAAGACGCCCCGGTCAGGGAGAGGATTGAGCGGCGTATCCTGGACACATACTTCTCGGAGAAGGGCGCCAAGGACGTTCGCCTGTTCATCACCTAGCCGTTCAGGGAAGCCCGGGGGAGGCGGGTGCGCGGGGGCATGGCATCCCCCGACGCGGGGCCCGGGGACTCACTTCTGCAATGTGAGGATGACGGGTTTCCCCTCTCCGACGGCGTTGGTCGCGCTGATGGCGATCGTCGAGCCCGGATCCAGCGAATAGCCGCTGATCTCGCGCACGACGGGATCGGACGCGCCCGCGTGGATCACGTCCCATCCCTCGAGATCGATCCGCTTCCCCGAAGGCATGGAGGCGAACCGGTAGGAGAGCACGGGGCTGCCCCCGTCCGCGGCGGGCGGCGTGATGTGAACGCTCAGCGTTCCGTTGCGTTGTTCGACCGACGCCGACACCGGGGGCTGCGGCGGCTTGGGCCTCCTCCTGCGCTCGGGGACGATGTTCGCGGTGGAAAGGGAGGGCGGGCCGGCACCCGTGGCGTTTGTCGCGGCCACCGTGAAATTGACGGCATGGCCGTTCTCGAGGCCGCTGAACACGGCGTACCCCCTCGCGCGAAAGTCGGCCGAGGGGACCGAGATCCTAGCGCCGTCCGACGAGATGACGGTGTAGGACGCCACAGTCGAGCCGCCGTCCAGACAGGGGGGATCCCAGGTCACGTAGGCGAGCCCGTCCCCGGCCTCGGCCGAAACGCGGTCCGGCGGACGCGGCACGGTCGGTCCGCAAAACCGCTCCGCCAGGATGCCCTGGTAGGCCTTTGATACGCCCGCGTCCGCGGAGGCGGCCTCCCGAGAGTCCCCGTCCGGCCTCCCGTCATAGTCTATCATGGGCGGCGATATCAGGTTCACCGCCCGCCGGCTCGCGCCCGGCTGGCCCGCCTGCTCCTGGATCGCGAACCTGGGAAAATGGTCGATCTGGTCGTGCTCGATCACGACGGCCGCGGCGTGCCACAGCTCGATGGCGCCCTCGCCGGGATGAGCCGTGGCCACGTACGAGAACCTGCAATTCGACACGCGAACCTGCGAGGCGTCAGCGACCCTGAGGGCGGACCACGCAACGTCGCCGAACACGCAGCCCTCGATCGTGGCGCCGTCAAGGTCCGGGCCCAGGTCGAGCCCCGGGGTTCCCATGTGCACGAAGTCGTCCTCGAGGAACTGTATGTTGCCCGCGAGGGTGAAGCGGACCGCGGCCGCGGGGCGTCCCCGAGCCTGGGGCCCGGGGGCGCCCGAGGCCGGCGGGGGCCGCGAGGTCGTGCACTCGAATCGGATTCCCTTGAATATCAGGCCGGACAGCGGCCGGCCGCGGGCCCCCTTGCCGTCGATGAGGGCCCAGGCCCCGGCCACCTGCGCGTCAGCGGCGGCCATGTCCTCCCCGGCGCGGGGCGTGTAGTAGATCCGCCTCGCGGGCCGGTCGAAATACCACTCGCCGGGGGTACCCAGGAGCTCGAATGCGTTCATCGCGAAGAACGGGGGAGAGCCCAGGCGCTCGGACCAGATCGCCCCCGGCTCGGGAGGCGGAAACTCGACGTCGCCCGGGTTCCTCCACTGGACCTTGGCCTCGGGCGAAACGACGGTGACTCCGGACGGGTTGCGCACCAGCGCCTGGAGGAGCCTCGCGCGGGTCCGGCTGGCCGGCACCCCGTTGACGAAGAGTTCCCTCGAATCCACTAGGCCGTCGGGAGCGGGAGACCACCACAGGCTTCGGGAGCGGTCGGAGAGGTTCCAGCCCGCCACGGGGAGCCCTCCGCTTACGACGGGGCGCTCCCCGGGCGCGGCCGTGTACACGATCGAGAAGCCGTTCGTCGCGGAATCCTCGGGCCCGAACTCGATGGGCCGGGATATCCGGTGGGTTCCGCCTATGAACACCGTGATGTCGTCGGTCATGTCGCGGTTCAGGGTGCGCACGACGTCGCGGGCGCGCTCGATCGACTTCAGGGGCTGCTCCTCGGTCCCGGGATTGCGGTCGTCGCCCCCGGGCGACACCCACAATGCCGCCTTGACTGCCGTGGCGCCGGCCAGGGTGAGGGCGATGAGCCGGGCCAGGAACGCGTTTCGGATCGGAGCCACCCGCAGGACGATGGAGGGTGAACCACGATTCGGCAACACCGGGTGAGGGCCGCGGCGAGGGGGATTAACCTCGCGTTGGACACGGAATCGGGCGGAGGTGTGGGATGCCATTTACCAAACTCGGCCTTGCGCCCGGCGTGATCCGCGGCGTGCAGGCCATGGGATACACGGAACCGACACCCATCCAGCTGCGCGCCATCCCGGTGGTCATGTCGGGGCGCGACCTGATCGCCTCGGCGCAGACGGGCACCGGCAAGACCGCGGCCTTCGCCCTTCCGGTCCTTTCCCTGCTCGGCGGTCACCGGGCGCCGGGCCCGCGTGTCCTGGTGCTCGAGCCGACCCGCGAGCTCGCGGCCCAGGTCGAGACGGCCTTCAGGGACCTCTCGAGGTTCACGGACATTCGGGCGACGGTGCTGCACGGCGGAGTCGGTTACGGCCGGCAGCGCGCCGACCTGCGCGCCGGCACCGATGTCGTCGTCGCGACCCCCGGGCGCCTGCTGGACTTCCTGCAGGAGGGCGAGCTCAGGCTGGGCGGCGCCCAGATCCTCATCCTGGACGAGGTGGACCGGATGCTCGACATGGGATTCATTCACGACGTCAAGCGGATCATCCAGCGCTGCCCGCCGCAGCGCCAGACGCTCCTCTTCTCGGCGACGGTGCCGCCCGAGCTCGCGGCCGTGGCGGCCTTCGCCCTCAGGGACCCCGTGCGCGTAGAGATCGGGGCCGTGAAGTCGGTCACCCAGCTCATCACGCACGCGATCTATCCCGTGCACCAGGAGCAGAAGTTCGAGCTGCTTCTGGCGCTCCTGGCCGCCATCGACTTCAACAGCGTCCTCCTCTTCTCGCGCACCAAGCACGGAGCCGACCGGATCGCCCGGCGCCTGAGGGAGGCCAACCACAGCGTGGCTGTGCTCCACGCGAACCGCTCGCAGAACCAGCGGATGGAGGCGCTCGAGGGATTCCGCAGCGGCCGCTACGAGGTGATGGTGGCCACCGACATCGCGGCGCGCGGCATCGACGTCGCAGGCGTGAGCCACGTCATCAATTACGACGTCCCCGAGAACCCCGAGGACTACGTGCACCGGATCGGCCGCACGGGCCGGGCGCAGGCCGTCGGCGACGCTTTCACGCTGGCGACGCCCGAGAACGCGTCCGACGTCCGGGCGATCGAGCGCTTCATCGGCCGCGAGATCCCCCGGCTCAAGCTGGAGGGCTTCGGCTACAAGGCCGCTTCCGCCTTCCCGAGGCTACCGGAGCCGCAGCGGGGCAGGGGCGGGGCGCCCCAGCGCGCGGCGCCGTCGTATCATCCGCGGGGCAAGCCGGGCGCGCACTGGCGCCGGCGCTGACCTGCGGCTATTTCTGGCCGTAGTAGGCCCCGGGGCCGTGCTTGCGCCGGAAATGCCGGTCGAGGAGCGACTGCGCGATCGCGGCGACCCTTGGCCGCAGTTCCAGCGTGAGGGCCGCGATCCGGGCGCAGAGCTCGACTGCGACGGCGTTCTCGACCGCTTCGGCGGCCGAGGGGCCCCACGCAAAGGGGCCGTGGCGGGCGACGAGGACTCCCGGAACATCCTCGGCGCTCAGTCGGGAGAACCTCTCGAGGATGACCCGGCCCGTCTCGATCTCGTAGGCGCCGCGGATCTCGCGCCCGGTCAGCGCGCGCGTCGCAGGGATCTCGCCGCGGAAGAAGTCGGCGTGGGTCGTTCCCAGGGCCGGTATCGGGATCCCGGCCTGGGCGAATGCCGTCGCGTAGAGCGAATGCGTGTGCACGATGCCGCGCGCGCGGGCGAATCCCCGGTAAAGCACGACGTGGGTCGGCGCATCCGACGACGGCCGGAGCCTGCCCTCTACCCGCTTGCCCTCGAGGTCGACGAGCACCATGTCCGCGGCGCGCAGCCGGTCGTAGGGCACGCCGCTCGGCTTTATCGCCATGACGGCGCGGCCGCTGTCCAGGGCGCTCGCGTTCCCAAAGTTCAGGTGGACTAGCCCGTGGGCGGGCAGCTCCATGTTGGCCTCGTAGGCCTCGCGCTTGAGCTCGGTCAGCATGGCGTCGCGGGGTTCGGGGCGGTCCGCGGGGCGTTCACGGGCGAAGCGCCGCCCCGATCTGGTAGTAGGCCTCGTTCCAGCGCAGCTCCTTCTCGAACTGCGCAAGGCGCGTGTCCGCGTCGATCAGCACCATCTCGACCCCCGAGATCTCCGCCAGGTCGCGCAGGTGCTCCGCGGTCACGGCGTAGCTGAATGCCGTGTGGTGCGCCCCGCCGGCTCGGATCCAGGCCCCGCAGGCTGTCTTGAAATCCGGGCGGCACATCCAGACCGCGCGGGCGACCGGCAGCTTCGGCAGCGCCCGCGGAGGCTCGACCACGTCGATCTCGTTGACCACGAGCCTGAAGCGGTTGCCGAGGTCGATGAGCGAGGCGTTCACGGCGGCTCCCGCGGGGGCGCTGAAGACCAGGCGCGCGGGGTCCTCCTTGCCGCCTATGGCGAGCGGGTGGACCTCGAGCGAGGGCCGGCCGGCGGCGACCGACTCGCAGATCTCGAGCATGTGCGCGCCCAGCACCAGGCTCCCGGATGGGTCGAGATGGTACGTGTAGTCCTCCATGAACGACGTGCCCCCGCCCAGGCCGGAGCCGATGACCTTCATGGCTCGGACGAGCGCGCAGGTCTTCCAGTCGCCCTCCGCGCCGAAGCCGTAGCCGTCGGCCATGATCCGCTGGACGGCGAGGCCCGGCAGCTGGCGCAGGCCGCGCAGGTCCTCGAAGGTGGTCGTGAAGCCCCTGAAGCCGCCCCTCTCCAGGAACGCCCGCAAACCCAGCTCGATCCGCGCCGCGTCTCGAAGCGACTGGTGGCGGGCCCCGCCGCCGCGCAGCTCGCGCGCGACCGCGTAGCGCTCGCCGTACTCGGCGCACAGGCGGGTCACCCTGGCGTCGGTCACGCCGTCGACCTCGGCGGCGAGGTCGCCGACGCCGTATCCGTCGACCGCGAAGCCGAAGCGCGCCTCCGCCGCGACCTTGTCGCCCTCGGTGACCGCGACGCGCCGCATGTTGTCGCCGAACCGGGCGAACCTGGCTCCCTGCAGGTCCCGCCAGGCCCGCGCCACGCGCATCCATGCGCCGAGCCTGTCCCGGACCTCGGGGTCCTCCCAGTGGCCGACGACGATCTTCCTCGGCAGGCGCATCCGCGCGTGGAGGAAGCCCGCCTCACGGTCGCCGTGCGCGGCCTGGTTCAGGTTCATGAAATCCATGTCGATCTCGCCCCAGGGCAGGTCGCGGTTGAACTGGGTGTGAAGGTGCGCGAAGGGTTTGCGCAGGATGGACAGGCCGCCGATCCACATCCTCGCGGGCGAGAAAGTGTGCATCCAGAGGACGAGGCCCGCGCACTCCGGGTCACCGTTCGCCTCGAGGCAGGCCGAGCGGATCTCCTCGTCGGTCGTGAGCACCGACTTGAACCTCACCGGCATCGGGATGGCCGGCGACGCGCTCAGGGCCGCCGCGATCCTCTGCGAATTCGCCGCCACCTGGCGCAGCGGTCCGGGCCCGTAGAGGTGCTGGGAGCCGGTGACCAGCCAGACCTCGGATTTTGAAAGTAGCTTCATGGGGGGGTTGGTTCAGGCGGCGCGCGTGTCGGCCTGGATCGAGAGGAGCTCCTTCATCACCTGGGACAGGTTCGCGCTCCTGCGGACGCCGCCGAAGCCGTCGTGAACCGTTTTGTACTGGGCGTAGAGCCGGTCATAGACCCTGCGGCGGCGGGGATCCGGCCGGTAGGCCTTCCGCTTGAGCCGCGTCATCGCCTTCTCGGCCGCCGGGAAGTCCCGGTGGGCGCCCGCCCGCACCGCGGCGCTGATCGCGGCGCCCAGGGCGCAGGCCTGCCCCGAGCCAGCGACATGCATCGTGCAGCCGGTCACGTCGGCATAGATCTGCATCAGCAGCGGGTTCTTCTCGGCGATGCCGCCGGCGCAGACGATCCTGCGGGTCGGCACGCCGTACTCCCGGATGCGCTCGATGATCATGCGGGCCCCGAACGCCGTTGCCTCGATGAGCGCCCGGTAGATCTCCGCCCGCGTCGTTTGCAGCGTGCAGCCGACGAGGAGCCCCGTGAGCCGGGGATCGACGAGGATCGTCCGGTTGCCGTTCTGCCAGTCGAGCGCCAGGAGGCCGCTCTGGCCGGGCCCCTGCCGGGCGGCCTCCGCGGTCAGACTTGCGTGCAGCGCGTCGTCGCCGCCGCAGACCGTGTCGATCCACCAGTTGAAGATGTCGCCGACCGCGGACTGTCCCGCCTCGATCGCGTGGTATCCCGGCACGATCGAGCCCGGCACGATGCCGCAGATGCCAGGGATGTCGGGGACCCTCCCGCGGGACGGGACCAGGGCGCAGTCGCAGGTCGAGGTGCCGATGACCTTGACGAGGGTGCCGACGCGGATGCCGCAGCCGATCGAGCCGTAGTGGACGTCGAACTCGCCGATCGCAATAGGGATGCCGGCGGGGAGACCCAGCCTGCGCGCCCACTCCGGGCAGAGGGAGCCGGCTGCGGTCCCGGCGTCGAACGCGCGCTGGTAGAGGCGGTCCCGGAGCGCTGCCAGCCTGGGGTCGAGCGCGCGGAGGAACCTCTTGTCCGGGAGCCCTCCCCACTCGTCGCTGTAGAGCGCCTTGTGGCCCGCGGCGCAGATCCCGCGCACGACCTTCGCGGGGTCGGCTATCCCGGCGAGGACCGAGGGGAGCCAGTCCGCCAGCTCGACCCAGGAATGCGCGGCGTTGAAGACGCCGGGGGCCACGGACAGGCAGTGCCAAATCTTCGACCAGAACCACTCCGACGAGTACCGGTTCCCGCATTTCGCGATGTACTCGGGGCGCGTCCTCGCCGCGGCCTCGGTGATCCTGGCCGCCTCGCGCCAGCTCGTGTGGTCCTTCCAGAGCCAGCACTGGGCCTCGAGGTTGCGCCGCCATCTCCGGCCGAGAGCGATCGGGCGGTTGCGGCGGTCGACGGGAATGGGGCTCGAGCCGGTCGTGTCGACGCCGATCCCCGCGACGAGCCTGGCGGAGAAGCCGGGCTGGCGCCTCGCCGCGGCGAGCGCGCGCCGGACGCTCTCCTCGAGGGCGACCAGGTAGTCGCCGGGATGCTGGCGGGCCAGGTGGGCGTCGCCCGGGTCTAGGAGGACCCCCTGGCGCCCGCTCCTGTACCCAGAGACGCAGCCGCCGAGCTCCGCGCCGTCGCGGCAGCGGACGACGAGCGCGCGCGCCGAGTTCGTTCCGAAGTCGATTCCGAGGGTGAACGCCATGTGGGTGGTGAGCGCCGGTCCTGTCCGTCGTCCGTGCCTACACGATCCTGTATTGACTGGACGGTCAAGTGAACCGAAGGTCGCGGCGGAAGGCACGGTTATTTTGGCCCCGGCCCGTTGCCCCCCCCAAACCATGACCCTGCTCCCCACACTGGCTATGGCTTCCGCGCCCCATTCCACGCTCACCGGACTCGACTGGCTCGCGATAGGCGTCTACTTCAGCCTCCTCCTCGGCGTCGTGACCTGGGTGGTGCGCCGGGGCAAGGACACGGCCGCCGACTACTTCCTGGCCGGGCGCAACCTGGGCTGGTGGATCATAGGGGCGTCGATCTTCGCCTCAAACATCGGCTCCGAGCACATAGTCGGCCTGGCCGGCTCGGGGGCCACGGACGGCGTGGCCCTGGCGCACTACGAGCTCCACGCCTGGTGCCTCCTCGTCCTCGCCTGGGTCTTCGTCCCCTTCTACTCGCGCTCGCTTGTCTTCACGATGCCCGAGTTCCTCGAACGGCGCTTCAGCACGCCCTCTCGCTACGTGCTGTCGGTCGTCTCCATGATCACGTTCGTCGTCTCGAAGATCGCGGTCGGGATATTCGCGGGTGGCGTCGTGTTCGCGACACTGCTGCCCGAGATGCACCTGAGCGTCGGCGGGGCCGAGATAAACAGCTTCTGGATCGGCTCGGTGGCGGTCATCGTGCTCACCGGCCTCTACACCATGTTGGGGGGAATGCGGGCGGTGGTCTACAACGACGCCGTGCAGGTGACTGTCCTGATCGGCGGCTCGGCGCTCCTGACGTTCTACGGTCTCCACAGGCTCGGCGGCTGGTCCGAGCTGCGCCACTACTGCGGCTCGGAGATGCTCAACCTCTGGCGCCCGATCACGCCCCCGGGCGTCCACGCCACGTGGGCGCCCGTGCTCGAGACCGACGCCTCAGGGGCGATCGTGAGGCAGGCGTGGTACTTCAACGGCAACTTTCCGTGGCCGGGGATGCTGATCTGCGCCCCGATCATCGGGCTCTGGTACTGGTGCACCGACCAGTACATCGTGCAGCGCGCCCTCGGCGCGCCGGACCAGAAGACGGCCCGGCGCGGCAGCATATTCGCGGCCTTCCTCAAGCTCTTCCCGGTCTATCTCTTTATCATCCCGGGCCTCATCTGCTTCGCGCTGGCCAAGAGCGGGAAGATCCCCGAGCTCGGCGGAATGGTGGGCGCCGACGGCAAGCCGGTGCCGGCCGAGGCGCAGGCCGCGTTCCCGCTTCTGGTCAAGTACCTGCTGCCGCCCGGACTGAGGGGAATCGTGGTCGCCGGCCTGCTCTCGGCGCTCATGGGCTCGCTCGCGGGCGTCTTCAACGCCTGCTCGACGCTTTTCACGGTGGACCTGTACGAGAAGCTCCGGCCCAAGGCCTCCCAGCACGAGATCGTGCGCATGGGCAGGATAGCGACCGCGTTCATGGTGCTGATCGCGCTGGCGTGGATCCCCGTCATCCAGGGGGCGCACGGCCTGTACACCTACCTTCAGTCGGTCCAGGGCTACCTGGCGCCGCCGATATTCGTCGTGTTCTTCTTCGGCGTGTTCTGGAAGCGGCTCAACGCCCAGGGATGCCTGTGGGCGATGCTGGTGGGCTTCGTGATCGGGGTCTTCCGCATGCTGGTCGACACCCCGGTGACCATGAAGCTCCCCGGCTTCGAGCGCGGGTACGAGCAGGGTTCGTTCCTTTGGATCCTGAACAACATCAACTTCCAGTACTTCAGCGTCCTGATCACCCTGGTCTCCGCCGTCGTCATGGTCGCCGTCAGCTATGTGACATCGGCGCCCGACTACCCGCGGATCGTTGGCCTCACCTTCGAGACGGCCACTGACGCGGACCGCGCCCTGACCCGCTCGAGCTGGGAGAAGAAGGACGTTCTCTTCTCGGCCTTCATACTCGCCTGCATCCTCGGCGCATATATATACTTCTCGGGGTGACCGGCCCGGGCCATCGCCGGCGCGGCCCCCGCCCAACCTGACGTCCATGAACGCACCAATGACATCCCGGTTCTGCACGCTCCTCCTGGCGGCCTGCCTGCCCGCGTCCGCGCAGCCGGTGTCGAAGACCGCCTTCGGGACCGCGGGCGGCCGCGCGGTGGACCTGTACGTCCTCTCCAACGCGCGGGGAATGGTCGCAAAGGTGACGACGTACGGCGCGACCCTCACCGAGTTGGACGTGCCCGACAGGAACGGCAGGCTCGACGACGTCGTGCTCGGTTTCGGCGGCCTCGGCGGGTACCTTGCCAAGGAGCCGTTCTTCGGGGCCACCGTCGGCCGCGTCGGCAACCGCATCGCCAAGGGCCGGTTCACGCTGGACGGCAAAGCCTACCAGCTCGCGGTGAACGACGGCCCGAACCACCTGCACGGCGGTATCCGGGGATTTGACAAGGTGGTCTGGGAAGCGTCTGAGGTCCCGTCGGGGCTGGGCCCCGCGGTCGCGTTCACCTACCTGAGCCGGGACGGGGAGGAGGGCTACCCGGGGAACTGCCGCGTCAGCGTCGTCTACACGCTCACCGACGCCGGCGAGCTGAGGCTCGACTACACCGTCACGACCGACCGGGACACGCCCGTCAACGTCACCAACCATAGCTACTTCAACCTCGCCGGTCCGGAGAACGGCGACATCCTCGGCCATGAGCTGATGCTCGATGCCGACCGCTTCACCCCGGTCGACCCGACCCTGATCCCGACCGGCGAGCTGGCGCCCGTGGCGGGGACGCCGATGGATTTCCGGCGGCCGACCCCGATCGGCGCTCATATCAAGGAGGTGGGCGGCAATCCCGTGGGCTACGACCATAACTACGTCGTCAATGGGGGGGGAGGGCGGCTCGCCCAGGTCGCGACCGTGTTTGAGCCGAAGTCGGGCCGGATGATGGAGGTCCTCAGCACCGAGCCCGGGGTGCAGTTCTACACGGGCAATTTCCTCGACGGGACGATCTCGGGCAAGAAGGGCGTCGTGTACCGCCAGTACCAGGCGTTCTGCCTGGAGACGCAGCATTTCCCCGACTCGGTGAACCATCCCAACTTCCCGACCTACGTCCTGAAGGCGGGCGACACCTACAGATCCACCACAATCTACCGATTCGGCGCCAGGTGAGCGGCCCCCCGCCCCGCGCGCGCCCCGGGTCCCGGGGGTGCCGGGAGGCACGGCAAGCGTCCTGGCAGAGCAACATCCTTTCACCATGAACACACGCAACAGACGGGAACTCGCGGCACTAATGGCGCTGACCCTGGGACTGGCCCTGCGGCCCGCCATCGCGGCCGACACCACGCCCCGGGAAAGGCTCCTCATGGATTCGGGCTGGAGCTTCCACATAGGCAACGAATGGGGGAGCGGCCAGAGCCTGCAGAAGGCGGCGACGGGAATGGGGCCGGCCAGCGTCTCGCAGAGCGTCGCGAGCTGGCGCCGCGTCGACCTGCCGCACGACTGGGCGATAGAATTGCCTTTTGACCCGACGGCCGACGGCTCCCACGGGTTCAGGGCGGTGGGGGAGGCGTTCCCGCAGAACAGCATAGCCTGGTACCGCCGGTCTTTCGACCTGCCGGCCGGCGACGCCGGCCGGCGGCTCTGGCTCGAGTTCGACGGGGTGTACCGCGACAGCACCGTGTTCGTTAACGGGTGGTTCGTCGCCCACCACGAGAGCGGCTACAGCGGCTTCCGCTGCGACATCACGGACGTCGCAAACTGCGGCGGGAGGAACGTCGTCGCGGTCCGGGTCGACGCCACCCAGCCCGAGGGCTGGTTCTACGAGGGCGCGGGCATCTACCGGCACGTCTGGCTCGTGAAGACGGCGCCGCTGGCCGTCGCGCCCGACGGCGTCTTCGTATACAGCCGCTTCAAGGACAATGTCCCGGCCGGGCCGGACGAGGTGCACATGGAGGCGCGCCTGCTCAATTCCCGCAACGCGCCCGCGGACGCTACGGTCGCCTGGGAGGTCCTGGCGCCGGGGGGCGCCACGGTCGCGACCGCGACCCGCTCCGGGCGCGTTGAGGCCCGGGGGTCGCTCGACCTGGGGCAGGAGGTGAAGCTCGGGGCCCCGCTGCTCTGGTCGCCTGAGGCGCCGGTGCTCTACACACTCGTCACGACCGTCGCGAGCGCCGGCCAGACGGTCGACCGCGTCGAGACCCCCTTTGGCATCCGCACGGTCGGCTTTGACGCCGACAGGGGCTTCCTTCTGAACGGCAGGCCCTACGCGCTAAAGGGCACGTCCAACCACCAGGACCACGCGGGCGTGGGGTCGGCCCTTCCGGACGGGATCCAGTACTACCGGATAGCGCGGCTGAGGGAGATGGGCTGCAACGCGTACCGCACCGCGCACAACCCGCCCACGCCGGAGCTCTTGGATGCGTGCGACCGGCTCGGGATGCTCGTCATGGACGAGAACCGGCTGATCGGAAGCGACGGCCAGCACCTGGACCGCCTTGAGCGCCAGATCCGGCGCGACCGAAACCACCCGAGCGTGGCCATCTGGTCCATGGGCAACGAGGAGTTCGCGGCCGAGAGCACCCCGACGGGCGGGCGCGTCGTCGCAGCGATGCAGGCCCTGACCAAGCGGCTCGACCCGACGCGGCCCGTGACGTTCAACGCGGACCTCGGCGACGTGTTTGCAGGGATCGACGGGGTCATAGAGGTGCGCGGGTGGAGCTACCATGTCGGCCCCGCCATGGACGCGTACCACCGGGAGCACCCGCTCCAGCCGAACGTCGGCAGCGAGCAGGGCAGCACGGTCGGCACGCGCGGGATATACGCGAACGACCCGGTGCGCGGCTACGTCAGCGCCTACGACGACAACGCTCCGGAATGGGCGCAGACAGCCGAGACCTGGGTGAGCTACTTCGCCACCCGCCCTTGGATGTCGGGCGGGTTCGTGTGGACCGGCTTCGACTACAGGGGCGAACCCACGCCGTACGGCTGGCCGTGCATCAACTCGCATTTCGGGATCATGGACACGTGCGGCTTCCCCAAGGACAACTACTGGTACTACCAGTCATGGTGGACCGAGCGGCCCGTGCTTCACCTCATGCCGCACTGGAACTGGCCGGGCAGGGAGGGCCAGCCGATCGACGTGCGCGCGCTCAGCAACTGCGACGAGGTCGAGCTCTTCCTCAACGGAGCCAGCGTTGGCCGCCAGGCCATGAAGCCCCAGTCCGTGATAAAGTGGAAGGTGCCGTACGCCCCGGGGGTCCTGTCCGCCCGGGGATTCAGGGCGGGGCGCGTCGTGGCCGAGGCGAAGGTCGAGACCGCGGGCGCGCCCGCGGCCGTGCGGCTCGCGCCCGACCGCGCGTCGGTCGACGCCGACGGGGAGGACGTCGCCGTCGTCACGGTGTCCGTCGCCGACGCGCAAGGGCGGGTGATGCCCGTGGCTGGAAACGAGGTTTCGTTCGAGATCGAGGGCCCCGGCAGGATCCTCGGGGTGGGCAACGGCGACCCCAGCTGCCACGAGCCCGACAAGTACGTCTCCGCGGCCCCGAGCCGGAGCGTCCCGGTGGGCGGCTGGCGCTGGAGGAGGATCGCAGATCCTTACCCGGCCAACCTTCCCGAGGAGGGGGTCCAGTTCGACGACTCCGCCTGGGACCCAACCGACGTCGGCGCGGACGAGGGCTCGCTCGGCCTGCGGGAGAGGGCCGTATACCGCGCGCGCTTCTCGGTGGACGCGAAGGAGCTCGAGGCCCCGGTCGTCGAGCTGTGGTTTGGCAGGATCGCCGGAGGCGTCTCTGTCTACGTGAACGGCCAGCTTGTCGGGGGCGCGGCCGACCCCCGCGCCCCCTCGGTCTACGACGTGAAGGCCCTGCTCCATGCAGGCGAGAACGTCGTCGCTGTGGCGACCGCCAACTACGGCCCGGAGCACTCGGGGCTGAGCAAGGGCGTGGCGCTGCGCCTGCAGGACGAGCCGCCGGCCGTCCACTGGCGCCGGAGCGTCTTCAACGGCTTCGCCCAGGTCATCGTCCAGTCGTCTAGGGAGCCCGGGACTCTTAGGCTGACGGCCAGCTCCCCGGGGCTTGAGCCGGCGTCGCTCGCCCTGCAGGCGCGCGCCGCGCCGGCCCGTCCCTCGGTGCCCTGACCCGCGGTTGCGGGGGCCGGCGCCTTCCCACGCATGAACCCGTTGAATCCCGTCGAGCTGCGGGTGCTCGGCTCGCTGGTCGAGAAGGACATCACGACGCCCGAATACTACCCGATGACGCTCAAGGCGCTGACCAGCGCCTGCAACCAGACCTCGAACAGGAACCCGGTGGTCTCGCTGTCGGAGCACGACGTCGTGCTCGGGCTCGATGCGCTTCGCGAGAGGAAGCTAGCCTTCATGTTCCAGGGAGCGGAGAGCCGCGTGCCCAAGTACGGCCACCGCTTCCTGGAGTCGTTCGGGCTCGCCCGGCCGGAGGCGGCGGTCATGTGCGTCCTGCTGCTCAGGGGGCCCCAGACTGCCGGCGAGATCCGGGGCCGCACGGGGCGGATGCACGAGTTCGCGGGCCTTGCGGAGACAGCGGCCACGCTCGATGGGCTTGCGGCGAGGGCGCCGGAGCCCCTCGTCGCCAGGCTTCCCCGCCAGGCCGGGTTCAAGGAGCAGCGCTACGCGCACCTCTTGGCGGGTGACGCTCCCGCGCCGGCCCCCGGGCCGGAGCCGGGCCCGGCGATTTCGGGGGCTCCTGCGGCGACGCGCCCGGAGGACGAGAGGCTTGACCGCCTCGAGGCGGAGGGGGCCGCCCTGCGGGCCGAGGTGGCGGAGCTAAGGCGGCAGGTCGCCGAGCTGAAGAAGCAGCTCGGGTGAGAGCTGGGGCGCCGCCGCCCGACCTGCGCCGGCGGCGGGCCGCGGTCACGGCGCCCGTTTTCCCTGCCCGAGCATCGCTATAGCCCGAGCGACGCGGCCTGCCCTGGTCTCCGCCCGCTTTGGCGCCTGGATCCACCGGACGTATTCCTTGCGGCCCGTGCGGGAGAGCCCGTGAAAGAGCCGGCGCGCCTTGGGATGGCCCTCCAGGGCGCGCCTGAAATCCCCCGGTACCGCGACGGCCCGTGGCCTCAGGTCCTCCTCGACGGCGATGTCCACCGCGTCGCCCGGCCCTTTGCCTATCCTCTCGCGGACGCGTTTGGGCACGAGCAGCACATGGGCAGCCCCCCCCATCCGCGCGAGGGAGCCCCGGTAGGGTTCCCCGTCGATCATGACGCTGACCGGAACGCGCTTCTTGCCGAACACCAGCTCCACGTCGAAGGGGACGGAGACAAAGGCCCCCCCCACGTCGGCACGCTCGATCACGGAGCTGAATCTCTCGACCAAGCCCCGGCTCATGAGGCGCGGTTCCCGGCCGGCACGACCCCGACGGAGTTCCCAGCGGCCAGGGGGCGCAGAGGCGTCGTGGAGATCATGGTATTGTTTGCGTTGGGCCGCCCGCCGGCGAAGGAGAGTCCGATCCGCGGTCAGGCGCCGGCAGTGGCGGCCGGTCCCGCCAGTTGAGGCAAAGGCAGCGGGCCTGAGCAGGCAAGGCTCGTCAATTGGCTCGCCTCGACGAATCGCGTCGGATCGGCCGTCTCACCCGAGGGCCTGCTCCAGGTCGCCGATGAGGTCGCCAGCGTCCTCGAGGCCCACGGAGAGGCGAAGCAGGTCGACCGGGGTGGTGCTCTGCGGGCCCTCGACGCTGGCCCTGTGCTCAATCAGGCTCTCGACGCCTCCGAGCGAGGTTGCGCGCTTCCAGATACGAAGCCTGCCGACGAACGCGAGCGCGGCGGGCGCGCCGCCCTTCACGCGCAGGGCAAGCACGCCGCCGAACCCGCCGGTCATCTGGCGCGCCGCGACCTCGTGGCCAGGGAACCCTGGCAGGCCCGGATACAGTACCGCCTCGACCCTGGGATGGCGGGAAAAGCGCTCCGCGATGGCCTGCGCGGCGCGGCTCTGCGCCGCCACCCTCACGAAGAGCGTCCGCATCCCGCGCAGGAGCAGCCACGCCTCGAACGGGCCCAGGACGGACCCGGCCTGCGACCGGACGGCCTTGATCCGCTGCCAGGTTCCGTCCACGGCGCGCGTCGTGACGGAGCCGGCGACCACGTCGGAGTGTCCGTTCAGGTACTTCGTGGCGGAATGCATGACCAGGTCCGCGCCCAGGGAAAGCGGCTGCGTGTGGACGGGCGTCGCGAATGTCGAGTCGACGGCGAGGAGCGCGCCGGCGCCGTGCGCGATGCCGGCCAGGGCTGCGATGTCGGTGACCGCAAGAGTCGGGTTGGCCGGCGTCTCGATCCAGACGAGCTTCGTCTTCCCGGGGCGCACGGCGGCGGCGGCGCACGCCGGTCGCGTCGCGTCCACCGACTCGATCCGCAGGCCCCAGTCGGCGGCCCACCCGACCAGCCAGCTGCGGAGCGCCCAGTAAATGACGTCGGGAACGAGGACGTGGTCGCCGGGGCGAAGCGAGAGGAACACCGCGGTGGCTGCGCTCATGCCGGAGCTGAACACCGCGGTCGCGGCGCCGCCCTCCAGGTGGGTGAGCAGCGCCTCGGCCTGGTCGTAGTTTGGGTTGTCCGCCCGCGAGTACAGCCTGCCCGAAAGGAGGCGGTTGTCGGCGCCGCGCTCGTAGGTGGTGGCGGGCTGGATCGGGGGCACGAAGGCGCCCGTTGCCGGGTCGAGGAAGCCGAGGGCCTGGGCTGCGGCTGTGGACGGCTTTACGGGGTCGGGCAGGCTCATGGTCCTCGAGCAAACAGCGGGCGCCGCAAAAGGCAAACCGGGCCCGGCGAGGCGGGGGCCCCGCCGGTTTCAGACGCGGATGAAGGAGGCGATCCGGCCGTCGGCCCTCAGCGCCGCGAGCTCGCCCGGGGTCGGGTGGCGCGGCTTGTCGCGCTCGGAGCGCACGAGGCAGAGGAAGCCCAGGGGCTCGTCGGTGGTCGCGCGGAACTGGTGCCATGTCTGCGGGGGCACGCGGACCAGGTCGTTGACCCGCACCGAGTGGATCTCGTGGCCGACGAGCGCCTGCCCGCGGCCGCGCAGGACCATGACCGAGTGAACGTGCTCGTGCCGCTCGAGGGTCGAGTGTCCGCCGGGCGCTATCTCGAAGTAGCGCAGCTCTGCGCCGGCGGGGCCGCATTCCTCGAAGAGCACCTGCCGGGTGATGCTCTTGAAATGGGTGCCCCCGCCCTCCTTGTAGGCGAGGACCTGGACGTCCTCCCAGCGGAACGGCGCGGTCTGCCGGATGTGGGTCTTCTTGCTCACGGCAGGTAGGGGAAGGCGTGAACCGCTCCGACGAATTGGCGGCTGCGCGCGAGGAGAGCCCCCGGGTCGGGCGCCTCCAGCAGGCCGCCGCCGACCAGGAGCATCGTGTCGGCGCCGTAGGACTCGAGCACGGCGGCCGCATTCTCCGCCCTGATGCCTCCCGCCGGCACCGGCAGCGCCGGGGCGATGGCCGCGTCGGGCTCGCGCAGCGCCCGGGCGATGCCGGCGCACACCTCGGGGCCGTAGCTGAAGCGCCCGCCCGTGTTCGGGTAGATGACGGCGTCCGCGCCGAAGAGCGGGAAGAGCTTGCCGAGCAGCGCCACCGGGGAGATGCGCTGCGCGCCGCCGAACGCGGGATGGGCGAGCACCGGCCTCCCGAGGTCGCGCACGAGCTCGTTGAAGCCGGGCAGGCCTAGCAGCATCGGTGAGACCATCACCGCCCCGGCGCCAAGCTCGCTCGCTTCCCGGGCCTGGCGCAGCACGGTCGCCGGCGAGCCGATCAGGTTGGGCACGTATAGGGCCCGGCGCCCAGTGGTCTCGGCCGCCTCGGCGGTCGCGGCGAGGCACAGGCGCACCCGCTCCGCGAACGGGCACCCGGGATGGTCCGCGAGCCCGTGGTCGTCCTTGATCACGTCGAGCCCGGCCATGGCGAGGGTGCGGCACAGCGAGGCAGCCTCCCTGGCCGACAGGCCCATCGGCTTCAGAACCGAGGCGGCGAGGGCGCGGCCCCTGACCCCGGTGAGCTGGCGCAGGCCGGCGGTGCCGAAGCGCGGCCCGCAGAGCATGCGCACCAGCGTCGCCGGGATTCGGACATCCTCGAGCTCCACGTCGTCCTGCAGCGAACAGTTTCCAAAGAGGACGTTTAGCAGCTGAGCCGGGTCGCCGGCGGCCGCCTCCGCCGGCTGGGCGAGCGCGACCAGGAACTCGGCGTCGCCGACCGCCTCCGTCCCGATCACCCGGCCGACAAAGTGCTCGCGCGCGTGGGCGCTTCTCAGCGCCTCGCGGCCCATCTCGACGGTCTGCTCCAATAGGAGGGCCTCGACCCGCGCGTCCAGCCCCGACGGGTCGGCCCGCAGGCGGTAGACCACCTCGATTTCGTCGTCAGCCATTCCCATCCACGCTACACGGCCTGCCCGCAGCCGGAAGCAGAAAGCGCTGGCGCGGCCGTATCTAAACCTTTGCCTTGTTGGCGGAAGATTATTCGCTTGGCCCCTGTGAGCAACGCAACCGACCCCCGCCGCTTTGGGTTCGAGACGCGGATGGTGCATGCCGGGCACATCCCGGACGCGGTAACGGGCGCCCGCGCCGTGCCGATCTACCAGACGACCTCGTTCGTCTTTGAAGACGCGGAGCAGGCCGCGCAGCTCTTCGAGCTCAAGCAGTACGGAAACATCTACACCCGCATCAGCAACCCGACGACGGCGGTCTTCGAGGAGCGCATGGCCTCGCTCGAGGGCGCGACCGGGGCCGTCGCCACGGCGAGCGGCATGGCGGCGCAGCTCGTAGCCTTCCTCACGCTCCTGCAGCCGGGAGACGAGATCGTCGCCTCGTCGCAGCTCTACGGGGGCTCGATAACCCAGTTCGTCCACACGCTGCGGAAGTTCTCGATCGGCGTGCGCTTCGTGAACCCCTCGCTCTACGGGGAGTGGGAGGCGGCGATCACGCCAAAGACCAGGGCCCTCTACGGCGAGACGATCGGCAACCCGCGGGGAGCCATCCTCGACATCGAGCGCCTGGCCGGGCTCGCCGGCTCGAGGGGCATCCCCCTGATCGTCGACAACACGATGGCCACCCCCGCCCTCTGCCGGCCGATCGAGCACGGGGCGACTCTCCTCGTGCATTCCGCGACAAAGTTCATCGGCGGGCACGGCACCTCGATCGGGGGTGTGCTCCTGGACTCGGGCAAGTTTGACTTCGGCCGGTTCCCCGCCATCGCCGCGCCCTCGCCGGCCTACCACGACCTGCGCTTCCACGACACCTTCGGCCACTACGGCTTCCTCATGAAGGCCCGCGCCGAGACCTTGCGCGACACGGGGGCGTGCCTTTCGCCGTTCAACGCCTTCCTGCTGATCCAGGGCCTCGAGACGCTCTCGCTGCGCATGCACCGCCAGACGGACGGCGCCCTGCGGATTGCCCAGCATCTCGAGGCGCATCCGTCCGTGGCGTGGGTCGCCTATGCGGGGCTGCCGAGCCATCCCGACCACGCTCTGGCGAGGAAGTACCTGCCCAGGGGACCGGGGGCCGTGTTCTCCTTCGGGCTCAGGCCGCGCCCGGGCGAGGACGTCCGGGCGGCCGGCAAGAAGTTCATCGAGGCGCTCCAGCTCTTCTCGCACCTGGCGAACATCGGCGACGTCAGGAGCCTCGTGATCCACCCGGCCTCGACCACCCACCAGCAGCTGAGCGACGAGGACCTGGCCAAGGGCGGAGTCGGACCCGAGCTCATCCGTTTGTCGATCGGCCTTGAAGACGTGGAGGACCTCCTATGGGACCTGGACCAGGCGCTGCATGCGCTATCACGCTGAACTCGGCGCTCACGCCCGGGCAGCAGAGGCTCTACCAGGATCCCCTGGTCATCCAGAGGCTCCTGCGCGACGCGCGCACGATCGCCGTCGTCGGCCTGTCCACGGATCCTCAGCGGGCGAGCTGGTTCGTCGCCAGCTACCTCAAGCACGAGGGCTACCGCGTCATCCCCGTGAACCCGAAGGCGGACCGGATCCTCGGCGAGAGGGCCTACCCGGATCTCGCGAGCATCCCGGAGCCGGTCGACCTCGTGGACGTGTTCCGGCCGGCCGCGGAGTGCCTCGCCATCGCCCAGCAGGCCGTGGCCATTAGGGCCAAGGCGCTCTGGCTGCAGCTGAGGCTCGTCAGCCTCGAGGCCGCCGAGTTCGCCGCGAGCAACGGCCTGGATGTCGTGGTCGACCGCTGCGTCAAGATGGAGCACGGCCGCTACGGCGGCCGGCTGCACTGGGCGGGCATGAACACCGAGATCATCTCCGCCCGCAAGGCAAGGCCCTGACGGGCCGCCCGGGCGCTGCCGGACCAGATTATGAAGATCAAGACCGCCCTCACAGCCGCGGCGTTCGCGGCCTTCCTCCTCGTCGCCCGCTTGGGCAGCGCCGATGCGCCCGCGCCGGTGACGGCCGCCCTGCAAGGGGATTCCGCCCGCCCGGCGTCCGCGCAGCACTGGGTGCGCAGCGAGCTCTATTTCGGCATCGGGCCGGTTGAGGTGCCCGACGGAGGCGTCGGCGAGATGAAGTGGCGGGCGTTCCTGGACAGGGAGGTCACGCCGCGCTTCCGGGGAGGGCTGACGGTCCTTGACGCCTACGGCCAGTGGCGCAGCGGCGGGAGCGACGTGCCGAGCCGCCTGCGCTCGAAGGTGCTCGTCATCCTGCACGAGGACACGCCGGCGAACCGCGCGGCGATCGACGCCATCCGCCTTGCCTGGAAGACCGCAACCCACGCCCGGTCCGTGCTCCTCGCGAGCGAGCCCGTCGAGGTCTCGTTCTAGGACCGGCGCCCGCCCGCCGACATCGCCTCCCACGCCTGGAGCCATGCCCTGCGCCCTCTTTCCCACCCGGTTCGGGACCTGCGGCATCGCTTGGAACGACGCCGGCCTGACCTCGTTTCACCTGCCGGGCGAAGGTAAGGAGCTGACCGCGAGGAGCCTGGCCGCCCGCGCCGGGGCTCAGACAGGCGAGCCGCCGGAATGGGTGGGCCGCGTGATCGCGGGGGTGCAGCTGCACTTCGAGGGAAGGCTGCAGGACTTTACCGGAACGCCGCTGGACCGGTCGTGCGCGACCGACTTCCAGATGGCCGTCTACGCCCAGGCGCAGGCCATCAAGGCCGGCTGCACGAGGAGCTACGGGGAGATCGCGCGGAACCTGGCAATGGGCAGCGAGGCGGCCCGGGCCGTCGGCCTGGCGCTGGCCTCTAACCCGTGGCCGCTCATCGTGCCGTGCCACCGCGTCGTGTCGGCCGATGGCAAGATGACCGGCTTCTCCGGCCCGGGCGGCATCCGCACCAAGACCCGCCTGCTGGCCCTCGAGGGCGCCGAGCTTCTCTCCGACTGATCCCGGCCGGCGGTCGCCCGGGCCGCTAGGCCGGCCGCGCCGCCGCGCTGACAACGGTCATCCCAAAGCGGCTTGCCGCGCGTCCTCCATCAGCTAAGAAACCCGGATGCGCACTGTTCAAGCTGTTCTCGCGGCCTCGATCGTCGGGCTGGCAACGGCGGCGGCCGACCTGCCGCCGGCGCCCCAGACCCCCAAGAAACCGGTGGTGGATGCGTACCAGGGCGTCAAAGTCGCCGACGACTACCAGTGGCTCGAGGATTCGAGCTCGCCGGCCGTAAAGCAGTGGAGCGATTCCCAGAACGCGCGCGCGCGGAGGTACCTCGACACGCTCCCCCACAGGGCGGAGGTCGGCGCCCGGGTCGACCGGCTGACCCGATCGAGCTCGATATCCTACTGGGTCGCCGCGAGGAGGGGAGGGCGCCTCTTCGCCTACAAGAACGACCCAAGGCTTCAGCAGAGGATGATCGTCACGCTCGCGTCGGCGGACGACCCCGGCTCCGAGCGTGTCATCGTCGACCCCAACGCGCTCGACCAAAAGGGTGGGACGGAGATCGACTGGTTCGTCGTGTCGCTTGATGGAAGCAAGGTCGCCGTGTCCCTCTCCAAGGGCGGAAGCGAGGCCGGCGACCTGCACATCTACGACGCCGGGACGGCACGGGAGACGGGCGAGGTCATCCCGGGCGTGCAAAAGGGGACCGCCGGCGGGAGCGCCGCGTTCTCACCCGACGGCCGCGGCTTCTGGTACACGCGCTATCCCCGCGGGAGCGAGCGCGCGCCCGAGGACGCGGGCTTTTACCAGCAGGTGTGGTACCACCGGTTCGGCACGGGGACGGAGGCCGACACCTGCGAGCTCGGCAGGGACCTGCCGAAGATCGCCGAGATCGCCCTGGAGACCAAGGAGGACGGAGGCTGGGTCGTCGCCGAGGTGAAGAACGGCGACGGCGGGGAGGTCGCCTACTACCTACGGCCCACGGCCCCCGGCTCCGCCTGGACCCGGGTGTCGAGCTTCTCTGACAGGATCGTGCGATTCGAGTTCGGCAGGGACGAGGCGATCTACCTCATGTCGAGGGCGGGCTCGCCCAGGGGAAGGATTCTCCGCGTCCCGCTGGACGCCTCGCCCTCGTTGGCGGCCGCGGTCGAGATAGTCAAGGAGTCCGACGGATCTATCCAGGACTTTCTCCCGACGGCATCCCGGCTCTATGTCAACGACCTCCTCGGCGGGCCATCCCGCGTGCGCGTCTTTGATACCGCCGGCAAGCGGCTCGCGGACGTTCCCATGCCGCCCATCTCGTCTGTGGAAGGGATGGTGGCCCTCGACGGCGACGACATCCTGCTCCTGAACGGCAGCTACCTGGAGCTTCCCGCGTGGCTCCAGTTCTCGGCGGCCGCCGGGGCCTGCCGCAGGACGGCGCTGGTGAGGACGTCGCTCGCGGACTACTCGGACTGCGAGGTCATCCGCGAATTCGCGAAGTCCAAGGACGGCACCATGGTCCCGCTCGACATCATCAGGAAGAAGGGGGCCAAGCTCGACGGCAAGAACCCGACCGTATTGTACGGTTACGGTGGCTACGGCTACAGCATCACGCCGGGGAAGCTGACCTCGAGCCAGACCTGGCCCTCGCGCCGCGTTTGGCTGGAGCAGGGCGGTGTTTGGGTCTTCGCGATCCTGCGCGGCGGCGGCGAGTATGGCGACCAGTGGCACGTCGCAGGGAACCTGACGAGAAAGCAGAACGTCTTCGACGACTTCCACGCGTGCGCCCGGTGGCTGATCGACCACGGATACACGACCCTGGCCAGGCTGGCGATCTTTGGCGAGAGCAACGGCGGCCTGCTGATGGGAGCGGCCCTAACGCAGCACCCCGAGCTTTACCGCGCTGTGGTGAGCAGGGTCGGGATCTACGACATGCTGCGCGTCGAGCGGACCACGAACGGCGAGTTCAACACGACGGAGTTCGGCACGGTGAAGGATCCGGAGCAGTTCAAGGCCCTGCTGGCCTACTCGCCGTATCACCACGTGGTCGACGGGGTGAAGTATCCATCGATCCTTCTCACGACCGGCGAGAACGACCCGCGTGTCGACCCGTGGCATTCGCGGAAGTTCTGCGCCCGGCTGCAGGCCGCGAACGCGTCGTCCAATCCGGTCCTCCTGCGAACGAGCCATTCCGCGGGCCACGGCATGGGGGACTCCCTTGACGAGATCATCGCGGAACGGACCGACATATACGCATTCCTGTTCAACGAGCTCGGCGTCGAGTTCAAGCCACTCCCGTGACCCCCGCGCGCTCCTCCCCGCGCAAGAATCCTGGCGCCCCCTGTTGATGGGGGGGCCGGCCCGCCTAGAAACCCCGGCGCAACCTAGGGTTTCGGCGCCGGACTCTCGGCCTTGGCCTTGGCTCCTGACCCGGGCTCGAGCGGGCCGCCTTTCGGACCGGGGCCCTGCTGGATGTCGGGCATGCTCTCGTAAATGGCCACGGACCGGGCGCTGTCGCTCCAAAGCGGAAGATCGTGCCCGCGCTCGCTTGCGGCCTGGTCGATGCGCACCCGGCAGTACGCCTCCTTGACGTGGCTCATCGAACAGTTGATGGCGCCGTAGGCCAGGGCCTCGACCGTGAGGCCCAGTTCCCCGGCCCTGCGCTTGATTGCCGCCAGCTCCTCGTGCTCTACATGGATTTTGATGACCGGCATGGTGGAGTCCTTTCTGTTTGACGCCAAGGTACGGCGAAGCGCCGGCCGTGTCGGCGCATCTCTTGGCATTTATTCCCTTGATTTTGCCTAAGGGGCCGGCTGCCGGGCCGGCTCAGGCAGCCCGCGCGAGCGCCAGACGTAAAAGATTGCCGGGAAGAGCAGCAGCTCCATCAGGGTCGAGGTGACCACCCCGCCCACCATCGGCGTGGCGATGCGCTTCATCACGTCGGCGCCGGCACCGTGGCTCCACAGGATCGGCAGCAACCCCGCTATGATCACCGCGGCGGTCATCGCCTTCGGGCGCACCCGCTTTACGGCACCGTGATAGATGGCGTCGCGAAGGTCGCCGGTGTTGTTGAGCCGGGCCCGCTTCCTCCAGTCGTCGTAGGCGAGCTCGAGGTACAGAAGCATCACGACGCCGGTCTCGGCGCTGACGCCCGCGAGGGCTATCAGGCCGACCCAGACGGCGACGCTCATGTTGTAGCCCGACCAGTAGAGCATCCAGAACGAGCCCACCAGGGCGAGCGGCACCGATAGCATTATGATGGCGGTCCCGACCAGAGAGCCGGTGTTGAGGTAGATGATGAGGATGATTATGAGGAGTGTCGCCGGGACGACGAGCATGAGGCGCTGCTGGGCCCGCTGCATGTATTCATACTGGCCGCTCCAGAACACGCTGTAACCCTCCGGCACCCTGATCTCGCCGGACAGCATCGCGTCGCTGACCGCCCGCTGGGCCCTCTGGACGTACGTGCCGATGTCGACGCCCTGCACGTCGACGTAGATCCACGCGTTGGGGACGGCGGCCTCGCTCTTGATGCCCATCGGGGCTGCGACCACCCTTACCCTAGCCAGCTCGCTGAGGGGTATCTGGGCCATGGGCGCCGAGGCATCCCGGCCCGCCATGGCGCCGCCGATGCCGGCAGACCTGACCGGAATCAGTATGTCGCGCAGCGCTTCGGGGTTCGCGCGGTAGTCTCGGTCGTAACGAAGGATGACGTCGTACCGCTCGAGCCCCTCGACGGTGGTGGTGAGGGGCATGCCGCCGAGCGCCACCTCCAGCACGTCCTGAACGTCGCCGACCGTGAGGCCGTAACGGGCGATGGCGTCCCGGTCGATCTCGAACTCGATGTAGTTGCCGCCCACGACGCGCTCGGAGAATGCGCTGCTCGTGCCGGGCACGCGGCGGATGACGCCCTCAATCTGCTCGCCGATCCGCTCGAGCAGCCGGAGGTCGGGTCCGGCGACCTTGATACCCACCGGCGTCTTGATCCCGGTGGCCAGCATGTCTATCCGCGTCTTTATCGGCATGGTCCATGCGTTGGTGAGGCCCGGAAACTGCACCGCGGCGTTCATCGCCCCCACGAGCTCGTCGACCGAGCGGCGCCGGTGGGCGACGACGTTGCCGGCGGCGTCCCTGAAGTCGACCGCGGGCCAGTCCGCCTCCTGCCTCAGCATGATCGTGGTCTCGATCATGTCCATGGGCGCGGGATCGGTGGCCGTCTCGGCCCGCCCGATCTTGCCAAAGACGTTCTGCACCTCGGGGAATGAGCGGATGATCTGGTCGGTCTGCTGGATCAGCTCGCGTGCCTTGGTCGGGGAGATTCCCGGGAACGCGGTCGGCATGTAGAGGAGGTCGCCCTCGTAGAGCGGCGGCATGAACTCGGAACCCAGATTCTGGTACGGGAAGGCCCTGCCTAGGCGTCTGGCGAATTGCCTCAGGCCTCCCTCGGGCAGGGGCCTCACGACCCAGGCGTCCCAGGGCATGAAGACCCACGCTACCACGACTGCGGACGCGACAATGACGGCCCAGCGGAACCTGATCATCAGGTCGAGGAGGGGGTTGTAGAGCCAGATGAGCAGGCGGTTGATGGGATTCTTCTCCTCCCGGGGAATCCTGCCGCGGATAAAGAAGCCCATGAGCACGGGGGCGAGCGTGATCGAGAGCAGCGCGGCCGCCGCCATCGAGTAGGTCTTGGTGAACGCGAGCGGCTTGAACATCCGGCCCTCCTGGGCCTGGAGAGTGAACACGGGCAGGAAGGAGACGGTGATGACCAGGAGCGAGTAGAACAGGGTCGGGCCGACCTCGACCGCGGCGTCGCGGATGATCTCCCAGTGCGGCTTCGTGCCGCCGTCGCGCTCGATGTGCTTGTGGGCGTTCTCGATCATGATGATGACCGCGTCCACCATGGCGCCGACCGCGATCGCGATGCCTCCGAGCGACATGATGTTCGAGCTCATGCCCTGCCCGTACATGATTCCGATCGAGGCCAGGACGGCGATCGGCAGGATGACTATGGCCACGAACGCGCTGCGCAGATGCAAGAGGAACAGCAAGCAGACGAGCGCAACGACGGCGCTTTCCTCGATGAGCTTCTCCTCGAGCGTCCTGACGGCGCGGTCGATCAGGGCGGTGCGGTCGTACGCGATCGTGTAGCTGACACCCTTCGGCAGGCTTTTCATCGCCTGGTCAAGCCGCGCCTTCACCGCCTGGATGACCTGCCGCGTGTCGACGCCGTAGCGCACGACGACGATGCCGGCCACGGTCTCGCCGTCGCCGTTCAGCTCGGCGATGCCGCGGCGCATGTCGGGTCCGAGCTGGACGTTGGCGACCTGTCCGAGCGGGATCGGCGTGCCTCCCGGCCCGCGGCCCACGGCGATCTTGCGCAGGTCGTCCAGCCCGGTGATGTAGCCGCGCACGCGCAGGATGAACTCCTTCTCCGACATCTCGATTGAACGCCCCCCGACCTCGCCGTTGCTCCTCCGCACGGCCATCGCGACGTCGCTTATGGACAGGTTGTAGGCGTGCAGGCGGTGCGGATCCACCGTTATCTGATACTGCTTTACGAAACCCCCGACCGACGCCACCTCGGCCACTCCCTCGACGCTCGAGAGCTGGTAGCGAAGGAACCAGTCCTGCATCGAGCGCAGCTGCGCCAGGTCGTGGTCCCTGGAGTTGAGCGTGTACATGAACGCCCAGCCGACTCCGGTGGCATCCGGTCCCAGGGTCGGCGTGACGCCCTTGGGCAGGGCGCCCTGCAGGCCGTTCAGGTATTCGAGGACGCGGCTCCGGGCCCAGTACGGGTCGGTGCCATCCGCGAAGATGACGTAGGCGAAGGAAAACCCGTAGAACGAGTAGCCGCGCACGACCTTGGCCCTGGGCACCGAGAGCATCTTGGTGGTGATCGGGTAGGTCACCTGGTCCTGGACGATCTGCGGGGCCTGCCCGGGCCACTCGGTATAGATGATGACCTGCGTGTCCGAGAGGTCGGGAATGGCATCGAGCGGGATCTCGCGCAGCGCATAGACGCCGGCGCAGATGACCGCCGCGGTCACTACGAGGACGAAGAACTTGTTCCTGATCGAGGATTCTATTACGGACTTTAGCATGGCGGGCGGTGCGCTGGACTGCCGAGGGCGCGAGTCAATTCGTCCCGTGCTCGCGTGAGGCGCTTTGGGATTGGGCCGGGGCGGCGCCGCCCCCGATCATCTTCTGGACAGCCTCGCGCAACTGGCTCTCCGAATCGAGCATGAATTGTCCCGAGGTGACGACGCGCTCGCCTGCGCTGAGGCCGCTCAGCACCTCGTACAGGTCGCCCTCGCTGCGCTCGCCGAGCCTGATCACCCGCGGCTCGAAGGAGCCGTCGCTCTTGACGACAAAGACGGTGTCGGTGTCGCCGCTCCTGAGCACCGCCGTGTCTGGCACGAGGACCGCCGAAGGGGAGAGCTCCGCCTGGAAGCGCACGTCGGCGAACATTCCCGGGCGCAGGAAAAGGTCCCCGTTTGCCAGAGCGATGCGCGCGGTGGCCGCGCGCGTCTGCTCCTCCACCTGGAGCAGCAGGAGCTCGACCGTGCCGTTGAACGAACGCTGTGCCCCGTAGGTGGTGGTCACGACAGCCGCCTGGCCCTTCCGCACGAAGCCCAGGTCATTTTCGTAGATCTGCGCAAGCACCCACACCGTGGAGAGGTCAGCGAGCCTGTAGATCCTCTCGCCCGCCTTCATCATCTGGCCCTCGACGGCCATCTTCTCGATCACCACGCCGTCGGCCGGCGCGCGGAAGACCAGCGTGCGGCTGGCGCGTCCCGTACGTGCCAGGTCGGCGATGACGTCCGCTGGCACGTCAAAAAGCTGCAGGCGCGAGAGAGCCGCTCGCGTCAACGGCCCGCCGGCCGCGCCCTCGCTGCCCAGGGCGACGAGGTAATTAAGCTGCGCGTTGTAAAGATCGGGCGAGTAGATCTCGAAGAGAGGGTCCCCCGCCTTTATCTGGGTCCAGGTCGCGCTCACCTCTAGCTTCTGCAGCCACCCGTCGTATTTCGTGGTGATGTCCCGCAGGCCCTGCTCGTCGTACGCGACCACGCCGACAGTTCGGATCTCCCGCCGGACGGGGCCGCGCTCGATGACCGACGTCCTCAGGTTCATGCGCTGGATCGTCGCCGCATCGATCCTGATCGCCGCCGGCGAGTTGTCCTCGCCTCCGTACACGGGCACCATGTCCATGCCCATCGAGTCCTTGCCTGGAGTCTGGCGGACCTCGCCGGGCATCATGGTGGACTTGTAGTACTTGACCTTCCGCTCGCTGGGCGCGGCTACGTTCGCGGAAGGGGCCTGGTCGGCCCGGAGCGGGCACGGCGCGAGGGCGGCGAGAATAAACGCTATGGAAAGGTGGAAATGGCGGGACGAGGTTATCATGGCGGAAGATCGGAGGGCTGCGGCGGCGGGGAGGCCGTGCCGGCGAGCAGCGGAGAGCCGGGAGGGGCGACAGCGGCCAACATCAGGAGCAGGTCGGTCACGGAGGTTTCGCGCTGGCGAAGGAGCTCGATGCGCTCCAGGCGCATCCCAAGCACCATCAGCTGTGTCTCGGGGATCATGGCGGCCCCGCCCAAGCCCGACTGGTATGCCGCCCCGGACGAAGCGGCGCTGCGCTCGAGATTGGGGAGCGCGACTCCGTCAAAGTACTCGATCATCCGGTCCGCCTCGCGCACCATGTAGAGCATCTGGGCGATCTCCGCAGCGAGGTTGACCTGCTCGGCGCCGAGCCTGGCCACGGCAGCGTCCCTTTTTGCCTCGGCGCCTGCGATTATGGCCGCGATCTTGTCGCGCCAGACCGGCAGGGTGACGGCCGCGCTCGGACGCAGGGGCAGGGGCCTGGCCATCGAATCGACCATGGCGCCCGCGCTGAAGTCCGGCGTGCGCGATGCGCGGGCGACCTCCACGCCGGCGACGGCCATGTCGACCATGGCGCGCATGCTGGCGAGTTCCGGGTTGACCCGTTCGGCGGCGCCCCAGAGCTCTCCTTCCGGCGGCAGGGGCGTGGCCTGGAGGGGGAAGGACGGCCACGGCGGGTCCGGATCGCCGGGTCCGAGGCCTAGCGCCGACTTGAACCGGACACGCGCGGCGGCGCGCCTGTCGTAGAGCGCCGCCAGGTCCACCCGCTGTTCGCCCGACCTATTGAGAAGGAGCGCCTGCGCCTCGAGCGTGGCCGGGCCGCTTCCCGTTGAGTATTCGGCGCTCGCCAGCGCGAGCGACTGGTCGATCGTCCGGAGCGAATCCTCGCGAAGGCGCAGGGCTTCGTCGACATACGCGAGCTCGATCCACGCCTTGCGCGCCCCGGCGGCGGTGCGCATGACGGCCGCGGCGTATTCCCGGTAGGCGACATCGCTGGCGGCGGCGGCCTCTCGGCCCATTGCGGCGCGCTTGCCGCGCGTCATGAAATCAAACATGAGGCCGGGCATTATGGCCAACGTGTTACCGGAGGTGATATTCGGCTGGGCCACCAGCTGGGGATCGGCCAGCGAACGGGCCGGCGTGATCGCCTCGACCGCCGCGCGCCAGTCGTCGTACGCAGCCTCGACCTGTGGGTGCTTCAGCAGCGCGAACCGCAGATACTCCGCCGCCGGTGAATCGGGCTTTAGGATCGGAAGAGAGTGCATCTTGCCTCCGGGACGGTAGGAATCCTCTATCACGGCGGCCTGCCTGCGGGCGGCCGTTTCCTCGTGGATCGGCGTCCCTGTGCATCCCGACAGCAGCGCGGGAGCGAGGAGCGCGAGGGCTCGCGGGACTAGACCTGGGGAACTCGTGTACACGATGGCGGATTACTTGCTTGGGCGGTCCGGATACGCGGATGCGATTCAGGCCGGCCGAAACCCTCGCGGGTGCCGGTCGGGGAACGGGCGAGTTTGAGGAGTAGGAATTGATGGGTTATCATGGTGGACCGCAGGGTCTGGTGGCGGGGGGGCGCGGGCGCACAGCCAAGCCGGCCCACCCCGGGGAAGGGGCGACCCGCGCCTCGGCGCGGGCGGAACGGGGTCCGAAGGCCCTAGATCAGGAAACTGCAGTGCGCCTTGAACAAAGGCACACGTGCAGCGGGCGCCACCAATGCGGACGGGGCGAGGGCAGAGAAGGCCCCCGTCACCTCGGATCCAGGTGCAAGGTAGGGGGCACCGGAAAGCTGGGGCGGATGCGCCGAGGACCGCCGGGCGACGCCGCGGATCCCCGCGGTCTGCTCGTTGGCCAATGCCTGCCAGGCGGGCGTCGGGGCCCCGCAGCACGGCATCCCGCAGGCGCCCGGAACCTTGCAGTGGCAAAAGCCGCGGCAAATGCAAGGGCACGGGTTCAAAAGCTCAACCGGCTGCACCCGCACGAAGGCGGAGCATGCGATGGCGAGCAGGAACCAAGCCGCGCGTTTCATTGCGGGAGGCACCCTAACCGCGATCAGGATCGGGGGGCAATCCCATTCGCCCTGGCGCGCTCGCTGGCCTGAGGCAGACGGGAAGGAAGGCGATGGCGGCGGGCGTCATCGGGCTCTCCGGCCCGCGCCGGGACGCATTATCATTGTTGCGCCGCGTCGAAAGACGCTTGGTGTTTCCCCTGCCATGGAAACCCTGCCCTCCAACTCACTGCTCCCGATAATCCAGGCCTCGACGACGCCCGTCATCCTGATCTCCGGCCTAGGGCTGCTCCTGCTGACGATGACCAACCGGATGGGCCGGATCGTCGACCGCACCCGCGCGTATGCTGCGCACCTCAGGAAGGCGGAGGCGGCCGAGCGGCGTCGCCTCGAGGTTCAACTCGAGCACACGTGGCAACGCGCGAAGCTCGTCCGGCTGGCGCTGACATTTGCCACCTCGAGCATGCTGGCGTCATCGGCTCTGGTGATCGCGATCTTCGTCGGCGCCACGCTGCGCATGGACCTCGGCTGGCTGATGCTCGTCTTCTTCCTTTCGGCGATCGCGTTTCTGGTGGCGTCGCTGGCGGCGTTCCTGCGCGACATCTTCGTCTCGCTGGCGGCGCTGCACCTCGAGGTGCAGCAGGCCCGCGAGGGCTAGCCTTCGGGCCCCGGAGCGCCTCGCGGCCTTCCCTCGCCGGGCCTGGCTCCCGATGGGCTGGCGGCGGGCCACTTGGCCCAGGGATGGCGGGTGGGCTCCGGAGCTACTCGCACTTCCAGAAGATCTCGACCGCTTTTTCGCCGAGGCGGCCAAGGATACTGATCATCGCGTGGCCGGCCTGCCATTCGCTCAAGGAAAGCCCCCTGTAGCATTCCTCGGACAGGTTGAAACGCCCGTTCGGGGAGAGCCGGCCGAGGATCCCGATGCATTCCGCGGCCTCCGGCATGAACTCGGGAAGGTTGGCCTCGAACGAGACTAATGGCACGGGGCGCGGCAGGCCGCGGAGCACAGGGAGCTCGTGGCCCTCGACATCGATCTTGATGTACCGGGGCACGCCGTGGGACTCCATCAGCGAGGCGAGCGTCGTCGTCTCCACCGTCCGCCGGAGCGGGTACTCGACGCGCGCCCCGAGCTTTCCGGGGTTCTCCCCAAGGGTCCGGACCCATTTCTCGCTCAGCGTGTTCAGGCCCGAGCCGGGGTAGGTCACGCGGAGCGTCCCGCTCCCGACAGCGTCGCTCACCGCCTTGCCCACGATTGTCACGGGCCGCTTCCGGAGGCGGCCCCGGTACTTGCGCGCCAGGAGCCGCTGGTTGGCCTCGTCCGGCTCGACGGCAACCACGTGCGCGCCGAGCCTCAGGAAGACGTCGGTCCTTTGCCCGCGATTCGCACCCACGTCAAAGACCAGCGGCGGCTGCGGCCCGTGCCGAAGAAGGCCGCGGTAGAAACGCAACTCCCGGCTTCGCCACGTTACGGGCCTTCCATCCTTGAAGAGGCGGTAGACGTCGTACGCGAAGGACTCCTCCTTGAACCACACGTACAGCCCCACCCCGCGCAGGATCCTCTGGAGTAGGGACTTGATCATGGATCCTCAAGGCGGCCGGCCTCAGGAAAGCCGGCCGACAAAGAGCCTGGTCGTGTAGTGGAAAGTCACGTGGCCGTCCTGGGCATGCCTTCCGAACAGCGACGCCAGCTCGGACATCAGGGCCTCATGGCCGGGATGTCCTATGTTTGGCGCGTAGGACGACGAGAGCACGCGCCCCCGCAGGCCTGCGAGGTCGAAACGCTGTTCGTTGGGAAACTCGAAGGTTGCGTAGCCTCCGGCGCCGTAGAATGCCATGAGCGCCGCGGCATCGACGTTTGTATGGTTGACCTTCTCGTAGTCGACCGCGCGGCGTCTCAACAGCGATTCATAATCCGCGAGGAAGGCCGTCGCGTCGACGAGCCGTTCGTTCCACACGAGCGCCACGGGGCTTCCATTCCGGAGGATTCGAGAGAACTCCCTGCGGCAGGCCGGCCCGTCGAACCAGTGAAACGCCTGCGCCGCGGTGACCAGGTCCACGGAGGCGTCCGGCAGGTTGGTGGCCTCGGCAGTGCCCGCGATGCTCGCGAAATTCGACCATCCGGCGAGCAGGCGTTCACCGGCGGCGCGCATGGCCTCGTTTGGCTCCACCCCATAGACACGTGCGCACTTGCGCAGGAGCAATAGCGCGAAGATCCCGGTCCCCGAGCCGATGTCGGCGACTACGCTTGATGCGCCGAGCCCGGCATATTCGCGCAGTGCCTCCATCACGGCCGCGGGATACGATGGGCGGTAGCGGACATAGTCCTCGACGCGGTCCGAGAACCTTTGGGTTGGCGCTGGCGACGGCGTCGTATCCGGCATTGGGGGGATCTGCACGTGGAGGACCACCCTTACAACTTGAAATCAGAGCCTTTCATGGTGGGCTTCCAGAAAATTGCTGTCCGGGTGTTCCAAACGCAATAAACGGTCCAGAAAGGAGTTAGATCACGTTCGATTGTCCTCCCGGGAGGTGTGGCCATTAGCGGTGCTTGCATTTCAAAAAAGCATTGCTACTGCAGATGGCTGGCAATACCGAGCAGTTTTCAGCCTGGAATAACAAACAGTCGAGAATGCAAAAACACGGAGCAATATGAAATCCGAAAAGAAAAAGGCCAAGGCAAAGAACAACGTCAGATTCAAGGACCTCGGTTCGAAGAAGAATCCGCGCGGTGGCGCGGCCGCGCACACGAAGTGGATCGAGTTCGCTCCGACCAAGACGAGCCTCGGTTGGATAGAATGACCGGAAGGCCGCGCGGATGGACGCCGTCCGCGCCGCAAAGGGCGGCGAATTCAGGCCTGTCAGGATCCGGACGCCCGAGCCGACGACAGCAGGGGCTACGGCTTCGGTCGGAGTGCAATCGGGCGCCTTGACGGCGCCCGCGCCATGGCGCGGTAGTAATTCTCCAATTGGCGACACAGGCCCTGCACGTCACACGCGCGAGACGTGCGGAGCCTGTCCCGCAGGGTGGCTCGGAGGATGGAGAGCCGGGCGCAGGCGTCCTGTGATTTCGCAAGCGCTGCGGCGCGGCGGATGAAGGACCGCCTCGACGGCCGAACCCAGTCGGCGAGGCCCGCCGCCTTGAGAATGGTGCCGCTCGTGCGGGAAGCCCATCGGTCGCCGGAAATCGTAAGGACCGGGACTCCCTGCCAGAGGGCCTCCGCCGTCGTGGTGCCGCCGCTATAGGGGAAGGTGTCGAGGGCGACGTCTATGCGGTCGTAGGCCCTGAGAAAAGCGTAGTGCTCGGCCGGGCCCTCGCAGCGCAACCGGTCGCCGGAGATCCCATGGCTCAGGAAGCGGGCGCGGACGGCCGCGCGGTTTCCCGCGTTGGCCATGCACGTGCTCTTGAGGACGAGGCATGCGTCCGGGACGGCCCGAAGGATGGCTGCGAACGCGGCGATCACCTCGCCCGTGATCTTGTACTGCGGAGCGAGGCATCCAAACGTGACTTTCCCCGAACGGGAGCAGGGCGGATCCACTACACCGGGGACGCGATAGCGGACCGTGAACGCAAGGTACGAGCCGGAGACGTACAGGATCCTTTCCGAGCAGAAGCGCTCCTCGCCGGGGCGCAAGGCGGCCTTGTCGGCAATGGCGTAGTCGAAGGCGTCGATGCCGCTCGTGGAATAGAGGGCGAACCAGCCGACCTGGATGGGTGCGGGCCTGCGAAGGAAAAGCCCGAGGCGGCGAGGGTAGCTGTAGGCGTTCAGGTCGACCAGTATGTCGATCTTGGCCGAGGCGATGCGCTCGGCGGCCTCCTCGTTCGAAAGGCCGTCAATGAAATGGATGCGGTCAGATTTGCGCGGCACGTACCCGTGGCGCCTCTTCGGGAGGCCTCGGTCGAGGAAGAGGTGGATCTCGAAGGCCCGGCGATCATGGGCGTCCAGCACGCCCCAGACCGGCTTCATCCAGTTGCGGTGCGCGAGAAACGCCGAGACGTAGCCGATGCGCAGTCTCCTTCGGTGTGTGCAGGGCCCGGTCTGCAGGGGAACCCGGGGACAGTCGACCTTCGCCTGAAGGCGTGCCCACTGGCGGCGGGCCCTCAGGATCCGGGCGTTGCTCGCCCCAGGGGCGCCGGGGATCAAGACGGCGATTTTTCCAAGCGCGGCCCGTCGCACGGCGGGATCGCGGCTCCGTGCGACGCGGCGCAGCTCGCGCAGGGCAGCGTCGACGTCGCCGAGCTGAAAACGCGATTGCGCAAGGTAGTAGCGCAGCTCGGGGCCGCGGTTGGAAACAGCCGCGGCGCGGCGCAGCAGCGGCACCGCGGCCGCATAGGCGCCGCTTCGGAATAGCCTTATTGCGCGGGATTCCAGGCGCCGGCCCCCGTGGCTGGCCGGAACCAAGTCGTGAGCACCGCTCCTCGGCTGGGCGGCTAGGGCGCGGGCTGAGTCGGCTGGCGCTCCCTTGTTTGGCTTCTTCAAGTGCGGCGTTGGGGATCCTGCCGGCCGTTCCCTGGTGAGCCTATCGCGGTGCCACGGGCGCAAGGGCGACCCCGAGTACGCCCTCCTTCGCGAGAGTGTGGCGTGACGAGGCCGCAGGGCCAGGAATGGCAACAACGACCGCGAGAACGGTTCTGCCGCGCGAGGTGCCCAGGGCTGGCCGGGGCGCTAGACCAATGCCGCCTACGTACCACATGGCCCGAGAGGTTAATTTTGCATTCCGCCGCTCCGCAAGTAATTGAATCAACGGAGGGCCGTTGAAGGCTCGCCCATTCAATTCCGTCTTGTGCCTTGAACTCTCCGACTAGTCCGCCGGGCGGCGAGGCACCGCGGCTGGCGGATTCCGTCACGGCGGTAGACGGGAGTCGTTTGGGTAGCCGTTGACGTGGTCATCTGGCCCTTGGCCCCGGATGCCCCGATTCCGCTTGGTATTGCTCGTCGCCCACCTTTTCCATCCAGTCAACGGGTTTCCCGTTCAGGTGTTCCTGAATTGCGATGTGCGTCATGGCCGTGGCGGGTGCGGCGCCGTGCCAATGCTTCTCGCCCGGAGGGAACCAGATCACGTCGCCCGGCCGGATTTCCTCGATCGGACCTCCCCAACGCTGCGCTCGGCCGCAGCCAGCCGTCACGACAAGGGTCTGGCCCAGGGGATGGGTGTGCCATGCCGTTCGGGCGCCGGGCTCGAAAGTCACGCTGTTGCCCGCCGCGCGGGCCGGATCTGCGGCTTGGAAAAGCGGGTCAATGCGCACGGTGCCGGTAAACCAGTCGGCGGGTCCTTTGCTTGAGGGCTGCGAGCCACTTCGTCTAATTTCCATATGAGCTCCCTGTATTGAAGTTCTTGTCTGTTGGTCTGGCGATTGCCTTATGTAGCAGCGGCCGGGTTGATAGGGGAGCTTCTTAGAGCCCAGTCAGTTTCTCCAGGCTCTTGGGATAGCGAGCCCCTTGCACCGTGATCTTCGGTGCAGCGGCCTGGACCTCGCGGAGGTCGTTCGCCGTGAGCTCGACATGAAAACCGTCAGGAACGGGACAAATGCCGCCAAGAACAGAATTTACGCCCGCAAACGGAATTAATGTCCTAGACCATTCACCGGTACTCTTCCCCGGTGGTGGCGTTGATGATCTTGAAGTTCTCGATGTGGTAGTTCGGGTCGGCGCGGAAGGCCAGCTGGACGCCGAAGCTCTTCTCCATGCGGACCAGGAGATCGGCATCCTCGCTGCGGAGCCGTTCCAGGACCGACGGATGCACGAGCACGCGCAGGGAGTACACCTTGCCGTCCTTTCGGGCGTGCAGGCGCCGGACGACGGAGGACAGGCGCCGCTGGAGCTCGACCGACATGGTCGTGTCGGACTTCACGATCCCGCGGCCGCGGCAGTAGGGGCAGTCTGTGTAGAGGTTTGACGAGAGCGACTCCTGCTGGCGCTGGCGGGTCATCTGCATGATACCGAGCTGCGAGATGGGCAGGATGTGGTTCTTCGCCTTGTCGCTCGACATGAGCTCGACCATCTTCTCGTAGACGGCGTTCCGGTGGCGCCGCTCCTTCATGTCGATGAAGTCCAGGATGATCAGGCCGCCGAGGTTGCGCAGGCGGATCTGGCGCGCGGCCTCCTGGGCGGCCTCCAGGTTGACGGCATAGAGCGTGTTCTTCTCGTCGCCGGAGCGGTTCTTGTGGGAGCCCGTGTTGACGTCGATCGCGATCAGGGCCTCGGTCTCGTCG
>CAZCAJ010000008.1:0-87576 GCA_964496645.1 uncultured Opitutaceae bacterium
ATCCGGATCTCCGCCGGCCTGGCGGGCGACGCGAGGTACGCGGCCCGGCGGCTCTGGAAAGAGCGCGGGTTCACCGCCACGGCGCTGCTTACGCTCGCGCTGTGCATCGGCGCGAACACCGCGATCTTCTCGATGGTCTACGCCCTCGTCCTGAAGCCGCTGCCGTTCCCTGCGCCCACCCGGATCGTCGCGATCTACAACAACTTCCCGAAGGCCGGCCTGAATCGGTTTCCGTGCAACCTCGTCCAGTACAGCGACTTCAAGGCGAACACCTCGGCCTTCGAGTCCATCGCCCTATTCGACACGAACACGGTCATGCTCGGGGAAACGGGATCAGCCGAGCGCATCCACGGGGCGGACTGCACGGCCGAGATATTCGACGTCCTCGGGATCCAGCCGATCATCGGCCAGTTCTTCACGCTGAAGAACTGCCGGCCCGGCGAGGACAAGGTGATCGTCCTCACGGAGTCCCTGTGGAAGGCGCGATTCAACGAGGACCCCGGCGTGCTCGACAAACCCGTGCGGCTGGACGGCGAGACCTACCGCATCGTCGGAGTGGCGCCGCAGGCATTCGAGGCCTTCAACACCCAGGCGCGTTTCATCAGGCCGATCTCGTGGAAGCCGGACGCGGTCGTGCCGCAGATGCGGTATGCGTGCTACCAGGAGCTGTACGCGCGCCTCAAGCCGGGCGTGCCCCTGAGTCGCGGCCTCGCCGAGGTCGCAGGCCTCGAGAAGCACTTCTATGACACCGCCGACCCGTTCTTCAAGAGCTTCCTGGACCGCACCGGCCACAGAATATCCGTTGGGCTTGTCCAGGCCGAGCGCGTCCAGCCCATCAAGGCCTCCCTCTACCTGCTGCAGGGCGGCGTCCTGTTCGTCCTGCTGATCGGCTGCCTGAACGTGGCCAACCTGCTGCTCGCCCGGGCGAACAACCAGCAGAGCGAGCTCGCGATCAGGGCCGCGCTCGGCGCGGGCCGAGGCGTGATCGCCCGGCAGCTCCTTGTCGAGAGCCTTGTGCTCTCGCTCGCGGGGGCCCTCCTCGGCGTCGGGCTCGCGTACGGGGCGGTCGGCGCGATCAACCACTTCACCGCGAAGCTGCTGCCCAACATGCTGCCGACGGCGATCGACGGCCGCGTGCTCGGCTGCGCCATGGCCGTGTCGGTCGCCGTGGGCATCCTGATGGGCCTGGCGCCGGTCGCGCACATCCTGCGCTCAAACCTGGCCGAGGTGATCCACCGCAGCTCGCGGAGCGCGTCCGGAGGGCGGGGGGTGAGGGCGCTGAGCAGCACGCTCGTGACCGTCGAGGTCGCCGTGGCGCTTGTCCTGCTGAGCGGCGCCGGGCTCCTCATCCACAGCTTCGCGAACGCGATCTCCGTCAACCCCGGCTTCGACCCGCGGAACCTTGTCGTGGGCAACATCGCCCTGCCGTCCGCGTACCATGAGAAGGGCAAGTCGGCCGAGCTCCAGCGCAGGCTCGGCCAGGCGCTGCGGGAGATACCCGGGGTGGACGGCGCGGCGCTGGCCACCGGGATCCCGTTCAAGGGCGGCCTGCCCGTCCTGGCGCTGACGCTCAGGGACAGCCTGCTCCCGCGCGACTCGCCCCAGCCCGGCTCGTTCCTGATCGGGGTTTCCGTGGACTACTTCCAGACGCTCCACATCCAGCTGCTCAAGGGGCGGCTGTTCGACGAGACGGACAACGCGGAGGGCAGGAAGTCCTGGATCGTCGACGAACGCTTCGAGCAGAAGTATTTCCCGGGGCACTCCGCCGTGGGCGGGCATTTCAGCTTCGGCGAAACGCCGGCAAAGGAGAGCGACTGGCCCGTGATCGTGGGGGTCGTGCGCAACGTCCCGCACAACGGCGTGGAGGACACGAGCGGCAACCCCTACGCGTACTATCCCCTGCTTCCGTCTACGCCGGGCGGGCTGAGCATCTTCGCGCGCTCGTCCCGGCCCGTGGCCGACACGATTTCCGTCATTCGCGCCAAGCTCAGGGCGATCGACCCCTCGATACCCCTGTTCGAGACCGGCACCGCCCAGCGGGCCATCGACGAGTCCTTCGACAACCGCCGGGCCCTGATGCTGCTCCTCGGCGGCTTCGCCGGACTGGCGCTGTTCCTCTCAGCCATTGGCATCTACGGGGTCCTCGCCTACGACATCTCGCAGCGAACGCGGGAGATAGGCATCCGCGGCGCGATCGGCGCCACGCGCTCGCAGATCGTGGGCCTGGTCATGCGCCAGGGCCTCTGGAGGACCGGGATCGGCCTCATCGCGGGCCTCGCGAGCGCATTCCTGCTCAGCCGCTACATGGTGAGCGTGCTTTTCGAGCTGAAGCCCACCGATCCGTGGTCCTACCTCCTGGTCACCCTTCTCCTCGCCGGCGTCGCGGTAGCGGCCTGCTACCTTCCGGCGCGCCGCGCGGCGGCGATAGACCCGATCGACGCGCTGAGGACCGAGTGACCGACGGTCGATCCGGAAGCGCGCCGCAAAAAGCCGAAACGGTTTGTCGCCCGGGCGATCGGTGCTAGGTTGGGACCCGCCCCATGCTTAGGAAATGCGCCCTTCTCGCCCTCTGCACCGGGACCGCATGCCTCGCCGGCGAGCGCGCGACCTATGACACGGCCGGAAGGCTGACCTCGCTGATCTCCAACGGGGTCGAGCTGCCGGTGCGCGGGGATTTCAGGGTGAGGTTCACGGGAGCCCCCGAGGTGTCCGCCCAGCCGAACGAGCAGCGCTCGCCCATCGCGCGCGAGGGCGCCGAGCTCCGGTGGGCGGGCACTGTCGCGTTCCCCAACGGCAGCCAGGCCCAGCTGGCCGCGGCGTGGACCGAGTCGGACTCCGGCGTCGCGCTCCGGGGGTCCCTCACCCCCAAGTCCCCGTTCCCGGGCCGAGAGTTCCGGTTCCCGCTGGACGTGGAGTCGGCCGACTACGTCATAGACCTGCCCCGCGCCCAGTTCGCCGGCTGGCACCTGGAGCCGTCCGGCGCCCCGCTCCCGGAGACCAAGCCGGCGGACCCGAGGTTCTTCAGCGAGACGACCCAGAACATCTCCTTCGCGGACGCGCAGGGCAACTGGAGACTCTCGATCGCGCTCGACCAGCCCCGGGCCGTCACGGTGACCGACGTCTGGGACTCCTCCGGGCGGTCCTACCGGGTGCGCATAGCCCTGGTCTCGGGCCCCTGGATGATGGGCGACGCCCGCGAGCTCGGGCTGACCCTCAGGCTCTCCGGGACGCCCGGCCCGGCGGCCGCGAGCCTGTCCGTGGAACCGGCGGCGGCCCTCTTTCCCTTCGACGGGTTCGGGGGCAACTACCGCGTCTATGCGGACGAGCCTGTCGCGGACTACACCCTCAAGAACCTTCGCCTGTCCTGGGCCCGCATCGAGTTCAAGGCCATAGCCTGGGACCACGACCGCGGGGCAGCGGCCCCCGGCCCGCAGCTGACGCGGGATTTTGAGCTCATGCAGCGCGTGCAGAAGATGGGCGTCCCGTGGATCCTGAGCCTGTGGTTCCTGCCCGAGCGCTTCTACACCGACGCCAACCAGAAGCCCTTCGGCACCTTCGCGCGCCAGATCGCGCCCGAGCGCTGGCCGGAATTCCTCGACCTGCTCGGCAGCTACCTCGTCTACCTGAAGGGGCACTACGGGGCCGAGCCGGACCTTTTCTCCTTCAACGAGTCCGACCTGGGCGTGAACATAGGCTTCACCGCGGCGACCCACCGCGACGAGATCAGGCGCGTGGGCGCGCACCTCGCCTCGCTCGGCCTCAGGACGAGGATGCTCCTCGGCGACACGGCGAACCCCCGCGACTCGCACAAGTTCGTGCTGGCGGCCGCGGCCGACCCGGAGGCGATGCGCTACGTGGGCGCGGTCTCCGTCCACAGCTGGGGGGGCGGAACGCCCGAGCAGTACGGGGCGTGGGGCGACGTCGCCGAATGGCTGCACCTGCCGCTGCTCGTCGCCGAGGCCGGAGTGGACCCGGGGGCGTACAAGAACAGGATGTATGACAGCTTTTCATACGGCCTCAGGGAGGCCGCCCAGTTCCAGGACCTGCTGCGCTACGCCAGGCCGCAGGCGCTGATCTACTGGCAGTTCACGGAAGACTACGGCCTGGTCCATGTCGGGGCCGACAACGCGATCGAGCCGACGCCCCGGTACTGGCTGATGAGGCAGTTCGTGAACCTGTCGCCCGCAAAGAGCGAGGTCGTGAGGACCTCCAGCGACCGGGCCGACGTGAAGCTGAGCGCCTTCTCCCGCAAGGACGCACTTGTCGTGCACGTCCTCAACCTGGGGCCCGGTTGCGAGGCCACGCTATCGGGCCTCCCGCCCGGACCGTGGCGAAGCGTGACCACGACGGAGTCCTCGGGCTACCAGGAGGCCGACGCCAGGCTCCAGGGAGGCGCGGGGCCCGAGAGGCTCTCCCTTCCCGCGCGCAGCCTCACCACGCTTGTCCGGGGCCAGTAAACCCCGGGTCCCGCCCTCCCTCCAGGAAGGCCGGCCCGCGGGCCGTGTGCCCATCCCCGCCACGGCGGCCTTTCCCATTTTTGGGACAGGGCGGTTTCGTTTCCGCACCCAACCGGGACCCAAATGGCGCGCGGATTATCATGTAAATATTTATGCCTTAGCGTCTAGCATCATAATGACAGGTCTGGCATGAACCATGCGATGAATCCCATGCCATGATACAGCTCACCAATGTCGATCGCGTCTATCCGCTGAAGGGGGGCCCCTTCTACGCTCTGCGCGGAATAAGCCTCGAGATCGGGGAGGGCGACTTCGTCTCGATCATGGGGCCGTCCGGGTCGGGGAAGTCGACCCTCCTGAACATCCTCGGGCTGCACGACTCGGCGTGGACGGGGGAGTACCGGTTCGGGACGGTGGACGTCCACCGCCTCGGCCAGAAGCAGCGGCTCGACCTTCAGAAGAAGAACATCGGCTTTGTCTTCCAGAGCTACCACCTCCTGGACGACCTGACCGTCTACGAGAACCTCGAGATCCCCCTGTCGTACCGCGACGTCCCGAGGCCCGAGCGCCAGACAATCGTCTGCGACGCCTTGGACCGGTTCCACGTCGTGGCGAAGCGCGACCTGTACCCCTCGCAGCTGTCCGGGGGCCAGCAGCAGCTCGTCGCGGTCGCCCGGGCGCTCGTGGCCTCTCCCCGGCTGATCCTCGCCGACGAGCCGACAGGCAACCTCCATTCCGACCAGGGCCACGAGATCATGGAGCTGTTCCGCCAGCTCAACGAGAGGGACGGGGTGACGATCGTCCAGGTGACGCACTCCGAGGCCAACGCCGCCTACGGGCGGCGGATCCTGCGCCTGGCGGACGGCCTCCTCCTCAAGTAGGCCATGCGGCGAATCCATCCAGTCATGCTGGCGGCCGCGATGTCGCTCGCGCTGGCGGCCGCGGCCGCCGCCCAGGAGGCGGGCCCCGTGCTCACGCTCGACGACGCCATCGGTCTCGCCCTTCAGAAGAACAAGAACCTGAGGGTCGTCGCCTTCGAGCGCCCGATCTCGCGGGCCAACCTGCTCGTCGCCCGCGGGCAGTTTGACCCGGCGATTTTCGGCAGCAGAACCGGCTCGGATACGCCCGCGCAACTGAACCCCGGAACGACGCAGGTCGGCCTGATACCCCTGTACGACTACCGCTCGGACTACTACAGCCTCGGCCTGACCGGGCAGACTCCGATCGGCACGACCTACCAGGTCTACGAAAGCGCCACGAACGAGCGCTATTCCATCTACGGGTACCAAAACGACTACATGGCGTTCGGCGGATTCCAGGTGACGCAGCACCTCCTGAAGGGGTTCGGGTTCGACGCCAACCTCGCACAGGTCCGGATCGCGAAGGCCAACCGCGCCATCTCGGACTGCGACTACCGCCAGTCGGCGATCAACACCGTGACGAACGTCGTGATTGCGTACAGCAACCTCCAGTTCGCGCACGACGCGCTCGACGTGGCCCGGCGGACCCGCGAGCTCGCGGCGCAGCTGCTCTCCGACAACGAGAAGAACTACAAGGTCGGCAGCATCTCCCAGAGCGACGTGATCCAGGCGCGCTCCCAGGTAGCCGCGCTCGAGGAGCCCGTCCTCATCTACGAGAGGAGCGTCCGCGACGCGGAGAACTCGCTCCGCGAGCTGATAGGCGAGGACATGTTCTTCGAGGACAAGCCGCTCTTCACGCTCGTCCCGGCCGAGACGCCCGAGGTGGCGATCGACCGCCGGGCCGACCTCGCGCTCGCCCTCCAGAAGCGCCCCGACTACCAGGCCGCGCGCCTCGGGATCGTCCAGAACCGCGCGACCGAGGCGGCCGCGAGGAACGCCGTCCTGCCGCAGGTCGACTTCGTTGGCGGCTACGGCTACAACGGGTTCGCCTCCACCCTCTCGGCGAGCCGCCAGCAGGTCGAGCAGCGGGACAACCCCTCGTACTCGGCAGGGCTGCAGGTGACGATCCCGCTCACGTTCGCCGTCGGCCGGGGCACCCTGCGCGCCGCGCGGCTGACGCGCGAGAAGGCGGAGGCCGACCTCCGGCGCCTCGAGGCCGACATCGCCCTGGCGGTGGCAACGGCGGAGGGGCAGATAGAGACGACCCGCAGGCGGGTGATCGCCGACGACGCCGCGTTCGCCCTCGCGAACAAGGCGCTCGAGGCCGAGGAGAAGAAGAAGCGCGCCGGGGCCAGCACGACGCTCGCCGTCGAGCAGGTGCAGCAGAACCTCGCCTCGATCGAGTTCAACGTCTCGGCGGCGCACGCCAGCGCGCGCCAGGCCGTGGCGACCTACTACCAGCAGCTCGGCACGACGCTTGAGCACTACAGGGTGAGGCTCGCCGACGAGTGAGCTTTTGGCGCTCGTCACCCCCGGCCCCCAGTTCTTGAATCAAGCCATGTCCGGCGCGCCGTCCCAACGCATCCTGGTCGCCGATGATGACGCTGACATCATCGAGGCGCTGCGCCTGCTGCTGAAGAACGAGGGCTACCAGACCGAGGCCGTGAAGTCGCCCGCCGCGGCGGTGAAGGCGGTCGAGGCGCGCGACTACTCCCTCGCCCTCGTCGACCTCAACTACGCCCGGGACACGACCAGCGGGAAGGAGGGCCTCGACCTCCTCAGCAGGCTCCAGTCGATCGACCCGACGCTGCCCGTCGTGATCATGACGGCGTGGGCCAACGTGGAGCTCGCGGTCGAGGCGATGCGCAGGGGCGCAAGGGATTTCATCGCGAAGCCGTGGGAGAACCTGCGCCTCCTCGCGATCGTGCGCACGCAGGTCGAGCTCGGGGGCGCGATGCGCGCCTACAGGAGGCTGGAACAGGAGACGCAGCTGCTGCGCGGCAAGCAGGGCCCCCCGCTGATCGCGCAGTCCGCCGCGATGCGGCCGGTCCTCGAGCTCGTCGCGCGCGTCGGGCCGTCCGAGGCGAGCGTCCTCATCACGGGGGAGAACGGGACGGGAAAGGGGATGGTCGCCCAGGCGATCCACGGGGTCTCCCAGAGGGCGGGCAAGCCGTTCATCTCCGTGAACATGGGAGGCCTGCCGGAGGGCGTGTTCGAGAGCGAGCTCTTCGGGCACATACGCGGCGCATTCACGGACGCCAAGGGCGACCGGGCGGGCCGCTTCGAGCTCGCCGAGGGCGGCACCCTCTTCCTGGACGAGATAGGCAACATCCCCCCAGGCCAGCAGGCCAAGATACTGCGGGTTCTCGAGCGCGGGGAATTCGAGCGCGTCGGGTCCTCCCGGACGATCCGGGCCGACGTGAGGCTCATATCCGCCACGAACTCGGACATCGCCGCGGAGGTCGCCGCCGGGCGCTTCCGGCAGGACCTCCTGTTCCGGCTCAACACGATCCAGATACACCTGCCTCCGCTCAGGGAGCGCAGGGAGGACATAGACCTTCTCGCCCAGCACTTCCTCGGCCGCCACGTCGAGCGCTACAGGAAGCAGGTCACGGGCTTCGACGAGGAGGCGATGCGCGCGATGCGCGGCTACGCGTGGCCGGGAAACGTCCGGGAGCTCAACCACGCCGTCGAGCGGGCGGTCCTCATGGCCCAGGCAAGGGTCGTCCGCGCGGCCGACCTAGCCCTGAACGCCGCGGCCTCGGCGCCCCTCCTCGACGACATGAGCCTGGACGAGGTCGAGGCCTTCCTCATCAAGAAGACGCTTGCCCGCTGCGACGGGAACGCGCGCGTGGCCGCGGAGTCGCTCGGCCTGAGCCGCAGCGCGTTCTACCGGCGCCTGGAGAAATACGGACTGTAGATTCCCGCCGGAACGGCCATTGTGCTCTCATGGCCAAGCGGCCGAGGAACCTCAACCACGACCAGGCGATCTTCGCCTACGCCCTGATCGGGGGCGCGCCCGCCGTGGCCTTCACGCTCGCGTGGGTCTGGGGGGGCGACCACGGGCCCGACGTGAGGGGCACCGTGACCCTGGTCGTCGTCGGCTGCTGGCTCGGGTTCGCGGCCGCCGCGCGCCACCGCGTGGTGCGCCCGCTGCAGACCATGTCCAACCTCCTCCTGGCGCTGCGCGAGGGGGACTTCTCGTTCCGCGCGCGGGGCGCGAGGATGCGCGACCCCCTGGGCGACGTCCTGGCCGAGATAAACGGCCTGGGCGACATCCTCCAGGCGCAGAGGCGCGGGGCGCTCGAGGCGACGGCGCTCCTCTCCGCCGTGATGAAGGAGATCGACGTCGCGATCTTCGCGTTCGACCAGGACTCGAGGCTGCGGCTCGTCAATCCCGCCGGCCAGAGGCTGCTCGGCCAGCCGGCCGAGCGCCTCGTCGGGCGCGGCGCGGGGGAGATCGGCCTCGGAGACTGCCTCGAGGGCGAGTCCAACCGGGTCCTGAGCCCGGCCGAATTCCCGCACGCCTCGGGGCGGTGGGGCATGCGCCGGCGGGTGTTCCGCGAGGACGGGAGGCCCCACCAGCTCCTGGTGCTCAGCGACATCAGCCGCCCCCTGCGCGAGGAGCAGGTCAAGGCGTGGCAGCGCCTCGTCCGCGTCCTCGGCCACGAGCTCAACAACTCGCTCGCCCCGATCAAGTCGATCGCCGCCACGCTGGGCACCGCCGTCGGGCGCAAGGCGCGCGCCCCGGACTGGGAGGAGGACATGGCGTCGGGCCTCGGCATAATCTCATCCCGCGCCGAGAGCCTCGAGCGGTTTCTCCAGGGCTACTCCCGCCTCGCGAGGCTGCCGCCGCCCCAGGCCGCGCCGTGCGACCTGCCCGCGCTCCTGCGGCGCGCCTCGGCCCTTGAGACCCGCCTCGAGGTCGACGTCCGGCCCGGGCCCGCCGTCGTGCTGTCGGCCGACGAGGCGCAGATCGAGCAGGCGGTCATCAACCTGGTCAAGAACGCCGTCGAGGCCTCGCTGGACCAGAAGGCCGGGCGGGTGCAGATCTCCTGGAGGACGGCCGAGGGGGCCGTCGAGGTCCGGGTCGAGGACAACGGGCCGGGGATCGCCGAGACAGCCAACCTTTTCGTCCCCTTCTACACGACGAAGCCCGACGGCTCGGGCATCGGCCTCGCCCTCTGCCAGCAGATCGCGGAGAACCACGGCGGGACGCTCGAGCTCCGGAACCGCGACGGCGCTGCGGGCTGCGTCGCCATCCTGCGCCTTCCCCTGGTGCGGCGCTGAGGCCGGCTCCGTCCAGCCGGTTTCCCAATTTTGGGACTTCGCTTTCCCGTTACCGGTGTAAAACCGTGCTCGGACCCCTGCCAGGTGATGTATTAGTTATTATCTCACAATATGTTGCATGTATCCGTGGCAGCTGGCACACCGTGTGCAAACAAAGGGCAGACACATGGACATCCCACGCCCATCCCAAGCCAAGGCGAAGCTCAGGAAACGGATCCTGGTGGGGTCCGCCGTCGCCGCCGCCCTCGTGGGCATCACGGTCCTGCTCGCGCGCCTGAAGCCTGCGGTGCCGACCGTGGACCGGAGCCTCGTCTGGGAGGACACGGTCAAGCGCGGCCCCATGGTGCGCCAGGTCCACGGTCCCGGAACGCTGGTCCCCGTCGACATCCGCTGGATCGCAGCGCGCACGCAGGGGCGGGTCGAGCGGATCGTCCTGCTGCCCGGCGCAACGGTCGAGCCGGACAGCGTCATCATGGTGCTCAGCAACCCCGACGTCACGCAGGCCGCGGTCGACACCGAGTCGCAGCTTAAGGCCGGCGAGGCGGAGCTCTCCAACCTCAGGGTCAGCGTTCAGCGCGACGTCCTGCAGTCCGAGTCGGAGGCCGCGAGCGCCAAGGCAAACTTCGAGCAGGCGCGGCTGACGGCGCAGGTGAAGGACGCCCTGCTCAAGGACGGGCTCGTCTCGGAGCTCGACTGGCGCCTCTCGAACGTCAACGCCGAGCAGGCCGATACGCTCAATTCGATCGCCCAGAAGCGCTTTTCCTTCGCCAAGGACTCGGTCGGGCCCCAGCTGGCGGTGAAGGAGGCGGAGGTCGACCGGCTGCGCGACCAGGCGCGGCTCAAGATGGCCGAGGCCGACGCGCTCAACGTGCGCGCCGGGATGCGCGGGATCCTCCAGATAGTCCCGGTGGAGGTCGGCGCCCAGGTGCAGCCCGGCGCCAACCTCGCCCGCGTCGCCGACCCGTCCCGGCTCAAGGCCGAGGTCCAGATCGCGGAGACCCAGGCGAAGGACGTGCAGATTGGCCAGAGCGCCGAGATCGACACGCGCAACGGCGTCGTCAGCGGCAAGGTCTCGCGCATCGACCCGTCGGTCCAGAACGGTACGGTCAAGGTGGACGTGGCGTTCTCCGGCGAGCTCCCCCTGGGGGCGAGGCCGGACCTGTCGGTCGACGGCGTCATCGAGCTCGAGCACCTCGACAACGTCGTCTTCGTCGGCCGCCCCGCGTTCGGCCAGGAGCACTCGACGGCGAACATCTTCCGGCTCGACGCCGACGGGGTCTACGCGACCCGCACGCCCGTGCAGCTCGGCCGCAGCTCCGTCAACACGATCGAGATCGTCAAGGGCCTCGAGCCCGGCGACCGCGTCATCCTGTCCGACATGTCCCAGTGGGACGCCCACGACCGGATCAAGCTCAACTGAAGATGAACGACCCGCGGCCCGCCCTCCCCGTCGCGCCGGCATGACCCGGCCTGCCCCCCCTTTCCCGACAGCCCGTCAACTCAACTCCGAATCAACATGTCCCAGTCCCTCATAAAGCTCGACAACGTCACCAAGGTCTTCCTCACCGACGAGGTCGAGACGCACGCCCTCTCGGGCATTCACCTGGAGATCAACAAGGGCGAATACGTCGCGATCGCGGGGCCCTCGGGCTGCGGAAAGTCCACCCTGCTCTCCATCCTGGGCCTGCTCGACACCCCGACGGAGGGCTCCTACACGCTCAACGACCGCACGGTCCAGGGCCTCTCACCGGCCGAGCGGGCCCGGATCCGCAACCGCGAGATAGGGTTCATCTTTCAGTCGTTCAACTTGATCGGCGACCTCAGCGTCTACGAGAACGTCGAGCTCCCGCTCACGTACCGCGGCATGCCCTCGTCGGAGCGCAAGGCGCGCGTAGAGGAGGCCCTGGAGAAGGTCGGCATGGGCCACCGCGCCAAGCACGTCCCCTCGCAGCTCTCGGGCGGCCAGCAGCAGCGCGTCGCCGTCGCCCGGGCCCTCGCCGGGCACCCCGCCGTCCTCCTCGCCGACGAGCCCACCGGGAACCTCGACTCAAAGAACGGCGACGCCGTCATGGAGCTGCTCCAGAGCCTGCACCGCACGGGATCGACGATCCTCATGGTGACGCACGACACCCGGTTCGCCCGCCACGCCGACCGCACCGTGCACCTCTTCGACGGCCGCGTCGTCGAGGAGAGCACCGAGAACAAGGAATGACACAGGCCGCGGCCGCCATGGTCTCCGACCTCAGGTTCGCCCTTCGCCAGCTCGTCAAGCGGCCAGGCTTCACGGCCGTCGCCGCGCTGACCCTCGCGCTCGGCATCGGCATCAACACGACGATGTTCAGCGTCCTGAACGCCCTCGTGCTCCAGGCTTCGCCGGCGCCCGACTCCGGCCGGCTGGCCCTCATATTCCGCACGGCCGCCCAGGCCCAGGACTGGCCCCAGTCGCCCGCGAACTTCTACGACTACGAGGTCAGGAACACGGCGTTCGAGCAGGTGGCCGCGTTCTACCAGACAAATTTCAACCTTGCCGAGCCGGGCCTGCCGGCCGAGCGCCTGAAGGGGATGTCGGCGTCGGCCAGCCTGTTCACGGTGTTCGGAATCCCGCCGGAGCTCGGCCGCGTCTTCGGGCCCGAGTACGACCGCGCGGGGGCCGGCCAGGTCGCCGTCCTCAGCGACGGGTTCTGGAAGAGCCACTTCGGCTCCGATCCCGGCGTCATCGGGCGGGCGGTGCGCATGGACGGCCAGCAGGTGACCATCATCGGCGTGATGCCCGCGGCGTTCGAAAACCCGCTGTACTGGGGCCACATCGACCTGTGGCGGCCGCTCGGCTTCGACGCCGCCACCCGGCAGACTCGCGAGAACAACTGGATGCAGGCCATCGGCCGGCTGAAGGCCGGCGTGTCCCTGGGGCAGGCCCAGGCCGAGGCGAGCGCGATCGCGGCGCGGCTGGCCCGCGACTACCCACGGACGAACACGGGCAGCGGCCTGCGCCTGGCGTTCTGGAACGTCGCGCGCACGAGCGACCTGTCCCGGCGCATCTCGTGGCTGTGCATGTGCCTCGCCGGGTTCGTCCTCCTGATCGCGTGCGCGAACCTGGCGAACCTCCAGCTCGCCCGGATGACGGAGCGGGTCCGGGAGCACGCCGTTCGCATCGCCCTGGGGGCCTCGCGCCTGCAGCTGATCCGCCAGCTCCTGGTCGAGAGCCTTCTCCTGTCCGCGATCGGCGGGGCCGCGGGCGTGGTGATAGCCTCCTGGGGCACGAGGCTGATCGGCCGGGAGATCGTCATAACCGGCGTCCAGGGCCTGGACCTTCCGATCAACACGAGCGTCCTCGTCTTCACGCTGCTCGCGTCGGTGGCCACGGGAATCGGCGTCGGCGTGATCCCGGCCTGGGTCGCCTCGCGCACCGACGTGAACGCGGCCCTCAAGCAGGGCTCCCGGGGGGCCACCGGGGACCGCTCGCGCCACCTGTTCCGGCAGGCGCTCATCGTCTGCGAGCTGGCGCTCGCCCTGACCCTGCTGACCGGTGCGGGCTATTTTGTGCGCGGGATGCAGCGCGTGGCGCACGCGGACCTGGGATGGAAGCCCGAAGGGCTGATCACCGCGACCATGTCCCTCCCGTTCAACGCCAACTACTCGACCGACGCGCAGTGCCGGTCATTCTTCGACAAGCTCGGCGCGAAGCTGGCCGGGCTCCCCGGTGTGCGCCAGGCCGCGATCTCGGCCTACCTGCCGGTCTTCGGTTTCTGGCGGAGCGACGGCATCGTCCTCGAGGGACGCCCCGCTCCGACCCGGGGAAAGGAGCCCCTCGCCTACCTCGACTTCGTGACGCCGAGCCACTTCTCGACCCTGGGCATGCGGCTGGTCCGGGGTCGCGGATTCACGGACGCCGACCGCGCAGGCTCGCGCAACGTCGCGATCATCAACGAGGCCATGGCCCGCGCCCTCTGGCCCGGGGAGGATCCCATCGGAAAGCGTATCGCCGGCTCCGACTCCGCAACGCCCGCCTGGATGGAGATCGTCGGCGTCGTGAATGACGTTCACTCCACCATTGAGCTCGTGCGCCCGCCGGACACGCAGTTCCAGACCTACGTTCCCCTCGACCAGACGCCCAACGGGTACGTCCACTGGTTCAACCTGGCGATCCTGAGTGACGCCCCGGCGCCGACCGTCGCCTCGGCCCTGCGAGCGGCCGTGCAGCAGATCGATCCCGACCAGCCCGTCTACGACATCGCCTCCGCCCCGGAATCGATGCAGCAGTTCATGAGCGGATTCACGCTGACAAGCCACATGCTCGGCGTGTTCGCGCTGATCGGCCTGGCGCTCTCGGCCGTGGGCCTTTACGGCGTGATCGCCAACCTCGTGGCCCAGCGCACCCCGGAGCTCGGCATCCGGATGGCCCTCGGCGCACAGGCCCGCGACGTCCTCTGGCTCGTGCTTGGACAGGGCGTGCGCCTCGCCGTCCTGGGAACGGCAATCGGGCTTGCGTGCGCCTGGGCGCTCATCCGCCTGCTCGACTCCATCCTTCCGGCGATCCCCGGGGGGGACCCCGCCGCGGTCGCGTGCGTCGCCGCGATCCTGGCCTCCGTGGCCCTCCTGGCCTCGTGGCTGCCGGCGCGCCGGGCAACCGCGGTCGACCCGATCATCGCCCTCAGGTCGGAGTAGCCCCCCCCGCCCGCAATTCCCCGTTTGACGGGGCCTTCAAATCGGCCACGTTCACGCCGAATGACTCTCGTGAAGAAGGGGCTCCCCTCGCCGGCGGCGCGGACCGTGGCGTCGCTCGCAGCCGCCTTGGTGCTCGTCCTCACCGTCCTGGCGGCGAGCCCGGAGCTCCATGAGCGCCTGCACGGCCGCGGGCCGGGCGGAGCGGGGACCGCGCATCATGAAGGGATCCCGCCCGGCGGCCAGGCTGCCGACGACGAGGACGGGTGCGTTGTCACCCTGTTCGCCCAGGGCCTCGTCCTCGCCCTGGCCCTCGCGGTGCCCGGACCGACGGGCCCGGCCCCGCGCCCGGCCAATCTCGATCCCGGTGACCGGGTGGTCCCGGCTGCGCCCCGCTACCTGCGCCTGCCCTCCCAGGCGCCTCCGGTAGGATCGGCCTGATCCGGCAGCAGGCGCGGCGCGCGCCCCATCGGGGCGGAGCCGCGGCGCCGGCCGGGCACGCGCCGCAATTCCGAGGCGCGATCGACAGCAACCGCCAGCCGGGACGGCCGGCGCGCCAAGGGCGCCCGACCGGCCGGCCGGCCAACCGCCACGCTCAGTTTCCAAATGAATTTACGCATTCTCGCTCTACTTCCGATCGCCGGCGCATCCGCCGCGGCGATCCGTGCCCAGACCGCGCCGGCGCCTGCCGCCGGCGTCACCCACCTTGACCCCGTGGTGGTGACAGCCCAGCTCGACGAGAGCCGGGAGACCATCGTGCCCAACCTCGGGGCCACGTCGTTCATGATCGACGCCGAGCAGATCCTGAACATCCCGCAGGGGGAGGACGCCCCGTTCAACCAAGTGCTCCTGCGCGCCCCCGGCGTGGCGCAGGACTCGGCGGCCAACGGCGACCTCCACGTCCGGGGGGAGCACGCGAACCTGCAGTACCGCATCAACGACGTGCTGCTGCCCGAGGGCATCACCGGCTTCGGCCTCGAGCTGGACCCGCGCTTCGTCGCCAGCATGCAGCTGATCACGGGCTCCCTTCCCGCGCAGTACGGCTTCCGGACGGCGGGCGTCGTGGACATCCAGACGAAGGGGGGCGCGTTCGAGCAGGGCGGCGAGGTGTCGGTTTACGCCGGCAGCTTCGACACCGTGCGGCCGAGCTTCGAGGCGGCCGGCTCCGAGGGGAGCGTCACCTACTTCGCGGACGCCAGCTACGAGCACAACGGCATCGGGATCGAGAACCCCACGGCCGGCAGGATCCCCATCCACGACGACTCGGACCAGTACAAGGCCTTCACCTACGTGTCGTACATCCTGGACAGCTCGAGCCGGATCAGCTTCATGGCGAGCGCGTCGTACAGCGACTTCGAGGTCCCCGACACGCCGGGCCTGCCCGCCGGCACCTCCCCCGACGGCACGCCGTGGCTCCCGGGCGCGTTCAACTCTTCGGGCCTGAACGAGAACCAGAACGAGCAGAACTACTACGGCGTCGTCGCGTACCAAAAGTCGGCCGGCGACCTGAACTACCAGCTCTCGGTGTTCGGCCGGGTGAGCAGCGTGCACTTCACGCCGGACCCTGTCGGCGACCTCTACTTCAACGGCGTGGCCAGCGACGTCGACCGGTCGCTCCGCTCCGGCGGCGTGCAGGGGGACTTCAGCTACGCCATCACGTCCGCGCAAACCGCGCGCGGAGGCTTCACGTTCCTCGACGAGTCCGTCGACGCCAATTCGACGACCACCGTTTTTCCCGTCGACGCCGCCGGCGATCCGACCGGGCCCGCGTATCCCATAGCGTACGACGAGCTGCTCCACGGCATCTTTGCGGGCGCCTACCTGCAGGACGAGTGGAGGGTCGTGCGCGGCCTGACGCTCAACTTCGGTGTTCGGCTTGACTCGTACGACTCGTCCTTCGACGACGAGGGCCAGCTCAGCCCCCGAATCAACGCCATATTCAAGGCGTCCGACTCGACCACGCTGCACGCGGGCTACGCGCGCTACTTCACGCCTCCCCCGGTCGAGAACGTCCCGGGCGCAACGGTGGCGGAGTTCAACGGAACCTCGAACCAGTCCGCCGTGACCCAGGACGATCCGGTCAGGGCGGAGCGCTCGGACTACTTTGACGCCGGGATCAGCCAGCAGATCCTGCCCGGCCTCCAGGCCGGACTGGACGGCTACTACAAGCGCGCCAAGAACCAGCTCGACGACGGCCTCTTCGGCCAGACGCTCATCCTGTCCGCCTTCAACTACGCAAGGGGCGAGGTATACGGCCTCGAGCTGACCGGGTCGTACCAGAAGGGCGGCTTCGCGACGTACCTGAACCTCGCCCACTCCGTGGCAAAGGGCGAGGACTGGAGTTCGGCGCAGTTCCTCTTCGACCCGGCGGACCTGGCCTACGTGAGGAACCACTGGATATTCCTCGACCACGACCAGGCGCTCACCGGATCCTTCGGGGCGTCCTACTACTGGAGGGGGCCCCGCGGAGGCACGCGCATCTACCTGGACGCGATCTACGGCTCGGGGCTGAGGACCGACTCGACGGCGCCCGACGGCACAATCATCCCCAACGGCGGGACCGTTCCCAGCTACTACACGTTGAGCGTCGGCGGCGAACACATCTTCAAGCTCGGGGGGCGGCGTGCGTGGAAGGTCCGCCTCGACGTCCTCAACCTGACGGATAACTCCTACGAGCTGCGCAGCGGCACCGGCGTCGGCGTCAACGCCCCGCAATACGGCATGCGGCGGGGCATCTTCGGGAGCGCCTCATACTCGTATTAGGCCGCGGAAACGGGTCTGGCCAACAAGTAGCCCCTTTTCTAGCCTCCAGTCCATGCCAACCCACGTGGCCCTCCTTCGGGGCGTCAATGTCGGCGGCAACAGGAAGGTCGCGATGTCGGACCTGCGCGGCTTTATAACGAAGCTGGGCCTCAAGGGGGCGCAATCGCTCCTGCAGAGCGGCAACCTCGTCTTCCAAAGCGACCGGCGGCCCGGCGACCTCGAGCGCCTCCTGGAGGCCGAGGCCGAGAGGCGCCTTGGCCTCCGGACGGAGTTCTTCGTGCGCACCGCGCAGGAATGGGGCGAGGCCGTCGCCCACAACCCGTTTGGCGCCGCGGCCGAGAAGGACCCGAGCCACCTCGTCGTAGTGTTCCTGAAGGACGCCCCGGCCGATGGGAGCGTCAAGGCGCTCCAGGCCTCCATCACCGGCCCCGAGGTCGTCCGCGCCTGGGAAAGGCACGCCTACGTCGTCTACCCGGCCGGCATCGGCGACTCCCGCCTGACGGCCGCCGTCATCGACCGGGCTCTAGGAACGAGGGGCACGGCCCGCAACTGGAACACCGTCACGAAGCTCGCCGCCCTCGCCGGCGCCTGAATTGCGGGAAAGCGGCCCCGCCCGCGCGCGCCGTCAAGAGCGGGCGAACTCAAGGAGCGGCGCAATGTCCCCCGCGTCGGCCGCCCTGATCGCATCCATATAGAGGGAGCGCGCCAGCCCCGATCCGGCCGGGCCGGAACCCGAGCCCCAGGTCAGGGGCTCCTCGCGATGCGACGCCACGACTATGTCGGCAAGAAGCCGCGCGTGGCGGCCGTTTCCGCTGGACCAGGGCCGGATGGCGATCAGCCGGTGGTGAAGCCGGACCGCCGCCTCGGGGACCGGGTAGGTTGAGAAGCGGATCCAGCCCTCGGCGTCATCGAGGAACATCCGGACGCCCCCGGGGATCCGCCGCGCCTCCCAGCCGCCGCCCCCCTCCGCGGTGCGGTACCTGCCGGCCCCGCGCCAGACGCCGCCAAACATCCTCCTGTGGAGCTCCTTGACGAATGACTCCGCAAGGAGGTCGTCGCGCCGAAGAACGGCTCCGCGCATGGCCCAGAGCCGCGCCGCGTTGATCGCGAGCCTCTCGACCTCGTCAAGCTGAGCGCGCGTCGAGAGGCTGGGCACGAGGAGCGACCGCTCCTCAGGCGCGATCGGAACGTCCGCCCCCGCGCGGGGACCGTCAACGGCCATCACCGGGGTCCGGCCCTTCCAGCGACATCGAGTGCTCGGTCGCCCTGAGGTGCCTGTGCGCGGGGTCGTGGACCTCGGCGAGCCCCGCGTACGTGCGAGCCACGGATTCGCGGGGCACGATGAAATACACGAGCTCGCAGTCCATCGCCCCGGCGACCCGCCGCAGCGAGGAGACGCTGATCGAGCCCCGCTCCTCGGCCGCCTCGAACTGCGCGTACGACTGGCGTTTCACGCCGGCCCTCTCGGCGACCTCCCGCTGCTTGAGCCCAACGGCCTCCCGGACCGCCCGCAGCCATCCCCGCGCCGGCATGCCCGCGGCGCAACGCGCCGCGTTGAGCGGCTCGATCTTCCGCTCAAGATCCTCGAGAATGATGGCGCTGAAATTGCTCGTGGCTCCATGTTTAAATTGCTGATTACAAATTTAAGCAAGCTAAACATTGCTCATGTGATAATGAATGCTGTCGTTAACCTGCCATTGCGCCTTCCTGTGAACCTTGCCCAATCTGGACCAGCACATTGGCCGCCACGATTAATCCGCCGCCAACGACAAGCGTCCAGCTTGCTCGCTCGTCCGGGTAGTCGATCGAGGCCCAGCCCGAGAGGAGCGCCGGCAGGAACAATGCGAAACCCGACGCGATGACCGGCTCGATGCAGTAGATCAGCCCCGCCTGCGTCGCGGGGATCCTCGGCTGCCACATGTTCATGAGCCAGAACGCGCCTACGGTGCAGACGACGGCGAGCGTCAGGCTGAGGCCCTCCCAGGACGGGGACGCCCATGGCGCAATGATCGACCGGGCATCGGGCGCGGCCGCGGCCGCGAGCGCCAGGAAGACGACCGCCAGGACCAGGAACATGACGTGGGTCGTCGAGGCCGGGCGGCACCCGGAGAACTCCTTCCTCTGGATCCAGAGGATCTGCCCGGCGAAGAACACCGAGCTCAGGAGCGTCTCCCACTCCCCCCTCCCGAAGCTGAGCGTGCGCAAATCAAAGCGCCCGAGGATCCCGACGCCCGCGACGACGAGCGCGCAGCCCGCCCAGACGGCCGCACCCGGATTGCGCCGCTCGCGGATCGCGATCCAGACGGGTATGAGTATCGCGTAGAACTGGGTGATGAACGCGGACGTCGACGCGGACGTGTGCCTGAGGCCGTCGGTCTGGAAGAGCATGCCCCCCGCCGCGAAGAGGCCGATGCCAAGCCCCTGCCTGAACTCCCCCGGCGTCGGTCGGCCGAGCCCGCGCCCCCGCAGCGCCATCATCAGCAGCGAGGCCAGCACGAACCGGGGGGCGAGCGCCTGGGCGGTGAGAAACCACGGTCCCGCGCCCGGCAGCAGCTGCCGATTCAACATCATGAGCGCCTTGATGACGGGAAAGCTGAGGCCCCAGAACACCGTCGTCAGCAGGAGCATCATGACGGCCTGCCTGCGCTGGGGGTCGGGTGCTTCGGTCATCGCGCCGCCGAGTCGTCGGGCGGCGACCGAAAGTGCCATCCGGGCGCCGCCGCGCCAAGAGGGAACCGACCCGATTTCTGCGCCGCGTGCCCCGAGACGGCTCGACAACGACCGCCGCAGCGGCCAGTCATCTCCGACGCAACCCCAGCAAAATGTCGAAATCGGGAGATGACCGTCGGCTGCCGAAGAAAGCCTACGAGGCCCGCCTTCCGGAGCTCCGCGCGGCGCTCGTTCGGATGCAGTTCGACCTCAGGGCCTCGCGGTTCCCGGTCATCCTCGTGATCGCGGGCGTGGAGGCCTCCGGGAAGGGCGATGTCGTCAACATCCTGAACGGGTGGCTCGACCCGCGCGGCTTCGAGACCTTCGCGTTCCACGAGCCCACCGACGAGGAGAGGGAGAGGCCAGCCATGTGGCGCTACTGGCGGACCCTGCCCGAGGACGGGCGCATGGCGATCTACGTCGGCGGCTGGCACGCCGACGCCCTGCGCGAGGACCCCCGCAGCGCCCGCGAGCTCGCGCAGTTCGACGCCATGCTCCGGCGGTACACGTGGTTCGAGGGCCAGCTCGCGGCCTCCGGGGCCCTCATCATCAAGGTGTGGCTCAACCTCTCGAAGTCGGCCCAGAGGTCCAGGCTCCTCCACCTCGAGTCGGACCCGCGCACGGCATGGCAGGTCTCGGCCGAGGACTGGAAGAGCCACCGCGACTACGACAGGCTGGCCCGCCTTGCGGAGCGGATGCGCAACGCCACCCACCAGCCCGGGGCGCCCTGGTACCTGGTGGACTCCGAGGACCCTCGCGCGCGCAACCTCGCCGTCGCCGACATCCTGCTCTCGCGCTTCCGCATCCACCTTCGCGCCCGCGTCCGCCTCGCCTCCTCGCGCGGGCGCAAGCGGCGCAGGATCGTCCCTCTTCGCCCCGCGGGCCTGCGGCGCCTCCTGTCCCTGCCGCTCGACAGCAGGCTCTCGCAGTCGGCCTATGAGAAGAAGAGGGACAAGTGGCTGGGGCGCCTCAACCGGGTCGTCCGCGCCGCCGGCCAGGAGAAGCGCTCGGTGGTGTGGGTGTTCGAGGGATGGGACGCCGCCGGCAAGGGAGGGGCCATCCGCAGGCTCACCTACGCCATTGACGCCAGGGACTTCCGGGTCATCCAGGTCGCCAAGCCCACCGACGAGGAGAAGGCCCACCATTACCTGTGGCGGTTCTGGAGGCACGTGCCGCGGGCGGGGCTGGTGACGATATACGACCGCTCCTGGTACGGCCGGATCCTCGTCGAGCGCCTGGAGGGCTTTGCGGCGGAGCCGGAATGGAGGCGCGCCTACCGCGAGATCAACGAGTTCGAGCTCGAGCTGGTCGAGCACGGGGTGATCGTCATCAAGTTCTGGATGCACATCAGCAAGGACGAGCAGCTGCGCCGCTTCCGCGACCGGGAGGTGACACTGTACAAGCGCCACAAGATAAACGCCGAGGACTGGCGCAACCGGCGCAAGTGGCAGTCCTACGAGATCGCCGTCGGCGACATGCTCTCGCTGACGAGCTCCCGCCACGCCCCCTGGCACCTGGTTGCGGCGAACAACAAGCGCCACGCCCGGCTGGAGATCATCAAGATCTCGTGCAAGCAGGTCGAGGCCGCCCTCGGCCTCTAGTCCCGGCCCTCACCTGACGACGCCGAAGCCGCGCAGCAGGCACCAGACGCCCACCGCGCAGATCGGCAGGCCCGAGAGGCGCCCTCCCTGCGCGCCGAGCGGCGCCAGCTTCTCCAGGAGCACGAAGACCGTGAGGGCGGCGATCCACCACAGGTTCATCACGCCGCCGACGAACAGGAGCAGCATGAGCGCCCAGCAGCAGCCGAGGCAGAAGAGGCCGTGGGCGACACCCAGGCGAAAGCCCCCGGCCACGCCGGCCCTCCAGTGCCCCGTGATGAATTCGGCGGGCGAGCGGCATGACTTGAGGCAGGCCTGCTTGAACGGCGTGAACTGGAACAGGCCTGCCGCGACGAGCAGCGCGCCGCCGAACCTGCTGTCGCTCGCGTCCATCATCGGCGACAGCATCAGCCAGCTCGCGAGGAGGCGCTGCAGCACGGTCGCCGCGAGGCTGAAGACCGTCCAGACGAGAAGGTAGCCGCCGGCGAAGGCGTAGACGTGCGCCGCGGTGCGGGCCCCCTCGGGGCTCCTGCGGATGACGCTGGCGTACAGGAGGAACGCCGGCGCGGCGGACGGGAGCATCATGCCCGCCATCATCACCACCCACATCGCGAAGAGCAGCGCGAGATGGCTGGCGTCCCACGTCGAGGTCATCATCCAGGCCGCGGAGCCCTTCATGGAGCCGTACATGTCGAACGCCATCGGCACGATCCACGCCCAGCTGAGGGCGATGGCGACGACGAGCGACCCGCCGATCAGCCACCGGTCGCGGCGGAGCAGGGACTCCAGGGGCGTGCGGTCGCTCACCACCGCGAAGGCTGCGTCAGCGGACGACGCCGTGCGTGCCCCAGTGGATGCGCGAGAGGTGGGCGTGGGTCCCGTCGAACTCGAGCTCAATCTGCCCCGGCGCCCTCGCGGTGCCGCTGACGAACTCGCTCTCGGTGAACTCGAAGCCCGTGGGAAGGATCACGCGGATCTGGTGCTCGGCCTTCGTCATCGGGTTGCGGATCGACTCCGCGCTCGCCTCGATCACGCCGGGCACGCTGAGCTTCGCCGTGCGGGCCTTCAGGTCGACCGTCAGGCTTATGGGCTTGAAGACCGTCGGCAGGAGCCTCGTGACCGTCGTCGAGAACACCTGCCAAATGAGCTTCCCGGGCTCCGTCTCGCGGCCCTGGGACACGGCCTCGAGGGCCGCCCGTTGGGGGGCGTCCGCCCTGTCGTCGACGATCGACTGGAACGTCCCGTTCCCGAGGTGGATCGGCCCGGGCCAGGCGGCGAGTATGCCCCAGTTCAGGCCGTCGAGGGGCACGTCCTTGAAGCGCCCCTTCTCGATGTGGACGAACGTGTGGGCGCGGCAGTTTCCGTGTGTCGGGGCGCCGTTGAACTGGCAGGGGCAGCCCCAGATGCAGTTGCAGTTCGCGAATTCGACGCCCTGCATGGACCATTCGGCGAGCTTCATGGGAATCCCTTCGTTTCGGCCGGGCGATAGATCGTAAGAATGCCCGCCATAAGCAAGCCTTAACGCCCGGCGGCGCCGGGCCCTCGCCCAATCACTTGGCTTCCCGTTGGCGGAAAGGGCACTTGCGGGACCGGTGGGCCCCATTTTCCGAAAGGCGGTGAAGACGCGCCGCCCATGACCCCGCGTGCAAACGCACGCGGGCCGCTCATGCCGCGGGCCTGAAAAAAAACCGCCGCGGGACGGGCCCGCGGCGGCAAATATCGTTTCGGTTTCCCGACTTCAGGAAACGTGGTTCGAGACGAGCCTGGTCATCTCGAACATGCTGACCTTGGGCTTCCCGCCGAACACGACCTTGAGGGCGCCGTCGGCGTTGATCATCTTCTTGTCCTTCTTGTCCTGGAGCCCGTTCTTCTTGATGTAGTCCCAGAGCTTCTTGGTGAGCTCAGTGCGAGGAAGCGGCTTTGAACCGACCACCGCGGAAAGGTGGGCGTCGGGCTGAACCGGCTTCATGAACGCTGCGTTTGGTTTGCGAGCTGATTTTTTGGCCATATGGATGTTGTTTTAGGGGTTCTTCCTCTGAAGGCAACGTCTTTCTAGAGGGAAAACGGCCCATTTTCCGAGAAAAATCGTCGGGCCGGGCCCCGGGTTTCTCAGCGCCGGTCGTCGACCTGCACAAACTGCCTGTAAAGCGAGGCGTAGGGGCCGCCCTTCGCCAGCAGCTCCGAGTGCGTCCCCCGCTCGATGATCCTTCCCTGGTCGAGCATGAGCACGAGGTTCGCCCCCCGTATGGTGCTCAGCCGGTGCGCCACGACGAAGCTCGTGCGCTCGCGCAGCAGGACCGCGAGGGCGCGCTGCAGGCGCGCCTCGGTGAGCGCGTCGATCGAGCTCGTCGCCTCGTCGAGGATCACGATGCGCGGCTCGGCGAGCAGCGCCCGCATGAAGCACACGATCTGCCTCTGGCCGACCGACAGGCCGGCGCCGCGCTCGCCCACCTGCGTCTCGAGCCCGTCCTGCATCTCCTCGAGGACCTCGAGGCAGCCGAGCCTCCCCGCCGCGTCGCGAACCTCGTCCCGCGTCGCGCCGGGCTTGCTCAGGCGGATGTTCTCCATCACCGAGCCGCTGAACAGGAAGTTCTGCTGCAGGACCATCCCCATCTGGCGGTGGAGCGACATGCCGGTGATGGTCCGGATCTCGCGGCCGTCGACGAGGATCTCGCCCCTTGTGGGCAGGTAGAACTTCGACGCCAGGTTGACGATCGAGGTCTTCCCGCTGCCCGTGTGCCCCACCAGGGCGACCGTCTGGCCCGGCTCGGCCGCAAAGCTGATGTCGTGCAGGACGAGCCTTGAAGGATCGTAGCCGAACGAGACCCCGCGGAACTCTATCCTCGCGCCGGGCGCCGCCGCCCCAGCCCCCCTCGGGTCCGCGAGGGCCGTCGCCTCCGGGGCGTCCTCCCAGTCCGGGGGCGTGTCGATGAGGCGGAATATCCGCTCGGCGCCGGCCATGGCCAGCATGCCCTGGTTGTACTGGTTCCCGATGACCGTGATCGGCGAGAAGAAGATGTTCGCGAGAAGGAAGAACATGATCAAGTCGTCCGCCTGCATGTAGCCGTGGAAGCTGCGCCAGCCGCCGACGATGAGGAGCGTCGCCACGAAGAACTGGCTGTTCAGCTCGAGGATCGGCGCCAGCACCGCCGAGGTCCGGGCGAGCGCGACGTTGTACTTCGAGTGGTCCGAAAGGAGGCTCCTGAAGAGGCCGGCGTTCGTGTCCTGCCTCACGAAGCCCTGGGTCACGCGGATCCCGTTCACCGACTCCGCGAGCGTCGCCGTGACCCGGCTGAAGCTCTCCTGGGAGGCCCGCGTGAGGCGGCTGAGCTTCATCCTGAAGTGGCGGTTCACGACCCACAGGACCGGCGCCATGCACACCACGACGAGGAACATCTTCCAGTCGTAGCAGGTCAGCACGATGGCGGCGAAGACCATCTGCCCGAACTGGATCGCGCTCACGAACCCGACGTCCTGGATGCCGACCCTCACCGCCTCGACGTCGCTCGTGACCCGGCTCAGGATCCGGCCCAGCTTCATCCTGTGGAAGAAGCTCATCGGCTGGCGCTGCGTCCTCTCGAAGATCTCGGCGCGGAGCCCGTTGACGACGGTCTCGCCGATCTCGAGGGCGTAGCGCTGGCGGAAGTGGAACATCGCGTCCGTCACGACCGCCAGCGCGGCGAACGCCGCCGCTCCGAGGGCAATCGCGCGGAGGTCGCCGTGCGCGATGGGCCCCTTGATCACGCTGGCGGTGATCCAGGCGAGCGCCGGCAGCTGGATCGAACGGATGACCGTCAGGGCGACCATGAGGGTCATCTTGCGCCTGACGGGGCGCGTGTACCCCAGGAGGCGGCGGATGAGGCCCCACTGGAGCGGCTTGAACTGCTCCTCGTCGTCGTCCTCGTCGCGGATTCGCTGGACGAGGATCAGGTTGGCCCTGCGGTTCCTCTCGGCGCTCATGGCCCGGCCCCCCCGGCGGACTCCAGGAGCTCGCGGCTGTCGACAAGCTGGAGGTTGGCCACGTGCAGGTACGGGCCGGGCACCCGGATCAGGTCCCGGTGGGTGCCCCGCTGGACGATCCGGCCGTCCTCTAGCACGATGATGAGGTCCGCGCGCCGCAGCGTGCTCAGGCGGTGGGCGACGATGAAGGTCGTCCTGCCCGCGATCGCCCGGTCGAGCGCCTCGAAGATCTCGTGCTCGGTCGCGCTGTCGATCGCCGCCGTCGGGTCGTCGAGGAGCAGTATTGCGGGCTCCAGGAGCACGGCTCGGGCGATCGCCAGGCGCTGGCGCTGGCCCCCGGAGAGGCTGTTTCCGCTCTCGCCGAGGACCGTCTCGTAGCCCTTCGGCAGGGCCATGATGAAGGCGTGGGCCGACGCGATGCGGGCCGCCCTCTCGATCTGCGCCTGCGTCGCGTCGGGATGGCCGAACGCGATGTTCGCGGCCACGGTGTTGGAGAACAGGAAGCTCTCCTGGAAGACCGTCCCGATGTTGCGGCGCAGGTCGTCCAGGTGCAGGCGGCGCACGTCGATCCCGTCGATCAGGATCCTGCCCTTCGACACGTCGTAGAACCTCGGGATCAGGCTCATCAGCACGCTCTTGCCCGCGCCGGTGGCCCCCAGGATCGCGACGCACTCGCCGGGCTTGACCTCGAGGTCGATGTCCCTGACGACCGGGTCGAGGCGCCCGTATTCGAAGGAGACCCCCTCGAAGCGGACGGCCCCCTCGAGGCGGGCTCGGCGCACCGCGTCGGGCGCCGAGCGGATCTCGATCGGGGCGTCGAGGATCTCGAACACCCGGCGGGCCCCGATGAGGGACTGCTGGATCGAGTTGACGATGTTCGCGACGTTGTTCACCTGCCCGGCGAACTGGTCCAGGAGCCCCGCGAACACGACGAGGCCCGCGCCGAGGGGCAGCCGGCCATGCGCAACGAGCCAGCCCCCGTAGGAGAGGAGCACGATCGTGTTGATCCGCGTCAGGAAGCCCGCGGTAGGCGAGAAGAGGCTCACCCACCAGAAGATGTTGTACTGCTGGGTGAGGACGGCCGAGTTGAGCTCGTCGAACTTCTGGCGGTTCTCCCTCTCGCGGCCGAACCCCTTCACGACGGCCACCCCCTGGATGCTCTCCGCCAGGTACTGCACCATCCTCTCGACAAGCGTCCGGTTCACCGCGTACTCCGGCAGGATCTTGCGCGAGAACGTCGCCGACATCACCCAGAGGACCGGGGTCGTCGCGAGGCACGCCAGAGTCAGGCCCGGGCTGAGGCTGGCCATGTAGATGGCGTAGACGGTCAGCGAGATCACCATGATGACGCTCTGGATCAGCACCTGGTCTACGAACATCCGCACGGACTGCACATCGCCCGTCACCCGGGTGATGATCGACCCGGTCGTGTTGGCGTCGAAGAAGCGGAAGCTGAGCCTCTGGAGCTTGTCGTAGATCTCCGAGCGCACGTCGACGACCAGGTTCTGCTGGACGAGGATGTTGACCTGCACGGCGTAGACGTAGTTGAGGACCGCCCTGCAGCCCGAAAGCAGGAGGATCATCCCCCCGAGGAGCGCGAGCACGTGCATGGGATGCATGCCCGCCGGGAGGCTCACGTGCAGGAAGTGGACTGCCGCGACTGGCGCGGGTCCCGGCGCGGGGTGGCCGACGATGCGCCGTATGTAGTCGATCCCGATGCCGGTGAAGCTCAGCCCGAAAAGGCCCATCGTCAGCAGGACGAGCTGGATGCCCAGCACCAGCACGCACCGCAGCCGGTACCGCCACGCGAGGCGGAAGAGGCGGCGGATCAGCTCCGAGTTGGAGTGCCCGCCGTCGGCGCGGCTCTGCTGAGTTCCCATTTGGACCCCAAGCTACCCGGACACCCGGCCGGTGCACGAAATATCCGCCGGCGGCGGCCGCTAGCGGTTGGGCACGGCTGGCGGGGTGGCGCCCGGGGCCTGGCCCCCGCCGGGCTGCGCTGCCTGCGCCGCCCTCTCGCGCTCCAGCCTGCGCCGTCGCACCTCCTGCGCGACCGCGTCAAGGCGCCTCTGCTCGTCGACCGGGCTGGGATTGAGCACGACCGCGGACGAGACGGTGTTCGGGGGCGCGGGCGCCGCGCCGGCCCCGCCCGCGCCGGCCGACGCGACCTTGGCCGTGCGCAGCACGAGCTTCAGGCTCTGGCCCCGGAAGTCGACGGTCACGCTGTCCCCGGCCGGATCCGCCGACCGGACAACGAAGTCGTTTCCAGCCTCGTTCAGCTTGACCCACGCGCTCGTCTTCTTGGCCGTGTCGTAGATGCAGTAGGCGGTGCCGTCCGAGTTCGACATGATCCCGCGCAGCTCGACGGGTCCCGCCGGGCCCGCCGGGCCCCCGGCCGCGGTCAAGCTCAGGGGGAGGAAGGGCGAGGACTGCGCCAGGTCCGCGCGCAGAGAGCCTCCCCAGCCCAGGGCTGCGGAGGCCGACACGATGGCAAACGAGGCGCGAATTTGATGAAAGGTGCCCATGGGTCCCCGGGTGCATTAGAAAGACGCATCACGGGCGGTCAAGTGACGTGCGGAGCCCTCCCTGCCCCCGCAGGGCGCCGGCGGCGGGCATGAGGGATCGGGCACCCCTGCCCGATCCCTCCCTATGCCGCGGGATGCTTCCTGCGGTGTACCACAACCCCCAAAAGGCATATTCCGGCGAGGACGGCGCCGTAGGCGGCCGGCTCCGGCGCGGGCGAGATCTCGTGGTCGTAGCTGAGCCAGCCGGTGCTGGCGCTGCTGTAGCCGCTGAAGGTCACCTGGGTCTCCGCCCCCGTCCCCGTTGATCCGAGGGTGACCCCGGTCCAGTTCTGCGCGAAGAAGTAGTCGACCGCGTTGGACCAGCCCTCGACGGTGAGCGTGGCGCCGGGGTCGACCGTGAAGGTGCCCGCGTTCAGGATCGGGGAGGCGCCCCCGAAGTCGATGATCGCGTTGCCGCTGATCACCAGGGTTCCCACGGAGAGGTCCGACCCGCTCACGAAAAGCGTGCTGCCCGAACCCAGGGTGAGGGTGCCGATGGTCGGCAGCTTGCCGGTGACCTCGAGCTCGCCCGAGGTCACCGTCGCGCTCCCGCCGAAGTTGAGGCTGTTGCTGGTCAGGTCGAGGGTGCCCGCGCCCGGCAAAGCCAGGCCTCCGGTGCCCGCTATCAGGCCACCGTAGGTCAGCGTCGTGCCGGAGGCCACGCTGAGCGTGCCGCCGGCTGAGCCCACCATGATCCCGCGGTTCGAATTCAGCGCAAAGCCGGCCGTGGTGGCCAGCGTGCCGCCGTTGAAGTTGAGCATGCTCGACGTGGCCGTGCCCGGCGCCGTGCCGAGGTTGTTGTCCGCACCGACGCTCAATGTGCCGCCATTCAGGCTGGTCGCGCCGGTGTAGGTGTTTGCGCCCGAAAGCACGAGGGTGCCCGCGCCGTTCACGGTCAGGGGCCCCGCGCCCGCGACGATGCCTCCGTAGGTCAGGGTCGTGCCCGAGGACGGGCTGAACGTGCCGCCCCCCGCGTTGAGGGTCACCCCGCGGTTGCTGTTGAGCGCGAACGTCGACGTCGTGCCGAGCGTGCCGCCATTGAACGTCAGCGTGTTCGCCGTTGCCGAACCCGGCGCCGCGCCGAGGCCGTTGTCCGCGCCGATGACGATGGTGCCGCCGTTGATGTTGGTGGCCCCCGTGTAGGTGTTTGCGCCCGAAAGCGTCAGGATCCCGTTTCCGGTCTTGGTCAGGCTCTCGCTGCCGCTGATCACGCTGGAGACGGTGAGGTCGCTGGCCAGGGTCGGGTCCCTCGCCACGATGAAGTTGCCGGTCGAGGGATCGAGGAATCCGCCCGAGATCAGCGAGGTCTCGTGCGCGCTGTTCGCGTTTGAGGTGATGTTGCCCGTGGGATTCAAAGTGATCCCGCTCGTGATGCTCACCTGCCCGCCGTTGAGCGTCAGCGTCCCCGTGCTCGTGGCCGCCCCCACGTTGAGGATCCCGTCAGAGTTGATCGTGACCGCCGACGTGGGCGAGATCTGGTCGGCGTAGCTGTCCGTCTGGATGTTGACGACAACGGTGCCCGCCGCGGCCGGATTGGCCGGCCCGGTGCCGATCGTCAGCGATCCGTTGACGCCGTAGTATCCCGTCGTGAGGGGGCCAAGGACGAGGTCCACGGTGCCGGAATTGACCGTGGTGGCGCCCGTGTAGTAGTCGTCATACCCATAGAGCGTCAGGGTCCCGGTGCTGTTCATCACGAGCCCGCCGGTGTCGCCGGCCACGCCGACGTTGGAGTTGAACCACGTGTCGCCGGGCCCGGCGATGGTGACGGTGTTGGCGCCCATGGTGAACAGGGTCGTCCCATAGCTGGCGCTGCCGATGGTGAGCGTGCTGCCCGCGGTGCCGGAGTAGATCGTGGTGTTGGAGCCCAGCGTCACGTTGTTGTTCCAGGTGTTGTTTCCGCTGACGTTGACAAGCGCCCCTTGGCCCGTCCCCGACCCGTTGAGGATCAGGGTGCCCATGTTGGTGGTGGTGATGTTGTTCGACATCTGGAGCACGGCGCCGCTGGCGACCGTGGTGTTCGCGGTGTTGGACGCCGCGCCCAATGCGCCGTTGCTCTGGATGCTGAGGATGCCGGAATTGACCGACGTGGCTCCGGTGAACGTGTTGGCGCCGGAAAGGGTCAGGGTCCCCGCGCCGGTCTTGGTCAGGGTTCCGCTGCCCGTCCCTATGACGCCCGAGATGCTCGTGTTTCCGGCGCCGCCCACCGTCAGGTTGGTGTTCGTTCCGGTGATCCCGCCGGTCGTGATCGAGAGTGTGCCCGCGTCCGAGTTGATCTCGGCGGCCGAGCCGAGCGTGACGGCACCGGACACCGTGTTGGCGCCCGAGACGCCTTCCAGCGCGCCGTTGCTCGAGCCTGAGCCCGTGCCGTTCAGGGTCACGGCATTCGCCACGTTCGTCAGGCCGCCCTGCAGCTGCAGCGTGGCGCCGGAGGCCACGCTCGCCGCCCCGGTGCCGAGCGCGCTGTTGTTCTGGATGTTCACGATGCCCGAGTTCACCGACGTTCCGCCCGAGTACGTGTTGGCCCCGGAAAGCGTCAGGGTGCCGGTGCCGGAGTAGATCAGGCTCCCAGCGGCGGACCCCCCGTCGGCGACGACGCCGGCAAGGTTGACCGCGCCCGCCCCGTTCACCGTCAGCGCGTATCCCGTCGATCCGGACCCGAGGTTGACCTTGCCGTCGAAGGTCATCGCCCCGCCGCTGTTGGTCCACGCCTGCGCCCCCGCCAATGTCGTGGCGTTGTAGAACGTGACGGTGCCCGGGTCCGAGTTCGTGATCCCGGCGGAGAGCGCCAGCGTGTCGGCGTTCTCGGTCCCCAGGGTGTCAAACGTGTACGCGTTCGAGCCGCCCGTGCCCGCGAAAACGAGGGAGCCCGACGACGACGAGGGCAGGAGCGTGAGGGCCGTCTGCAGCCCGGATGAGCTGTTGAACGTCGCGGCACTCGAGCCGGTCGGCACGCCGCCGCTCCAGTTCCCTGAGGTGCCCCAGAGTCCGGACGACACGCTTGTCCAGTTGTCGACGGTCTGCGCCCCTGCGGCCGCGGCGGACAGGCACGCTACCGCGATCCCGAGCCATTTCGAGAACCCGCGGCCGCCGGCGTGCAGGCCTCTCGCCCCGCTTCGGCCCTCCCTGCATCGCCCAGACGCGACGCATGTGAGTCCGCGCCCTGGGGATGTCGTTGGCATCATCGGAAGGGCTTGAACAGCCGCGAGCAGTGTCCGGCCCCGGCCATCCCCTCCAGGGGAACCGCCGAGGACCGGCTTTCACGCGCCGGCTGCAGGCCGATTGTGGGCTCGAAGACCAGGCTGGGTGCCCTGAAGACGCGGCTTGCCCCGTCCTGAGCTAAGCCGCGGCGGATGTCGTGGCGGGCGAGGAGGCTCTCGAGGTCGCCCGAGTAATTCATGGCGTTCTCAAGCGAATGGCGCCCGCCATGGCCGAAATCGGAGATCCGCGCCCAGGCCCGGCGAATGGCGCCGGCAAAGACAGCCCCCGGCGTCGGGTGGAGTCCGTGGAACGTGTCTGCGCGGGCGCGCTTCATTGCGATGCCGAGCATCGGACTGCCCCACCGGCATATCCAGAAAAAGCAGCTTGGTTACGTAGTTCCCAACTGGTTATTGACCAAAATATTACGATTCGCCGGACATGGGCCTATTTGGGCCCTTCGAAGGCCCCCGGATTTGGAGCCGGCGCGCCCCGGAACCGGCCCCGCCGCCGGGCCGTTCGGCGCGTCGCACAAGTCGAAAACCTAAGCGGACCGCGGCCGTTGCCAAATCCGGCGCGTCCCCCAACGTCGGGCCGGAACACAGGCGCCGCTCGTGATGCCCACCCCTGCACGACTTGAATCCCAACCCGGGCCCACCCGGACGAGGGACGCCGTCGTCGCACTGGCCTGCGTCCTCCTCGGCCTCGGGTACGGCTGCGGCCTCTGGGTGGCCCGGGGGGCAGACCCGGCGCAGCAGTACTTCGCGGGCTACCTGATCGAGCTCAGCCTGAGCGTGGACAACGTCTTCGTGTTCGCGCTCGTCTTCGGGCAGCTAGGCGTGGATCCGGTCCTCCGGCGCCGCCTGCTCCTCTGGGGCGTCGCCGGCGCCATCGTCCTTCGATCCGCTTTCCTCGTCGCGGGGCTGCGCGCCATCGCGAGCTTCGCCTGGATGGTCCCGTTGTTCGGGGCGCTCATCCTGGCGACCGGCATCCGGATCGCGATCAGGGGGGGGCGCAGGCCGTTTGACCCCGCCAACAATCCCGCCGTCCGGTTCCTGAACGGGCGCATGCCGGCGGCCCTGGTCGCCCTCGCGGCGCTCGAGACGGCCGACCTTCTCTTTGCGCTCGACTCGCTTCCGGCGGTCCTGGGGGTGACGCGCGACGCCTCGATCGCTGTGGCGTCCAACCTGTTCGCGATCCTCGGCCTGCGCTCCCTATTCTTTGTCGTGAGCTCCGCGATGCAGTCGCTGCGGTTCCTGAACGCCGGGCTCGCGGCCGTCCTCGCGTTTGTCGGCGTCAAGATGCTCGCCGGTCCGTGGCTCCACGTGCCCAACGCGGCCTCGACCGCCGTCATCGCGGCCGTTCTCGCGCTATCGATCGGGGCGTCGCTCCTCTTCAGGGGCGGGGGGCCGCGATGAACCGGTCCTCCCATTCCCTCCTCGGCAGCGGCCGGGGCCTCCACTCGCCAAAAAGGCGGTACCTGAGCCGCGCGACGAGCCGGTAGGCGGCGTCGCGCAGCGGCCTAGGCACTATCCTGACCAGCCCGAGCACGCGGCCGGCGCCCCCGCACGCCTCGAGCGCGGCCACCAGGGCGTCGGTCCTCAGGGCGTAACCGCCGTCGCCGGCGCCCCAGTCGCGGACGAAGACCATGCTCTCGTAATCGCCGGCCGGCAGCCCGTGCGCGCGCAGCCACGCCTGGCCCGGCCCTCCCTGGAGCGTGGAGAAGCGCAGCACCCCCCGCCGGTCTATCCTGAGCAGGAACCGGACGGCGCGGTTGCACAGCCCGCACGCCCCGTCATAGAGCAGGACGGGCCCCGCGCGATCTTGACTCTGGCCTGGATTCATCTGGGTCCCGGCGAATTCTGCCCCATCGGCCCCGGGCGCGGCCAATCCTCGGCGGGGCCCGCGCATCCGCAAACGCAAAAGGCCGGGCGCCCCCGGGGTGCCCGGCCCTCGGCCGCTCCGCCGGGCCTCGTCGGAGGCGCCGGGCGGGGACGTCAGCTGATGGTGATCTTGCGCGGCTTGGCCGACTCGGCTTTCGCGAGCGCCAGGCGAAGGACGCCGTCCTTCAGTTCCGCCTCGATCTTCCCGGTGTCGACCGTGTTGTCATGCGCGAGCACGAGCTCGTAGGCGGCATCGGACGATTCGCGGTGGAGGGCGGTAAGGCCCTCCGGCAGCCTTGACGCGCGCCTGCCGGTAACGCGGAGCTCGCCGCCCTCGTCGGTGATCTCAAGGCCCTCCTTGGAAACGCCGGGCAGGTAGACCGTCACGCCGTAGGCGGAATCGGTCTCGTCGAGCTCGAAGAACGGCCTGCAGGCCGGGTGGGTCTCGCCGTCGTCCCTGGACGCGGAGCCGCGGCGGGTTGGAATGAGTGTGTTGAGTAGTGACATGGTTCTATTTCCTTTGCTCGGAGCGGTGCGGGCTCAGTTGACCGACACGGCTATCTTCCTCGGCTTGGCCTCCTCCCTCTTGGGAAGCGTGACGGTCAGTACGCCGTTCTCATAGGCGGCAGTGACCTTGTCGGCCTGGACCTCGTCCGGGATGCTGACGAGGCGGTTGAACGAGACGGAGCTCTCGCCGTCGCCAGTTTTCTCCTTGCGGGAAGCCTGGATGAAGAGAGATCCCTCGACGATCTCGACGCCGATGGCGTCGCGGTTCACTCCGGGCAGCTCGGCCCGGACGAACGTGTTGTCCTTGTCCTCGAAGATATCGACCGGGAATTGTCCGCCACGGCCCGCGCCGGCGAAGCCGGCTAGCCCTGTGCCGAACAGCCAGTCGATATGGTCTTCAATGTCCCCCAGTTGGAAGCGGCCGCCAAAACCGGTGGCCGGCGCAACCGTGAGCGCATTGGGATTGGTGTAGCTGATGAGTCGCATAGTGCCCTACTCCTTGCATGTGCGATGCCGGAGTGCCCTTCTATGTAAGTCGTTGCTTTCCAATAGAATCGTGGTGCAGAGGCTTTCCCGCGTGTGATGTTTTTTCCCAGGGTGTGACATCCGATGCGCAGGATTTACTCACGGCGCGGCCGCCGTCCGGGGCCGGGCCTGTACCGCAGGGCTTCGTCGGGGCGCAGGCGCCATCAATCGCGGGTTCGCCGGTCCCGGATGCGCTTCGGGGGCCGCGCGGCGACCAAACCGTAACGGCTCGCCTCGTCGGGGTTGGGGGCCATAACGGTGCCGGATGAGCCTCACGCGCTTCACCGTGCCCCCGCTCCACAAGGTCACTCGCGGGCTTGCCGCAGTGGCGATGGGCCGCCAGCTCCCCGATCTGGTCGTCACCGGGGCCCGGATCCTCTCCACCTACACCGAGAGGATCCACGGGGAGCGGGAGATCTGGGTGAAGTCGGGCAGAATCGCGGCCGTCAAGCCCGCCGGCGCCTGCAAGCCTCCCAGGGGATCGAACGTCCGGTTCTTCGACGCCCGCGGCGGCATTGTCGCCCCGGGCCTCGTGGATCCCCACATCCACATCGAGAGCTCCATGATGACGGCGTGCGCGTACGCCGAGCCCGCGCTGCTCAACGGCACGACGACGATATTCTGCGACAGCCACGAGATCGGCAACGTCTGCGACGCGAGGGGGATCGAGTGGATGCTCCGGGACGCCCGCCGGGCGCCGCTCTCGATCTTCCTCACCGTCCCGAGCACGGTCCCCGCGACGGGACCGAGATTCGAGACCGCGGGCGGCGACCTGACGCCGCGCAAGATAGGCCGGCTATTCGACCGCTGGCCCGAGGCCGTGGGGCTCGGCGAGAAGATGGATTTCGTGCAGGTCGCGATGGGCGACCGCAGGAGCCACGCGGTGCTCGCGCAGGCGCTCAGGCGCGGCCTTCCCGTCTCGGGCCATATCTATGGGCGCGAGTTCGTGGCGGCGGGCGCGGCCTCGGGGATCACGGACACGCACGAGGCGATCGACCGCGACATCGCGGACGAATTCCTTGAGTGCGGCGTCTGGGTCTTCCTTCGCGGGGGCCCGCCCACGACCCCCTGGAACTCCCTTCCCCAGGCGATAAGGGCGGTGACCGAGCTCGGCGCCAGCCCCAAGCGGGTTTGCATCTGCACCGATGACCGCGACGCCGACGACCTGTTCCTCTTCGGGATGGACTGGGTCGCGCGCTGCGCGGTGAAGGCGGGGATCAGGCCCGCGGCGGCCTGGAGCATGGGCTCCCTCCACCCGGCGACGCGCTTCGCCATGGACGGCGAGATCGGCGGGCTCGCGCCAGCGCGGCGCGCCGACATGGTGCTCCTCAACGACTCGCTCGAGCCGCGGTGCACGTGGCTCGGCGGCGAGCTCGTCGTCAGGGACCGGCGGATCACGCCGGCCCTTGAGAGGGCCCTCTCCCGCCGGTATCGGTATCCGAAGGCCGCATACGAGACGGTGAGGATCCCGACGGATCCGGCGCTGGTGCCGGCTCTCCCCAGGGCCCCGGTGACTGCGAACGTCATCCGGACGGCCCTCCGCAAGATCATCCTCTTCCACGAAAGGATCACGCTGAGGCCCCGCGCCGGCGAGGCGTGGGACGCGCTCCTCGCGCGTCACGGGCTGTGCTTCGTCGCGGTGGTCGAGCGCCACGGAAGGTCGGGAGCCGTCGCCCACGGCCTTCTCAAGGGCTTCGGCCTCGGGGACGGGGCCGTCGGCAGCTCCGTGGGCCACGACGCCCACAACATCATCATCGCCGGACGGAGCGAGGCCGACATGCGCGAGGCGCTGGCCGAGATCAAGCGGATGCGGGGAGGCGTCTGCGTCGTTCGAGGCGGAAGGGTGGTCGCCAGGGTGGCCCTTCCCGTCGCGGGGCTCATCTCCGACAGGCGGGCCCGCGAGGTCGCGGCCGCCACCGCGCGCCTCAAGCGCGCATGGAGGGCCGCCGGGTGCACCCTCCCCTACATGGGATTCAACCTGATACCGCTGTCCGTCATCCCCGAGATCCGCATCACCGACAAGGGGCTGGTCACCGTCCCCGGGATGCGGATCGTGCCCCTCTTCTCGCGCGCCTGAGCCGGGCCCCGCCCGGTCCAGAAAACGTTCGGAATCGGGCATGCGATGTGGTTCGCTGGGCGCCCCGATGAAGTTCAACTTCGACAGTCCGCCCGACCGGCGCGGCACCGACTCGCAGAAGTGGCAGAGGTACGCGGGCCGGGACGTGCTGCCCATGTGGGTCGCGGACATGGACTTCGAGGTCGCACCGGCGATCACCGAGGCCCTCCAGCGCCGAGTGGCCCACGGCATCTTCGGCTACGCGCGGCCCGTCAAGTCGACGGTCGACGCAGTCGTCGAGGAGCTCGAGAGGAGGCACCGCTGGAAGGTCGACCCGTCCTGGATCGTGTGGCTTCCGGGCCTGGTGTGCGGCCTCAACGTCTCGGTCCTCGCCTTCGCCGACGCGGGCGACGAGATCCTGAGCCTTTCCCCGGTCTATCCTCCCTTCACAACGGCCCCGAAGAACGGGGGCCGGGTGTCCAGGAGCGTTCCCCTCGCGCTCAACGCGTACGAACCCCTCTGGGACATCGACTGGAAGGCCCTCGAGGCCGCGGCGACGCCGCGCACGAGGGTCCTGCTCTTCTGCCACCCGCACAACCCCGTGGCGCGCGTCTGGAGCCGCGAGGAGCTCGCCCTGGCCGCCGACTTCTGCGCCCGCCACAACCTCGTGCTGGTCTCCGACGAGATCCACTGCGACCTCCTCCTCGAGCCGGGCGCGGTGCACGAGCCCTTCGCGGTCGCGGCGCCGGCGGAGGCGGCGCGCACGGTGACCCTCATGTCACCGAGCAAGACCTACAACACCCCGGGGCTGGGAACGTCGTTCGCCGTTATCCCGGACCCCGGCCTGCGCGCCAGGTTCGCCAGGGCGTCCGCGGGCATCGTGGCGGAGGTCAACGCGCTGGGCTACGCCGCCTGCGAGGCCGCCTACCGGGACGGCGGGGCGTGGCGGGAGGCCCTCGTCTCCTACCTGCGCGCAAACCGGGATTACCTCACGGAGTTCCTGCGGCGCGAGATACCAGGGATCATCGTCGAGGCGCCCGTGGAGGCGACCTACCTCGCCTGGCTGAACGTCAGGGAGCTGGGGATCGCAAGCCCGGTGAAGCATTTTGAGGCGCACGGGGTCGGCCTGAGCGACGGCGTGCCGTTCGGGGCCCGGCCGGGCAGCCACGTCCGGATGAACTTCGGGTGCCCGCGGGCAACGCTCGCCGAGGCGCTCTCCCGGATGAAGGCCGCCGCCGGGGCGCCATGACACCGCCCGGCGCCCGCAGCCAGACACTGCTCGCGCGCAACGCGGACGTCCTCGTCACGATGGACGGGAGCCGCCGGGAGATCCGCGGCGGCGGGCTCTTCGCCGAGGGCAGCCGCATCGCCGCAGTCGGGGTCGCGGCCGACCTGCCGCCCACCGCGGACCGGGTGCTCGACCTTGCGGGGCACGCCGTCGTCCCGGGGCTGGTAAACACGCACCACCACATGTTCCAGAGCCTCACGAGGGCCGTTCCTTCGGCCCAGGACGCGGGGCTGTTCGGGTGGCTCGAGGCCCTCTATCCGATCTGGGGGCGGATCACCCCGGAGATGATCCGCGTGTCGACGCTCACGGCCATGGCGGAGCTCATCCTCTCGGGATGCACCACCTCGAGCGACCACCTCTACCTCTACCCCAACGGGTGCCGCCTTGAGGACAGCCTGGAGTCCGCGGCCGCGATCGGCATGCGCTTCCACGCCGCCCGCGGCAGCATGAGCGTCGGGCGCAGCCGCGGGGGACTGCCGCCCGACGGCCTGGTCGAGGCGGAGCCGGACATCCTGGCCGACACCCAGCGCGTGATCGAGGCCCACAACGATCCCGGGCGCTTCTCGATGCTGCGGATCGCGGTCGCCCCGTGCTCCCCGTTCTCGGTGAGCCGGGACCTCATGCGCGAGTCGGCGGACCTCGCCCGGTCGCTCGGAGTCTCCCTCCACACCCACCTCGCCGAGAACGACACGGACGTCGCCTACAGCCTCGAGAGGTTCTCAATGACCCCGGCGCAGTACGCCGGGGAGCTCGGCTGGACGGGTCGGGACGTGTGGCACGCGCACTGCGTCAAGCTGGACGAGGCCGGGATCGGCCTTTTCGCCCGGACCGGCACGGGGGTGGCCCATTGCCCGTGCTCGAACATGCGCCTCGGCTCGGGGATAGCGCCGGTCACCCGCATGATCGAGAGGGGGGTCAGCGTGGGAATCGGCGTCGACGGCTCGGCCTCCAACGACGCGGGCGGCCTCCTGGGCGAGGCGCGCCAGGCCATGCTCCTGCAGCGCGTGGGGCTTGGGCCGTCCGCCATGAGCGCTCGCCAGGCCCTCGAGCTGGCCACGGCCGGGGGGGCCCGCGTCCTCGGGCGCGACGACATAGGCGCCCTCGCCCCGGGAATGGCCGCGGACTTCGCCGCGTTCGACCTGCGCGGAGCCAACATGGCGGGGGCCCTCCACGACCCGGTCGCAGCGCTCGTCCTCTGCGCCCCCGAGAGGGCCTCGTGGGTCGTCATAAACGGCCGCGTGGTGGTCGAGCGGGGCCGGCTCGCGACGATCGACCTCGGGCCGGTGCTCGAGCGCCACAACCGCCTGGCCCGCGAGCTCGTCTCGGGCTGAGGGGCGCCGGCGCCCGGCCAATTGCCGGTTGCGGCCGGCCGGGGGGCGGGCATCCTGCGAGTCCCGTCATGCGCATCGGCAACGTCGAGCTCGCTTCAAACCTGTTCCTCTCGCCGCTGGCGGGTTACACCAACCTGCCTATGCGCCTCACCCTGCGCGAGCTCGGCGGGCTGGGCTGGGCCACGACCGACCTCGTCAACGCGCGCTCGCTCATCGAGAGGAATCCGGTCGCGTTGAAGCTTGTCGAGTCGTGCCCCGGCGACAGCCCGCTGTCGATCCAGCTCTTCGGGAGCGTCGCAGCAGAGATGCGCGACGCGGCCGCCATGTGCGAGGACATGGGGGCGCAGGCGGTCGACATCAACATGGGATGCCCCGTGAGAAAGGTGACGCAGGTCGGCGGGGGCTCTGCGATGATGACCGAGCTCGCCAGGACCGCCGGCCTTGTCAGCGGGATGGTGGGCGCGGTCCGGATTCCCATCACGGCGAAGATGCGCCTCGGCTGGGACTCGCAGAACATAACGGCCCCCGACCTCGCCCGCGCCCTCGAGGAGGCGGGCGTGGCGGCGATCTTTGTCCACGGGCGCACGCGCGCGCAGGGGTTCGCCGGCGCGGTGAATCTCGCCGGCATCCGCGCAGTCGTTGGCTCGGTCCGGTCGATCCCTGTCATCGGCAACGGCGACATCACGACGCCGGAGGCCGCCCGGCGGATGATCGCCGCGACCGGATGCGCGGGCGTGAGCATCGGGCGCGGGGCGTTCTACGATCCCTGGATATTCCGCAGGACGGACCATTTCCTGCGCACCGGCGAACTCCTGCCGGAACCCGGCTTCGCAGAGCGCATCCGGGTGATGAGGCTCCATTTCGAGCGCTATTGCGGATTCTACGGCGAGGCCCGGGGGGCGAGGCTTTTCCGCAAGGTCGCGCCCTGGTACGCGAAGCGCCTTGGCCCGGCGAAGCTCTTCAAGCAGCGCGTCCTCGCCGTGGGGTCGAAGGCCGAATTCGAGTCCGCGGTCTCCGCCTTCGTGGCGTGGCGTGCCGCGTTCTGCGACCCGTCGGGAGAGCTTCTGCAGAAATACCGGCCCGCGCCGATGTCGCCTTCGTTTGCCGACGCCGATGACGAGGCCGGGGTTCTCAGCCGCGCCTCGATACCGGTGCCGCGCGGACCCGTCGAGACCTGGTGAGCGCCACCGGGGCGCGTCAGTAGTTCTTCGCGACCTCGGCGCCGGTGTAGTCCTTGAAATAGATGACCTTCTTGTCGGAGTCGACGCGCTCGAAGGCGATGCCTAGCGAGCTGTCCAGGAGCTGTCCCTCGCGCACCACCGTTCCGTTGATGAGCGCCCTGGACGGCACTCCCTGAAAGACGCCCCCGATGGTGGCGTTCGACACAAAGGCCCGGAACGCGGGGCTGGCGGCGGACGCGGCCACGATCGGCGTGTTGTTCACCCGCACGTCGGAGCTGATGCTGGACTCGCCCATCACGGCCTCGGTGGCCACGGGGGACGCCGTGGGGACCGGGGTCGGCGTCTGCTCCCCGCCGGAAGCCATCGCGTCAACCCTGGCCTGCTGCTGGGCCCTCTGGGCCGCGATCGCGCCCTGGCCCTTCTCGACCAGCTGCCCCGGGGCGCCGGCGGCCTTGGACAGGGCGCCCGCCGCCGATTGCTTGATGTCGGAAAGGACCAACGGCTTGGAGATGGGCGGCAGCTTGAGCTTCAGGTCCGGCGCCTCGGAGGGGAAGAATATCCTGTAGCTGTAGAAGGCGCCCACCGCGATGGCCACGACGACGACGGTGAGCCCCACCTTTGCTATGGGCCCGAGGGCCGGGCGTTTTCGCAGGACCGCCGTTGTTTTCGCCGGCTTCACCACCACCGTCTTGCCCCCTATCTTCGGAAGGGAATCCATCCCCGGGACCGGGAGTCCCTTGCTTCCCGAGAGGGGGAGCCCCTTGGTTCCAGCCGCCCTTTCCTGAGCCGTCGAAAGGGAAAGGCGCGGGGCCGACCCCGGGGGGGCCGGCGCCTCGGCGACCGATCCCGGAGGGGGAGGCGGCGGTGCGGCCAGCACGGACATGGGAGGCAATGACTGCGACGGCCGCGGCGGTTCGGGAGGCGGGACGGGCGCCTCCTCGGCGGAGGGGGCCGGGAACGGCGCGGGCGGCGGCGCGAGCGCCTGGGCCGGCTGGGGCGCGGGCGCCTTGGGCCTCAACTTGAACCTTGGAGCCTCCTTCGGCTCCGGCTCGGCGGCGGCGACCTGCTCCGGTAGCGGCGCCCCGGTGGGCGGAGGGGGCGGCGGCACGAGGGTCGAGTCGGGGATCGCCTGCTCCGGCGTCTCTGCGGGGAGGTTCAGCCTCGCCTTCAGGCGCAGCCGCCCGGGCGAGTCGCCCTGGTCGGCGCCCGCGGCCGAAGGGGGGGCGGGTTCCGGGGGAGCGTCAGGCGCGGGCGGCGCCCCCGCCGCCGGTGGCGACCGGGGCTTAATGCGCAGCGGCTGCGGCTCGTCGCTCATCGGATGTAGAAGAACACCTTACCGATCGAGGCGAAACCAAAAAGATTCACTCGCGGTCTCAGCAGGCTCACCCCACCCTAACACGAACCGCACAATGAAACGCCTCGTAACGCTCACACTGGCCGCCGCCTTGCTCGCGAATTCCGCATGCCACCTGTTCTCGAAGAAGAGGAACCCGGTGGCTCCCAAGGAAAGCCCGACGATGGCGATCGATGTCGAAAAGGACTTCATGCACCGCTGGATCGACAAGCGCTCGAGCGATCTCGTCGCGCAGGGCAAGGCGCCCGCCGACGCCCGGGCGCAGGCCGTGGCCGAATTCAAGTCCAAGTTCAGCTATACCGACGTCGCCAAGCAGGTGAAGTGATCACGACTCCCTCTTGACGCCGACGATCTCCATCTCGAAAAGGAGCGTCGAATCGCCGGGGATCTTTGGCGGCGAACCCTTGCGGCCGTAGGCAAGCTCGGACGGGATGATCACGGTCCATTTGTCGCCCACGCGCATGAGCTGCAGGATCTGGTCCCATCCGTCGATCACCTCTGCGCGGCCGACCCGGAATGTGAAGGGTTTGTTCCTGTCCAGGAAATGGTCGAACATTTTTCCGTGTAGCAACTTGCCCGTGTAGACCACCATGGCGATGTCGCCGGGCGCGAGGGGGGCCCCGCTCCCGCTCTTCTGGATGACATAGCGGATTCCCGTGCTGGTTATGTTCGCCTGCGGCCAGGTCTTCTCGACGAAATCGAGGTCCTCCATCGACAGCTTCTCGCGCTGGGCGTGGAGGAGCGCCGGAAACGAGGCCAGCGCGATGACTGCGGCGGCGATCCGGAGGGGGGGCATGGCGCACTAAGGTGCAAAGCGATGCGCGCGCGTCAAGGAACGAGAGGCGACCGCGGGATGCGCCGCGATCAGGCGGAGGGCGCGGGCGAGCAGCGCCCTGCCGGGCTCCATCCGGTGCCAGGGCGAGGCCCCCGACGGATGGGGCAGTGGCGCGCAGTCCGCTTCGATCCCGGCGACGCTCACGCGAAACATCCTCCCGACACGATCCTTCAGCGGCGCGGGCCCGAGCAGCCGTTCAATCGCGAGCCTTCCGACCGGAATCACGAGCTCAGGGCGGAGCAGCTCGAACTCGCGCGCCAGCCAGGGGGCGCAGGCGGCCATCTCGTCGGGCGAGGGCACTCGGTCCCCGCCCCCCGGGCGCTTGCCCGGGAAGCAGCGGCAGACGGCCGCGAAATAGATCCTGTCGCGGACCTGCTCCTCGCTCCAGTCCAGGGCCCCCGAGAACCACTTGAAGAGCGTCCTGCCGGCCGTCCACGCGAAAGGCCGCCCCAGCCGGGGCTCCTTGTCGCCGGGGGCCTGGCCCACGAGGATGATCCTGCTCTCGACGGGCCGGCCGACGACGACCGGCTTGTGCATGCGCGGGCAGCGGTCGCACCTGCCCAGGTTTGCCAGGTGTCTCTCGATGGCCGTTGCGGGCATGTCAAAAAAAAAAGGACGGGGGCCCGTGGGGCTCCCCGTCCCTTGCAAAGCTGCTCGGCGCCCCGCTTTAGTAGCGGCGCTCGCCGCGGTCGCTGCGTCCGCCGCCGCCGCCGCCGCCGCCGCCGAAACCGCGTCCGCCGCCTCCGCCGCCGAAGCCGCGGCCGCCGCCTCCGCCGAAGCCGCCACCCGGGCGGTCTTCCTTGGGACGGGCCTCGTTTACGGTAAGCTGACGGCCGCCCAGCTCGACGCCGTTGACCTTCTCGGCGGCGACCTTGGCCTCTTCAGCCGTTCCCATGGTGACGAAGGCGAAGCCGCGCGGGCGGCCCGTCATCTTGTCCATGGCGACGTAAACGTCGGTAACGGTTCCAAACTGGCCAAAATGTGTGCGCAGTTCGTCTTCGGTTGTCTTGAACGAGAGGTTTCCAACGTATAGTTTGGAATTGCTCATGATGTGATGTTTGTAGAGCCACCGTCCGCTGCCAGTCCGTTCCCACCGTCGGGTTTCGAAATCATCACTTGAGCAAACCGCTCAGCCAACGACTCACCAGAAGCTGTCACCAAAACGCTTTCTCTACCAATTGGTACCCAAAGGTGCACGCAAGCTGCGGGGGCGCAAGCCCAAATCGCGGGAAGGCTCCCGGGCCGCCTCAGGGCTTCGGCAGGCCCTTTAGCGTCGCGCGCGCCCACTCGGCCAGGATGTCCTTTTCGTATCGAAGGGGGTCGCTGTAGTCGATCACGACCCTCATCTGGTAATTCGCGTCGAGAATGTCCTCCGAGCCCGACTTCACCACCTTGCCGGACGGATCGGTCACCGAGTAGGTGAACTTAAAGTGCGGCGGATAAACGGGCCTAAGGTAGCGTATGTCGTACGGCGGGTTGTGCCAGGGCTCGAATTTCCCCGCCAAGTTGATCTCTGTGAACGTGATCGTAAGCTGGTATCCGTTCGGGATCCGCGACTCGGTCCTGTCGACAAGGAAATCGCGAAGCGTCTTCAGGATCGCGTCCCGGCCCTTCTCGGTCGGGATGTAGCTGTCCTTCACGTCGGTGAAATTATCGGGGTGGTCGAAGACCACCACCGTTCTTGGGGCGGGGTTGTCGGCCGCGTTGAGCACGCCGGCGGCGGCCAAGCCGAGGATGGATGAGTACAAGCGGAGCGTCTTCATGGTTAACCTCCAGTTGATGGTGCCTTGCCGGAAGCCGGTTGTGTGAGAATCGCCTCCATGTTGGGGATAGACGCACGATAGCCCAAAATGGTGCCTTTTTCCAACCCGGCGGAAGGCCCGGGGTCCCCGCGGCCGGGCCGCGGGCCGCCCTGCGCGCAGGGGCCCGTTCTTTTGGGCTTCGCCCCGGCGGGCTCCGCGGGTAGATGGGATCCGATGGCACCGCCGCAGTCCGAGCACGCCCCCCTTTTCGACTGGCTCTCCTCAAGGTCCGCCGGGGTGCTCCTGCACCCGACGAGCCTCCCCGGCCCCCAGGGCGTGGGCACGCTCGGCGACGACGCCCTGCGCTTCGTCGAATTCCTCCAGTCCGCGGGGATGTCCTGGTGGCAGGTCTGCCCGCTCGGGCCGACCGGCTACGGCGATTCCCCCTACCAGTGCTATTCGGCGTTTGCCGGCAACCCCCACCTCATCGACCTGCGCAGCCTTGTCTCCGGCGGCCTGCTGAACGCGGACGAGATCGCGCCCCTGGCCCTGCACGGCGCCGGCGCCGTCGACTTCTCCGCCCTCTCGCGGCTGAAGCAGCCGCTGCTGCGCCTTGCGGCCCGCCGCCACCGGTCCGCGGGCTCGCCGGCCCTCGGCGCAGAGGGATTCGCGGACTTCAAGGCGGCCCAGGCCCCATGGCTCCCGGCTTACGCATGGTTCCGCGCGCTCAAGGACCACTTCGGCGGCGCCGCCTGGTGGGACTGGCCCGAGAGGGCCCGGTCGTATGCCTCGATGCCGGCGGCCCTCCGCAGGCAGCTCGGCGAGGAGGCGGAGGCGCACCAGTTCTACCAGTACGCATTCTTCGCGCAATGGCGCCGCGTCAGGGCCGAGGCCGCCCGGCGCGGCATCGGGGTCATCGGCGACATCCCGATCTTCGTCGCGGCCGACTCGGCGGACGCATGGGTCTGCCCCGAGCTCTTTGAGCTCGGCGAGGACGGGCGGCCGATCGCCGTCGCAGGCGTTCCCCCCGATTACTTCTCCAATGACGGGCAGCTTTGGGGAAATCCCCTCTACCGGTGGGAGGCTCACGCCGCGACCGGCTACGCGTGGTGGAAGGAGCGCCTCAGGAGCTCGTTCGACATGTATGACGCCGTGAGGATCGACCACTTTCGCGGCTTCGACGCGTATTGGCGGATCCCCCTGCCCGCCGCCAACGCGCGCTCGGGCGAGTGGAGGCGGGGTCCGGGTCTGGATTTCTTCCGGGCCGTTAGGGAGGCGTTCCCCGCGGCGAGGATCATCGCCGAGGACCTCGGCCTGCTGACGCCCTCGGTCGAGGGGCTGCTGAGCGACACCGGCCTGCCGGGGATGGCGGTGCTCCAGTTCGCGTTCGGCGGCGACGCGACGAACGCGTACCTTCCGCACAACCTGCATCCCAACCGCGTCGTCTACCCGGGGACCCACGACAACGACACGACGCTCGGTTGGTACGCCTCGGCCGGCGACGCGGCGCGCGACCACGCGCGCCGCTACCTGCGGGTCGACGGCGCGGAAATCGGCTGGGACTTCATCCGCGCGGCGTATGCGTCCGTCTGCAGGATCGCCGTGGTCCCCATGCAGGATGTCCTCAGCCTTGGCCCGGGCGCGCGCTTCAACACGCCCGGCAGGCCGGACGGCAACTGGCGCTGGAGGCTTGCCGAGGGGGCCCTCGAGCGCCTGGCCTCGGGCACGACCGCCGCGTACCTGGCGCAACTGGGCGCGCTCTACGGGAGGGCTCCCCGGCCCGGGGCCGGTATTTGAATCTGGCTTGCATCGAGCTTACATTCGCCGCGACACCCGAGATGCTTGCCGACTTCATACGACTCATAAGCCGCAGGCCCCCGATGCATTACGAGCGGGGCTTCGTCAGGGAGGTCAGCGTGCGGGAGAGGCCCCCAAGAAACCCCCGGGTCGAGCGCGTGATCGAGGCCTGCTGGGTGGTCATCGCGCTGAAGAGCGTGGCCGTCGTGTGGCTCTTCGCCCGGTACCATGTTCCCGTCAACCCCCTCTGGGTCATTGCACCGACACTCGTCTTCGCGGCCCTGTGCACCCTTGTCTACCTCCTTCGGAGCTGAGGCGACACCCCTCATAGCGCCATGCCAAGCGTACCAGGCCTGAGGAGCCCCCACGCGAAAGTCGGGCGAGTCGTCCTCTTCGGCCGGATGCTCGACAAGATCCGGCTGCACGCGCGGGGCGCGCTGCCGCCCGAGTACCGCGACAACCTCGGCGACGCGAAGCCGCAATTCTTCGACGCCCGATGCTGCCGATTCCTGGGAGTGGACTATGCCCTGCAGCGCGCGCGCGCGCTGCAGGGGGGCTGCGACGAGGAGATCCTCTCGTGGGCCCACGCGGGCGGTATTCAACGCAGCGACGAGGAGTGCGCGGCCTGGAACAGGTTCGTGGTGACCGGCGGATGGAGGGACCACAGGAGCGACGTGCTTCGCGAGCGCGCCGCGCAGTACGGTTTCGCCGGCCAGCGGCCGGAGACCTTCTGCGAGCTCATCGACCTCGACGAGGGCCGTCCCGCCGGCGCGACCAACTCGTGGGAGCCGCATCCGGTCCTCGTCGTCATCGTGATGGGCGTCGCGGGATGCGGGAAGACCACCGTGGGCCGGGGCCTCGCCGAGGCGCTGGGCTGGGAATTCCTCGACTCCGACACGCTCCATCCGCCGTCGAACGTCGCCAAGATGTCGGCCGGCGTCCCCCTCGAGGACGCCGACCGCGCTCCCTGGCTGGCCTCGATCGCGGCGGAGATCGGGTCACGGGTGGCCAGGGGCGCGAAGACCGTGGTTGCCTGCTCGGCGCTGAAGGAGGCCTTCCGCGCCGCGCTCGCGCCCGATCCCGCGCATCGGAGGTACGTGCACCTGCGCGGGGACTTCGAGCTCATCAGGCTGCGGCTCGGCGGACGCAGCGGCCACTTCATGAAGGAGTCCCTGCTCCAGTCCCAGTTCGCCGCGCTCGAGGATCCGATCGACGCGCTCGCGCTCGACGCCGCCCTGGCACCGCCGGCGCTGATCTCCCGGGTCCGGGGAGTGTTCGGCATCTGATGACGGCCCGATCCGCAGGAAGGGGCCTCCTGGCCGCAGCCGGCCTGCTGTGCGCCGTGCTGGCCGTCGGGGCCGCCGCCGCCGCGTTCTGGCTGCGGGGCCGCATGGCGGCAAGCCTGCCCAGGCTCGACGGGAACGCGGAGCTCCACGGCCTTGGCGCACCGGTCGGGGTCTCGCGCGACGCGCTCGGGGTGCCGACGGTCGTGGGCGCCAGCCGCAGGGATGTCGCCCTCGCGACCGGCTGGCTCCACGCCCAGGACAGGTTCTTCCAGATGGACCTGCTCAGGCGGCGGGGCGCGGGCGAGCTGGCCGAGCTTTTCGGCGAGGCGGCCCTGCCTCTCGACAAGGCGGCGCGGATGCACGGCTTCCGGAGGCTGGCTCGGGAGGTCTACGCCCAGGGGAGCCCCGCCCAGCGCGCCATCATCGAGGCGTATTCCCAGGGCGTTAACGCCGGGCTGGCAGCCCTGGGCTCCAAGCCCTGGGAATACGCCGTCCTGCGCGCGGATCCCCGGCCCTGGCTGCCCGAGGACTGCGCCCTCATCACGTACGCGATGACCCTAGACCTGCAGGACGGCACGGGGCGCTACGTGCGCACGCTCTGGGCGATCCGCAACGAGCTCGGCCCCGCGTCGCTCGCCTTCTTCGCCCCCCAGTCTGTCCCGGGCGACGCGCCGCTTGACGGGAGCTCGGCCCGCGCCGCCCCGATTCCTCCCCCGTCGGAGGTGGACCTGCGCGGCGCCAAACCGGCCGGCGGGGCGGGACAGCCCCGCGCCGCGGCCCTCCGCGGCGCCGAGTGGGCCGACGCCGAGACCCCCGGCTCGAACAACTTCGCTGTCTCGGGCGCGCTCTCGGCAGGGGGCTCCTCGACAGTGGCCAACGACATGCACCTGCACCTCGGCGTGCCGAACATCTGGTACAGGATGCGTCTCAGGTGGCCGGGCCACTCCGAGACCGGCGTCACGCTTCCAGGGGCGCCGACGCTGATCGCAGGCAGCACGGGCCGGATAGCCTGGGGGTACACGAACGCCGCCTGCGGGACCGGGGATGTCCTGATCGTCGACACCACCATCTCCCCGGACATGTACCACGGACCGAAGGGGGCCGGGCTCCTGGCGCTCGAAAGGCGCAAGGAGACGATAGCCGTCAGGGGGTCGAAGTCCGTCTCCGTAGAGTTCCCGTGGACGGTCTGGGGCCCTATTGTCGGGGATGGGCCCGACGGGCGACTGTTCGCCTACCACTGGACGGAGGACGATCCCGCGGCCACGAACTTCAACATCATGGACCTCGAGGACGCGCCGGACGCGCGCGCCGCCGTGGCCGTCGCCCACCGCATGGGGATCCCCGCGCAGAACTTCGTCGTCGGCGACTCCGCCGGCCAGATCGCGTGGACGATCGCCGGCCTCCTCCCGAAGAGGGTGGGCTACGACGGCAGGCTCCCGGTCACGTGGATGTACGGGGACCGGGGCTGGGCGGGATACCTCGCCGGCGACGAGGTCCCCTCCATCATCTCGCCCGAGGGCGGCCGGATCTGGACCGCGAACAACCGCGCCGTCGGCGGGCGGTCCCTCGCCGCGCTGGGCGACGGGGGCTACGACATCGCGGCCCGGGCGAGCCAGATCCGCGACGACTTGGACGCGCTGATCCGGGCCGGGAGGCCCGTGGAGCCGCGCGACCTGCTCTCCATCCAGCTGGACGACCGGGCGGTCCTCCTGGGGCCCTGGCACGCCCTGCTCCTCGAGACGCTGCGGCCGGCCGTGGTGGCAGGGAGGGCGTCGCGGGCGCGCCTCCTGGAGTCCGTCCAGAAATGGGAGGGCCGGGCGGACATCGGCTCCGTCAGCTACCGCATCGTGCGCGCCTTCCGGCTGGCGGTCGCCCACCGCGTATTCGACCCGGTCTTCGCGCCGTGCGTGGACGCGGACGCGGACTTCAACTGGTCGAGGCTCAACTACGAGGAGCCCCTTGAGGCGATAGTCGGGGCCAGGCCCTCCCATCTCCTGGACCCCAGGTTCTCCACGTGGGACGACCTGCTGGCCGCCGCCGCGGACGACGTCTCCGAGTCGCTCGCTCAGGAGGGCGTCGACCCGCGCGGCGCCACCTGGGGCAGCCGCAACACGGCGCAGATCGAGCACCCGTTCGCCCGCGGCCTGCCGCGCTGGGCCTCGTCCTGGCTGCGGATGCCCGCCGACCCCCTGCCGGGGGATTCGCACATGCCGAGGGTCCAGGAGCCGTCGAACGGCGCGAGCGAGCGGTTCGTCGTCTCGCCGGGCCGCGAGGCGCAGGGGATATTCCACATGCCGGGGGGCCAGAGCGCCAACCCCCTCTCCCCCTACTTCATGGAGGGCCACGAGGCGTGGGTCCGCGGGGACCCCACCCCCTTCCTGCCGGGGCCCTCGCGACACGAGCTCGAGCTGCTCCCGTGAGCGCGGATGATTTGGTTTGTCCGGACCGGCGCCTGGGCGTCTAATGTGGGCCCGGGCGCCCATGAAGAACAGCAAGCGCAGTCTCAGTGTTTTCTTCGGCGGAGAACTCTTCAACCTGAAGCACATCATAGGGAACGCCTATCTCGCGGAGGCCATCTACGAGAAGTCGCACGGCAGGTACCTGTGCGCGCTTCCCCAGGACTTCGACCCCCGCGGGACGGCGGCGCGCACGATCCGCGACCACCACATCCGCGCGCTCATGGGCAGCGACCTGGCCCTTTTCAGCTTTGACGGGCCCGACCTGGACAGCGGGACCGTGGCCGAGTTCATGCTCGCGAAGTTCGCCGACATCCCGTCCGTCATCCTGCGAAGCGACCGCCGGGGCGCGGCCGACCGGTCGCCGCAGTGGAACCCGATGGCCAACTATTTCCCGCGCACCATCATCCTCACCCTGGACGGGCTCGCCTCCTACAAGGCGATCCTGCGCAAGCGCCAGCGCAGGCTAGACGAGGTGATGCGGCTCGCGGGCCAGCACAGCTCGGCCGACGCCCAGCGGATGTGCGACGAGGTCGCGGCGTCGGTCGTGCGGGCGCTCGACCGCGTGCGCGAGATCGAGCCCGTGATGCCGAGGCACCTGCGCGAGGAGGTCTACAACTGGATCCCGATGATGCCCGGCCTCCGCGGCAAGGAGAAGGCCCTGCGCCGGGAGTTCGAGAAGCACCTCGAGCGGAAGGTCCAGAGGAACCTCCTGTAGCCCCTATGCTGCGCGTGCTCGAACACCCCCTGGCGGACCACATCATCACCCACCTTCGCGACAGGACGACGAAGCCCGTGACGTTCCGGACCCTCGCCTACCAGCTCACGATGATGCTCGCGATCGAGGCCACGCGCGACCTGGCGACGGAGCCGAAGGCGATCGAGACGCCGCTCGAGCCCATCACGGGCCGGGTGCTCGCGCGCGAGCCCATCGCCGTCGTCGCGATCCTCCGGGCCGGCGTATCGATGGTGCAGCCGTTCATGGACGTCTTTCCCGACGTGAGCGTGGGATACGTCGGGCTGGAGCGCGACCACGTGACCGCGGTCGCCCGCGCGTACTACTGCAAGCTGCCCCCGCTCGCCGGCCGGCGCATCTTCATAGTCGACCCCATGCTCGCGACCGGGGGCTCGGCCACCCAGGCGATCGACGCCGTGAAGCGCCACGGCGGCGCGGCGCCGCGCCTTGTGTGCATCATCGCGGCCCCGGAGGGAATCGCCGAGGTCTCGAGGAACCACCCCGACGCCTCGATCCACGTGGGCGTCGTCGACCGGGCGCTCAACCCGCGCAAGTACATCCTGCCGGGGCTCGGCGACTTCGGTGACCGCCTCTACGGGACGTGACGGGGCTCAGGGCGCGGGGACCTGGCCCCACGACAGCACCAGGCGGGTGTAATAGAGCGTCTCGAGCCTGCCGACGTTGTCGACCGGCCTGCTTTCAAAGTTGTTCGACATCCCGATGGCCAGCTTCCACAGGGACTTGGTGATCGGGATCTCGTAGGAGATGTCGTGCGTGATGAGGTAGTTGCTGAGGTCCTTGAACGCCGGCACGAAGGCGATCTTGTCGTGCAGGTGCGCCTTCTTGAAGTTCTTGGTGTACTCCAGCTCGAAGTCCGCGCCCGTCGAGCTGAGGGCGGGGGAGTCAGCGGCCGAGTACTCCTCGTAGCGGTACGAGAGTCCCGCCCGGCCGGTAAAAGTCTGGTCCTTCTGCTTGACGAAATCGTAGCCGTAGCCGGCGGCCGCGACGTCGTAGAACGAGATGTCGTTGACCCGGTCGAAGCCGCCCTCGTCGCGCGCGTACCAAGACGAGACCGGCGTGAAGTTGTCGGCGTAGTCAATGCCCGCCTTGAACTGGTCGGCAGAGACCTGGCTGTCGGTCTCCTGCCGGACGTAGTTGGTGTAGACCTTGAGCGTGTCGTCGGGGCCGGCTAGCTTCGCGCCAAAGTTCGCCGCCTCCCCCATCTGGCTCTGCGTGCCGCTCCTGCCGTTGATGTCCACGCCGGCCTCGTAGGTCCACTTGCGCCGCCGCGCCACGACATCGGGGTCCTCGTCGGCCGCGGCCCAGGACTCGACCACCTTGTCCATCGGCGTGACGAACGAGCCCTTCGGGCTCGTGATCGCCAGGCCCCCGCCCGGGGAGGGCGCGACAATCCCGACGTACCGGGTGCCGTCGGCGACCCTGACCGCGACCGCGCGGTCGGTCGTGATCGACGTGACGAGGCTCTGCTTGATCTTGATGTCCCCGGCGAAGTCGGTTGAGACCGTGACGGTTCCGCCGTGGATCATCGTGATCTTGCCCACGATCCTGGCGCCGTTCGTGGTTTCGACGACGTCGGCGGCAAGTCTCACCGCGCAGAACGCGGCGAGGCATAGGCCCGCCCGGAGGAGGCCGCCGGTTGTATTGTTGTGCTTCATGTCCGTTATTATTTCTTCTCCCGCTTCCGACGAGGAGCGGCGATCTGATTGCGAGTGCGACAACCAGTCAAATGCCGAGTTCGTTTTTTTTGGCGGCGGTCCGCGCTCGCTCGCGTCTTTACATGCGGGGCGCCCGGCGATTGCCTCGGGGCGAACCCGACCCGATGCCCGCCGCCGTCCAACGAATGCCGCTCCTTGTCGCCGACCGCTGGCGCGACTACCAGCTGGTCGACTGCGGCGACGGCATGAAGCAGGAGCGCTGGGGCCCCTACACGCTGGTTCGTCCCGACCCGCAGGTCCTCTGGCCGCGGCAGGGGACGGAGCGCGGGGCGCGCTGGGAGCACTGGGACGGGTTCTATCACCGCAGCGAGGCCGGCGGCGGCCGCTGGGAGTTCCGAAGGCCCTTGCCGGAGCACTGGGAGATCCGCTATGACGCCCTCGGACTCGCCTTCAAGATCCGGCCCACGTCCTTCAAGCACACCGGGCTGTTCCCGGAGCAGGCCGTGAACTGGGACTGGATCGACTCGACCATACGGGCGGCCGGGCGCGGCGTGAGCGTGCTCAACCTCTTCGGCTACACGGGGGCCGCGAGCTGCGCCGCGGCGGCGGCCGGAGCCTCCGTGTGCCATGTCGACGCGGCCGAGGGCATGGTGAAGTGGTGCAGGGAGAACGCGGCTCTCTCGAAGCTCGCCGACGCGCCCATCCGGTACATCGCGGACGACTGCCTCAAATTCGCGCGGCGCGAGGTGAAGCGCGGGCGCCACTATGACGCCGTCATCATGGACCCTCCCACGTACGGCCGCGGCAGCACGGGCGAATTGTGGCGCCTCGAGGACAGCCTGTGGGAGCTGCTCCTCGAGTGCCGCGCGCTCCTGAGCGACAACCCCCTGTTCTTCCTCGTCAACGCCTACACGGCCCGCCTCTCCCCCACCGTCGTGGCCAACCTGCTGGGTCAGGTCCTTGACGGCCTGGCCGGGACGATCGCGGCCGGCGAAGTCGGCCTGCCGGTCCACCGCGACGGCAAGGTGCTCCCGTGCGGGATATACGGCCGCTGGGAGTCCGCCCGTGGCGCTCCGGCCTGAAGCAATCCCATGCCCTCGCTAGCCGACACTTACTACGAACGTGCGAACGCCCTTCTCGCGCGCGCCCGCGAAACCAACGCCCCCGCCATCGCCCGGCTGGCGCCGCTCATCGGCCAGTCGGTCGCCCGCGGCGGCGTCGTGCACACCTTCGGGAGCGGGCACAGCGAGCTGGTCTCCCGCGAGATCATCGGCCGCGCCGGCGGCCTGGTCTGCGTGACCGGGATCATCGACCCCACGGGCGGATTCATCGAGAACCTTCCCGGCTACGGCGAGAGGCTGGCGGCGCGCCACGACCGGCAGTACCACCTGAACCCGGGCGAGACCGTCATCGTGGTCTCCAACTCCGGCAGGAACGCCTCGCCGATCGACGTCGCCCTCTACTCGAAGGCCAAGGGCCTCACGGTCGCGGCCCTGACCTGCGTCGCCATGTCGAAGGCGGCCACCTCGCAGCACCCCTCCGGCAGGAGGCTCTTCGAGGTGGCGGACCACGTCCTCGACAACTGCGGCGTCCCCGGGGACGCCCTCGTGGAGGTCGGCGGCGGGGTCAGCGCCGGGCCGACCTCGACCCTGGTCGGCTGCTCCATACTCAACTGGCTCATGCTGGACGTCGCGCAGTGGCTCAAGTCGAACGGGCACCCGCTTCCCGTCCTGCGCAGCCAGAATCTGCCGGGCTCCATCGAGCACAACCGCGAGCTTGCGTCGCGCTACGCCGGCCGGCTCAGCCGCCAGCTCGCCTGAGGGGACCGGCAGCCCATGGCCTGGAAGATCGGCGTCGACGGGGGCGGGACCAAGACCGAGTGCCTCCTCGTCGACCCGTCCGGCGCGGTAGCGGCCCGCTACACCGGCCCCGGCTGCAGCCCCAGCCTCGTGGGGAAGGCCCGCGCGAGGCAGATCGCGGAGGAGGCGATCCGGGGCGTCCGCGCTGGCCACGCGGCGGCGCAGGTCTCCTTCACGCTCCTGTGCATGGCGGGGAGCAGGGCCTTCTGGAGGGAGGTGGGCGACGGGCTCCGGGGCTGCGGACGCATCGAGACGGCCGATGACTCCGTGCCGGTCCTCGAGCTGGCGACGCGCGGGGGGCCCGGCCTCGTGCTTCACGCGGGAACGGGGTCGTTCGTCGCGGCGAGGACGCCGGACGGCGCCATACACTACGCCGGCGGCGTGGGCTGGAGGTTCGGGGACGAGGGCAGCGGCTACGACCTGGGAAGGCGCGCCATCGCGCGCGCGCTCCTCGAGCTGCAGGGCTGGGCGAAGCCCTCGGGGCTCGGCAGCCTGGTGCGCGAGCGGACGGGCTCGACGACGGCCGCGGGCGTGGCCGGCCACTTCTACCACGACCCGGCCACAAACACGGGCGTCGCCGCCCTGGCGCCCGACGTGCTCCGCCTCGCGGGCGAGGGGGACCCGGCGGCACAGGAGGCCGTCTCGCAGTCCGTGTGGCGGCTCCTCGAGCTCGCCGTCTCGGTCTCCGGCCAGCTGTTCCCGGGGAGCCTGCCGGACTCGTTCCGGGCCGGCGTCAGCGGCCACATCCTGAACCATCCCTTTGCTTTCCGGTCGCTGAGCTCCAAGGCTCCATTCCCCCTCTCGCCCGTGACCGAGCCCCCGATCGAGGGGGTGAGGCTCCTGCTCGCGCGCTCAGCCGAATAGCCGCCGCGGGTAGGCGCCCCGGCGGACGAGTCCGTCGACCGCGGCCGCGGCCCTGGCGCGGTCCTCCCGGTAGGTGATCCCGAACCAGGGCTCCTCGCTCGCGATCACCCGCACCTCGGCGCGGCCGGCGCGGACCAGGTCGGACACCGCGACCGGGAGGTAGTACTCGGCCGTCGGGTCGGAGCCCTTCCCCTCGAGGAAGGCGCGCAGGCCGTCCCCGAGGCCCCCGAAAATGGACGGCGTGAACCCCCAGAAGTTCATCGAGACGATCTCCGTCCCCGAGAAACGCCGGCCGGGCCCGACGTCGGCCGGGGCAATCGACGGCTCCTCCGCGATCGAGACGAGCATCCCCGCCTCCTCGCGGCAGACCCCGCGCGACACAGGCCCGCTCTCGGAGAGCGTGCTGGCGAGGCGGAAGCCGACGAGCGCGTAGCGCCCCCCGTGCGCCGTCCCGAGGAATCCGCCGAGGCGCTCGTACGAGGAGGCCCCGTAGAAGTCGTCGGCATTGATCACGGCGAAGGGGCCCGCGATCGCCTCGCGGGCGCACCACACCGCATGGCCGGTGCCCCACGGCTTGCGCCTGCCGGCTGGGACGGCGCACCCCAAGGGGACGTCCCCGACGTCCTGGAGGACGATGTCCGAGGCGATCCGCCCCGCATACCGGGATGCGGCCGAGGCCCTGAACGCGTCCTCGAGCTCCCTGCTGACGACGAACACGACCCTCCCGAACCCGGCGCGTATCGCGTCAAAGACCGCATAGTCGAGCGTGGTCTCGCCCGACGGCCCGACGGGGTCGATCTGCTTGAGCCCGCCGTAGCGGGAGCCCAATCCTGCGGCGAGGACGAGAAGCGTGGGGGCCATCCAGCTGCAAAACGCCCCAAACGGCCCCGGGCGTCAAGCCGCCCAATCGCGGAGGGGACGGGAGGGGCGCCCGGGACCGGCGCTCGCCCCGGCTAGACAGCGCGGGCTTTGCGCGCCAGTGTTGGGCCCGTGGCCCGCCCCAAAGCTGCCGACCCCGCCGCCCCGCGGCCCCGGATCACCGTCCTCGCCACGGGCGGGACGATCGCCGGAGCCGAGGCGCCGCGCCGGAGGCCAGGGTACCGGTCCGCGGTCTTCTCCATCCGCTCGCTGATCGCCGCCGCGCCGGGCATCGGCTCGCTCGCGCGCCTCCACGCGGTCCACGTCGCCAGCATCGGCAGCCAGGACATGGGAGAGGCCGTCTGGCGCGCGCTCGCACGCCGGGCGCAGTCGGCCCTCGACAACCCGGGGACCGCCGGCGTCGTCGTCACGCACGGGACCGACACGATGGAGGAGACCGCGTATTTCCTGAACCTCGTCCTGAGGACGTCCAAGCCCGTCGTCCTGGTCGGGGCGATGCGCCCCGCCACCGCGATGAGCGCGGACGGCCCCATGAACCTCTACAACGCCGTCGCCACGGCGGCGCATCCCGACGCCGGGGGCCGGGGGGTGCTCGTCGTCGCGAACGACGAGATCCACTTCGCGCGCGAGGTCGCGAAGACCAACACGACGCAGGTCGGGACATTCAAGAGCACCCACCGGGGCCTGGCCGGCCTCGTGAGCTCGGCAAGGATACACTTCTACGGCACGCCGGTGCGCCGCCACACGGTCGAGAGCGCGTTCGCCATCCCGCGCCGCTCGGCGCTGCCACGAGTGGACATCGTCTACGCCCACGCCGGGATGGGGCGGGACCTCATCGACGCCGCGGTCCGGGCCGGCACCCGCGGCCTGGTCATAGCTGGCGTGGGGAACGGGAACCTGGGCGCCCAGGCCCGCGCGGCGGCGGCGGCGGCCGCAAGGGCCGGCCTCGCCGTCGTCCGCAGCTCGCGCACCGGAGGGGGCATCGTCGAGCGCAACGTCGAGATGGACGACGACCGGCTGGGCTTCATCGCCGCGGACGAGCTCAATCCCCAGAAGGCGAGGATCCTCCTCATGCTCGGGCTCACGCGGACGCGGGACCCGGCGGAGCTCCAGGAGATGTTCTACACCTATTAGCCGGCCGGTTACCGGCTTTCCGGTAAAGGCCGCGCTTTGCAGCCCACGCGCCCGCGCAAAATCCACACCAATGAAGATTGCCATCGTCGAGGATGAGCGCCTCTTCCGGGACGTCCTGCGTAAGACCTGCGCGAAGGACCTCGGCCACGAGGTGGTCGGCGAGGCGGGGACCGGCCGCGAGGCCCTCGAGGTGATCCCGGAGGTCATCCCCGACCTGATGCTCCTCGACATCCACCTTCCGGACATGGACGGGCTCGACGTCCTGCGGCAGCTCAGGCGCAGGCGCGCGCTCCTCAAGGCGCTCCTGGTATCGTCATACTTTGACGAATACACCCTTTGCCGCGTCGAGCGGGCCGCGGTCCAGGGATTCATAGACAAGTCGACGAACACGGTGGCCGAGCTGGCCATGGCCATCAGGGCGATCGAGGACGGCTCGACCTACTTCCCGCGCCTGTTCACGGAGGCCAGGCAGGCGCACACCCGCGACCCGTTCGCCTTCGACAAGATCCTTACCGACCGCGAGCAGACCGTCCTCAGCCTGATCGGCGAGCCCATGTCCGACGCCGAGATCGCCCTGCAGCTCGACCTCTCGCCGGAGACCATCGAGAAGCACAGGTTCAACATCATGCGCAAGCTCGGCCTGCGCTCGCGCGCCGAGTCCGCCCGCTTCGCCCGGCGCTGCGGCCTCACGCGGCCGGCGGCCCGGCGCCATTTTTTCGCCGGGCACTGACGGGTCTGGGTTGCAGCCCGCCCGCCGCCGGATAGCAAGGTCCGGTGCAAAGCGAACCAGCCCCGACAGCCGCCGAAGGGCCAGTCCACCGGCAGACGGTGCTGGGGATCCTGATCGCCCTGAGCATGTCGCACCTGATCAACGACACGCTCCAGGCGCTCCTGCCGGCCATCTACCCGATGCTCAAGGTGTCGTTCGGCCTGACGTTCACGCAGATCGGGCTGATCACGCTTAGCTACCAGCTCACCGCCTCGCTCCTGCAGCCGTTCGTGGGCTCGTACACCGACCGCAGGCCCAAACCGTATTCCCTGGCCGCCGGGATGGCCCTTACGCTCACCGGACTGGTCCTCCTGGCGCTCGCGCGCAGCTACGGCTTCATCCTCCTCTCCTCGGTCCTTATCGGCATGGGCTCGTCCATCTTCCATCCCGAGGCCTCCCGGGTGGCGCACATGGCGGCGGGCGTGCGCCACGGGTTTGCGCAGGCGTTCTTCCAGGTGGGGGGCAACCTCGGGACGTCGTTCGGCCCGCTGCTCGCCGCGCTCATCATCGTCCCCAACGGGCAGCGTTCGATCCTGTGGTTCACGCTCCTGGCGTCCGCAGGGATCGTCCTCCTCACCCGGGTCGGCCGCTGGTACGGCCGAAACGTCGTCCATTTCCACAGGCGCGCGGCGGCGCACCCCAAGCACGCCCTGCCGCGGCCGAAGGTCGTCCTCTCGCTCCTGGTCCTGCTGGCCCTAGTCTTCTCGAAGTACTTCTACCTGGTCAGCCTGACCAACTACTACACGTTCTACCTCATCCACCGGTTCAACCAGTCGATCCAGGGCGCGCAGCTCCTCCTGTTCGTCTTCCTCTTCTCGGTCGCCGCGGGGACGATCCTCGGCGGGCCGCTCGGCGACAGATTCGGGCGCAAGTACGTCATCTGGGTGTCGATCCTGGGCGTCGCCCCGTTCTCCCTGGCGCTGCCCCACGTCGGCCTGGCGGCCACCGTGATCCTGAGCGTGTTCATCGGGCTCATCCTGGCCTCGGCATTCTCGGCCATCCTGGTCTACGCCCAGGAGCTCATTCCCGGGCGGGTGGGCATGATAGCGGGGCTGTTCTTCGGACTCGCCTTCGGGATCGGCGGCATTGCGTCCGCCGCCCTGGGCCGCCTCGCCGACCTGACGAGCATCGGGTTCGTCTTCAACGTGTGCGGGTACCTGCCCCTGATCGGCCTGCTCACGTGGTTCCTTCCTGACATCGAGGGAGCGGGCCGACGCGCCCGACGGCTGCAGCGGGAGGCCGTCGACCCCCGGTGGCCGCCAGATGAAGCCGAGGACCACTGAGGCGAGGCCGGCGTTCGTCTCCCATTCGGGGGAGACGGGCACCGACTACATGATCTACGTCGACGCGCCCGACCCGGCCCGCGCCCCGGGCCCGTGGCCGGCGGTCCTGCTCATGGACGGGGATTTCCTGTTCGATCCCGCCGTCGCGGCCGGCCGCTCTCTCCGGGAATCCGGCGCGATCGGGCCCGTCGCGCTCGTCGGGGTCGGATACGGCGCGGGTTTCGGGCAGCCCGGCAACCGCCGCGGCCGCGACTACACGCCGACGGCCGGGGCCGAGGAGCCGTCGAGCGGCGGCGCGGATCGCTTCCTCGACTACCTGGCCGGCTCGCTCTGGCCGGAGCTCGCCCGGCGCTACCCCCTTAGCGGGGACGCGCGCGGGATCGGCGGCCATTCCGTCGGCTCCCTCCTGGCCCTCCACGCCCTCTTCCAGGCCCGCCCCTTCTTCAACCTGGTCCTTGCAAGCGCGCCGTCGATCTGGTGGGACGGCCGCAGCATCCTGCGCCTCGCCGCGGCCCTTCGCGGCCGCCGCGCCGCGCTCCACGCCAGCCTTTACCTCGGCGCCGGCGAGGACGACACGCCGTCGATGCTCGGGGACATGGCGCTCCTCGAGAGGCAGCTGCGGGACCGGCCCTTCGGGGGGCTTCGCGTGGTCTCGGAGCGGTTCGCCGGGCGCGACCACTACGACGTCGTCCCGCTGACCCTTCGTTCGGGCCTCCTCGCCCTTCTCGGCGCCGGCCACCCGCGACCGGACAAGCCTTGAATTGACCGGCCCCGGGGAGGGCGGTTATTCCTCAGCGGCCATGCCCGAACCCGCTTCCCCCCCCGTGTCGATGGAAACGCTCGTGGCGCTGTGCAAGCGCCGCGGCTTCATCTTCCCATCCTCGGAGATCTACGGCGGCATCAACGGGTTCTTCGACTTCGGCCCGCTTGGCGCCGAGCTGAAGAAGAACATCCGCGACTGCTGGTGGGACGACATGGTGCGCAGGCGCGACGACATCGTGGGGATCGAGTCGACGATCATCATGCACCCGAAGGTCTGGGAGGCCTCGGGCCACGTCGCGGGCTTCACCGACCCGCTGGTGGACTGCAAGACGTCCAAGCAGCGCTACCGCGCCGACCAGCTGTTCTTCGCGCAGGTCGTGGTCGACGGGAGGGTCGAGGGATACGTGAGCGCGCTCGAGAGCGAGCGCACGCCCGAGGAGCTGCAGGAGGCCGCGGAGTCCTTCAAGCGCAAGAAGGCCATCCAGGGGAAGCTCCAGCCCGTCGAGCCCCGCGACATGACCGAGGCCAGGCCCGAGGAAATCGCGCTCATCCCCTCGCCCGCGACGGGCGAGCCGGGCAGCCTGACCCCGCCGCGCTCGTTCAACATGATGTTCCAGACCAACGTCGGCGCCATGAGCGACGCCTCGTCGGTCGCTTACCTTCGCCCCGAGACCGCCCAGGGCATGTTCGCCGACTTCAGGGCGGTCGTCGACACGGGCCGCGTCAAGCTGCCGTTCGGGATCGCGCAGATCGGCAAGTCGTTCCGCAACGAGATCACGCCGCGCAACTTCCTCTTTCGCGTGCGGGAATTCGAGCAGATGGAGATGGAGTACTTCATCCACGAGGACGCGGACTGGGAGAAGTGCCACCGCGAATGGATCGACTGGTGCAAGGGATGGCTGCTCTCGATCGGCCTGCCCGAGAGCCTTTTGTCCGAGTACAACCACCCGAGGGAGAAGCTCGCGTTCTACTCGCGGGGCACGACCGACATCATGTTCCGTTACCCGTTCGGCGTGCAGGAGCTCTGGGGTATCGCCGCGCGCGGAAACTACGACCTGAAGCAGCACGAGAAGCACAGCGGCGTCCCGCAGGCCATCTTCGACGAGGCGACCAAGAGGAAGATCGTCCCCCACGTCATCGAGCCCGCCGTGGGGGTGGACCGCATATTCCTCGCGGTCCTGTGCGCCGGCTACGCGGAGGAGGACGCCCCCGACGACAAGGGCGGCGTCGAGAGGCGCACCGTGCTCCGGCTGAGCCCGCGGATCGCCCCCGTCAAGGTCGCCGTGTTCCCCCTCCTCAAGAACAAGCCCGAGCTCGTGGCGCGCGCCAGGGAGCTATACGGCAGGCTCAAGCGCAGGTACGCGGTCTTCTACGACGAGTCGGGGGCGATCGGGCGCCGGTACCGCCGCCAGGACGAGATCGGGACGCCGTGGTGCGTCACCATCGACTTCGAGACGATCGAGAAGGACGGAACGTTCACGCTTCGCGAGCGCGACTCGATGAAGCAGAGGCGGATCGTCGAGGCCGAGCTTTTTGCGCTGCTGGAGGAGAGGGTTTACTGAGGCACCGGGGAAGTAGGGGCCCAGATGACGACCGTAGCCGAATGCGCCAGCGCCGAGGAGGCCGAGGTCCTGCGCTCGCTGCTGGAGGACTGCGGCGTCACGGTCTACCTGCCCGACGAGCTTGCGGTGACGTACCGGGGCATCGTGAGCAGCATCCGGGTGCAGGTCGCCGACGAGGACGCGGAATCCGCGCGCAGGATCCTCGCGGCCAGGAAGGGGTAGCGTGGACGCCTACCTGCGGGCCAGGGAGCTGATCGACGGCGCCCACCTCGCCGACCCGGGCCGGGCCGCGGACGGGCGGCCGGCCGAGCTCGCCTACGCCGACCGGATGGAGAAATGGGTGGCCCGGATGGAGCCCGACGCGAAGCCGATGCTCAGGCTCGCGGCGCGCTGCCAGCACCTCGAGCGCTGGCTGGTCCCGCGGGGTTCGTTCCCGATGGACAGGCCGGGCTACCTCGCCTGGCGCCGATCCCTCTACGCGAAGCAGGCCGAGCGCGCCCGGCAGCTTCTCCTCTCCGCAGGCGTCCCGGCCGGCGAGGCTGCGGACGCAGCGACCTGGGTCTCAAAGACCGGGCTCCGGACGAACCCGGGCACCCAGGCCCTGGAGGACGCCGCCGTGCTTGTCTTCCTCGAGAGCGAGATCGAGGCGTTCGCCGCGCAGCACACGGACTATCCGCGGGAGAAATTCGTGGAGATCCTCCGCAAGACCTGGCGAAAGATGAGCCCGCGCGCCCAGGAGCTTGCACGCGGCCTCGACCTGCCGGCGCCCATCGCGGCCCTTGTGCGCGAGGCCACCGGCCCATAGGGCCGGATTGAAAAAAACATCTGCTAGGTTCCTTTTGCAACGGTGTTTATCGAAAAACAATAAATTGCTATTGACGATTAACGATATGGATTTATTGAAGAACAATAAATATCTTCCCCATGAAACCAAGACTCAACCTTATCAAAGCCCTTCACGTCCTCTGTATAGTCTGCGAGATCTCGACTGCCGTCGGGCTCGCGGCCGTCCTGCTGATGGCCCCGTTCTCGGCGGCGCTGGTCCGCGACGGCCGGGCCAATTTCGGGCTTTACGCCGGTCACGGCTCGCTCAACTGGAACTTCCGGATCCGCCTTCCCTACGGCGCGGATTCGTCGATCGGCAACGACGGCGAAACGGGGCCCTCATACGGCAGGGTGAGCTTCTCGCCGCTGCGCCTCCACCTTGAGAAGGGGGAAGGCCTCATTGAAACCCGCGGCAGCAGCGACGCGGCCGTCGCAATCGACCAGATCGAGGGAACCATGACGCTCACGCGGCCCGAGCTGGCCGCCCAGGCGATAGCGGCCGCGAGGTGGCCGTTCGTGGCCGGCATGCTGTGCACGGGCGGCGTCGGCCTGGCTATACTCGACCTGCTCCGCAGGATGCTCCGGAGCGCGATCAGGCTGGAGGTCTTCACCGCCGCCAACATCCGAAATGTCCGGGCGATCGGGTTCCTGCTCATCGCGTCCGGCGTGCTGAAGCTCGCCGCCGGATCCTGGCTCGTGAGCCGGATGACCGAATTCATGATGCAGCACGTGGCGGGCGGGAACCGGGCGCTCGAGGCCTTGTACCAGGGCGACGTGTCCATGATGACCGGCCTCCTGATCGTGGCCCTCGCGGAGGTGTTCCGCCAGGGCCTGACGCTCAAAGAGGACAGCCAGCTGACAATCTGAACCAACGGACACTCCCATGCCCATTCGAGTAGATCTGGACCGGATCATGTTGGACAGGAAGGTGAGCCTCACCGAGCTCGCCGGGCGGGTTGACCTCACGCTCGCCAACCTGTCCATCCTCAAGACGAACAAGGCGCGCGCGATCCGCTTCAGCACCCTGGAGGCGCTGTGCCGGGAGCTGGACTGCCAGCCGGGGGACCTGCTGCGCCATGTGGTGGAGCCGACCGCAGCCGCCCCCGCCCCGGGACCGGGCTAGGCGGCAGCAGCCCGCCGGCAGGCCCCCTGCGGGCGGAGGGTCGCGCACGGGCCCAGGCCTGGCCGCCGGAAAAATTTCGCACAAACGGCGAAAATCGCCACGCTCCCGGCATGCACCTCGAACGATGGCCCGGACCCGCCCGAAACGGCGCGCTCGCCCTCGCCCTTGGCGCCGCCCTGGCGCAGCCGCGTGGAGCGGCCGGGCAGGACGCGCCGGCGAGGAGCGCGGCCGGGGCCGGAACCGCGCTCGGCGTCGACCTCTACAGGATCTTCGCGGCCGGGGATGGCAACGTCTTCTTCTCGCCCTACAGCGTCTCGGAGGCGCTGGCCCTCCTCTCCTCGGGCGCCGACGGGAGGACGCGCCAGGAGCTGCTCAAGGCCCTGCACTGGACCCAGGGGCCCGACCAGGTGCCCGCGGCTTTCGGCGACCAGGACCTGCAGCTCGAGGCCGCGTCCCAGGGCGGCACGGTCCTCTCGGTGGCCAACAGCCTCTGGTGCCAGCGGGGACATGAACCCCGGGCGGCCTACATCGCGGCCGCCCGCAAGTACTTCCGCGCCGACGTGCGCATCGCGGACTTCGCCGAGGACCTGCCCGTGTGCCAGCACATGATCAACTACTGGGTGGAGGCGAAGACGGGCGGGAAGATACGCGCCCTGATCCCGGACGGCGCCCTGACGCCCCGCACCCAGCTCGTGCTGGCGAACGCTGTCTACTTCAAGGGCAGCTGGGAGCGGCCCTTCGACCCACGCCGGACGGCGCCGATGGCGTTCTTCGCCGCCCACAGCCTGAGAATAATGGCGCCCACGATGGAGCGGACCGGGAAGTTCAGGACGAAGGGGCTCGATGCGTGCGAGCTGCTCGAGCTGCCGTACGCGGGAGGGAAGCTGTCGATGGTGATCGTCCTTCCAAGGGCCCGCGACGGCCTCTCCGCCCTCGAGACGAGCCTGGGCGCAGCGGAGCTCTCCCTATGGCTGGCATCGCTGGACTCGGCGGGGGCGCAGGAACTGGACGTCATGCTCCCGCTCTTCAAGATGACCTACGCGGCGGACCTGGCTAGTCCCCTGGCGCAGCTGGGCGTGGAGGCCGCCTTCCGTCCGGAGGCGGATTTCTCGGGAATCAACGGCAGGCGCAACCTCTTCGTGTCAAATGTGCTGCACAAGGCATACGTGGAGGTGAATGAGGAGGGCACCGAGGCGGCGGCGGCCACCGGCGCCGTCGTCACGGCCAAGCTCGCGGTGGAGATGCCGCGAAGGTTCCCCGTGGACCACCCGTTCCTCTTCCTCATCCGCGACTCCTCGACCGGCAGCCTGCTGTTCCTCGGCCGCGTCGTGGATCCGCGGGCAATGTGACGCGAGGGCGCCCTCTACGGCGCGCCCGGCGACGGGCCGAACTCCACGTTGCCCCCCGAAAGGATGACGCCCACCCGGAGGCCGGCGACCTCCAGCCCGCCCGCGGCGATCGCGGCGAAAGCGACCGCCCCCGACGGCTCGACCACGATCTTCATGACCTCCCAGATCTGGCGCATCGCCGCGGCGATCGCACCGTCCGAGACGGTGGCGATGGCACCGGCGTGGCTCCGGATGATGGGAAAGGTCAGGTCCCCGACGAAGGCCAGCAGCCCGTCCGCTATGCTGGACGGGTGCTCAACGGGCCGGCGCACGCCCGACGAGAACGACTGGCTGGTGTCGGCCGCCCCCTCGGGCTCACCGGCTAACACCCTGATCGCGGGCCTGAGGGCCCTGGCCGCGATCGCGGTGCCGGCAAGGAGCCCGCCTCCGCCGACCGGGCAGACCACGGCATCAAGGTCCGGCACGTCGACGATCAGCTCCAGCGCGGCCGTGCCTTGGCCCGCGATCACCCGGGGGTCGTTGAATGGGTGGATGAGCGCGGCCCCGGTTTCCCGCAGGATCCCGTCCGCGGCCTCCTCCCTGGCCCTGTGCGTGGGCTCGCAGAGGACGACCGTGCCCCCGAGCCGCTCGACCGAGGCGATCTTTACCCGGCTGGCCGTCCGCGGCATCGCGACAAACGCCGGGATCCCCCGCTGGCGCGCAGCCCAGGCAAGCGCCGCCCCGTGGTTCCCGGACGAATGGGTCGCGACGCCGCGGACGGCCTCGGCGTCGGCGAGCGAGAAGACCGCGTTGGCCGCGCCCCTGGCCTTGAAGGAGCCGGTCTTCTGGAAGTTCTCGCACTTGAAGAAGAGGCGGGCCCCCGTCAGCTCGTCGAGCCGGGCGCTCGTCAGCACCGGCGTGCGGTGGATCCTGCCGCCGATCCTGGCCTGCGCCCCGCGGATGTCCTCGAAGGTGATCTCGGTCACGGCCGCTATTGCGATACCGGGGTCACGTAGGGCGGCGCCTGGTAGACCTCCACCAGGGCGATCCCGGTCGTCCCGTTCACGCCTGTGACCTCGGCGGAGTAGGACCCCGGCTGCAGCGTAAGGAGCAGCGCGCTGTCCGCGCTGCCCGTGTTCAGGGCGAAGGCCCCGACGGCCTGCGCGACCGACGATAGCTGGGAGGGGCTCGGGGCCGTCCCCCAGCCCGTGTTCGTGCCCACCACGGCGCCGGTCGAGTCGAGGACGGACAGGACGGGCTGGGCGAGGAATCCGCTTACGCCGAAAGTGCTCAGCGTCGGACCCACGGCACGGACAAGCACGGCGGCCGGCTGGGTACCGCGCACGACAAAACCGGCGATCAGGATATCCCCGCCCGTCCCGACCTGTGCGCGCGTGGATATGTTCGCCAGCAGCGCCGGATCCGAGGGGTTCACCTCGTAGACCTCGATCAGGCCCACCCCCGTCGTCGAGCCGACCCCGGAGAGCTGGACGGAGTACGGGCCCGGCGCCAGGCTCGCGAGCAGCGCGCTGTCGGCGCTGCCCTCCGCCAGTGCGAAGGCCCCCACCTGGGCCGAGACCGAGGCGACCTCCGCCGGGTTCGCCCCCGTGCCCCAGGCCGTGTTCGACGCCACCACCGCGCCCCCGCTGAAGACCGAGATCGAGGGCTGGGCCAGAACGCCGCTCACCCCGAACTGCGAAAGGGCCGGCCCGACGCCGCGGACGAGCACCTGCTTGGTCGCGCCGGCCGGCCCCTCGATCACGAACCCCGCGATCGCGATCCCCCCGCCGGTCCCGACGAGCGCGCGGGTCGAGATGTTCACCAGCCGGCAATCGGCGCTCACGACCGCGGGGCTGCTCAATGTCGACGCCACCGAGTTGGTGACGGAGACGGTGTAGCTGCCCGGCGAGGTCGCCGTGTAGGTAGCGGCCGTCGCCCCGGGGATGGACCCGCCGTCAAGCATCCACTGGTAGGTGAACGGCCCGCTCCCGGTGACGGCGACCTCCAGGAGCGCGCTGCCGTCGAACGCCACGGTCGTGCTCTGCGGCTGGCTCGTGATGTCGGGATACCCCGCCGGGAGCACGACCGTGAGCACAGCCGCGGAACTCGTCGCGGAGCCCTCCGGGTTCGAGACGGACACGGTGTAGGATCCCGCGTCCGCCTGCTGGGCGTCCGAGACGGTGTACGTCGCGCCCGTGGCCCCTGCTATCGGCGCGCCGTTGAAAAACCACTGGTAGGTGAACGGCGCCGTCCCGCCGGCCCCGACCGAGAACAGGGCGCCCCCCCCGAGGTCCACGGTCTGGCTCGAGGGCTGCGCCGTGATCGACGGGGGCACGACCGAAGCCGGGATGAGGCGCCGGATGGTGCAGTTCGTGCTGTCGGCGACGTAGACGACGCCGGCGCCGTCCACGGCGACGTCCCCAGGCGTGTCGAACCTGGCGTCGCCCGGAAGCCCGTCAATGTTCTCGGGGATTCCGGCCGCGCCGGCGATAGTCGCCAGGTAGCCGCTTGGGCTCAGCCTCCTTATCGTGTCATTGTTGGCATCGGAAACATAGACGTTGCCGGCGCCGTCGACGGCGACCCCCGATGGGCCGCTCAGGAGGCCGTCGCCGTACGGACCGTCCCTGCTGCCGGGATCCTGCGCGATCCCGGCGATCGTGGTGACCACCCCGGCCGGCGTGATCATCCTCACCGTGTCGTTGCCGAAGTCCGCGACGTAGACGTTCCCCGAGGCGTCCACCGCGATCCCCGTCGGGTCGTTGAACTGGGCGGCGGCGCCCGTGGCGTCGAGGGAGCCCGCAGTGGCCGAGCCGGCGAGCGTGCTCACGCTGCCGCCGGGCGTCACCTTCCGGATCACGTTGCCCATGCCATCCGCGACATAGACATTGCCCGCGCTGTCGATGGCAAGGTTCTGCGGATCATAGAACTGGTTGCCGGTGTCGCCTCGCACTCCAGCAGTGCCTGCCAGCGTCGACACGGATCCGCCCGAGATCTTGCGGATCAGGTAGTTGCCGTCGTCGGCGACGTAGATGGCCCCCGAGGCGTCGATCGCGACGCCGGCCGGGCCGTTGAAGAGCGCATTGGCAACGGGCCCGTCCTCGTAGCCGCTCACCCCCGCAACGCCCGCCAAGGTCGTGACCGCGCCCGACGGCGTGACCATGCGGATGGTGTTGTAGTAGCCGTCCGAGACGTAGATGTTCGCGCTGGCGTCCGCGCACACGCCGCCCGGGAAGCCGAACCTGGCGGCCCATCCCGTTCCGTTGACGCTTCCCGCGGATCCCGGCCATCCCGCCATCGTCGTCACGCCGATCGCATTGACGGTCAAGGTGGCCGGCGAGCTGGTCTGGCTGCCGGTCGCGTTCTGGACGGTGCACCTGAACTGGTCGCCGCCCATGGCGAAGGTCGTGCCGCTGACGACCAGGGTGGATGTCAGCGTGCCGCCGTAGGTCCCGTCGTCGCCCAGGGCGACCCAGCTGGAGGACCCGCTGGGGAGCCTCTGCCATTGGTAGCCGAGCGGCGCCGCGCCCTCGCCCACGACGAAGAACGTGGCCGGCTGGCCGACGGTGACGACCGCGTTGCCGAGCGCGGCGGGGATGTTTGCGGCGGTCGTCTTGCTGAGGGGCTGCTCGATCAGGTTTGCCATGTCGGGGACGCCGATGCCCGTGCAGAGGTCGTAGCCCGGCCCCGCGTCGTACGAGCCGTTGGTTCCCACTGTGATGTCGCGGAAGGACGGCGTGCCTATCAACGGGTAGATCCAGGGGTTCAGAAGGCCGACCGGCCCGGCGGCGCCGAGCTTCTGGTTGATCAGCGCGCAGAACGCCGTCCAGACCGGGGTGCCCCAGCTCGTCCCGCCGACGGTTTCCTGCGTGCCGCCGACTATGATCGTCGCCCCGAAGTTCGGGTCGGCTGCCGCGGCGACGTCCGGAACGCACCGCATGTTCCCCGCGGGGACCCCCGGCCCGGCCTGCCACGGAGGCCGGCTGAAGACCGCGCTGACGCCGCCGCCGCTCTCCGACCATGCCGTCTCCAGGCCCACGGTGCCGTTGGGGAGAAGCGACAGGGTGGTCCCCCCGACCCCGGTCACGTCAGGGTCGGACGTGGGATACGTGACCTGGAGCACGCCGTCGGGATTGGAGCCGCCGTCCCCGGAGGCGCTCAGCACCGAAACGCCGGCGCTGGCAAGGTTCGCCATGTACTGCGCCTCAATGATCAGGTAGTCCCGCTCGACCTCCAGCTCGTTGCCGCCGATGCAGATGCAGAGCTGGTGCATCGCCGGGTAGGTCGGAAGATCGGCGTAGACCTGCTGGAGGATCTCGTCGTTCTCGCCGGGATCGTTCTCGTTGGCTCCGTAGATTCGGATCGCCGCCTTCGGGGCGAGCGCGCTCACCCATTCCGTGTCCAGCGTCACCTCGTCGATCGTGCTTGAGTCCGACGAGCTTGAGGGCCCCCCGGCGACGGATACCATCGTTATATTTGCAATCGTATCCGTCACGTCCGCCAGGGCCCAGAACGAGGTCAGGTCGCTGTTCTGCGGGAAGGCCAGGGCGTAGATCGCAATGGTCTGGCCCGTGCCGTCCACGCCCAGGCTTGTCGCGTTGTAGGCGGCCGCGATCTGGGCGGGCAGGTAGCTGTAGGTGGTGCGCGCGCCCTCCTGTCGCGTGCGCGGCGCCGAGAGCGGACGGGGCCGGATGTGGGGCTGGAGCCCGTGTATCCCGAGCACCGGGCCGGAAACCTCGGCCGGCAGGCTCGGGGCCGTGACCGCCGACGTGAATTCGGTGCCGTCGGCCGCGACAACGCGGGCGAAGGTCGCCTGAAACGCCCGTGAAACCGCGGCGACCGACCCCCGGCCGAACACGGCGATCCGGTTATCGTCGGTCCGGGTGACCTCCAGGCCCTGGGCCTTGAGCCAGGCGACCAGCCTGTCGTGGTCGGCGGCCAGGGGAAAGTACCTCCGCGCCATCTCGGCAGCGGGTATCTTTTCGCCGCGGGCCAGCCTGGCCTGGAGCTCGTCGAAGTTCCTCATTCTCAGGGCCACCTCGAAGGTCATGGTCGCGGTGGTCTCCGCGGGGCTGAGCATGGTCCGCGATATCCTTGGGCCGCGCGCCGCGCCGGCTGACGCCGGCACCTCCCTTATGCTGCCCGAGAAGGGCGCCCGGTCCGGCGCCGGTGCGCCCCGGCCCGGGGAGCCGCACAGGGCCAGCAGCAGGCAAAGGCCCGCGTGAATACCGCCCGGGTTGGAGACTTTTAGCATGCTATCCGGATAGGGGAGCCGGCAGTCCTAGGACAGGGAAGATCCGTAACAGTTCAGTGACATGCCGCGAACCCCGAAGCGTGGCGGCCGGGGCTCCGGCGCGCAACCACCTTCAGGGCCGTGGGCTCACGGGTTGGCCGCCTTCGGAGGTGCGCCCCCCAGGAACGGCTCCACCGCCCCGAGGAACGCCTGGGGGCTCTCGATGCAGGGGGCGTGGCCGCAGTCGGCGATGACGACCAGCCGGGCGCCGGCGATGCGCGCCGCGAAATCCCTGCCGTCGTCGAGGGGCACCAGCCGGTCCTCCGCGCCCCACACCACCAGCGTCGGGATGGTGATGGCCCCGAGCTGGTCGTCGACGGCCTCCGCCTGGATCGCCGGATTCGAGCTGAACGACCGGATGGTCCACGCGTCGCCCTTGCCCATGCTCCGCGCGAACTCGGCCCTGAGCGCGTCGTCCGTGCGCCAGGCCGCTCCGTGGAAGACGCCCTCAAGCAGGGCCTTCGAGCTTGCCAGGGAGCTCACGCTCCCGCCCCCCGAGATCGTCTTGGCCAGCCTGCGGTGCCCGGCAGCGTCTGATAGGACGAGTCGCGACGGCCTGGGGAGCGCGAACGACGGCCCGGCGGGGGCGGCGGAACCCAGGGACTGGATGGCGTACTGGGCCGCGATCCATCCGCCGAGGGATTCGCCGACGAGCGAGAACTCGCCGGGCCTCCTCTCCCTCAGGAACTCGCCGAGGAAATCGACCCAGGTCTGGATGCCGTAGTCGATGATGGGCTTGTCCGAGCCCCCGAAGCCGAGCTGGTCGGGCGCCAGCACGCGGTGGTGCGCCGCCAGCGCCATGATGCATTTTCCCCAGTCGCCCCTCGCGCTGCTGCCCATCCCGTGGAGCAGGACCACCGTCGGCCCCGAGCCGACGTCGTAGTATTGGATCCTCTGGCCAAAGAGGACGGTGGCCTGCGGCGCCGGGAGTTCCGAGGGCGTCTGCGCCCGCCCCGCGGCGGCCGCCAGCAGCGCCGCTGTTCCGGCGGCCAAGAGGAGGTGCGGGTGCCTCATGACGCCATCTTTAGGCCCTGCGCCCGCTTCCAACAACACGCAACTGCGGCGCCGCCCCCGACGCCGGGAGATCGGACGCCGCACGGGGTCGAATCGTGCCGCTCAGGGCCGCGGACTCAATTCGCCGGCCGGGATTTCCTCGATCTGGCTCGTCTGCCCGAAGAAGAGGTCGCCCTGGGGGTCAATCGCGAGGCCCGTCCCCCCGAAATCGCGCAGCAGCAACCGCATGCGCCCCGATGCCGATTCCACCTTCCACAGGTCCGAGTTTATGTTGATATAGATGTTTCCCGAGCGGTCCACGGCGAAGGGCCCCCCGAGCAGGACCGACTTGGCTGAAACCCCGTCGGCCGGCGCCACGCCGCCCTTCCCGTCAATTATCCCCGCCGGCGTGGTGATGACGTGGCTGCGCGCGTCGACCCTGCGGATGCTCCACCCCTCGGAGATATACAGGTTCCCCTCGGTGTCGCACCTGTACCAGTCGAGCATCCCGACCAGCTGCGCGGCGGCCGCCGGGCCCCCGTCGCCAGCGAAACCCTGCTCGTGCGTGCCCGCGTACCTGGAGACCGTCCCGGCCTTCAGGTCGATCCGCTCGACGGCCCACCCCGCATTGTAATAGAGCCCCCCTTCCCCATCGATCGCGATCGACAGCTGCGACCCGACGTCGGCGGTGGCGGCCGGAGCTCCGTCAACATAGTTCCCCGTCAGCCCGCCGTTGCCGGCGATGGTTGAAACGGCGCCGGTCCGGGCGTCCAACCTGCGGATCCTGTTGCTGTCGGAAAAATAGAGGTTTCCGGCGTCGTCGAGAGCGAGGCTCAGGGGCGCGTTGATCTGCGCGGCCGTGCCCGGCCCCCCGTCCCCGCTGACGCCGGCCTTCCCGGTCCCGGCGACTGTCGTGATGACTCCGGTGGCCGCGCGGACCATGCGGATGCGGTGGTCCACCGGCTCGGAGAAGTAGACGTTTCCCTCCCGGTCGACCGCTATGTCCTGCGCCGCGATCTGGGCGGCGGTCGCCTGGCCGCCGTCTCCGCTCAGTCCCAGGAGCGGCCATGGGAACGCTCCGCCGGCGACGAGTATCCCCGGGAACTTGTAGGGGATCGTGTGCCCCCTCCGCTTGATCTCGGCCTCGTTGAATTCTATCCGGCCCTTGACGTCCGCCGGCGAGATCACCGACACGCCGTCCTGGCCGAGGGTGTCGTCGATTAGGTAGAGCGTGCCCGAGGGATCACCGATCAGGTCGTTGGGATTTCGAGTCGGCGGCTTCTCGGACTCGGCGTCCCCGAAGTCTTCGATGGTGTCGACCGTGTTGCTGGCTGCATCGACGCGAAGAAGCCGCCTGGAGACCCCGCGCGCGTTTTGCGTCTGCTCGACCACAAAGATGTTGCCGGCAGGGTCCACGTACACGGAATTCGGGTGGAAAAGCATCGTCTTGTCTGGCGCCTCGCCCTCGCCCGAGATCGCCGTGAGGGCCGTGCAGTTCTGGCCGGTGCCCACCGCCGTCGTCAGCATGCCCGTGCGCGTGTCGAGCTTCCAGATCCGGTTGTTGTAGACGTCGGCGAAAAGGAGGTTCTCGGCGCCGTCCAGCGCGACCCCTGTCGGGAACTGCAGCATGGCCTCGGTCGCCGGTACGCCGGTGTGGTTGAACCCCCGCTCGGGGCTGCCGGCGACCGTGGTGATGATCCCGGTCGCCGCCGATATCCTCCGTATCCGGTAGTTGAGGCTGTCGGCGACATAGATGTCGCCGGCCTTCGTCACGGCGAGGCTCGAGGGGTACCAAAGCTGGGCCAGCGTCGCGGCCCCGCCGTCCCCGCTGAAGCCGCCCTTGCCCGTCCCGGCGACGGTCGTGATCGCCCCGTTTTCCGCGGCGATCCTGCGGATCCGGTTGTCATCAGCGTCGGCCACAAAGAGGTCGCCGGCACTGTTGAATGCGAAGCCTATCGGCGATCTCATCGCGGGCGCGGAGGCGGGCGTCGTTCCGACGAACGGGAGGCCCCTTCTGCCCTCGGCGAGGACCGCTACGTTTCTCGTGGCGGCGTCGACCCGGAGGATGCGGCCGGCGCCGAGGCTGCCGAGAAACAGGTCGCCCTTCGAGTCCGAGCCGATTCCCAGGGAGTATATTATGTTGATCGTCTTGAAGGGCTTGGGGAGAGGCCCCTGGGCGCCCAGGTGGATATGTGCCCCCTGCCCGGGCCTGACAAGCTCCTGCCCCCGCGCACGGCGGCAGGGCACAAGGACCAGAAGAGCCGACAAGGCTCCAAGGATCGCGCGTGCTCGGGTCATGGGTGGATCGTCCTGCGAACGGAGCCACAAAATGGCCCGCATTTCAACCGGCAGTCAGCCCTTGAGCGCCCCGGCCGCTATCCCGCGCACGATCTGGCGCTGGAGCGCCACGTAGACCAGCAGGATCGGAAGCATGACGAGGACGATCCCGGCAAAGAGCATCCCGTACTCGGTGCGGTACTCGGCGGCGATCGACAGGTTCGCGAGCCCGAGGGGCAGCGTCCGCGCCGAGCCGGACGCGCCGCCGCTAACGAGCATGAACGCAAGGAAGTACTCCCTCCATATCCCGATGAACTGGAAGATCGCCACCGTCACGAGGCCCGGCCGCGCGAGGGGCAGTAGCACCCTCCAGAACGCCGAGAATTCCCCGCATCCGTCGACGACGGCGGCCTCGTACAGGGACCGCGGCAGCGTCCGGAAATACCCCGCCAGGACAAAGACCGCGAACGGGAGGCCGTTCGCCGCGTAGACGAGGATCAGCCCGGTCCTCGAGTTGAGAAGCCCGGCGAAGCGGAGCTCAAAGAAGAGGGGCACGATCGCGAGCTGCGCCGGGATCGTCAGCCCGGCGACTATGAGCCCGAAAACAAGCCTGCCGGCGGGATGGGTGAATCGGGCCAGGGCGTAGGCGGCCGTCGCTCCCATCGCCAGGATAAGGGCGACCGACGCTCCCGTCACGACGGCCGAGTTCAGGAAATAGTCGCCAAAGCGGGCCTGGCGCCAGGCCCGCGCGTAGTTTCCCGTTTCAAGCGCGCCCACCGACGGAAGCGCAAACGTGTGCCTGAAGATGGCGTCGTCTCCCTTGAGCGAAGAATACGCGACCCAGACCATCGGGAACACCAGGAGCGCCGAGTAGCCCGCGATGGCCAGGAATGCGATCCCCCTTGGGATCTGGAAGCGGCTGCGGTGGGCGTCTGCCATGCGGGTCAGCCCTCCACGGGTTCGCTCCTTAGTCCGCGCAGGACCGCCGCGCTCCCCGCAAGCACCAGGGAGAACAGGATTACCGCCAGGGCCGCGGCGCGCCCGATGTCAAAGTCCTTGAACATCGTCGTCACGAGAAGAGTGCCGAGCGTCTGCATGGACGCGGACGGATCCTGCGAGGTGAGCAGCCAGACCATCTCGAACGCGTTGAGGCCCCCGATCACGAGGAAGACAGCGGATATGGCCACGATCTCCCGGATCAGTGGAAGCGTGATCGTGAAGAACTGCACCGGGGCCGACGCCCCGTCGATCTCGGCGGCCTCGTAAAGGTGGGGGTCGATGCCCTCCATCGCCGCCAGGTAGAGGATCAGGTTGAACCCGCACCCCATCCAGATGTAGATCGGGATGAGCGCGGCGTAGAGGTGGTCCTCCGAGAGCCAGGGGTAGTCCGCGAAGGACCTCAGCCAGCCCCAGTCAAGCGCCCCGCCGAGCCCGACCAGGCCCGCGTTCACCAGGCCGCCGTGTGGCTGATACGCCGTCAGCCAGATCAGCGTGGCCGCGATTGCCCCGAGCAGGTTGGGGAAGAGAAGGATCACGCGGAACGCGCCCGCCCCCCAGACCCCGCGGTGGATCAGCACGGCGAAGAGCAGGGCCAGGGGCACCACGAAGAGCGCCGGGACGACCATCAGGTACAGGTTGTTGCCGAGCGCCGTCCAGAGGACGTCGCTCTCGAAGAGGAGCGACTTGAAGTTGTAGAGCCCCGCCCATGTCCTCCGGCCTATACCGTCCCACCGGCTGAACGCCCACATGAAAGCGACGAGGGCCGGCGCCAGCATGAGGGCCGCATAGATGGCGAACGCCGGCCCGACGAAGCCGGCGGCCATGGGCGCGCGGAGCCGGCCCAGGCTCGAGGCGTCCTCGCCGCGGGCGGACGACGGGCCGGCCCGCGCACCGGCGGCGCGCCTTGCGAGGCGCCCGCCCGCGAGCCAGGCGCCGAGCGCGGCGATCCCCAGGATGAGCGCCGTCCCGGCGACGGGATGGCGGATCTCGACCCGGCCCGGATCCTCCATCCGGGCGCGGTCGGCGGCGGCGGCGGCCTCGAGCCTGCGCGCGAACTCCGCGGCCCCCTCGCGGCCCGCCATGAGGCTGCGCGTCTCGTCGACCCGCACCTGCCGGATCACCGGCGGGAGCATCATCGTCTGGGGCATGTTGAACGAGTCCGTAGCCCGGGCTATCATCGCCGCAGTGTCGCGCATCCTCGCCGAGTACGCCGCAGCGGGGACGCCGCGCACCGCCACCGGCGCGTCCGCCATGCGGACGAACGCCGCCGCGCGGGCGCGCGAGGTGAGGAAGCGCAGGAAGTCTATCGTCAGGCGTTCGCGCTCCGGGTCGCCCTTGTTGAACACGAAGAAGTGGTCGCTTCCGGCCTGGACCGTGGACGGGTCGGCGAGCCCGTCCGCAAACACCGGGAAGTTCATGGTCCCCACGTCGAATCCTTCCGGGATACGCCCCGCCATCTCGCTGAAGAACCACGATCCGGACACCGTCATGGCCGCCCTGCCCTCGAGGAAGAGAAGCTCGGCGCCCTGCGCGGTCTCGCCCTCCCAGCCCGGCTGGACGTCGTCCCGAGCCACCCTGCGCAGGAGCTCGGCGCTGCGGACGACCGCCGGGTTCGTCCATGCGCCGGGCTCGAGCTCGCTGATGGCCCTCCACCCCGCCGGCCCGGCGAGGTTGTGATACGCGGCCCGGAAGAGCGCGTCGGGATATAGCCAGCGGGTGCCGGGCAGGCTCAACGGAGCGAGGCCCGCCGCCCGGATCCGGTCGCAAAGCCCGAGGAATTCGTCCCATGTCCGGGGCTCGGCCCAGCCGTGCGCGCTGAAGAGCCCCCGGTTGTAGAAGATGCTCCAGCACGAATAGACGAACGGGAGCCCGTAGACCCCGCGGCCGATTCGCCAGGAGTCGAGCGATCCGGGCAGGAACGTGTCGCCCCAGCGGGCGTCGCCCTCCCAGTTCATCCCGTCGAGGTAGCCGCGCAGGTCGACCAGCTTGTCCTCCCTGACGAGGGTGCTCCAGAGTATGTACGGCGCCGACGCGGCGTCGGGCAGGTCTCCGGCGATGATGCGGACCCTCAGCTGGTCCTGGATCCGCGGGTTGCCGTACACGTGGACCCTCACCCCCGGCCTCAGCGCCTCGAACTGGCGGGCGGTCTCCTCGTAGAAGGCCGTGCCGTAGCCCCCCTCGAAGACGGGAATGTCGAGCTCGGCGGGGCCGGCGCACGCCGCCCGCGAAACGGCCAGCATGCCGAGGGCGGCCAGCCGGGCGGTCGTCCGTGGCGTCACGTGCGGAATCCGGCCCTCCTGAGCGCGCGGTGCAGCGCCGCTATGTGGCTTCGGTCGCGGGTCTCCACGGTGCACGTGACATGGGTCGCGCTCACGTCGGGACCGCTGAACGCGCGGTCGTGCGCGACCTGGTTGATGCTCGCCCCGCACGAGGCGATCACCCGGCACAGCTCCGCCAGGCCGCCGGGCCGGTCGCTGATCCTGACGGTGAACCGCGTGAGGCGCCCGTCGTGCACGAGGCCCTTATCGATCACGCGGCCGAGTACGACCGGGTCGATGTTCCCGCCGCCCACAACGAGCGCGACCTTCCTCCCGCGGAGCCCCCTCATGCCGCCGCCCATCATCGCCGCGAGCGGCGTCGCCGCCGCCCCCTCGACAACCGTCTTCTCCAGCTCGAGCATCCGCAGGATCGCGAGCGCGATCGACTTCTCGTCGACGCGCACGACCCGGTCGATCCTCCCGCGGGCGAGGCCAAACGCGTTCGCGCCGACGGTGAGGGTCGCGAGGCCGTCGGCCAGCGTGGCGCGCCTGGGGACGCGGACGGGCCGGCCCGCCCTGATGGCCGCCGAGAGGTTCCCCGTGGCGACGCTCTCCACGGCGATGATCTGGACGCGGGGCCTCAGGGACTTCACCGCGACGCTGATCCCGGCCAGCAGCCCGCCTCCGCCCACGGGGCAGACGATCGCCTCGACGTCGGGGACCTGCTCCAGGATCTCGAGGCCGAGGGTCCCCTGGCCGCTGATGATGTCCGGCGCGTCGAATCCGTGGACGTAGGTGGCTCCCTCCTCGGCGACGATCCGGTCCGCCTCGGCGCGCGCCTCGGCGAAATCGCGGCCGTGGAGGACCACTCGCGCGCCGAGGCGCTGGCAGGTCGTTATCTTTATCAGCGGCGCGAAATCGGGCATGACCACCGTCACGGGTATGCCGAGCAGCTGGCCGTGGTAGGCCAGCCCGAGCGCGTGGTTCCCGGCGGATGCGGCGACAACCCCGCGCTGGCGGCCGGCCCCCGCCAGCCTGAGGAGGGCGTTGCGCGCCCCCCTCTCCTTGAACGAACCCGTGCGCTGGAAGTTGTCGAGTTTGCAAACAACCCGCGCGCCAGTGATTTCGCCAAGGGGAATCGAATCGCGGCAGGGCGTAAGGATGACGCCCCCGCTTATGCGCCGCCGTGCCGCCCTGATGTCATCCAGGTCAACGGTCTCTTCAGCCATCGTTTTGCAAGGAATAGCGTTGCGGGCGTTCCGGGCGCGTCTACACCCAAAACGACCGATGTATCAGGTTACCTTCTCAGAGCAAGCCATGCGGGAACTGAACAAGCTCGAGACGCTGGCGCAGCTCGAGTTGGTCGGGCCCATCAGCAGCCTCAAGGCGTCCGACCTTGAACATCCGCGCGAGCCGCTGGGGCGCTTCCAGAGGCGCGGCCGCCCCATATACCGCCTGCGGGCGGGCCACCACCGGTTCTATTTCGAGGCCGCCGCCGACATCCTCCACGTGGCCTACATCCTCCACATGAACTCGCTCGAGGACTTCCTGCTGCGCAACGGCCTGCCCGTGTCCGAGCAGCAGCTGGTCGAGCAGAACTCAAAGTTCTGGAAGTACCTCGAAAGCCTCACGAAATGATATTCCACAGACGCAACCACGACGCGCAGTTGGCCGCCGACCTCGCGTCGCGCGAGGATCCGTACAACGAGGCCCAGGCGAGCAGGATCTACATCCTTCCGAACCTGATGACCGCCGGCAACCTGTTCTGCGGGTTCATGGCCGTCGTCAGCTGCATCCACGCGAGGCTCGCCGCGTCCTCCGAGAACGGACTGTACCAGGACGCGAGCTCCGGCGAGCACTACCGCTACGCCGTCTACTTCATCTTCGGCGCGGCGCTCTTCGACATGCTCGACGGCCGCCTCGCGCGCATCGGCGGAAGGGAGTCCCTCTTCGGCGCCGAGTTTGACTCATTGGCGGACGTAGTGTCGTTCGGCCTGTCGCCGGCGCTCCTCATGTTCTGCCTGATTCTCGCTCCGTCGCAGGAGTTCCCGTGGTTCAGGCAGGTCGGCTGGTTTATCGGCTTTGTCTACCTGCTTTGCGCGGCGATGCGGCTCGCGCGCTTCAACGTCATCACCAATCCCCTGATCCACAGGGCCCAGAAGGAGTCGAGCAAGGACTTCGTGGGGCTGCCGGTTCCCGCGGCCGCCGGCACGGTGGCCTCCCTTGTCCTCTGCCTCCTCAAGCTCGACGAGGCGGACAAGTCGCTCAGCTGGTTCGCCCTCGTGCTGCCGTTCCTAATGCTGCTCATCGCCTTCCTTATGATGAGCCCCTACCGCTATCCAAGCGGCAAGAACATCGACTTCCAGACCCGCACGCGGCTGAGGACGTTTTTCTTCTGCCTCGTGCTCATCGGCTTGGTGCTGATCTTCTTCAAGGAGCTCGCGCTCCTGACCCTCTTCCTCGCCTACATCTTCTTCGGCCTCGTCCGCCACTTCAGAAGGCCGCGGGTCGCCAAGCTCCCGCGCTAGACCGCGCCGCGGGCCATGGACGAGGATCGTGTGCGGAACCTGCGCGCTCTTTCCGAGCAACACCTCCCCTGCGAATAACCGGTCACTTGCGCACACGCCAACCGGAATTGCTCACCGCCCCTGGAAGCCCGTTTCCCGAGGGAACAAGGCGGGTTGCTGGTGATCCGAGCACCCTATACGACTACTACTATAATTCAGATTGAGTCTGCAGTCATTTAGACTTTGTTAGCATCTCCCAGCCTTCACGGGCAGCCAGCTCCGGACACATGAAATTCAAGACAAACCGCGATCACTTCGCCAACGGCCTTTCCCAGGTCCTCAACGTGGTGGGTTCGAAGGCGACGATGCCGATCCTGAGCAACGTGCTCATCGAGGCGGAGAAGGACCAGCTGGCGCTCACCACGACGAATCTCGACCTGGGGATACGCTGCAAGATAAAGGCCGACGTCAAGGAGAGCGGCGCCGTGACGCTCCCGGTGAAGCGCCTCGCGAGCATCGTGCGCGAGCTGCCCAATTCCGACGTCTCGGTCGACGCCTCGCCCAACCACCAGGTGAAGCTGTCCTCGGGCGGATCCACGTTCCGCATCATGGGGATAGGAAAGGACGAGTTTCCGCCGCTGCCTGAGTTTGGCGACGAGAAGGCGCACACGCTCCAGCAGTCCGAGCTTCTCTCAATGCTCCGGAGCGTCTCGTACGCGCAGTCGCAGGACGAGACGCGGTACACGCTCAACGGCGTCTATTTCAACTTCAAGGACGGCAGCCTCTCGCTCGTGGCGACCGACGGCCGCCGCCTCGCCCTTATCTCCAAGAACATGGAGGTGCCGGTGTCGGGCGCGGGCGCGATCATCCTGCCCGCGAGGACCGTGAACGAGCTCGGCCGCATCCTCGACAAGGGAGACAAGGTGAAGATCAACTTCAATGACCGTCGCTGCGCCTTCCAGGTCGCAACGGACAAGGACACGAGCGGCCTTGTCGACAGCGTCTACCTTTACTCGAAGGTCGTCGAGGGGAGCTACCCGAACTACCAGCAGGTCATCCCCAAGGAGACGCACCAGCGCATCAAGCTCGAGCGCGAGCTGCTGCTCCAGTGCGTCCATCGCGCCGCGCTTGTCTGCTCCGAGAAGTCGAATTCGGTCCGGATCAAGCTCACGAGCAACCTCCTCGAGATCACGGCGCAGAGCCCGGACTTCGGCGAGGCGCACGAGTCCATGGCGATCGGCTACAGCGGGCCGGACCTGCAGGTCGCATTCAACCCGGCATTTGTGATCGACCCGCTGCGCGCACTGACGAAGGACGAGGTGTTCCTGGAGCTCAAGGACGAGGTCAGCCCCGGCGTCTTCAAGACGCTCGACAACTTCATCTGCGTCATAATGCCGATGAGGCAAAGCTGAGTTGCCCGATCTCGGGGCACGGCGGGGGGACTTTCCGGGGCTCGGGTACCGCGCGGATGCCTAGGGAATGTCGTAAACCTCGACAAGAGCCACGCCCGCGTCGCCGGAGGCTCCGGAAACCGTGGCGGTGTACGCTCCCGGCGGAAGGGTGAGCAAAATGGCGGAGTCCGGCGTGGCCGACGCTCCCCAGGAGAAGGCGCCCGCCGAGGCGGAGGCAGCGGCTATCTGGGCCGAGCCGCCCCAGCCCGTGCTTGCTGCGACAGGGACGCTGCTCGATCCCGCCGCAAACAGCTGAAGCTCCGGGTCCTGGAGCGTGCCTGACACCCCGAAGGGAGCAAGCGCGGGTCCGGACGCGCGAATGAGGACGGTCTTGGCGGTCGTGCCGCCGATTACAAATCCCGCGATCAGGACATTGGCGCCTGTGCCAACCTGGATACGCGCGGAAACGTTGACGAGCCGGGGCGATTCGGGGCCATAAGCGGCCTGGGGGGTCGCGTCGTAGACCTCCGCCAGCGCGACGCCGGTGTCGCCGGCGCGGCCGGAGATGTTGGCCGTGTACGCGCCGCCCGTGAGGTTCTCCAGCAGGGCCGCGTCGCTGCTTGTGGGATTGGTCCAGGCGAAGGCGCCGACGCTCGAGGCGGCGGCGGCAATGACGGCCGAACCATTCCAACCGTCATTGGCGGCTACGAGAACCGGGGAGGCCCCGGTGTTGTAGACGTCGAGACCGGGATCGGGCAGGACGCCGGGCACGCCGAACGGGGCGAGGGCTGGCCCGGAACCGCGGACAAGGACCGCCTCGGAGCCGGACGTGCCACTGCCGCCTATTACAAATCCGGCGATCAGGATGTTTTCGCCGCTCCCGACATTGGCGCGGCACGACACGTTGATGAGCCGGCCGACATCGGGTGAAGCGGACAGAGTGAGCGAGGCGGGCTGGCTTGTGACGGAGCCCGACGCGTCCGAGACAAGGCAAACGTAGCTGCCGGCGGCGGCCGTTCCCCCACCGAGGTCGAGCGTTGTCGTCTTCGAGCCGGTGATACCTCCGCCGTCCTGGAGCGGCACCCCGCCGCGGAACCATTGGTAGCTCATCGTCGACGCCGGGTTCGCCGTGGCCGATACGAACAGAACCACGGTTTGCCCGGCACTGATCACCAACGGGGCCGGTTGCGGACCGATAACCGGGCCGCCCGAGGACGCGGTGACGGTCAGGAAGGCGGAATTGCTGGAAACGGTGCCGTCCGGGTTTGAGACGAGCACGGCGTAGGCCCCCGAGTTGGCGACCTGCGCAGCCGACACCGTGTACGCGGGACCGGTCGCGCCGGCAACAGGCGCTCCATTGAACGTCCATTGATAGGTCGGGGCGGGGCTTCCCGAGGCCAGCGCGGAGAATGTGGCATTCGCCCCGGGAGCGACGGACTGGGCCGTGGGCTGTGTCACGACGACCGGCGGGCCGAGGACGTCGACTGCTCCCGAGAGGCCAGCAACGGAGGGAAAAGAGATGTCGGCGGCCGCTATTGTCTGGGGTCCGCCGGTGTGAAGGGTGACAACGAAGGTCCCCGTTCCCCCCGGCAGGGTGCCCGCGCCCGGCAGAAACGCGGCCGGGTCGGTGCTCGAGAGCTGGAGCGTCCCGCCGTAGCTCGTGACGGCGTTCCCCGACGCGTCCAGCGCGCTGACGGTGACCGTGAACTGAGAGCCCGCCTGCACCGACGACGGCGCGCTGACGCTGAAATGGACCACGGCGGGCGTCAACAGGTAGGCTTTTGAGGTGTCCTCCCCGTAGACGAGGATCTGCCCCTCGTCGTTGATCGCGATCGGCTCAATGTTGGCCACCCCAGGTATGGTCACCCGCAAACTGAGGTCGGCCAGGGTCCCATTCGAGTATATGAACGCGTGTGGGGCGCCGCCGCCCGCCGTCTCCGTCGTTCCGACAATCGTTCCCGCGCTGTTGATGGCCGCGGGGAGGGTTGTGGAACCGCCCGGCAGCGTGCCAAGGTCCGTGATCACGCCGTTGCTGAAGCTCACTCCGCGGAAGAGCCCGCCGAGCGTCTCGTTGCCGATGACCGTTCCCGCGTTGTTGATCGCGTAGGCGTAACTGGGCGCGCTCAAGCCGAGGGGTGAAACCGTCCCGCCGGAGAAGGTGACGGCTTGGTGGCCGCTGGCGTCATCGGCCCAGCCGACAATGGTCCCGGCGTTGTTGATTCCCGTCGCGAGGCTGTAGGTTCCGCCTGGAAGGTTGCCCAGGGCCGTCATGCTTCCGCCGCTGTACGCGAAAGCGTGCTGCTTGGGACTCGAGGACGTGTCGAAAGAGTAGCCGACTATCGTCCCCGAGTCGTTGATAGCGGTGACAACGATGTTGCCTCCGGAAGGCGAGAAGCCGAGATACGAGACGGTCCCTCCATTGAAGCTGACCAACCGGTCATTACCCCACTGATCTCCGGCATAGGTCGCAACGCCTGCAATGGTCCCCGTGTTATTGATGGCCAAGGCGTTACTCTCCTCCGCGGTTGGCGGCGCGCCAAGGTTCACCAGCGAGCCGCCGGCATCGCTGAAGGCGAAGGATCCCCCGGCAAAATTCGCATACCCGACGACTGTTCCGGAGTTGTTGAGGGCCGAGCAAATGCTGAACGATCCTCCCAAAGCTGTCAGGTCCGTCGTCGCGTAGTACTGCGCGTGGGCACGCGAACAGGTCAGCGCGACGAGAAGGGGCACGGCAGCCAATCCGCCGTGCCGGGAAAGCTTCGGGGCCATGAGCGCACTCCGGGCCGGATATCCCGGTGGAGCAATGGAAAAGAATGCCCCCGCCGGGGCCGCGTCACGGACAATCATTGCGTCAACCCGCGTTATGACCCCGCCTCACAACCGCAAGAAGCGCCCGCGATAGGACAGCGCCACCACAAAGGGGGTTTCCCATGGCAGACAGGCGCTTACAAAGGCCCTGCTGCAGGGCGCGCGCGGCAAGGATAACGCCGATGCGGCGAGGACGCGCCCGGAAAGCTGCTCGACATGAACCTTAGACATTCTAAGGCTAAGGCCGAGATGGCGCAAAAGACGGACCTCCTCCAGGGCACGCTCGACATGCTGGTCCTGCGCGTCCTCGCCCGCGGGGAACTCCATGGTTGGGGAATAACGCAGAGGCTGGAGCAGCTTTCGAAGAGAGCCCTGCAGGTGGACGAAGGATCGCTGTACCCGGCGCTCTACCGAATGGAAGCCAAGGGGTGGATCGAGGCTGAGTGGCGGATCACCGACAACAACCGCCGGGCGAAGTTCTACGCGCTCACGCGGGCCGGCCGCAAACAGCTCGAATCAGAGAAGGAAGGCTGGGCGCGGATGACGGGAATCATAGCGCAGGTCATGCGCTCCGCGTAAACCCCGACGGGCGGGCCGACGGAATTCTTCACGCGATGACACCGATAGGCTCCCTGATCCGCCGCATCCGGCTCCTCCTGCGCCGCGGCAGGGCCGAGCAGGAGATGGCCGAGGAGATGCGCTTTCATCTGGATATGCGCGCCGCGGAGCAGGCCGCGGACGGCGTGCCGGCCGAAGAGGCGCACTACGCGGCGCGGCGAAGATTCGGAAACCTGGGCGTGGTCCAGGAGGAGAGCCGCGAGGAGCTCGGATTCCTGTGGTGGGAGCAGTTTCTGCAGGATGTGCGCTACGCCGCGCACACGCTGCGCAGGAACGTCGGCTTCACAGTCGTCGCCCTGCTCACCCTCGCCCTCGGCATAGGCGTGAACACGACGGCCTTCACCGTTCTGAACCGCCTGCTCCTGAGGCCCGTGCCCTTCAGGGACCCGGGGCGCCTAGTCAGGATCGATGCGGCGTACGCGGAAGGGCCTCCAAGGGCGCTGCCATCGGGCGACTTCCTCGACGTGCGCGCCCAGAACACCGTCTTTGAGCGCGTCGCGTCCTACTACGGAGTCAACTGGATGACGACCCTGGTGGAACCGGGCCGTCCCGCGACCCGTTGCGACTCCCTTGACGTCACAGCCGACTTCCTCCCGATGATGGGGATAGACACGCTAGCCCTCGGGCGCGGATTCACGCCGGCTGATGAAGCCCGCCGCGACCGCCTCGCCCTTCTCAGCCACGCGTTCTGGGTGAGGCATTATGGGGCGGATCCGCATGTCCTCGGCCGGCCCCTGAAGACGGACGGCGGCCTTGAGTATACGATAGTGGGCGTCATGGCGCCGTCGCTGGACGACCCCACATTGTTCAGGGGCGCCATCGACGGCATAGCATTCTACCTGTTGGCGAGCGACATGGACCCGGACTTCCGCGAATGGGGCTGGACCACAGTGGTCGCGCGCCTCAAGCCGGGCGTGTCGATCGAGGCGGCCCAGGCGGAGCTGACAGTCCTCGCCCGAAGGCTTGAGCACGACCACCCAAAGACGAATGCCGGCCGGGGCCTGAAGGTCACGCCGTACCCGACCAATCCGCTCGACGAGACCACGCAGCGCCTCATCTGGCTCGTGATGGGGCTGTCCGGCGTAGTCCTCCTGCTCGCGTGCGTCAACCTGGCCAACCTTCAGCTCGTGCGCACGACCGGGCGCGGCAATGAACTGGGCATCCGCCTGGCCCTGGGCTGCACGCGGGGCCGGTTGATACGCATGCTGCTCACGGAGAGCGTCATCATATCCATGGCGGGCGGGGCCCTGGGGCTGCTGATGGCGCTGTGGAGCGGCGGCTTCCTGGCCGCCTACTGGAAGGTGGACATGCCGCTCAACCCGAGGGTCATCGGGTTCACCTTTGCCGTTTCCGCGGCGGCCGGCGCCGTGTTCGGCTCGGTTCCGGCGTATTTCGCGGGCCGTTCAGGCGTGGGCTCGTCCTTGAAGCCGGGGGCAAGGGGGGCTACCCCGGACCAAAGCAGGCACCGGTTCCGCCAGGCATTGATCGTTGTCGAGCTGGCGATGGCCATGATACTGCTGTCGGGGGCCGGGTACTTCGTGAGAGGAATCGAGAGGATAACACACCGCTACCTGGGCTGGCGCCCCGACAACGTCCTGATCGGCTACATCGCGCTCGACCATGGCCATTACGGCGAGATCCGGGACCCGCGAAGCCTGGCCTTCGGCGACCGCCTGCTGCCGAGGCTGGCGGCGTTGCCGGGCGTCGACGCGGCCGCTTTGTCGAACGATGACGTGTTTGACGCGAACCCCGTGAACTTTGAGATCGAGGGGAAGCCGCTGCTTGGGAACGACATTCAGGCGGCCTTCGAGACTCCGAGCCCCGGCTACTTCAGGGCCTTTGGGATAGAGCTCCTCCAGGGCCGGGATTTCCGCGACACCGACCGGCCCGGGACGCCAAGGGTGGCCATCATATCGCAGGACTTGGCGCAGAAGTTCTGGCCGGGCGAGAGCGCGCTGGGCAAGCGCATCGGGATTGACGACCCGGCCCACCAGAACTGGGCCGAGGTCGTGGGCGTCGTGAACAACATCCTGCACGACCGCGAGTGGGATTCGCGGCGCAGCCGGTATGCGATCTACTACCCGTGGGCGCAGAATTCGTTTCGCTACATCTCGATTACCCTGCATTCCCGGGGGAGCGCGGAAGGCCTGATGAAGGGGGTCAGGGAGACCGTCGGCCGAATTGAGCCGAACATTGCGCTGAGCTATCTCGACACCGCCAACAACATGATGGCTCTTGACCTTCGGGATTACACGCTGGCCCGGCGCACGCTTGTCCAGATGGCGGGGCTCGGGCTGTTGCTGGCGGCCGTGGGCATCTACGGAGTGATCGCAAACCTGGCCACGGAGCGAACAAGGGAGGTGGGCATCCGCATGGCCCTGGGCGCCCAAGAAAGGGATGTCGTCTGGCTTTTCCTGGGGAACGGCGTACGCCTCGCGCTCGTCGGGACGGCGCTCGGGCTCTTGGGTGCGTACGGACTGACGAAGGGCCTGGAGCATTTGGTTTCCGACTTTCCCGGACGAGACCCCTTGATCATGGGAGGGGTGGCGCTCCTCCTGGTCGGCGTGACCATCCTGGCGTGCTGGCTGCCGGCCCGAGCCGCCACAAAGGTCGACCCGATTCAGGCGCTGCGCGCGGATTGAAAGGAGGCAGGCCCCGGGTAGACCGGATCTCCAAGAGCGGTCCCGGCTCAGGGAGGGCTCTTCTTAGCAGCGGCCTCGTCGAGCAGCTTCAGGAATTTCGCGGGCTCCTTCTCGAGATCCGTGATGCAGCTCTTGCAGCAAAGCCGGACGAGCCTGTCCGGCTTGCCCGGTTCGCGGCAGATTAAGTCCAGGCGCTTGCTCTCGGCGTGATCCTCCAGCCTCTCCCCGGACACAACGCACGTGTCGATCGGGTATTTGGCCCGCGCATCCGAGAGCCAGGCCTTGTCGGTCCTGTCATCGACCAGAATCAACGCCGGGGACCTGGAGGAGTCATCGTGGGCCCGGGCGCTACCGGGCGCGAGAAGGACCGCGGCAAACGCGGACAGGCACAGAAGGAGGCGGAATTCGGGCATGGGCATGGGAACGAGGTGGCTTGCAGGCCATTAACGCCATTCGGATCAATCCATCAATCCTTCTTAGGGCCTCGTATGTCCTGAAGGGTCCCGTTTTCCGATCGCACAGAATGATGAACAGGCCAATTGTCTCTCCGCGCGCCGAGTAACGCCGGCCAGGAGGAGCCCAGCAAAGCCCGGCGAGCAAGAAACCCATGAACCAGTTCGAATTCCTCTCCGTATTCGTCTCGATCATCATCGCATTGGGCATTTCGAATATTCTGTCCAGCGCCATGCGGCTCATTCGCCGCCGAGGCCGTGTGCGCATGCATTTCCCCACGCTGGTATGGATGGCGGTGCTGTTCCTGCTCCAGTTGTTCATCTGGTGGCTGGCGTTTCAGCGGCGGGAGTGGACGAATTGGACCTTCTTCAGGTTCCTCCTCTATCTGCTGATGCCGATCTTGGTTTCAGTCCCCGGGTATCTGCTCGTTCCGGAAATAGAGCTGGAACTTACCCCCGAGTACGACCTCGAGGCCGAATTCAACCACAACCGAAGGTGGTTTTTCGCACTGCTGGCCGCGATGGGAACAGTCAGCTTCGTGGAATCCGCAGTGAGTGCAACCACCTGGACGCTGAGCCTTAGCAGCGTGTGGCCCTTGGCCTCGGTGGCGCTGTGCATCGGCGGATTCTGGAGTCGGGCGAAATGGGCCCAGCTGGCCGTCGCCTTCACGTTCCTCGCGGTGCTCTTGGGCTACATCGGGGTCGTGTTCTCGCGGCTATAACCCGGGCGCCAAGACGGCAGGCGCCGAATCCTCGATGGGCCGGGCTCCTTTGGCGGGCCGCGCGGAATTGGACAATGCTCCGCTAGGGGTCCATTCTCGATAGGATGTGCCGAAGGGGCGCCGTCAAGTCGGATGAAGAAACTCCTGGTTGGTATGTTGGTGATCCATCCCGTGCTGTGGGCCGCGGCGGCCGTCGCCGCGGACGCCTTGCCATCGCCGCCTCCTGCCCTGCCGGAGGGCGACCAGGGGATCGCCGCCAGGTACCCGGGCGATCGAGGGATCGAGGCCGACCCGGCGGTGCTCTTTCACGACGACTTCGAATCGGACGACCTGCGGGTGAAATGGGACAATTCTTTCCAGAAGGCCGACATCCGTATTGTCGAGGTGCCAGCGAACGTGCACGGCGGCAAGAGGGCCCTTGAGTTCACCGTCCCGAAGCAGCAGGCGGAACTCAGCAACGGGGTCGTCAAGGAGCTCGGGAACGGCCAGGACGTCGTCTTCCTGCGGTACTATTCCAAGT
>CAZCAJ010000009.1:0-84648 GCA_964496645.1 uncultured Opitutaceae bacterium
TTTCGGAACTGGCTGGGCGACGTGTCGTAGCCGGAGCGGAAGGCGCGCGAAAACGAGGCCGATGATGAAAAGCCGCACTCCAGGGCGATATTGGTCAAACTTTGTTTGGAAAAACGCAGCAGCCGGGCGGTTTTTTCGAGACGAAGCCGGTTTGTGAATTGTTTCAGCGTCTCCCCCGTGACCGCGCCAAAGATCCGATGGAAATGAAACTCCGAGAAGCAGGCCACCTTGGCCAGTTCCTTGAGTTTCACCGGGCGATCCAGATTCGCGCGAAGGTAGTCGATGACTCGATCAATTCTTCGAGTATATTCGGCGTTGGCCTGGGCCTTTTGGCTTCGCACAGATGCTCGTGACATTAGGTCTGGGGCGAACGCTGCCCGTTGGGGCAGTGTTGCGAGGCGCAGCGAGCGATTGAAGCCGATTCGATCAAAGGAGAGACGGTGAAACCGGCGTGACGATTCTCGCAGAGAGCTGTGTTGGCAGTTGCCAGTTGGCGTCCATCCAAAAATGCAAAGAACCGTAACTCATTTGAATAACGGGCCTTTGGGAATCTGGCGTCCCCACGGGGATTCGAACCCCGGTTGACACAGCCCTGTATTGAGGATCAACCGCTTAGCAAGTTTCCCTCTGAGAACAGACAGTAGTTGCTTCTGCAAACACTCAAGCTGTTGCCAGTATTGTTGCCAGTCCGCTCAGCCGTTCAACTTGTCGCGGGAAGCGGCGATTGCCCTGGAGGGCGGCGCGCCATCATCATCTGGGGCTGAGCGCTGCTAACGGTGCAGCGCCTCCTTCACTTGCGGTTGCGCCATCCGTCGCACCAGGAACCGTTCAGGCTAATAGGTGGCCACAGAAACGCGCAGCACCGCGGGCTCGTCGCCGAAGACGAGGCCGAAGTCCGTGGCGTCTCCGTTCTGGGTGCGCAGGAACTTGAAGACTCCGTTCTCATACACTCCCTGTTCGACGCGCAGGAACTGCCGGTGTACCCATTTACCGTCAATCAGGGCCGAGGGTGTCTGTCCGGTTCCGAACACGATGTTCTGGGTTTTCCGCTGCTGCTCCGTGCCGGCCGGGCCGAAGTCGACACGGCAAAAGTACCCGGCCACCAGAAACTGGTTGTCCGCCAGCCTGGCCACCAGGGCGCGTCCCTTCGGCAGCGGATTCGCCGCGGCAGAACCCCAGCGGAACGTTCCGTAGGACACCAGGGCATTCCAGGATCCGAACGGCAGTGTCTGCACGACCTTGCCCTGGTCGCCATTCGGGAAGCGCTGCGGCTCGGCCACGGACTGGAGTTTCCCGTCGAAATTGAGGCGGGCGATGTCCCGCTGCATCGGTCCGAGCAACCGATAATTCATCGCCAGCCAAGGTTCCGGGGCATTGTCGGACTCCGACACTCCGATGGCCTGGAGACCAAGGGCCGTGAAGAAGAAGCGGCTATTGGCCTCTGCGCTGGCCGCATCCCCCCCGGGCAGACCGCTCTCTGGCAGGAAAAGGGCATTGTCGTCGCGGTGATAAAGCTTGAGTACCTTCAAATAGGCGGCGGGGTCGGCGCGGTAATCGTCGGGCCCCAGGATATCAATTGCTGGCGCAGCCACTTTCCAAATGGGGATTACATTGTCGGTGGCACCGCCGCTCTCGTAGTTGCCGGAAGCGCCCGGCTGGCCGGCTGGGCCCGGGTTGAACGGGTCACGCACCGCCACGTTGGCATCCATGGGCAGAGGATAGACGGCCTTGCCCGCGGCCGCGACCTGCCCTACGTATCGTGCCACCGCCCAGGCGTGGAAGTACTCGTCCGCATTGGGACCAAAGGCCTCCAGCCAGTTCGGGGATGGAGCCGCGGTCTTTACGTGCATCGCGTTGAGCACCTCAGTCGGCACGGGTGCCTCGAAGACCTTCTGCGCAGCCGGGGAGAAATCGCGGACGCTTTCCCAACTGCCGGGCTCATTTTCCACCTGAACCATGATCACGGTGCGCTGCGGGTCAGCCTCCTTGAGGTGTCGCATGAAAGCGGCGAACGCCCGCTGATCCGCTTCGAGCGAAGCGGCGGCGAATGGCGAAGGCGAGTCCACCGCCTCCCCGTTCCGGTTTATCACGTGGAAATAGCGGTCGGGGACCTGCAGCATCCATTCTGGCATGTAGTGCTGGCTGCCGTTCTTATACGTGGCGAACCAGAGCGGCACCACCCGGACGTTGTGCTGGCGTGCCTCGGTCAGAAGTCGGTCGATCGACGAATAATCGTACTTCCCGGGCTGGGGCTCGAATTCATCCCAATAGATCGGTACTTCGACCGTGTTGGCATTCAAGTAGTCCATGGCGCTCCACTCTTTGGCGCGCCCGGGCCAGGTGCTCTCCAAACCGATGTCCTGATCTTCCACTGCCAGGATCAGAAATGGAGCGTCGTCCACGAACAAAGCGAAGCGTCCTTCCTGATGCACCAGGCGCGGCAGCGAACGCTCTACGACCTGGGCGTGCACCGTGCCGCCAACTAACGTGGCCGCAAGCGCGGCGAGAACAGCGGAAGCCATATTCATCTTCGGCACTCCTATTTTAAGAAAATCAGGCGTGGGAGCGGGCAGGCTGCCGCGCCAGGTTGGGGTCAAAACCGAGATAGGATTGTGCCGCCCAAGCCGAAGTTGGTCAACGCGGATTAGACCACCCTATCAAAGGGGATGAATTCTCCCCATGGTTGGCGAATGGATCCGAAAATGCTGCGCCGTCAGGAAAGTCGATGAGATCAGCGGCCAGCCGCCCGGTGGCGGCTCGACCTTCGGACCGTATCGTGAAAGATGGATGCTTTCCGGAATGCCCCATGAATCCGATCATTCGCTCCCTGTTATTCGGCGTGGTATTCGCCGCGTCGGCTTTTGCGGCCAGTGATTCCGTCCTAGTTCCTCCGCGCGAGCGTCTGCTCATGGACGCCGGCTGGCGGTTCGCCTTCGGGCATCCATTTGACAAAGCCCGCGATTTTTTTCACGGCACCGGTAAGTTCTCCTATCTGACCAAGGCCGGCTATGCCGACGGTCCGGCGGCCGCGGCATTCGAGGACCGCGGGTGGCGCCGACTCGACCTACCGCACGACTGGGCGGTGGAGGCGCCGTTCGATCCCAAAGCGAGTTCCAGCCACGGGTACAAGGCGAGCGGTCTCGATGTCCCCGAACGTTCCATTGGCTGGTATCGCAAGACGTTCGCCGTCCCGACATCCGACCTCGGCCGGCGCATCAGCGTCGAGTTCGACGGTGTGTTTCGCGACTCGATCGTGTGGGTCAATGGCTTCTACCTCGGCCGTCATGCCTGCGGCTACACCGGCTTCAGCTACGATCTCACCGACTATCTCAATTACGGTGGCGACAATGTCATCGCGGTCCGGGTAGACGCAACGATGGAGGAGGGATGGTTCTACGAGGGCGCGGGCATCTACCGGCATGTCTGGCTGGTCAAGACCGCCCCGCTGCACGTGCCGCAATGGGGCACGTATGTGACCACCGAGTTGGGCGACGGCGCCGCCAAAGTCACCGCGCGCACGACCGTTGCCAACGACGGCCTCGAAGCCGCGAACTTCGATGTCGAGCAGAGCATCATGGATCCCGACGGTCGCGCCGTCGCCACCGGCGCGCTGCGGTCGCTTTCGCTCGCGGCGTGCGGCACGGGTGAGTTTCCCCTTGCGCTCACTGTCGCGCAGCCGCGGCTCTGGTCGCTGGAGTCGCCCGGGTTGCACCGGCTCGTGACCACGATCCGCGCCGGCGGAGCCGTAGTCGACCGTTACGAAACGCCCTTTGGCATCCGCTCGATCCGTTTCGATCCCGACCGCGGTTTCTTTCTGAATGGCCGGCACGTCGAGATTCATGGCACCAACAATCATCAGGACCATGCCGGGGTGGGCGTGGCGCTGCCCGACGCGTTGCAGGCTTTCCGCGTCGCCCGGCTGAAAGAGATTGGCGTGAACGCCTATCGTTGCTCGCACAACCCGCCGTCGCCCGAGTTACTCGACGCCTGCGACCAACTCGGCCTGCTTGTGCTCGACGAGAACCGCCTCATGGGCGTGAGCCCGGAGCAACTGGGCCAGCTCGAGAGCATGATCCGCCGCGACCGCAACCACCCGAGCATCATCGCCTGGTCGCTCGGAAACGAAGAGTGGGCGCTGGAGGGCAACGTCAAAGGCGCCCGCATCGCCGCCACGATGCAGGCGTTCGCTCACCGGCTCGATCCGACGCGCCGCACGACCTACGCCAACAGTGGCGGCTGGGGTGGAATCTCTACCGTGATAGACCTGGTCGGCTACAATTACATCAATCAGTCCAATCCCGACGAGCAGCACGCGAAGTTCCCGAGCCATCCCGGGGTGGGCACCGAGGAGACCACCACCCAGTGCACCCGCGGCGTCTATTTCGACGACCCGTCGCGCGCCCTCCTCTCGCCACAACTGAAAGGCGACACCGGCGGCAACTCCGAGAAGGGCTGGAGTTACTACGCGACACGGCCCTTCCTCGCGGGCCTGTTCTTCTGGACCGGGTTCGATCTTCGCGGCGAGGCGTGGCCGTCCGGCTGGCCCGGGGTCGTCTCGCATTTCGGTTTCCTCGACGCGTGTGGGTTCCCGAAGGATACCGCCTACTACATCAAGTCATGGTGGACCGACCAACCTGTGCTCCATCTCTATCCGCACTGGAACTGGCAAGGCCGGGAGGGCCAGGAATTCATTGTCGGCTGCTTCAGCAATCACGAGGCTGTCGAGCTGTTCCTGAATGGTGTCTCGCTCGGAAAAAAAGACATGCCGCGCAACGGACACCTCGAGTGGAAGGTCGCCTACGCGCCTGGTGTGCTTGAGGCCCGCGGCTATCGCGGCGGCGCGGCGATTGCGACCGACCGCGTCGAGACGACCGGCGCGCCCGCGCAACTTGTGCTCACGCCCGACCGCACCGTCATCAATGCCGACGGCGCCGATGTGGCGGTATTCACGGTCTGGGCCCGCGATGCGCAAGGGCGAGCCGTTCCGACCGCCGACAACCGGGTGGACTTTGAGGTTACAGGCGGGCGGATCATCGGTGTGGGCAACGGCGATCCGGGCTGCCACGAGCCGGACAAGTTCACCGAGGCGATTGCGCTGTTCACGGTAGAGGACTGGCGCGGCCGCATCGCGCCTGCCGGCACGACCACCCCTGCGAAGCCGGAGTCGTTGCGGCCGTTCCCCGTGCTGGGCTACTACCAGGCTCCGCTCCCCGCGGCCGGCGAGGTCTACGATCTGTCAGGCGTGTTCAACTTGCCTGCTGTTCCCGCCGGAACCTTGGAGCTGTTCCTGCCGACGCTCGGCGCCAAAACCACCCTCTGGATCAACGGGCACGAACTGGCGCGCGATATTGCCACCTCGAGGGTCGGTCCCGCGCTCCGGCTCGACCCGGCGCAACTGGTCGCGGGCATGAACCGGGTGCAGCTGCTTGTGACGCCCTTTGACGATAAGCTGAATCATATTCCCGAACTCACGCGGCTTGGTTCCCTGCACGCCGCCACGCCGGCGCCGTCCGCGCGGCGCAGTCTGTTCAACGGCCTGGCGCAGGTCATCGTGCAATCCACGCTGGAAGCCGGTGAGATCCACCTCACGGCGAAATCCGTCGGCCTGGTTCCGGCCGAGAGCACCGTTTCGGCCCGCCCCACCACCCGGCGCGCCGCCGTGCTATGAGCAGGAGCCAGCCTGGTTTACTCGAAGCGATACACGTTGTACGTCCGCGGTTCGTGCAACACCTCAAAGACCGTGGTGCCGCCCTTGACGTAGCCCGGCACCTCGCGGCCTGACTGGAGCTCGAATAGCCGGGCTCCGCTCTTTTTGATCACGATCTTGTAGCGCGAAGGGTACGGCAGATAGGACTTCGCGATAAACGTGTTGTTGTCGTACGTGAACAGGCAGACCCTGGCCGGGCTGTCCAGGTACACAGGAATATCCTCCATCATGTCCCGCCGGATTTGGGAAAGTACTTCCTGCGGCAGGTGGTAGAGGTCGTCGAAGTTTTCCGGAATCGTCAGAATGAAGAACCGACCCTTTGTCAGGCCCCGCACCTGCAGCAGCAGCGGGTAACGATTGTTGTCCTTGTAGATGCCCTGGATGATCTCCTCGGAATCGACCAGACCGTAGGCGAGTTCCGGAATCAGCATCGCACTGTCGGAGGTGTAAACATTCGCGGGTTCCTCGTCCATGATACGACGGTACGTGAACTGGTTCACCAGCGCCTTCCGCCCCGTGTCCTGCACCTCCACAATCTTCTCGATGCCCTTCCCTTCCAGCGCCTTCAGCAGGCCAGAGGTGACGATGACCGTCTTGTCCTCGTTCAGGTGCCTCCATATCTTGCTGACGAGATCCGGGTCGAACTTCGCCGATTCGGTGAGAAAGATCGTCCCGCGATCGTCCGGAAACTCGGGATACAAGTCCATCGGCACCCCGATCATACCGATGTAGTTGTGCAGGTACATTTCGCCCGAGGAGTGGTAGGGTTTGTAGGAGGCGACGCCGTATGGCTGGCCGAGCTTGCCGAGGAACGAGTCCAGCTTCTGGAACGTGTCACCGGCGTCCGCGTAAAGAATGCTCGTGATCTCCGTCGTCCCATCGGCCTTTCGCAACGCCTCGAGCGCGTTGCCATAGCTCCAGAGCGTGATTTCCCGGGGCTTGGCGAATAACGTGTCCTCGAGTTGCTCGGTGTAACGGTTCAGCGTTTGACGCGCGCCGGGATCCACCCACCCACCGCCAAATTTTCCCGGCTTAATGTGCTCGAAGTAACGCATGATGCCGTAGCTCTGGTACGGCTGAAGGTGCATGACGGTGTCTTCCGCGTCGCGCGTCTCGGTGCCGGCGTAGATCATGTCAAACGCCTTCGATTGCGCCTCGAGGTTGTAACCCGAAAACTGATATTGCTCGTACCAGTTCGGCGGCTTGATGATGAGGTTGATCCTCGGGTTCACGCTCTTCGCGTTCTTAACAACGAGGTTCTCCCCAACCTCCTTCATCACCTTCAGGCGGTATTCCGTCCAGCTCAGGTCGCCTTTTGCCTTCTGGCAGAGTTCGCAGCGGCAATCGAAGATGAACAGGTCGTCAAAGATCATCTCGTCAAACAGACCGGCGGTGAACGCCACGAGTTTCCGGAACCGCTCTCGGTCGTCCGGATTTGAATAGCAGAAGCCCGTCAGGCTGTCGCCGGGCCGCCCGACATACGACATCATGCCACCGGACGTCTTGATGCCTTTGCCGGCGAAGAACGCCTTGACCCTCCGCACGTCGGCCTCGGACGTCTGCTCGCCCGCCCGGAAGGTCTCGAGCCAGACCTTGTTCACCTTCATGGTGTGGCTGATCAGGTTCCAGCTCTCCTCCATCCATCGGGGATCGGCGGCCATGTGGCGCATGTCGCGGACCTCAACATAGAGCGCGACGTCGAAGTTCCGGTAGCGGTTGCCGTCGGACAGAGCCGGTGCGTCGGTCGGCGCGGCCGCGATTGCGGAGGCGCCCGCGAGCGCCAGCGCCGCGAGACCCAGGATTCCGAGGCTCCCGACGCAGCATGTGACCAGTCTGGCCGGCAGGTGTTCTTTCATCGGATTCATCCTTTCATGTTCAGAGCTGGGTTTGTAGCGGTGGAGTTTCCCGCGCCAAACGCTACGGTCAAAGTCTCCGGTCCTTCAGTTGAAACGCGGAAAGCGGCATTCCGCCCTGACACGTCCCCTTCGGGTCGCCCGGCCGGTCAAGCCGCAGCATGCTCCGGGAAACTCTGGGCGGGGGTTTCATGCCGTGCGTATTGCATGCCTACGCGCCCGGTCCGGCGCAACAGCAATTGCCAGTATTGTTGCCAGTCCCCGCATCCAGTTATTCTAAGAACAAATCGGCACTTACGACGAACCTGTTTGAGAGCTTCTTTATATGCTCGGCTGTGAGGTTGCGCACGCCTTTCAAGATACGATAGGCGATGGAGCGATCCACGCCGATAATGGAGCCCAGGTCATCAGCCGTTAGCCTATTTTCCTTCAAAAGGAACTTTAGCGACTCAACACCCTTCACAGGCGCAGGCTCCGGTGTGGTCTCGCGCTCGTAGTCCTCGATGATCTTGGCCATCAGTTCGAGATAGTCTTCCTGGTCGCGATTAAGCCTAAATCCTGCAAGTGCGTGGACAACCTCCACTGCATTGTCATAGGTGGCCTGATCGTGGATGGGGCGGGGAACAAGAAGAGAGACCAGACCTGCATAGGTCTTGGGCATGGAAGAGAATGTCAGGGTCTCGGTTGTTGGTTTCATAGTGATGATTTCCATCTATTTTTACTATACTCGGCATGGGTTAGGAACCGCATGGTGAAGATTTCCTGCCGGTTGTAGTGGATCGCGGTAATAAGACGGAAATCGTTTGTTATGTTGAAGACAGTGACCGTTCGATTGCTTCTGACAGTTACCTGATCGGCATGCGCGAAGGTCTCGCGGGTCTGGGCTAGGTTCTGCCATTTCGCATCCCGCGTGATTCGGTGCCAATGGTCGAGTGGCGCGCGGGCGTTTGGATGAGTCTTTTTTGCCTCTTCAAGGAATTTTCGCGTGATGATCCGCATGCCGACGCGTCAAGAAGTGACCAAAAAGGTCACATGTCAAGTAAAGGCTGGTTCCCCATTGTGGTGGCGCTTTCGAGTTAGGGGGCTGTTGCCAGTCCTGTTGCCAGTCAAATGAACGAGAAACCCGCAACTCGTTCGAGATGCGGGTGTTTCTGAGCTGGCGTCCCCACGGGGATTCGAACCCCGGTTCTCACCGTGAAAGGGTGGTGTCCTGACCGGGCTAGACGATGGGGACGTTGGGCAGAACTCGGCAAGCTAGGCCGCATGCCCACTCAGGCAAGAGCATTTTTCCGTCTGGACCCGTGCCGTCGATGAGGAATCCTCGGCGGATGACTTTCGCCGAAATCGAGGCTTCCCTGCCGGGGCAGGCCGTCACGTCCGTGGAAGCCCCGTTCCCGAGGATCGCCTCGGGCAAGGTCCGTGAGATCTTCGACCTCGGGGACGCCTTGTTGCTGGTCGCCACCGACCGGCTCTCCGCGTTTGACGTCATCCTGCCCGACGGGATTCCGGGGAAGGGGATCGTGCTCACGCAGATGAGCCTTTGGTGGTTCGCGAGGACCTCGGGGATAATCCGAAACCATCTTCTTCCCGACCAGGAGGACGAATTCAACAGGCGCGGGATCGCCGGGCGGGATCTCCGGATGCGGAGCATGGTGGTCCGCAGGCTGAAGCCCCTGCCGATCGAGTGCGTGGTCAGGGGCTACCTTGCGGGCAGCGGATGGAGCTCGTACGCGCGCTCGGGATCAGTCTGCTCCGTCGCGCTTCCGCCGGGCCTTCGGCAGGCCGACCGCCTGCCGGAGCCGATCTTCACGCCCACCACCAAGGCGCCGAAGGGTAGCCACGACGAGCCGGTCGACCAAGCGGGGGCGTCCGCGCTGGTCGGCGCCGCGCTCTACGAAGGGGCGAAGGCTGCGAGCCTCGCGCTCTACCGATTCGGCCACGACGCGGCGCTGGGCGCCGGGATGATTCTTGCGGACACGAAGTTCGAGTTCGGGACCGATTCCGGGGGCGACCTCGTCCTCATCGACGAGGTGCTGACGCCGGACTCGTCCCGCTACTGGCCGAGGGACAGCTACGAGCCCGGGCGTTCGCCGCCGAGCTTCGACAAGCAGTTCGTGCGCGACCACCTGCTCGGCCTCTCCTGGGATCAGCGGCCGCCGGCGCCGCGCCTTCCCGGCGCGGTGATCGCCAGGACCCGAGAGAAATACCTCGCCGCGCTCCGGAGCCTGATGGCGGGCGGCGCCGCTATTGCATGACGCCCAGGCGCTTCGGCTCCATCGCCGCCCCGCTCTGGGCGCGGGCTAGCTCGCGCCGGAGCCAGTCGAGCGCGGCGTTCACCGCCCGGCACTTGACCGTGGTGCGCGGGCCGGGGTAGCTGAGCTTCTTGGACCAGACGCCGTGCGGCGCATGGAGGGCGACATAGATGGTTCCCACGGGGTTCTCGTTCTGCCCGCCGCAGGGGCCGGCGCAGCCCGTGATCGCCAGGCCGTAGTCCGCGCCCAGCTTCTCGGCGGCGCCGGTGGCCATCGCCACGGCGGCCTCGGCGCTAACCGCGCCGTGCTGCTGGAGGAGGCACTCGGGCACGTCGAGGAGCTGCATCTTGGAGTCGTTGGAGTAGCACACGCAGCCGCCGGCGAAAAACTTCGAGGCGCCGCAGATGTCCGCGAAGGCGTTCGCGAGCAGGCCGCCGGTCGCGGTCTCGGCGACGGCAAGCAGCCTTTCCTGTGATCGCAGGAGGTCGGCGCAGACCTTCGCTAGAGAATCGTGGCCATACGTGACGAAGTCCTCCCCGAGGAGCTGGGCGCACTCCGCCGCCACGGCCTCGATCTCGACGGGGCCCAGATCGCCGCCGGGAGAGCTCAGCCTGCAGTCGACATGGCCCGAATGAGCGCAGAACGCGACGCCGAGGCGCGGCCCATGGCGTCCAAGCAACGGCTGGAGCTTCGTCTCGAGCAGCGACTCGCCGATACCGGCCGTCCGAAGCTGGACATACGCCTCGCGGTCGCCAACCAGCCCGAGGCGCGCCAGCCGGGGAAGAACCTGCTCGGTGAACATCGGCTGCATCTCGTTGGGCGGGCCCGGCAGCATGCAGAGCACCTTGCCGTCCTGCTCCACCCAGAGCCCCGGCGCGGTCCCGTTCGAGTTCGGCAGCACGTCGCCCCGCTCGAAGCGGTAGGCCTGCTTGAGGTTGTTCGGCGTCATCCTCCGCCCGAGGAGCGCGAACCTGTCGTGGATATGCCTCTCGATGCTGGGGTCGAGCACGAGGCGCTGCCCAAGGACGCCGGCGACGGCCTCGCGCGTCCGGTCGTCGCAGGTCGGACCGAGCCCCCCGGTCGTGAGGACGACATCCGACCGGGCCCAGCTCTCGCGGAACTGCCGCGCGATGTCCTCGGAATCGTCCGTTATGGTGACGTTCCTGCGCAGCTCCACGCCGCGCCTTCCCAAATGAGAGCCGATGAAAGCCAGGTGCCCGTTGGCCGTCAGGCCCAGGAGGAGCTCGTCCCCGAGCGTGATCAGCTCGTAGCGGGGCCGGCGCGCAGGTTCGTCCGCACCGGGTGCTGGATTGTCGCTAGAAAGCATGCTTGCGGAGCCGGAAATTAGGCTAATCTCTGGAAAATGCCAGCAGACGATGCAGATAGCGACGCCCCGCCCACCCTCAAGGAGAAGGTGAGGAGGCTGCCAGACCGCCCCGGGGTCTACCTGATGAAGGACCGGATAGGCAGGATCATCTACGTGGGGAAGGCCAAGGCGCTCAAGAGGAGGGTCTCATCGTATTTCCAGCCGTCGCGGGCGTTCACGCTCCATCCCAAGATCCGCGCCCTCGTGGAGATGATCGCCGATTTTGACGCCATCGAGGTGAGGTCTGAACCGGAGGCGATCCTCCTCGAGGGGAAGCTGATCAAGCAGTGGAAGCCGCGCTACAACACGGATTTCACCGACGACAAGCGCTTCCTGCTGGTGCGCGTGGACCCGCGCGAGGCGCTGCCGCGCTTCCGGCTGGCCCGCCTGAGGAAGGACGACCGCTCCAGGTACTTCGGGCCGTTTGCCCACAGCGGCCCCCTTCGCAAGACCCTTGCCCAGATGCGGCGCCGTTTCGGCATCCTGCTCGGCGACGGAACGCCGCGCCGGCTGCCGGACGGCTCCTGGCAGCTGTACGACGACGTGAGGGGGGAGATATACGGGTTCCCGGCCAGCGTCACCGAGGCCGAGTACAGGGGGCGCGTCGAGCGCGCGTGCGAATTCCTCGAGGGCAAGTCGCACGAGTGGCTCGAGTCGCTCCGCTCCGAGATGGGCGCGGCGGCCGGCAGGCGCGAGTTCGAGAAGGCCGCGGGCCTGCGCGACGTGGTGCTCGCGCTCGAGAAGACGCTCGAGAAGCCGCGGCATTTCGAGAGGACCGATCCGACCGCGCTGAGCGCGAGCGAGTCCGCGCTCGAGTCGCTCCAGCGCGCCCTGGCCCTGCCCGCCTGCCCGGACGTGATCGAGTGCTTCGACATCTCCCACATCTCGGGGACGTTCGTGGTCGCCTCGATGGTCCGCTTCGCGCAGGGAAGGCCCGACCGCGACAACTACCGCCGCTTCCGGATCAAGGGATTCGTCGGAAACGACGACTACCGCGCGATGGAGGAGGTCGTCGGGCGCCGGTACAGGAGGCTGCGCGGCGAGGGAAGGGCGTTTCCCGACCTGCTCGTGATCGACGGCGGCAGGGGCCAGGTGGGGGCGGCGCTCAAGGCCTTCGCGGCCCTCGACATCGCCCCCCCACCGATCGTCGGCCTCGCGAAGAGGGAGGAGACGATCGTGTTCCCGGACGAGCGCCCCCCGCTCGAGATCCCGCGCGACCATCCGGGTCTGAGGCTTCTGCAGAGGCTCAGGGACGAGGCGCACCGCTTTGCGAACACCTACAACGCCGACCTGAGATCGAGGAGGATCCGCGAGTCGGTGCTGGACGATTTCGCGGGCCTGGGCCCGGTCCGCCGCGCGTCGCTCATGGGGCATTTCGGAAGCATCGACCGGCTCCGGGGCGCGGCGGCCTCCGAAATCGCCGGCGTCGAGGGCTTCGGGCCGAAACTCTCCGCCGAGCTCCACGCCTTTCTCGCAAGGACGGGGGCCGGCCCCGCGAAAACTCCTTGATCGACCGGGCGCCCGCGGGCGTCCCTAGTGGCCTCCGCATGCAATCCATCCGCCTACTGCCGCGCGTCGCTGCCGCGTCCGCGGCCCTGGCCGTCCCGGCGCTGGCGGTCCCTGAGCTCGACGCGCTCTTCCAGGATCACGCCGTGCTCCAGTGCGACAGGCCGGTGCCGGTCTGGGGCCGCGCCGCCGCCGGAGAGCACGTCAATGTCGCCTTCGCCGGGCAGACGGTCGGCGCAACGGCGGGCCTCGACGGACGCTGGATCGTGGTCCTTGCCCCGATGGCGGCGACTTCCTCGGGCTCGGAGCTGTCCGTCACCGGGAATGGCGGCGCCAGCGCACGCGACGTCGTCGTCGGCGAGGTCTGGCTCTGCTCGGGCGGTTCGGGCATGGAATTCGCGTTGGGGGATGGCCGCGGGCCCCGGTCCAGGGTGAGGGACGCCGAGGCCGAGGTGGCGGGCGCCCGCTATCCGCTGATCCGCCAGTTCAAGGTGGCGGCCCAGTCGTCGCCCCGACCGATGGAGGCGGCCCGGGGCGACTGGAGGGTCTGTTCCCCCGAGACCGTCGGCCAGTTCTCCGCCATCGGCTATTTCTTCGCGCGCGACCTCCACGAGCGGCTTGGTGTGCCCTTCGGGATCATCAACAGCGCCCGGGCTGGCACGCCTCTGGCCTCCTGGATGAGCCCGCTTGCCCTCGCCGGGTTCCCGGCCGTCCTCGACGCCCGCCCCGCCCATGCCGATCCCTCGGACCCCGGCTCGGAGTTCAACGGGATGATCCACCCGCTCCTTCAGTGCGCGGTCCGCGGGGTCATATGGTACCCCGGCGACGGCGACGCCGGCCGGGCGGCCGACTACGCCGTCCAGTTCCCGAGTATGATAACCGCGTGGCGCGCCCACTTCGGGCAGGGGGACCTGCCCTTCTTCTGGGTCCAGCTGCCGAACGAGGATCAGCCCGGCCAGGGGCCCGGCGACGCGTGGGCGTACCTGCGCGAGGCGCAGTCCAGGGCCCTGGTCCTCCCGTCAACGGGGCAGGCCGTGGCGATCGACATCGGGGGGGGCGCGAGCGTTCTGGGAAGAGACATCCAGGAGGTGGGGCGACGGCTCTCGCTGATCGCCAAGGCGAAGGTCTACTCAATTCCCGTCGACTACTCGGGCCCGGTCTTCAGGGAGATGGCCGTCGACGGACCGTCGGTCCGCGTCCGCTTCTCGTCCGCGGGCAGCGGGCTGACCGCGTCGGGGAAGCCGCTCCAGTCTTTCGAGGTCGCGGGCGCGGACCGCGTGTTCCATCCGGCCGCCGCCCTCATCCAGGGCGACGCTGTCGTCGTGAGGTCGCTGGCCGTCGAAGCGCCGGTCGCCGTCCGCTACGCATGGCGCAACGCTCCCGAGGCGAACCTATACAACGGCGCCGGGCTTCCCGCCGGGCCGTTCCGCAGCGACGATTGGTGAGCGCCGCGGCCGTTCAGGGAAGCTCGTAAACCTCGCCGAGGGCCTCGCCGGTCGTGTTGCTCGCGCTGGTCACCTGGAACGTGTACGCGCCCGGGGGCAGGTTGGCTATAAGCGCGGTATCCGCGCTGCCGACCGAGAGCGCAAAGGCGCCGGCCGCCGCGTCCATGGAGATGATGTCCGCTTGGGTCACCGAGGCCTGATAGGGGCCCGAGACGGTCTGGTTGGCCCAATTGAGGTTCTGGGCGACCAGGTTGCCGCTGGAGTCGTAGACGCTCAGCACAGGATCGCCGAGCGAGCCCGAGACGCCGAAACCCGCGAGACCCGGCCCGATTCCCCGGATGAGGACGCTCTTGGTCGCGCTTCCCGAGACGACGAATCCGCCTATCAGGGCTCCCGCCCCCGAGCTCACCGAGCCCCGGGCCGAGATGTTCACGAGGCGAAGCGTGTCGGTGAGCGGGGACGGGCTCGCGTCGTAGACCTCGGCCAGGACGACCCCCCCGTTCCCCGAGTGATCGAAGACCTGGATCGTGTACGGGCCCGGGGCGAGGCTGACCTCGGCCGCCGCGTCGGCGCTTCCCGCCTGCAGCGCGAAGGCCCCGACCTGCGCAAACACGGACGAAAGGCTGGCGCCGCCGCCCCATCCCGTGTTCTGGGTTATGAGCGAGCCGGATCCGGCGTAGAGCTGGAGCTCAGGGGTGGCCATGGCGCCCGCGACGCCGAACTGCTCGAGACCGGGCCCGACGGCCCGCAGGAGCACCGACTTAGATCCCGTTCCCGACACGACGAAGCCGGCGATGAGGATGTTGCTGCCGCCGAGCTGCGCGCGGCACGACAGGTTGAGGAGGCGGTCGCTCGACGAGGCCGCTGACGGGACAAACGAGGCGGCGCCCGATCCGCCGACCGAAATCACCAGGCTTGACGTCGTCGAGATGGTGGCGGTGCTGGCCGTCAGGGTCACATGGTAGGTGCCGGCGCCGATCGGCGTCCCGGAGATGACCCCGGAGGACGAGTTGATGGCGAGCCCCGGCGGGAGCCCGGAGGCCAGGAACGAGACGGGCTGCGGGCTGGCGGTGACCGCGAAGCTGAACGGCACTCCGGAGACAGCGGACGCCTGCGCGGCCGAGCTGACGACCGGGGCCGAGAGGACGTCCACGCTGGTGGTCGCCTCGATGAGTCCGGAGGAGCTGTACTCGGAGCCCGGCGTGACGCCTATGGCCAGCACATAGAAGGTGTTCGATCCCGACGGGGGAAGGCCAGAGAGCGTCCACGTCGATCCATCGGTCGATACGCCCTGGCCCACCGGCGCGTAGTGCGTGCCGTCGGTCGATTCCTGGAACTGCACCGACGCGAACGCGGGGCCGCCGCCGCGCGCCCAGATGATCGTGGTCGCGTCGGCGCTGACCGTGAGGGACTGGGTCACCGCCGTCGGCGTGGACACCCGCGCGACCATGGGGCGGATCAAGCCGCCCACCGTCGTGAAGCCTCCGCCGAACACGACCTTGCCGTCGGCCTGCACGAGGACGGTGCTGACGGGGGCATTTGGGGCCGGGTTGAACGTGCTGTCGACCGCGCCGCTTGCCCCGATGTGCGCGACGTACGCGATGGGCTGTCCCCCGATCGTCGTGAACGAGCCGCCCGCCAGGAAGGAACCGTCGGTCTCCTGGACCAGCGCGTTCACCGTGCCGTTTGCGTTCGGGTTGAACGTCGGGTCGAGGGAGCCGTCGCCGTTGAGGCGCGCGATCGCGCCGACCGGCTGGCCCCCGACGCTCGTGAAGGCCCCGCCGATGACGATCTGGCCGTTTGGCTGTATGACCAGCGCGTTGATGGCGCCGTTCACGGAGGGCGAGAACGACGCGTCGGGCGACCCCGAGGGCGCAAGCCGGGCGAGGTTGCCCGCGGATTTGCCGCCGATGGAGGTGAAGGCGCCGCCCACCAGGACCTGGCTGTCCAGCTGCACGGCGACCGTGTTGACCTGCCCGTTCGCGCCCGGATTGAACAGCGCGTCGACCGAGCCGTCGGCATTCAGGTGCGCGATGTTGGACCGCGCCTGCCCTCCCACGTTGGCGAACGCGCCGCCGATGTACGTCCCCCCGGAGGTATCGGGGGTGATCGCATTCACGGGGCCGTCCGGGTTTGAGGAGAAGGTGCCGTCGACCGTGCTGTCGGCGTTGAGGCGGACCATGTTGGGGGCGGCCACTCCGCCCACGTGGGCGAAGGACCCGCCCAGGAGGAGCGCGGAGCCCGTCTGCACCTCGGTGAAGTTTCCCCCGACGAACAGCGATCCGTCCGACAATATCGTGATGGCGCTCGCGGTGGAGTTCAGCTCGGGGTCGAACTTCCCGTCGATTGTCCCGTCGGCGTTGAGCCGCGCGATGAAGTTGCGGGTGGTGACGATGGTGGAGCCGTTGGGCTCGAAGGCGGTGAAGTTTCCGCCGACGTAGATCTGGCCGTTCGACGCCAGCGTGATCGACGTGACCGATGAATCCGGGGTCGGGTTGAACGTGGTGTCCGGGATGCCGTTGGAGTTGAGGCGGGCCAGGTAGTTGAAGGAGTAGGTGGTGCCGTTTGTGGTCGTGTTCCCGAGGGAGTCCGTCGTGAAGGTCGGATTCGGGGTGAAGTTGGTGAAGTTTCCGCCGACGATGATCTGCCCGTTCGGCTGCAGGGTGACCGCGAACACGGTCCCGTTAGGATAGGGGTCGAACGTCGTGTCCACCGTCCCGTCGGAATTGAGCCTGGCCAGGCCCTCCTCCATGATCGCCGTCCCCGTCTCGTTCGGCGTGATGGTTGAGAACGAGCCGCCGATCAGGATCTGCCCGTTTGAGAGCGGGATCATCGCGTACGGGATCCCGTTCAGGTCCGGGTTGAAGTTTGCGTTGATCGTCCCGTCCGAGTTGATCTCGGCGATGTCGTTGCGCTGCACGAGCGTCGTCGACGAGGCGGTCTCCATGGCGGAGAATCCCCCGCCCACGAGGATCGTGCCGCCGGACAGGATCGCGAGGCTGTTCACCTGCGCGTTGGGCGAGGGGTTGAAGGACGTGTCCACGCTACCGTCGCTGTTGAGCCTCGCGAGGTACGAGATGGGGACCGTGACGCCCGTGGCGGTCTCGATCGACGTGAACCCGCCGCCGATCAGGATCTGGCCGTTGGGCTGGACGACGATGACGTTGACCTGCCCGTTTGGCCCGGGATTGAACGTCTTGTCCAGCGTCCCATCGGTGTTTATGCGCACGATGTTCTGGTAGCCCGAATTCCCTGCAAAGCTTGCGAAGAGCCCGCCGACGAGCACCCGGTTATCCGACGGCTGCTGCACGACCGTCTGGATCAGGCCGCTGGAGGCCCCCGAGAACGCGTGGCGGATGGTGCCGGTCGATTCGAGCCAGACGGCATAGCTCGAGGCCACGGGCGTCGATGATCCGTTCGGCGTCACCGCCACGGCGCTCACGGGGCCGTCCACCACCGGGTTGAAACCGCTGGCCGGCGATCCGTCCGGGTTGAGCATGAGCAGGTACGGATCCGGGGCCCCGAGAATCGGGTTGAACGTCCCGCCGACCAGCATCTGGCCGCCGGGCAGCAGCGCCGCGACTTTGACCTGCCCGTTCGCGCTCGCGTTTGCGCCCAGGTAGAACGTGGAGCTTATGGACCCGTCCGCGTTGAGAAGCGCGATGTGATACGTTTCGACGGGAGCCGGGGCCCCGTTCGGCTGCAGCGTCGTGAAGGTCCCAGCGATCAGGATGAGCCCGCTCGGAAGCACGCTCACGAGGTTGACCGGGCCGTTTGCGTCCGGATTGAAGCCCGCGTCGAGGGCGCCGTCGGTCTCCACCCGGGCTATGTAGTTCCGCAGGGTCCCCGTCGGGTTGCCGTTCTGCGCGAACGAGGTCATGGAGCCAGCGACGAGAAGCGACCCGTCCGACTGGAGCGCTATCGACTCGACGGTGGCGCTTGGATCGGGGAAGTAGGTCGCGTCGAGCGTGCCATCCTTGCTGATGCGCGCCATGTGGTTGATGTAGATCGGCTCCGACGCGCTCGTCCCCGCCGCCGGAAGCGTTATGGTCTGCCCGTACTGGTTCGTCGTCGTTGTGTTGGTGTTGAGGTTGGCGGCTTTCGACGTCTGGGGGAGGACCGCCGTGAACGCGCCGCCAATCACGACGTTCCCGTCCGACTGGATCGCCAGCGCATACACCGGCCCGTTGGGCTCGGGGTCGAAGGTCTCCGTCGTGTCGAGCGCGCCCGTCATCAGCAGCTTGGCCGCGTAGCCCTTCGCAAAGCCCGCAATGTTCGAGAACTCGCCGCCTACCAGCATCTTGCCGTCCGATGTGAATACGATCGTGAAGACGCTGCCCCCCTGGGGATTGGGGACGAACGTGCTGTCCCACGAGCCGTCTGAGTTAACGCGCACGAAGTTGCCCGTGCTGATAAGGGTCGTGGAACCGTTGGGCTGGATCGCCGTGAAATAGCCGCTTACGAGGTACTGCCCGTTTGACTGCGGCACCACCAGGTTCACCTGGGCGTTCGCATTGGGGTTGAAGGGCCCGTCCAGCGAGCCGTCGGGATTGATGCGGGCAATGTAGCCCCGCGTGATCCCGTCGACCAATGTAAAGCCCCCTCCCACAACGGCCTTTCCGCTGGAATCCACCGAGATCGACCGCACGACGCCGTTGAGCGTGGGGGTGAAGGTGGTGTCGAGCGAGCCGTCGGCGTTCAGCCGGGCCAGGTAGGGGCGGGTGGCGCCGTTAATGCTCTGGAAGTCGCCCCCAATGAGCATCTGCCCGTTGGAGAGCGGCACGCTCGCGTAGATGGACCCCAAGGCGTCCGGCGCCATCGTCTGGTCGAGCGCGCCGCCGCCCGTGACCCGGGCGATGAAGTTGCGCGCGACTGACGTGCTGGAGTCGGCCGTGCGGAGCGCCTCGAAATACCCGCCAAGCACCACGCTGCCGTCCTGCTGGACCGCGATCGCGTTTACCGCCTGGTTGGGGCCCGGGTCGAACGTGCTGTCGAGGGACCCGTCGGTGTTGATCCGCGCGACGAAGTTGATGGCCGTGACGGCGGGGCTGTCCACGGGATTAACCGACGTGAAGGTCCCGCCGAGCAGGAGCTTGCCGTCGGGCTGGAGGGCGACCGCTTGGACGCTCGCGAGCGGATTGATGACGTAGCTCTGGTCGAGAGTCCCGTCGGCGTTGAGCCTCGCGATAAAGTCGGCCTGCTGCGTGGATGTCGCTCCGTTGGGCTGGAGCGTCGTGAAGGAGCCGCCGATGATCATCTGGCCGTTCGGCAGCATCATGATCACGTCCACGCTGTAGTTCGCCTCCGGGTCGAACCCCGTGTCGAGCGAGCCGTCCGAATTGACGCGGGCGATGCACTGGCGGGCCTGGGGAATGCCTGACGCCCCGCCGGGGCTCAGCGTCGAGAACCCGCCGCCTATGACGATCTGGCCGTTGGGCTGGACCGCGAGCGAAAGGACCGTCTGGTTTGGGTCGGGATCGAAGCTTGTGTCCAGGGAGCCGTCCACGTTGAACCGCGCGACGTGATTGCGCGTCGTCGCGCTCGCCGCGCCGCTGGGCTGGACGGTCGTGAAAGCGCCGCCGATCACGATCTGCCCGTTCGGCTGGTACGCGATGGCGTAGACCACGCCGTTCGGGTTCGGGTTGAACACCGGGTCGAGGCTCCCGTCTGCGTTCAGGCGGGCTGTGTAATTGCGGGTGACCGGCGCCCCGCCCCCGCTGGGCTGAATCGTCGAGAAAACCCCGCCGAGGATGATCTGGCCGTTCGGCTGGAGCGCCATGGTCCGGACGATGCCGTTCGCGTTCGGGCCGAAGCCCTCGTCGACCGAGCCGTTGTGGTTCAGGCGGGCGACGTACGCGTGGCTTGAGACTGGGTAGCCGTAGGGATGAAGCTGGGTGAAGTACCCAGCCATCAGGATCTTACCGTCGGGCTGGATCGCGAGCGCGTTGACTATTCCATTCGCGTTGGGATCGAAGCCGTCGCTGGCAGCGTTGGGTGCCTGGGCCCTCAGCGTCGCGCCGACAGCGCCCAGGAGCATGTATCCTGCGAACCTGATGCTGGGCATGCGGGTTCTTGGGGACGAAGGGGATGGCATGAAGGTTAAAGCTGCTTACAGAGAAAGCGCACAAATGCAATGCCGGGCAGGGCCGGCATCCTGAGGGCGGCTTTTAGTCGTCCGCCGGACTCAAAAGGTTCCAAAAAGAGGTCGCGGGGCCCTTGGATTCCGGCTCCCGCCGCCCCGCTTGCAAAACCCGCAGCCAGGCGCAACGTTTCCGACCCCGATGAAAACGTTGCTTATCCCCCTCATCGCCGTTTCAACGGCGCTCGCCATGACCAATTCCGCCAAGGCCGAGCTCAAGGTGGGCGACAAGGCCCCCGAGATCACCGGCGTCACCGAAACCGGCCAAAAGCTCAATTTCGCCGACGTCTATTCGAAGCAGACATACACGCTGGTCTATTTCTTCCCCAAGGCCGACACGCCGGGGTGCACCGCCCAGGGCTGCTCCTTGCGCGACGGATACGAGAGCCTGACGGGCAAGGGAGTCGCCGTTATAGGCGTCAGCCACGACGACGTGGCCTCCCAGAAGGCGTTCAAGGACAAGTACAGCCTGCCGTTCACCCTCATCGCGGACACCGACGACGGCGTCATCAACGCGTTCGGCGTGTCGACCTACCCGGGCGGGTTGGCGAAGCGGTCGGCGTACCTGATCAAGGGCGGCAAGATCGTCTACGCCGACTACAAGGGCACCACCAAGAGGCAGGCCGAGGTGATCCTCGCCTTCCTGGCGGACGACAAGAGCTGACGGGCCGGCCCCGGCCTCATAATTCCTCGTCCGGCGAGGCCGGAAGGGCCGGCGCGTGGGGATCGGCCCGGACCCGCTCAAGCCATTCGGCGGCCAAAGGGGCCGCGATAGAGCCGGGCGCGGGCCACGGGCCCGCCACGAGGTCAATCACGCGCAGCGCCCCGTCGGAGCCCCTCACGAAGTTGCGCGCGTGCAGGTCGGCCACCAGGTAGGGAGTCTCACCCAGGAAGAGCAGCCGGGGATGGTCGCGGTTTGCCCGCAGGAATCGCGACGGGATCTCGATCAGGCACGGCGGCAGGTCGCCGGACATGTCGTCGCCCTGCGGCAGCGGGTCGCCGAGCGTCTGCTTCGCGACGAGGATGCCCTCGGGAGTGACCGCCACGACCTCCGTCGCCATGCCGCCGAGCGCCTGGATGATCAGGAGCTTCTCCAGCAGCGCGCGGTAGTCGCCGAGCCGGGCCGCCGCCAGCAGTGCCGTCTCGTCGCCGCGCTCGAAGCCGAACTCGCTCCCGATGCGCTTCTGCTCCCGCGGCAGGTAGAATTTGTACACCGAGCCGTCGCCCACCGACGCGAAGGCCCACGCCTCGACGCCCACCCCGATCTGGCGCATCCGAGGGTTGGCCTCCTCGAGGGGATTGTCATCTTCCTCGGAGAACCCGAAGTCCGCGAGCGTGCGCAGCGGCAGGCTGGCGCGCAGGGCCCGGATGGCCGCACCGAGCGCGGCCCACTCGGCGCCCGCGCCCTCCAGGAGGCTCACCTCGTCTTCCGCGAGGAGGACGAGATCGCGGTCCGAATCTGCTCGGAGACCGCATTCGGCTGCAGCCTTGCCGAGGCGAGCGAGCGCCTCCAGTCGTCGGCGGTGATCGTCCTGAAGACCGAGTCGCTCCCCCGCTCCCGGCAGGAGCCTCCCGCTGATTCGGGTCTGGAGGCCGGTGAACGGGTCTTGCATGAGTCGCTCATGGCGCGGTTTCACGTTCGGCGCCGCGGCGGCGGAATGCAACAGCAAGATGATCGGACTTGCGAACAGGTTACTCCCCGGCGGGCCTGGCGGCGTTCGGAACGGGGCGCAAGACCGTCAGTTTCTCGACCCGGCGCCGGTCCATCTCGGCCACCTCGAACCGCCAGCCTCCCCACTCGAAATGGTCGCCCTGCACCGGTATCCTCCCAAATTGCGTGATGGCGAACCCGCCGGCGGTCCGGTATTCGGCCTCCGCCTCGTTTGGAAGCAGCCCGGAGACCCCTAGGATCGCCTTGAAGTCGGCGATCGGAAGCGCCGCGTCGACCAGCCATGAGCCGTCCTCCTGCCTCTTCGCGATGTCCCGGTCGCGCCTCCCGGGCTCCGGCAGGTCGCCGACGATCGCCTCGAACACGTCGATCAGCGTCACCAGGCCCTGGATCGCGCCGAACTCATCGGAGACAACGGCCGTGTGCCGCCCCGTCTTCTTGAACTGCTCGAGCAACTGGGTCGCCGTCATCGACTCCTGGGCTATCAGCGGGGGCACGAGCAGGTTCTTTAGCGTCGTGGGCAGGCCGATCGCCGAATGCGCCCAGAGCGCCTTCACGGAGACCATCCCTACGACCTGGTCGCGCTTTGTCTGGTAAACGGGGAAGTACGAGTGGCCGCTCGTCACGATCTTGCGCCAGTTCGTCTCCTCGGTGTCGTCGATGTTGAGGAAGACGATCTTTGATCGCGGCGTCATGATCGCGGTGATGGGAAGGTTGTCGAGGGACAGCACCCCCTCGACCATCTCCTTCTCGGCCTGCTTGAACACGCCGGCGTGGAGCCCGCGCTCCACGAGCGCGCGCACGTCGTCGTCGCCGACCGTCTCGCCGATGGGCCTCGGCTTGAACCCCATCCAGAGCGCAAGCGCGTCGCTCGCCGCGCCGAGCGCAGAGGAGAACGGGCCGACAACGCGCATCGCCGAGCGCATCGTGGGCGCGAGGATCGCCGCCGCGCGCTCGGGCCCCGCCAGGGCGATCCGCTTGGGCAGGAGCTCGCCGAAGACGAGCAGGGCGGCGCTCAGCCCCAGCGTCGCCACCACCATTCCGATCGTCTCCGCCCACGGGGCCGCGGCGGGCCACCGCGAGAACCACGAGGAGAACCGGTCGGCGGCCGACGCGACGGTGACGACGGCCGCGATGACCGTGGTCAGGGTGAGCCAGAACTGGACGAGCGCCAGGAACCGGCCCGGGTGCTCCGCGATCGCCAGGGCGGCCTCGGCGCCCTGGCCGCCCGCCTCGGCCATTCGCCTGAGCTTGACCCTGCGCGCCGACACGAGCGCGGTCTCCGCCGCCGTCAGGATCCCGTTCGCGAGGATGAGGAGCCCCAAGATCAGCAGCTCGTTCGCGGCATTAGGCATGGACGGAGGATAATGGTGGGAATTTCGCCCGCCGATGCAATCCCGCGCCGACGCGCCCCTTTCTAGCCCGCTGGCCGTGCGCTGGATCGCCGGTTGGATCCCGGGCCCTTCCCCGCCAATCGGCCCTTTGACGAACCAGGCGGTTGTGGTAGGGTCATGGCAATGAAGTGGTTCCTCATAGCTCTGGCTGCGCTTCCACTCGCCGCTCCAGGAGGTCCGGCGCAGCCCCAGACGCCCGAGGTCGATGGCGGCTACCTCAAGCTCGGATTTGACCTGCTATCGAACTACAAGTTCATCGCGCCGGAATACGACCCCCTCGCCAACCCGAAGGCGCCGGTGCCCACCGGGGAGGAGCAGATCCCGGCCTCGGTCAAGGCCTGGAATGGAAAGAAGGCCATCGTGACGGGGTTCATGCTCCCCACCAAGCTCGAGAACGGCAGCGGCAAGGCGGTCGAGTTTCTCCTGATGGCCAACCAAATGGCGTGCTGCTACGGCACGGTGCCAAACATGAACGACTGGGTGATCGTGAAGATCGCCAAGGGCGTGCCCATCACCCAGGACGTCCCGATATCGTTCCGGGGGACGTTCAAGGTCAACCCGACGTTCGAGAGCGGGTACATGACCGGTATCTACCAGCTCGACGCCGAGGGCCCCGGCCAGATCGCGGAGTAGGGGGCGCGCCGCCGCGGGCCGGCCCCGCCTCCTATCTTGAGATGTCGCTCTGCTGGAGCACCTTGAACCCGCGGTTCGCCAGCGCCTGCGCGCCGATGTCGGGGTCCTCCGTGTTTATCGCCAGCGCCGAGCGCTCGGCGGGCCGCTTGATGAAGCTGTAGACGTAATGGATGTTGATCTCGGCCTCGAACAGCGCGGCCAGCACGTTGCTCAACTCCGACTCGTCGCCTAACTCGACCGCCAGCACGTTGCATTCGCCGTATGGGAAATCGTTGTTGACCATTAATTTCCGTGCTTTGTCTGGATCATCGACGATGACCCGGATGATGGAGCTGTCCGTCGTGTCGAGGACCGTGATCGCCATGATGTGCACGTTGTTCCTCTTGAGGAGCGAGGTCAGGTCATAGAGGCGGCCTACACGGTTCTCCGCGAACACCGAGAACTGCTTCACCGGGTCCTGCGGCGTTGTGCTCGTCTGGGCGGCCATGGGTCGCCGGGATGATGCTGCAATTGCCGCCCGGGTCAACGGCGCGGTGTTGAGATTGGCCCCAGGCTGGCCCAGCGTCGTCCCTGTGATTGCATCCAATCTACCCGCGCACCACGCGGCGACTGTGGACCGGGCGCACAAGGGTGCGCGGCTCATAGCGCGCGGAATGGTTCTCAACGCGGTTCTCGGTCTCATCAAGATCGCCGGGGGCGTCCTCGGAAGCGCGTACGCCCTCGTGGCCGACGGCGTCGAGTCCCTGACGGACATCGCGATATCGGTCCTCGTCTGGGCTGGATTCCAGTGGGCCGCGCGCCCGCCCGACCGCGATCATCCCTATGGCCACGGCAAGGCGGAGGCTGTGGCGGGGCTGCTGACGGCACTGGTGGTCCTTGGGGCGGGCGCCGGGATAGGCTGGCACGCCGTCAACGAGATCCGCGACCCGCGGCGCCTGCCGCAGTGGTGGACGCTTGCCATTCTGGCCGGCGTCGTCGCTGCCAAGGTCGTCTTCTCCCGGCGCCTGAACGAGGCCGGGCGCGACACCGAGAGCACGGCTCTTGGCGCCGAGGCCTTGCACCATCTTTCGGACGCGATGACATCGGCCGCCGCCTTCATCGGCATTTCGATCGCGGTGGTGGGCGGGCGCAGCTACGCCGCGGCGGACGGATGGGCGGCGCTGGTCGCTGCGGCCGTGATCGCTTTCAATGGGGCCAGTATCTTCAGGCGGGCGCTGAACGAGGTGATGGACATCGCGGTGCCGGCGAAGATGGAGAACGCCGTGCGGGCGCTTGCTGCGCGCGTCCCCGGCGTCGCGAGCTTGCACACCTGCCGCGTCCGCAAGAGCGGGCTGAGCTACCTGGTGGACATCCAGATCCGAGTCCCCGGGGACTTGAGCGTCCGCGAGGGCCATGGGATCGCGCACGCCGTCAAGGACTCCCTGCTCGCCTCGCGCCTGCGGGTGAGCGACGTCACGGTCCACGTCGAGCCCCTGTGACGGGCCGCGCCCCCGTCAGCCCTCGAGCTTGCGGGCCAGCTTCCAGCCCAGGTAGACTCCCGCCACGCTGCCCACGCCGCTGGCGACGAGAGCGGCGGCCATCCCGAGGCCGTCGCACAGGTACCACCCCGCATAGCCCCCGACGATCGCGCCCGTGAAGGTGCAGAGCCTGCTCATGGCGGGCAGGGTGAGCCGGGGCCGGCCGGGGTGCGATTCTTAACGGCTCCCTGGCGGGTCAGTCGCCGATTATCTTAACCAACACCCGCTTGCGGCGCATCCCGTCGAATTCCCCGTAGAAGATCTGCTCCCACGGCCCTATGTCTAGCCTGCCCTGAGTCACGGCGACGACGACCTCGCGGCCCATGATCGTGCGCTTGGGGTGCGCGTCCGCGTTGTCCTCGCCGCGGTTGTGCGCGTATTGGCCGTGCGGCTTCTCAGGAGCCAGCCTCTCGAGCCATTTCTCGATGTCGGCATGGAGGCCCGGTTCGTCGTCGCTGATGAAGACCGACGCACTGATGTGCATCGCGTTCACTAGGCACATCTAATCACTTTGCGTTCCTCTTGGCTGGCGTCGGTGGACGGGATTGAAACGGCTTCTGGAATTATGAAGATGGCGATCATGAAATCGTTTCGAAAAGAATTGTGGTTCGATGTGCCGCAGCGGCGACTGTTCATCAACATCACGGATCAGGTCGAGAGTGCGCTCAGGGAGAGCGGAATCAAGGATGGCCTCTGCCTCGTTAACGCGATGCACATCTCGGCCTCGGTGTTCATCAATGACGACGAGTCTGGTCTGCATTCCGACTTTGAGAAGTGGCTGGAGAAGCTTGCGCCAGAGAAGCCCCATTGCCAGTACGCCCACAATCGCGGTGAGGACAATGCCGACGCCCACCTCAAGCGCACGATCATGGGGCGAGAAGTCGTCGTCGCCATCACAGGTGGGAAGCTGGACTTCGGTCCCTGGGAACAGATCTTCTACGGAGAATTTGATGGGCTTCGTCGAAAACGAGTGTTGGTCAAGATCATCGGCGAATGAACACACTCACCGAGCACCGGCTTCAACCCACATTGCGGCGTCTAAACCAATCTCGTGGCGCGATGACGGCGAACCCCTATCCCAGACGGGGGTTAGAACAAGAAACGGCGTTTAAACCCGGTTTATGGGCCAGTGCGCGACGTTATACGCCCCCCACTGCCCGACTAACAGGGCCCGCAAGGAAAGTGGGGGCGATCTGAGTTCGTGTGAGACTAAGTCTGGCACCAGGACGGTCCGCCTTTGCGGATGCCTGACCGCTAAAGAGCGAGATCTCGCCCTAGGAATACCAAGATCGCGGGGTACAAGTCTGCGCACGCTGCAATTGGAGCATGCCTGCAACTGCTACGGCCATTGAGAACAGGAGCGCTGAGTAGCCAACTCTCGAGTCTAAGTCCGTGCCTGAGTAAAGGCAGGTATCAGGCGAACAAGGCGGCAACGAACGAAGAAAAGAGAACGAAAGAAGGGGGACACCAAGGGGACACCTACTTTCTTCTCATCCGGATATTATTTTCTAAATCGTGGTTTGTAAGTGGTGGGCCCACAGGGATTCGAACCCTGAACCAAGGGATTATGAGTACCTGCTGCCCATGCCGGGACTCTACTACCGGGATGAAGTCGCTGCACGGAATGTGCATTTGGCGTCCCACGGCGGGTGAGTTCTCACGGCGGCGGCGGTAGCATTGCGGCGCGGAGGCGCTCAATCTTCTTCAACGCTTGCTTCACATCCACCATATCTTGCGTAGGAGAAACGGGTTTCATGCCTCGCATATCCAGCTTTCGCATAAAGACTTTACAAGAGTTTGACGCCGAAACCGATCTCCGCAAAGTGCAGCTCATGGCCGGCTTGCAGCGGGACGATGTCCCCTGCGGACCGGCGCCGCCAATCCAGCGTCACAACACTCTTCCCATCGTCGGGTACCCCCAGCCAAAAGCCCCCGTCGAAGTAGTGGATCCGCCCCGCCACGGCCGGTAGCGAGCGGTCGAGCATGACGGCGGCTCCGGCGCCCGAGCCTAGGGCGACCTCCGAAAATATCCAAATTCCGATTACCGGCGCGTGGCGAAGACTGACTGGCCAGAAGCGGATGCAGCCGGAAGGGCGGTCCGGCAGCGCCGGCGTCTGCCGGGCGTGGGAAGCCGGATTCGGCCGCTCGGTCCAGGGGCTCTCCGCAGACGTCGCCGGAAACTGCAGCGCCCGGACCTCGAAGAGGCACTGGCCCAGCTTGAGCCGGCGTTCCTTGGCGAAATTGAGGACGGTCGCCGCCCCGATGCGCTGGTCGTCGACGATCGTGCCGTTCGTGCTCGGGATCGCGGCGCCGTCCTCACCGATCTGTCCGTCCTGGATGCAGACCTGGCGGCCCCGGAAGAAGAGGGTCGTGTTGATGCGGCTGATCGTGCTCGTCTTTTGCCGATTCTCCTCGCTCTCCGGCCAGAACTGCGTCGTGAAATCCGCGCTGGCCTTCCTGCCGAGCGTGAAGTGCGTCCTGGCGACGATCCGGACCGTCGGCGCCGAACGGCGGAGCGTGCCTTCGATCTCCAGCGGGCGCAGTTCGAGGATAGTCCCCGCCCCGGCCCCGGTGGCGGTGGGCGCCCCTGGCCTGGGAACAGCCGCCAGGCTTTCCTCCGCCGAGGCCCAGCGCTTTTCCCACTCGAAGCGCAATTCGCCCTCGGGTAGCTCGTTGAGCAGCGGCTTAGCCTTGTCGAGGCAGAGCCGGAGCGTGGCGCGCGCTGGCGCGGGCTTCGCCCGTTCCGCTTCCAATTCGGCGAGGTATCTCGCGATATGCGCCGCGACGCGAAGCTGCGCCACGACCCCGGCGCCTTCCTCGGACCGCCGCAGCTCCTGCTGGAGGCGCAGCTTGACGGGCTTGGCGTTTCCTCCCTGCGCCAGTGCGGCGGTGAGGTCGCTTCGGCGGCTTTCCCAGGCCGCGACGAGCGCGCCCGGCGCGGTGTCCACCGGGGCCTGGAGCTGCGCGCAGAGTTCCTCGAGGCTCATTCGACGCCCACTGGGAGCGTCTTCTTGATCATGAAGGCGCTTCCCCAGTCGGTCTTGCCCAAGACCTGGATGGTGTATTCGCCCGAGGCCGCAAACGTCGCCGTCGCCTGGGCGCCGGCGGAATTGCTCACCGCGGGCGAGCCGCCCGGCCCAGAGATGTCCCATTTCTCGATGGTGAAGCCGGTCGCGCCGTTGCGGTCGGTCAATTCAAAGGCGATCGTTAGGCTCCCGGTCGATTTCTTTTCGGAACCGGGCACGGTTTGGACGTCGAAGGCCCAGGAGCGGACCTCGCCATTCTCGCGGGTGACGACGAAGGTATTCGGCTGGCCGGGGCTGGGGTTGGGCCGGAATGTGACCTTGGTTTCCCGGATCAAGCGTCCGCCGCGCCCTCCGACAAAGACCTTTTCGATCCCGGTTGCGACGCCGTTCTTCCAATCGAAGTCTGCCGGGATAACGATTTCGCCGCCGTCGGTTCCGACGAAGCGCGAGTTGGCGTTGGCGACGCCGCCGTCCCCGCCGCTCCGGTTCAAGGTTTCGCCGGACGCAAGGCGGACGCGCCCGTCCGGTTCGATTGCCGCGTTCTTCAGATCGACGGTCCTCCCGTCTGCGAGGCGCGCCGTTCCGTCTGGATTGAGGGTGGCGCCCTCCAGGGTCGCGGACCGGCCGCTCGGATCGGAGAGGATGACGCCGCCCTTCCCCGCAACCGCGGTCATGCCGTTGCCCAGGGATTGCACGTTTTCGCTCGATCCCGGCGCGCCCAAGGCGCCCGCTTCCGGTCCACCCCAGACGGCATGGAGCCCGGTGCTGGCGTCGCTGCCGCCGCCGACCTTCGCCGCGGCCTGGCGCGAGACTTCCGTCACGACCTGGTCGATCTCCCGCTCGATCTGGCGCTTGGTCGCGGCGTCGTTCGCTGTGTTCCATGCGCGCAGCTTGTTGATCGTAACGAGCACTGCGGAATAGCCCCGGTCCTTCAAGTTGTGGGCGAAGCTGTCGAGGCGCTCCTCCAAATCATCGTAGTGCGGCTTGAGCACCTTGAAGAAATTGTCGCGCATCAGCGAGCGCGCTGCGTCGTTGTCGAAGAACCAGGAGCGGACCTGCTCCACGTGATACGGATCCTTGTCCATCAGCTTGGAGCATTGCAGCATCTGGTCGACGGCGTGAAGGCCGCTGACCGTCGCCAGATCGAGGTTGTTGGCGCCGGCGCGCTCGAGGCCTTTCTGTAGATCGGAGGCGGCGTAAGTGAGATAGTCGGCGATGTGTCGCTGCTCCTCCCGTACATCGCGGGCCTTTGGCGGCGGTGGTGGAGGCGGAGGAGGAGTCTGGGCGACGAGAACAGGGGCCGCCATGGCGGCGCCCGCGATCGACAAAACTGCACGGAGGAGATGAGCGTTCATAGGATCTTCGAGTGCCGCGATGCTCCGCCGTGCCCGCGCGAATTCAACTTCGAAGCGCCCCCTTAGCCGAAGATGAGGGAGGAACCCTGATGGGTCTGAGGTCCGAAATCGTGGATCATCTTGGGTCATGGACCGAATCACGCTTTGCCGGGACCTGATCGAATGGTACTGGCGGCATGGAAGCCGCCGGGAGGACGACTATGCGATCCCTACGAGCAGTTGGCTGAAGAAACTCTACGAGGCTGAAAAACAGCTCACCGCGATCGCCGACGCCCGTGCCAAGCCACGGCCAGCGATGGCGATCTGGGGCCCGTCCCAAACCGGCAAGTCCACACTCGTCGCGTTCGACATCGACGCTCAGGCGCTCTACCCGCGCACCGAAGGCGTAGACGGCACCGGATCCGGCCTGCATTGGCCGGGTGGAGCGCCGATGTTCTTCATGGCCCCGGAGGCGGCGCCGCCGGCTTATCTCAACCACTATGTCCTCAACCCCTTCAACCAGGGCTGGGACGGATCGTCGGCCTTGACGCGGTTCGTGTTCGGCAGCACCGAGCCGGGGCGGGATGGCGCGCATTTCATCCGGGACGTGCGCCATCCGGTCGACGTCCATTTGATCACCGCGAAGGATCTGCTTCAAGTGGTCGCCCGCGGTTACGACACCGAGTGCCTGGGACCGACCAGGACCCGCGACGCCACGATCTGGACGATCGCGGAGTTCGAATCGCGGCTGGCCAAGTTCAAACGCCGAAGCGCCGCTACAGGAAAAACCGTGGCGCGTCCCGCATTCGAGGCCCTGTTCGATCTTTGCGAAGTGATGTGTGATCTGGTCGAGGCCGAACTTCCCCGCTACAAGAAACTGCTGGAGGACGGCGATGAGAATTGGCGCAGCCTGACCGCCTCGCTCCTAGCGGACTCGGCGCTTCTCTCCGATTCCAAGGTAGTGGCGGACCTCGCCGCCGATCTCCTCTGGGACGGATACGAGCCGCTGACGGTCCACTTTCGCAGGCTGCAGGGCGATTTGTGCGAATTGGGCCGGCTCTGGGGCGGAAAGCCCGTCCTGGCTTCGCTCGAGGCAGCCGCGATCTTTCTCAACATGGAGGCCTGCAGGATATTCTTTGATCCCCGTCCGTCCGATCCGAACACACAGGAGGGGGTGGTGTACGAATCGATCTCCCGCATCGGTTGGCGGGAGGAGAACGGGGCCGTCCTCATCGGCTGCGGACCGGAATATCGCCACAGCCTGAGCGACTCACCGGAGAGATTCGCGCAGGTGCAGGCGCTCGTCTGGGAGCTGGTGGTCCCGCTAAATCCCGCCCATCTGTCGGACGGTCCCTTCAAATCGTATCTTCGCGACGCGGACCTGCTCGATTTTGCCGGAGTGGGCAACGAGCCCAAGAGCGACGTCTCCCGGATTGATCTCGAACCGTCGAAGGAGGATGTCCCGGCGAAGGGAAAGCCGTTCGAGTCCGTCCTTTTTTACAAACAGATCATCAAGCGGGGAAAGACGGCGTGCATCGTCTCGACATACGCGAAGCGCCTGACGATCGACGGATTCAATATATTCCAGAACGTCGACAAATACCCGCCGACGAACGCACCCCAGCTCATCAATGGCGTCTCGACATGGTGGAAGTACTTCGCGCCGGAATTTCACCAACACCGGCGGGGGCGCAGCCCTCTCCCGCTCAACCTCGGCCTGATGTGGTGGGCGCCGCGGCTGGCGGAATCGGTTGGGACACCCGAGCGGATATTCAAGTCGATCGTTCCGATTTACGCCGAACTGGGGCCGATCGCCGACCCGGCTGTATGCGTCACCTTCGCACTAAATTATTACAAATTTCCCCGCGGGCGCGTCGAGTCCGAGTTCGAGGTGGGCGGGAAACTCTACCAGGGGATCAAATCCTCCCCTGAGTTCCAGAAGCAATTCGCGCATCCCGAAAGCGCCGAGTCGTTCGATGAGATGGTGCGAGACAAGGCGACCGGCGGAACCGATTTCTTCTTCGCGGCGATCCACAGGCAACTGGAAACCGCCCGCGCCAATCCGGCGACCAACCGCATGGCGATTCTCGAGTCCAGGATGGCCCCCTTGGAAACCGAGATCGCCGATTTGCTCAAGGCCCCGCGGCTATTCCCGCCCACCAAGGTCGTCGACGTCCGGCGGCAGAACCTCGAACGGTTTCGCGCCGGGATCCTCGAGGCGGTCAAGGGCAAGTCCGAGCGCCAGATGCGCGAGATCAATCATGCCCTGCGCGAACTGCTTGACATCAATTACCAGGTGCTGCTGACGCCAGCGACGGACGCTTCCGAGATCGATCGGACCTTCATCGCGCGGCAGTTCCGCCGGTGGGTGGACAGCCAGGTCAACCGCTTCGACCAATGGGAACGGAGCGGGCGAAGGGCGGGGCCTAACTGGACCCTCCTCGGGCTGACGACCCGCGACGCCCTGGTCGATGCCCTTGACGCCCTGCGCTCCTCGATCGAAAGCAGCTTCGACGAAATGGCCCGGTGGCTCGGCCGGATCGCGGCCCAGGGCTGCCATGGCAATTCCGACCTGCGCAATACCCAGCTTCGCCGGCATCTCGCGGTCCGGATGGGAAACGAACTGGTCTCAGGCCGGAGGGGCGACGGCGACGCCGAGGTGGACGAGCCGGAGGGCGACGCCGAGGAGGTTGTCGCTCCCCCGATCGGCCGGGAATGCCTCACCTACCGCGCCTTTGTCCGCCCCTTTGTCGAGGGGCAACTCGCGGCCCTGATCGCCCTGCGCCTCGATCCGATGCTGCGCCCGGAAAACATTCCCGGCGACAAGGAGCTGACCGAGCTCTGCGATCGCCACCATTTGCGGCCGCTGTGACCCCCAACCCCTCTCCGCCATGATCGAACTGGAAGTCTTCCCCAATACCGGCCACCATTTTTTCCATGTGCCGCTGAAGAGCCTTGCCCCGCGCAAAACGGAGGAGGAGCTGACGCGCTACGCCCACCGCAACCGCGGGCCGTGGGAGCCTTGGAGCGAATTCTCTCCCTGGCTGCTCTATCAATATTCGATCGAGACCTCCCCGTACACCGGGGAGGAGACCCCCGTGATCAAGATTGCGGTCGAATCCAACCTGGGACTCCCGGATCGGGGCCTGCTCTTCGGCGTCGAGAGCTTTTCCTTCGCTGATCCTGCGCGGGATGCGGCCGAGCAAGCGGCTCAGAAGCGGGCCCGGGCCTACGAGGAAGCGCGCGCGGCCGATGCGATCGTTCCTCCCTATGCGAGTTTCGACAAAGCCAAGCTCTGGGAAGATTACCCGACCAAACGCCTCTTTCTGGATGAACTCAGCCCCCACCTACCCCAGAGGCGCAGAGGCGGCGGCGACGGCTCCACCCCCGAGCCGATTCTTTTGCCGCCCGGGCAGCTTGCGGTGCATTGGAAGCGACCCGGGGGCGCGGATCCGGTCGACGTCGACCTGATCGTCGATCTGGGCAACACCCGCACGGTTGCCCTCCTGCTGGAAAACCCAGGCCAGGAGGGAATCCCGTTCGGGCGGCGGGTGAAGGTGCTTCGCTTCATCCCGCGGGGTTGCCCTTTCACTCCGTCGCACACGCTGCCCGAGCCGGGCAAAGCAAACGACGACTACGCCATCATCGATTCCTGGCTGGTCCTGCACCGGCCGATCTTCGCCAGCCGCGAGCCGCCTTTTTCCGAGGAAAAGGTCTTCGAGCATTGGCAGAAGGAGGTGGGTACCAACGGTTCCTCGGCGCTGAGGCTGCAGCACCTTCCCCAGACCTTCGTCGAACTCTCGCCGGCGTTGATCGGCGGCGGCAAGGCCGCGGAGGGTGCGGCGAGGACGCTCTCCCAGGTCAGGCTCGACACCGACGCCCGCTTCTATCTCAGCAGCCCCAAGCGCTACGCCTGGGATGAGGAGCCGGTCGGCCGACGCGGCGGCACGTACTGGAAGCAGATTCCCAACGACACCGACCCGGGCATTCCGGATGCCTTCGACGACCTGCGCGGCCTGTTTCGCTATTATATGGACCCGGGTGGAGTCGACTGGGATTGGGCAAACCAGCCAACACGCGAGGACTTTCGCGGCAAGCCGATGGTGGATTCGCCGCCCGAATATCCGCGGCGCGACGCCATATGCTGGTTTGCGCTCTCGATCCTAGAGTGCGCCTACCGCCAGATCAATTCCGCCGGCTACTTGGCCACGGTCGGCCGGGAAAGCCTGCCCCGGCAGCTTCGGCAAGTCCGCGTCACCTATCCGTCGGGATGGACTTGGGAGGAGCAGTCCCGCTATCTCGCGCAGTGGCGGCGCGCGGTGGATCTGTTCGCCCTGACCCATCTGGCGGACCCCCGCCCCGTCGATCTGGCGGGCGGGGGCTGCGGGCAGAAACCGGTCCTGGCCGAGCGCTCTCTGGACGAGGCCGTCTGCTCCCAACTGCCGGTCCTTTACGCGGACATCAGCTTTCTTGGAGGCGACGGCCTGAATTGGTTCGAAACTTACGGCCGCCAGCGCTCGGTCGTCGTTATGAACATCGACGTCGGCGGCGGCACAACCGACGTATCGATCATCCGCTACCATCTGAACCGGCCGGACGGGGATCTCAATGGCCGGATCGGGCACAAGGGCATGACTGCGATCAGCTCAACGCTGCTCTTCCGCGACGGCAACTCGATCGCCGGCGACGTGCTGGTCAAGCGCATCGTCGAGAAAGTGTTGCTCCCGGCCTGGCTACGTGCCGGCGGCCTCGAGAAGTTCGAGGACAACCCCGCGGCGCGCCGAGCGCTGCTCACCCTCCTCAAGACCCCGGCGACTGAGGCGATCGCACAGGTCGACCCGAAGGCGGTGACTCGCCTTGTCGCGGTGGTGCGGCTGGTCTTCATCCCACTCGTTAACCAATGGCTGCAGCAGCTCACGATCGCGGAGAATTATCCTGATTCGCCCCGGCGGCCGCTAGTCGTCCGCGACATCGTCCATCCCAGATGCCTGAACGAGCTCAACGCGCTGGCGCTCAAGGTGATCGTCGCCAAGTGCGATCGCTGGGGCGAGGAAGCCAATCTCATGCGGCTGCGCGATGCGGGCAATTTCGAGGAGTGGACCAAGGCGCTGATCGCGCGCGACGAGGTGCCCTTCCCGATGGAGGCGCGGTTACAGGCCGACCCAGCTGCGCTCGAAAGCTGCGTCGACGACGTCTTCGAGTCGATGTTCGCCTCGCTCGGACTGGTGGCGGCCCGCGAGCGCTGCGACCTCGCAATCGTGTCGGGCAAAACCTCCGAGCTGCCCCGGATGCGCAAGCTCCTGGTGCGGAACCTGCCCGTCCTGCCGCAGCGGATCATCCCAATGCGCAACTTTCCGGCGGGCGGCTGGTATCCGTTTGTCGGCGATGACGGCATCCGGATCAACGATGCCAAGACCTGCACGGTGGCGGGCGCCGCCCTCTATCAGGACATCCTCAACGGCAACCTCGAGGGTTTCAGCATCGAGCAGGGCTCGGCCGGGCACATCCAGAAATATTTCTGGGGGCTGGTCGGCCGCGGCTCCGGGCCCGAGGAATTCTACCGCTCCGACAATCTGCTCTTCCGCCCTTCCGACTATGGGTCGGCCCGGTCGCTCGACGGGGTCCCGGGAACGGTCGCCCTCGAACGCGACTTTGATCTCCCGCTCAACTGCCGGATCGGGAGGCAGATCAAGCAAGTCGCCAACGTCCGTCCGGAGCCGGTCTACCGGCTGGCCTGGACGCCGCCCGAGCAGCACGACAACCGACCGGTTTTCGCCCGGGTACGCCTGCGGTGGACGGCGACGGTAGGCGGCGGCGAACGGCTGGAATTGATTTCGGTCACTCCGCTCTCCGGCCAGCCGGTCGCGGTTCAGCCGGAGCACGTGCGCCTTCGGCTAAACACCATGCTCGACGAGAGCTTCTGGCTCGATGAGCCGAGGTTCGACGTCGACGGCCTTTTTAACCCCTGAACCCGCGAGCACCCACCCATGAGAATCGCCATCTTCATTCCCGCTTTGGCCTTTTTTGTCGCAGTGACAGAGGCCCAGGCCGGTTCGAATGATGCTGCCGCCAAAGAGGCCGTGGCCGCCCTAACAAAGGGGCCGATCCACGATCTGAGCGACTCGATTGCGAAATTGAATGAGCGCTTGGCCGGGCTGGAGAGAGAGATCGCGCGCGCCAACCGGAACATGGACGGGAGCGATCTGCTCGGGCTGACGAAAGGGCAAGCCGAGGTGAAGGGCGAACTAACTCTGCTGAACGGCAAGGCGGACTCCTGGGAGAAAGGCCTCAAGGAAACGGCTGCGCGCGCCGGCGAGGCTTCTGTGATGACGAATGCGGCTTGGACTGACGTGAAGCACCAGTTGGAAAAGATCCAAGCACGCCTGGCAGGTGCTGAAGCGGCTCTTGCCGCGCTCCCGGTCCAGTGGGATCGGCAAGGCGAAGCTTTCGCCGGCACCGAGGCGGCGAATTCCGCTTCGGCCGCCGCGAAGTTGGAAGCTTCGGCTGACCGACGGGCGCGAGAGCTGACTGCTGCCGGATGGATCGCGGCAGCCGCCCTCGTCCTCCTAATTTGCGCCGCCGGATGGGCGGATTGGCGCGGACGCCGGCAGCTCCAAACCGAGCTCTTGCTTGCGGTTGCCCGGGTCGGGTCGGAAATGAGGAGGGCTGCGGGAGCGCCGGCGGGCTGCGCGAACCTGGGACCGGGCTGGAGCGAGATCGAGGCTCGCCTGCTCAGCCTGATCGAGCGCTGGGACAAACCCGCACCGTCTTGGACAGCAACAGCTGTTTCGGTGGGTGGTCCCGCGTTCCGGGACCGGGGTGGCAAGCCCGCGAGCGAGGCCGTGGCGGCCGTTTCGCCGAGCGAAGAACCGACCGCGGCGGTTGGCGCAGCGCCCGGGCCTTCCATCGCCTACCGCTTGCTCTGGCCGGCGGAATTTCTCGATCCGGAATCGCCTCTTTCGCGCTGGCGCGTTTTGCTCGAGAGCCATTTCGCCAACGAGGATCACCCCGCGCTTCCCGTCGTGGCTGCCATGCTGGGACTGCGGACTGTCCTGAGCAAACGCGCCTCCGCGGCCGAGATCGGCGCGGCGGTGTTCACGCTGTCGCAGTCGCTGCATGCCTATTGGAACAGCCTGACCGACCTGTCGGCGGACGACCGCCAGCAGGCCAGTTCCGCTTGGCTAGCGAGCACCCGGGCCCAAGTGGCCCTGGCGGCGCCCCGCGTCGATCTGAGGGAGGTGATGATGGGCGCGCGGGTCGATCCCGACCTGATGATCCCTGTCAAGGAAGGCGCTGGCAACCACCTCAACGTGGCGGCGGTGTTCTCGTGGGCGGTGATGGACCGCGGCGGAGACCGGCCGAAAATACTCCATCGGGCACAGATTGCCACCACCTGATTTTCCATGACCGCATCCGACCCCCAGCCGCCCCGGCCCCCCTCCCAGCGCGATCTCAAATCGCCCTATTACCTCCTTCGCACGCCCGACGGCGTCGGGTCGTTTTTCACGGCCGAAAACCTGCCTATTGTGGCCTCGCCCAACGAACCCTTGGCGCGCTTTCTTGCCCCGGCGCGCATCGTGGAGAATGGAACGCTGCGGTCGATCCGCTACGATATCGCCCCGCCGGTGATGGAGACGGCCCGGCCGATGGAGTTTCTACCCCAAAGCGAGATCGACGGCTTCGCCGCCGCCGCCCGGATGTTCTACGCAAAGGCGCACGCCTTGGCGCCGCGCATCGTGGCGCACGAGAAGCACCTGCGTGCCAATTTCCGCCTGCCCGATCCCGACCTCGAACCGGATGCCTATTGGGTCTTCGGGCCGGCGCACGACCGTCGGCTCCTGATCGCGTGGGGAGCGGAGCTGAAAGCTGGCACTTCGATTGTGCTCGGCCCTGATGTCGAACTGAAAATTCCCGCTGGCCGGACGCTGCTTGATAAGCTGCAGAGCCGGGTGATGACCTGGGAAGCGCGGCAGCGGGAAGCCCTGCGCTTCGCCGCCCTCGGCACGGAGCCGATCTCGCGCTTCTTGGCGCGGCCGGCCGTCGACCGGTCAGGGACGCCTGTGGGTGTCAGTTCCAATGGCCGCACGATCGAAGCAAAAAAAATGCGGACCCTGCGCCGGATCTATACCTCCGAGTGCAGCGCCTTTGAGAGGGCGGCCCGCGCATTCTACGACCGCGCGAGCGCTCCCGAGAGCACCCCCTACGAAAAGGAAATCCGTCGGGAGTTCCGCCTGCCAGATCCGGATGCGGTTTCGGGCGCCTATTTTGTGGCTGGCAAGAAACTCCTAATCGTGCTCGACGGAAAGGAAGCCCGTGCGACGACACTGCCCTTGGTCGACCACCCCGTCGTCCCTGCGGCTCCCGCCGCCGCAATCGGGGTTGCGGGAGCTGGCGACGGCCCCGTCGTTGTCGACCGGCGGCGAATCTCCCCGGGCGCGACGGTCGCCGAGAAACTTCGCGAGCGGTCGATTTCCTCCGCGCGGGTGGCTGCGGTCGCAGTGGCGGCGGGGATCGTCCTTGCGGCGGCCGGCTTCGCCGCTTGGAAGAGGGCGTCCGATCGGGTGCCGCCGCGGGTGATCGAATCGGCAGATTATCCCGCCGCTCCCGATGAGCGGGACGTGGTGGTGAAGTTTTCCAAGCCGATCGATCCGCATTCGGTCCAACTGGACGCCGCGGGCAGGCCTTCCTTCCTCTTTGGCGACGATGCAGCCCGGATCGAATCGGCCAGGGTTGACGGGAAAGACCCTTCGAAGGTCATTTTGGCAACGACACCTCTGACGGATGGGAAGACGTACCGACTGACGGTCGACAACCTGCGCGACCGGGCGGGGTACCGGCTGGCGGGACCGACGTCGGTCAGTTTCAGGTACCTCGATACGGTCGCGCCCGAATTGAAGACGGTGTCGGCGGGCGAAAATGCCAACCAGCTCATCCTGGAATTCTCCAAGCCACTCTCCGAGCCGTCGATCGCACGCGGCAGCAACTATGCCATTTTTGAGCTGGAGGGAGCCGGGGAGGGGGCTGCGCAGCGGATCGCCTCGGGCCACCTCGATTCCGAGGACAAGAGCGGCCGGACTGTGACGCTCGACGCCGTGCGGGACTTCGTCAGCAACCAGCCCTACCGATTGGAGTCAATCGCGGGCGTCACGGACGCCTCCGTCAGCAAAAACTCCGTGGCGCTGCCCGCCAAGGGTTTGGACTTCCCTTACCGCGATGTGCTTCCGCCCCGGATTCGCAGCCTGACGGCTAGCGCGGCAAAGCTCGAATTGACCGTGACCTTCAGCAAGCCGGTCGATCCTGCCGCCGCCCGGGATCTGGGGAACTACGCAGCCGTCGGACCGGACAAGAACGCCCTGGGCTTTCTCCCCGGAACAGCGGCTTTGGACGCGACCGGGCGCAACGTCACCCTGCGCCTTGCGCCGGGACCGCTGGCTCTCGGGGTCTATCGGTTCACCGTGCGAGCGATGCAGGATCGGATGGGCAACCGCACGGCGGGTCCACTCGCTACCGCGTTTGAATTTGCCGATCCCGGCGGTTACGCTCTACAGGTGGTATCCCACTCCATCGTGACCGCGGACAACCAGGTGGACAACAAAGTCACGCTCGCCTTCAACCGGGCGCTCAACCCCGATGACGCGACCCGGGCGGGCAACTACGCCTTGCTCGGCGCCGATCGCACACCGCTGGACGTGGCGGTAGTGGAGGCCCGCCGCGTGCCCGACGATTCGGCGAAGGTCATCCTCATTCTCTCGCAGGCGCCGACTCCGGGAACCAAGGTAATCGTTCGCGTTGCCGGCGTTGCGGATATCTTCGGACGAAAGGCGCTCGGTCCGATCGAATATGCCTTCACTCCCGCGGGAGTTCACGATCCCTCCGAGCAGGTGCTTGACTGGTTGTCGCAACCGGTCTTGCGCGGGAACGAACTCATTCTAGGCATCAAAGAGGCGGTCGCCCAGCATTCTGCGATGGAGGCGCAAAACTTCGTCTTCAATTCCGGGGATGCCCGTGTGCAACGGGTCGTCGGATACGACGTTCGGACCGATGCCAAGTCCGGTTCGCGGCGGACGTTCCTGACGCTTCGAGTTGACGTGCCCTCCGCCGCACGGCAGGGGCTGACCCTGCGGGCGAGGGACCTGCGCGCCGAGGGTCTCGATTTCCTCGGAGAGCAGCGGCTGAGACCAGTGGATGTCGAGCAGCCGTGAGGAGCCCGCATGCCCATTCATTTGCCTTCCGCTGAGGATGCGTGGCTGGAAACGCCGGAGGGGCGGCTGCACCGGATCGGCCGGGCCTGCGTCATTGGACGGCTTGGAAGTTGCAACGTGGTGCTGGGTGATGAGAGCGTCTCGCGCAAGCACGCCCGGATCGGGTCGGGGCCTAAGAGCGGCCACACTATCATTGATATGGGAAGCACCAACGGGACTTACGTTAATGGACTCAAGATAGCGGAAGCGACCCCATTGAGGGACCGGGACACGATCGGGCTTGGCTCCTGTCGCCTGAAATACCGGAAGGAGCAGGCGGTCTCGGAAATGGCCACGGAGGTGAGGGTGGCGGCCCCAGCGGCCTACCAGCACCGCGTGCTCGTCGCGACGGACGCTTCCCTCGAGGGGGACGGATTGCTGCGATCGATTGACGGCCAGCCCGACTTGCGGGTGGATGGCCACGCCACGAACGCGCGCCAGGCGCTCCAAATGTACGGCCGGTTACGGCCTGATATCGTCCTCCTGGATGCGTCAACGAATGGCGTGGGGGCATTCTCCCTCTTGACGGACCTTATGGCGGCCGATCCGGATGCGCGGATCGTGGCGCTGCTTGCGCGGCCCGATCCGGATTACATCAACCGGACCCTGCGCCGGGGAGCGCTGGCATGCGTCCTAAAGACCGATCCGGCGGTGGAGTTAATCCGCGCACTGCAAAGCGCAGCGGCGGGCAGCGTGTACTTGAGCCGGCGGATTGCTGCGGTCACCGTCAAACAGCTAGCCGGTTCGAAGGAGGGAGGGAGGCGGGACGGGCCGCAGGTCCTGACCAACCGCGAATTGGAGATCTTTCATCTAATCGGCGGCGCCAAGGCGAACCGAGAGATTGCCGCCTCCTTGGGGATGAGCGTCAAGACCGTTGAAACCCACAAAGAGAATATCAAGATCAAGCTGGGCGTCGCCAATTCCGCCGAACTATCGGAGCGGGCGCGGGAGTGGCTTGCCCGCTGAATCCCGAGCTTCGGAACGCTTTTCGACCATGACGACCCAGTCCTTTCATTCTTCTTGCTTAGCCTGGAGCGCGAGTCCGCCGCACCCAGTCTGAGGCCCGGCGCCGGGAATTTCCCATTGAAGGCGCGGCGCGTTCCAGATAGTTGTCGGGGGCATGGCCAGCGATGAGGATCCGACGCGGCGAGGTGATCCCGACGATTATCAGACTCGGGCGGGCCTTGTGGTAGGTCAGCTGGTGTTTGGGCGTTTCACGCTTGAGGCGCTCGCTGGCAGGGGCGGGATGGGGGTTGTGTGGCGGGCGCGTGACGAGAAGTTGGAGCGGACGGTGGCGCTTAAGTTTCTGCCAGAGCTGGTGACGGCAAATGCGGAAGCCGTCAACGACCTCAAGCGCGAGACCCGTCGCGCCTTGGACCTTACGCACCCCAATATCGTCCGCATTTACGACCTTTTGCAGGACGAGCGCTTTGCGGCCATTGCGATGGAATATATCGATGGCAAGTCGCTCGGTGCGCTGAAACTTGAACAGCCGAACGGGCATTTCGAGGTCGATCAGATCAGCGATTGGGTGCGGAGCCTTTGTCAGGCACTCTCCTACGCCCATGAGAAGGCGAAGGTCGTTCACCGTGATCTCAAACCCACGAATCTGATAATAAGTTCGAAGGGCGAGTTAAAAATCACGGACTTCGGCATTTCGGCCACCCTCGCTGACACTGCGACACGGGTGAGCGGCATGGCCGGCACGAGCGGTACACCCGCCTACATGAGCCCGCAGCAGATGTTGGGCGAGAAATCAAAACCAACCGACGACATCTACTCGCTTGGCGCGACGCTCTACGAACTGCTCACTGGCAAGCCGCCATTCCACACGGGCAAGATCGTGCTTCAGGTGCAGTCGAAAACTCCGCCTCGGATGACGGAGCGTCGGACAGAATTGGGCGTGGCGGGACAATCGATTCCCGGACCTTGGGAGCGGACGGTCGCTGACTGTCTGTCGAAAGAATCGGCGGCACGGCCCGCCAATATGCGGACAGTTGCTGAGCGCCTGAGCTTGGAAGAAAACGCCCAAGATGCGAAGGATACGAAGCAGCGAGGCATTGTCCCTATCGCGCTTCAACCCGGCGCGGAAGGGGATTTGCATCTGGTCCCCAAGACCAGATTGAAAGGCTCCAGCCGAAAAGCGAAGATGCCAATCGTAGGCGCTCTGACCGCAGCTCTGCTCCTGGGCCTCGGCGGGTGGTGGTATTTCGGCTGGCATGTGCCTGCCGTCGCTGCGGAGCGGGCGCACCGTGAAGCCTTGGGCTGGGCGACCGGTCTGCCTTTGACCGCGTCAGACAACGAGATGACCGCCGCCCAGGACAAACTCGAAGCCTATGCCCGCGCCGTCTCGCCGGAGCGAGCGAAGGAAGTCCGCTCCGCCTTCGACAAGCAGCGCGGCCTAATTGCTGCGGAACGGGAGCGGATTCACTTGGCCAACGCCCGCGGCGGGATTATCGTGCGGACCGAGCCGGCGGGCGCGGAGGTGATGATTGGCTCATTCGAACACGGCAAGAGTCCGATCACTGTAAAGGAAGTGCCGCTCGGGCGCTATCCGGTGATCGCTCGGTTGGACAACTACGAGGATCGGGTGGGCGAAATCGTGGTGGAGGAGAATCGGTTCTCGGAGCTGGACGCACGGCTCGTTCGCTCGACTGGAACGCTCCGGATTCTTACCGAGCCTTCGGTTGTGGCGTGGCAGGTGAGAGGTGCCGAAACCGCCGAGAAGGGCCAGGGTCTGCAGGAACTCAAGTTGCCGACGGGTCATTACGAAGTGGTGTTCTCTCGCGAGGGATGGCCGGAAAGTCGTGCTCAGGTGGATATCAAACGAAACGAGGCGGTTCAACTGCTGGGTGATTTGGCTGGAGGCATGCTGTCGCTGGAAACGAGCCTTGTCGGCGTGGCGTGGGAGCTTCGCGACGCAAAGGGCGTCATCCTTTGCGCCGGCAAAACGCCCACGGCAAGAATGGAGCTGCCAGTGGGGCATTATGAGGTTAGTTTCAAACGGAGTGGATGGCCTGAACAGGGCATGAGTGTCGACATCAAGAAGAATGAGTCGGCCCTGGCATTCGCCGAGTTCCCCGCAGGGCGAATGCATATGCTATCCGAGCCGGCAGGGGCCGAGGTTTGGATCAACGGGGCGTTGGCGGGGAAGACGCCATTGGCGACTCTAGAATATCCAGCGGGCATGGATTTGGCGGTGCAAATCAAATTGCCCGGCTACCGTCGCTGGGAGCAAACCGTGCGGATTACGGGTGATAATGAGGTCACGATAAACACCGGCGCGCTGATTCCGCTTTCGGGTGCGATCAAGCTTCATTTTGCACATGCGGACTATTGGACGGATTCCGCTCCACCAACCTTGCTTCTTGATGGAACGGAATTGCGCGATGTTCGCTTCGATCCGGCAGTCATTACTCTAGCCGGCATCAAACCCGGGCGCCATATAGTAGAAGTTCACCACCCTGATTTTTGGGATTGGACTCAAGTGCTCAATATTGCCGATGGTGATCAAGTGGACATGACGGCGGATCCGGCCCCAAAACCGGCGCATCTTACAGTTACGGTGAATCCCCAAGTGTCGTGTTCCGTCAGGATCAATGGCAACGCAGCGGCTTTTTATCCCAGTCGTGCGAACGACCTCGAGCTTCCTTTAGGGAAAGACGTTAAGATCGAAATCAGAGCGCGCGGGTATGCCAAGGTTGAGAGAGACTTCACTCTGAAGGCTAATCAACGTGAGGCTTGGAATGTGGAGCTTGCCGCCCTTCCACCTGGGAGGATCAAGGTAGCTTGGAATACAACCGGCCGCTCGGTGCTTAGTGCGGTAGGTGTGCTCGGTCCCGTCGCATTGGTTCCTTTATTGGGACGCACGAAGGGGGTGAATCATATAATATTAGATGGGCGAGAAGTGGGGTCTTTTTCTGGATCACTAGGGGATATGTCATGGACTTCCGACGACCTTGTGGAAGGAGAATATCGGCTCGATGTATATGCCGATAGGCCTGGAAATGTGCCTCCACGGGTGACGATTCCTTATGGAATGGTCGGAGTGCGGCCGGGAGAGATTGCTTTAATCTATTTGGACAGAACGGAAATCACCTACGAAATGATCAGGTGACCGGAATAGAACTGCGCTGGCGTGTTGCACGACTTGGTCATGATCAGTGAGCCCACAGGGTTTCGAACCCTGAAGCAAAGGATCATGAGTCGTCCAATCTAACCGCTGAGCTATAGGCCCAGAACTGGATGGCATGGAGGCCACAAGTTGTCGAAACCGACATCATGAGGTCTCGAAAACACCCCGTAGTCCCAGTGTTTTCCTGGGGAAAGGCGACATTTCTTGGGTACGGCCAACAGATGACCATCCGTCGCTTCACGGGCGCAAAGCAAACCTCGGAGCGAAGAAGCTACAGCAGGCATAGCGCATTTCGCTCCAGGCCAGCCTGTGCTACGGATACGCGGGGAGGAGCGGAACGGGCAGCGGCTTGAAATGAATCCGGATTCGTGTCGACGAGCACCCGTTCGAGAGTTGGAGGCTGAGATGATTCGCGCAATCCAGCGTCGAGTTGAAGCGAACCGAACCCATCCGGCCGCCCCCCGCGCCTTCAACGACTGTTTGTCGCGGCCCCCACAGCGGGCACACTCAGCCGGCGCGCCCCCGAAGCAGCGTGACGCCGGCAGCGAGGCCCCAGGTGCCGAAAGCCGAGAGCTGGACCAGCGCTAGGGCGGGGGTCTGGTACACCGCGAGCGTGAGGAGGCCGGCGATCCCGCCGATCGTCCCGACGACGGATGTCCAGTCCGGAAGCACCCGGCTCCTCCAGGCCAGCCAGCCGAAGAGAATCTGGCCGAGGCCCATGGCCATGAGCCCCGGATCGGCGATGTAGAACGAGAGGCTTCCCCAAATCGCGGCCTGGTAGACGGCGTCCGCGGCGTTCGCCGGCCCGCCCGCAGTCACGATCGACAGGAGGGCCCCCACGTGGGCGAAGATTGCGAAGCCGAGCATGAATATCCCCGCGGCCGTGAGTAGGGTGGCCGCCCTCGCGAAGCTTGGGCTCTTCGGGCGCAGGATCTGGCCGAGCGCCACGACCAGCGGGATCGAGAAGACGGCCCAGGTGAGGACCGTGCACGCCTCGAGGGCGACCATGCCCTGGTGGCCGGCAAAGTATGCCAGCTGGCCGGCTGCGCTCTTTGGCGCCGGCTGGAGCGTCGCGACGATAAGGAGGATCGACAGCGCGCCCGACAGCAGCGAGAGCCACCCGAAGGCCGGGGCCCTGTCCATTCCGCTGGCAGGCGGCGCGGTTTGATTGCTCATGTGAAGGCTTGGTTGGGGCTGCCTGAATCACCGGCCTGGCGGCGCGGCATGCTGCCCGCGCGGGATCCGGATCCGGCAGCGCCGCCAAAGCACTCGTGCTCTCTACTCCGTGGGCGCGCGCGAAGTCAATTTGCCAGTGCGCTTGACGCGGGCGCCCCATCGCTAAGACGCTCCGCCCGTGGGCTCCTCATGCCGGCTCTCCGTGAAGGCGATACCCAACGCCTCCCGCGACGCGATTGTCGGCTGGATCGGCGATTCGTTGAAGGTCAAGGTGCGCGCGCCCGCGCTGGAAGGCCGGGCCAACGAGTCCCTTCGCGAGCTCCTGGCCGGGGAGCTCGGCCTGCCGGCCGGCTCCGTCGAGGTCGTGCGCGGCGCCAAGTCGCGGCTGAAGGTGGTCGAGATACGGGGCCTGGCGCCTGCGGAGGTCCGCGCCCGCCTGGCTTGATCCCCGCGGGGACGCCCGCCAGGCTGGGCACCGAGGTCAGAACTGGATAGTCCGGATCGGCCCGACCTTTACGCCGAAGCGGTCGTCATAGGGGGTCACGCGCCGGAAGTCGCTGCGCCTCATCTCGAAACTCAGCTCGCGCCTGACAAACAGGATGCTGACACTGGCCCGCTGCGTCTCCCTGGTGATCACGGAGGGGAAGCGCGGGTCCACGGTCGTGAACTCGCAGTCGATCTCGGCGCCGGTGACCCTTGCAACGAGCTCCAGGCGCATGGGAGCGCGCTGGCGGATCGTTGCATGCTCGAATTCGCGCCGCTGCCTGTTGACGCGGGCCGTCACCTGAAACATGCCGAATGCGGAGGCGCCCCCGGAGCCCTTCGTGCGCAGAGGCACATCGTACGTGACGCTCGTCGCGTCCTCGGAAACCTCGACGGCGTGCGCGAGGTCGGGCGTGACGACCTGGAAGTTGAGGCTGATCTCCAGCTCGTCGCCGCTGTGCTCCTTCGACCGTCGCTCGTCGCGCAGCCTCCTTCTGGCCAACCGTTCCCCAAGGGCCCGGAACTCCTCCAGCGTCCGCGGGGTCGGGGGCTCTCCCTCGAAGATCAGCGGCTCGAACTGCTCGGCGTAGGTCTTGGAGGGGTCGACCCGCAGGACCGTCTCGCGCTTCATGCTCGCCGTGAGTCCCGAGACGGACTGGGCCTGCTTGTAGGCCCAGTGGCCCTGGTTCTCCATGAGCTTGTTGAACGCCTCCGCCAGGAGCGCGGGCGGGGCCGCCGGCGTGGGCACCCCTGACGCGGTCTGTCCCGGGATGCCGGGTCCCAGCCATGCTGCCGCCGATGCGGCCAGTACGAGACATCGCAGCGCTGCGCGCACCGGGCCATGACACCGGGGCGGCCGATGGGAGTTCAACACCTTTCCGGCGGCGAATCCTGTTCAAGGGCCGGTCCGCTGACGGGATCCCCGGGGTCCGCCCCCGGCGGGGCCGCCGCCATCCGTGCGGCCGCGGCCCGGCTGCCGAGCCCGGGTCGGGTCGCCCCCGGGCCCGGGCAAAGCGGGGACCTAATGCGTGTGGCCTCCGCCGAAGTGCCCAACCGCCGCATGGCCAAAGGAGCCGCCGCGGTACCCGTGTCCGTATCCGTACCCATGCCCATAGTAGCCCCAGCCGCCGTGCCCCCAGCCCCAATACCCGGGGCCCCACCATCCGAGACCGATGCCGAAGGCGGGGTATATGCCCCAGGCCCAGGCGGCCCCGTCCCAGTAATAGCCGGGATACACCACGCTGTAATCAGTGGCGGGATAATAGTTCTCCGCCGGCGCCTGGTAGGTGACGGGAGCCTGCCCCTCGGGGCCGTACTGGCCGGCCACTTCGGGCGCCGGCGTGGACGGCATCGGCACGGCCTGCCCACCCTGGGCGGGCGCCTGGTTCGAGCCCGGCGGCTGCGGCGGCGCCGATGGCGACTGGGGGGCCTCGGCGACATTCCACGCGCCGTTCACCCACACCCACCCGCTGCTCCCCTGAATCCAGTGCCCCGGGACCCACACGGCGCTCCGGTTCGGCGGCAGATCCCAGTGTCCCGCGGCCCATTTCCACTGGCCGCCCTCAAAGTTCCAGTGGCCGGACATCCAGACATGGGCTGCGGAGGGGGGCGGCCCCGCCATTTGGTCGCCTGCGGCGACCGTCGGGTTGTCGGCGGCGGATGCCGTCGCGGGGGCCGAAAGACCCAGCGCGAGCGCGGCGACGCACGCCCCTCCTGACATTATGCTTCGAATTCTTGCGTTCATGAGATTAGAGATTTTAGGAACCCAATCTGCCCCTGTTCGTTAGACCATCGGTGCCCCGGCGTTGTTCCGGCAGCCCTCCTCCAGGGGCCGCGGGGCGCCCGGCTTCCCAAGGCCCCTATAACCAACCGACTTGCATGCGTGTTACTGTCCACTCTTCCGGGAAAGACGCTTCCCGCACTGAAAGGTGACACCGAACGCCCGAATCGCAAGAGCGGCCGGAACGCCGCCCGGCGCCCGTCACCCGGACCGGACGAAATCGATATACCCGCGCTCCACGTCGGTCCGCACCAGCCGCACGCGGACGCGGTCACCGACCCGGAGGCCCTCGCAGCCGCGCTCCAGCTTTCCCTCGACCGGCGGGCGCCCTATGCGCACCCAGGTGCCCTTGTCGGCCGCCCCGGTGACCGTGGCCGCGAATCTTTCCCCGATCCTCGGGGCAAGCAGCAGGGCGGCCGCGGACTTGATCAACTGGCGCTCGACCTTCTTGGCCGCGTCCTCCTGCTCGGTGCAGTGCCTGGCAAGCCCCACCAGCTCGTCGTTGCCGTAGGGCGGGGCGGACCCGGCCATCGCCGCCTTGAGCAGGCGCTGGATGATCAGGTCGGGGAACCGCCTGTTCGGGGCGGTGGAGTGGGCGTAGTCCCTGACGGCGAGCCCGAAGTGCCCGGGCCCGTCGCCGCCCTGGAAATCCATGACGTACTCGCCCCGGCCCATCAGCTTGATCACGCTGAGCGACAGGTCGGGGAAATAGGAGGGGTCCGACTTCATCTCGGCCAGCAGGAACTGCTCGAGTGCCACGCCGTCCGGCTCCCGCGGCAGCGTCCGGCCCCGTTCCGCGGCCAGCTCGACGATCCGGTCCCAGCGGGCGGGGGTGCGGACCACGCGGCGCACCGTTGGGTACCTCCTCGCCGCGAGGTAGCGCGCGGTAACCCCGTTCGACGCGACCATCAGCTCCTCTATGAGATTCTTGGCCACGTTGCTTTCGTCCGCCTTCAGGTCCTGGAGTATGTCCCCGACGAAGACCGCTCGCGCCTGGATGGTCTGGAGCGACAGGGCGCCGCGCATGTGCCGGAGCGCGCGCAGCCGCTGCGCCGTTCGGTGCTGCAGCCGGATGTTGTCGTCGAGCCCGGCGACGGCCCCGATCGCCTGGGGCATGGGCCCGGCGCCGTCCAGCCACGCGGCCACGCCGTTGTAGGCCAGCTTCGCCCGGTTCCTCACGGTCGCCTCATAGATGTCCGACTTCGTCAGAGAGGCGTCCCCGGAGAAGACCATCTCGATGACGATGGCGACGCGGTCGGCGTTGAATCCGAGCGAGGTCAGGTCCGTCGAGAGCCTCTCGGGCAGCATCGGGAAGATCCCGCCTGCGGTGTAGACCGAGGTTGTGTTCCCGCGGGCGTGACTGTCGATGGCGGAGCCTTGCCCCACCAGGGCGCCGACCTCGGCGACGGCGACCATCAGCTTTACCGCGCCGGCCCCCATGTCCTCGGCCACGGACAGCTGGTCCAGGTCGCGCGAGTCGTCGTTGTCGATCGAGCACCACGGCAGGTCCCTAAGGTCGCGGACCGCGCCCGGGGCCTTCACCGCCGGCCCGCGGATCGCGTCGAGCTCGGCCAGCGCCGCGGCTGGGAAGTCTGGCGCCAGGCCCCGCTCGAGCATGGCGCTGCGGGCAATCCCCTGCAGCAGGGTCCGGTGCTTCTGGCCGTTGGAGTCGGGCATGGGGAGGCCACCGGTGAATGCCGCCTTCGCGGCCCGCGGTCAAATCATGCCTTCGGGCGCGGGTCGCGCGGACCCCAGGGCTATTCCTCGCCCTGCATCATCTGGATGAAGCGGGAGGGCCCGCCGGACTGGTACCCCTTGATCCTCGTCAGGATCTTGCCGCCCATGTCGACGACGACCGCCTGGGGAAAGCCGCGGACTCCGTACCGGTCCTTCATCTCGGCGTTCTGCGCCTTCAGCTCGTCCGACTGCGGCGTGTGCTCCGGGTAGTCGAGCTTGAGAAGCACGAGCTTCTCATGGGAGTACCTGGCGAACTCCGGCTGGGAGTACACCTCGGCATCCATCTTCTTGCACCACGGGCACCAGTCGGAGCCCGTGAAGAGGATAAGGACGCGGCATCTCCTCGCCCGGGCCTGGTCCATGGCCGTGCCGTAGTCTGTCTCCCACACGGCGGGGCCGTCGTAATCGGCGGGAGCGGGCCTTTGCCTGGCCTCGGTCGCGGCCGCCGCGTTCGCCGGCGGCGCCTTGTCGGGCGCATGGAAGGAGACCACCGCGTCGTCCCTCACCCTGACGACGACGTCGTGGTAGGTCAGGATCCGAACGGATCCCGCGCTTGAGATTCCTAGGGGCGCGCCCTTCTCGGCGACCACCTGGTCATAGGTTTCGCCGACGGAAAGGGCCAGGGCCGGCGCAATGGCTGCAAGAGGCAGGAGCATGAGTGCCAATTTCACGGCGCCACCGTGGCCCGCGAATCGCCGGTTTACAATTTCCAACCCAATCATGGGTAAAGACCGCCGCGTGCGACCGGGCGCTCCGCTGACTGGCCCCGACCGATCAACCGTGCTATAACAGAATGATGGTAAGTGGCGTAGGACAGCATCTTGCCGGAGCCCGTACTGGCAGGCGAACCGCGGGGAGTCCCACGCGGTCGGCCCGTTCCGGGCTGGCCGCGCCAAACCGTCGCGCCCCGGGGATGTCCGCTGGCGGGGGCGTTTCGCGGACCTAATGCGAGGTCCTCCGCTACCGCGCCGCGGGCGCCAGGTTTTTTTTGCTCTCGTTCACGGCGGGCACGGAGGGTAGGAGTCGGCTGTGAACAGGGAGTGGCACGCCAGGAACCCAATGCCGGCCCATGCGACACGCGAGCTGCGGCTGGCCTGGCACCTGGAGCATTCCAGGCGGTGCGGGTGCAGGCCGATGCCGCGGTCGGTCGAGCTTGCGATCGGAAGGCGGCGCTCGCCGGGGAATCCCCGGGACCCTGCGCCGGAGCGTGCGGCCCGCCGCTCGGCGCGGAAGCCTCGCGGCGCCTAGCCATCTCAGGGTTCCGTGGGACGGCGGATGAGCGGGAACTCCCTAATCATGCTGCGGCCCTACAAGCATGAGGGCTCCTGGGTGTTCGACGACGACAGCGTCGGCCTGAGGAGAGAGCCGTTCATCCTCGGAATCGACGACATGCTGGATCGGATGGCGGAGTCCATACCGGGAGCTGAGGCGGGATTCCGCCTCATCGTCTCCGCGCGCCCGTTTCCCGGATTCGCGGCGAAGCTGGAATGGCAGGGGGAGGAGTCCGGGGGGAATTGGTACCTCTGGCGTGCCTTTGGCACCAGGGGCTGGCTCTGCCCCGCGCTCCTAAAGTACTTCGACGCCGCGCCGATGGAACTTTACGCGAAGGCGGAGCCCGCAAGGCGGGGAGGGGAGGGACTGGGCTGACGGTCCGCTGACGGGACCGGGCGGCCCCCCCCCGCCGGGGAATGGCGCCCATAAGCGGCCCTAAGAGTTTCTTGAACCGGGTTTCCTGATTGCTCGCCACCGCGTCCTTTTCCAGCCTGAAACGTTTATGTCCGAACGTCCCACACGCCCGACTCGATGAAAAAGCGCAATCCGGCCAAGCCCCTGAGTGCTAACAAGCACCTTCTGCGGTGGGTCGAGAAGATGGCGGAGCTTTGCAAACCCGACGCGGTCCACTGGGTGGACGGCTCGAAGCAGGAGTACGACCAGCTGTGCTCCGAGATGGTGGCCGGCGGCACCTTTGTCAGGCTGAACGCCAAGCAGTGGCCGGGCTGCTTCTACGCGCGCAGCGACCCGAGCGACGTCGCCCGCGTCGAGGACCGGACGTTCATCTGCTCCCATTCGCGCGGCGCGGCCGGGCCGACCAACAACTGGGTCAATCCCTTCGAGATGCGGCGGAAGCTGCGGGAGATCTTCAGCGGCACGATGCGGGGCCGCACGATGTACGTCCTGGCCTACAGCATGGGCCCGGTCGGCTCGCCTTTCTCGCTCATTGGCGTCCAGCTGACCGACTCGCCGTACGCCGTAGTCAACATGCGGATCATGGCGAGGATCGGCCTGTCCGTCCTTGCCGAGATCGACAAGGGGGAAAAGCGCGTCGTCCCGTGCATGCACTCCCTGGGCGCCCCGCTCGCGAAGGGCGAGCGGGACGTGCCATGGCCCTGCAACAAGGAGAAGTACATCGTGCACTTTCCGGAGACCCGCGAGATCTGGAGCTACGGCTCGGGGTACGGCGGCAACGCGCTGCTCGGCAAGAAGTGCTTCGCGCTGCGCATAGCCTCCAACATCGCCCGCGACGAGGGGTGGATGGCGGAGCACATGCTGATCGTCGGACTCGAGAATCCCCAGGGGGAGAAGACCTACGTGGCGGCCGCGTTCCCAAGCGCCTGCGGCAAGACCAACCTGGCGATGATGGTCCCCCCAAAGGCCCTCGCCGACCAGGGCTGGAAACTCTGGACGCTGGGCGACGACATAGCGTGGCTGAGGCCCGATTCGAGCGGCAGGCTGCGAGCGATCAACCCCGAGGCCGGCTTCTTCGGCGTGGCGCCGGGCACGTCGGTCAGGACGAACCCGAACGCGATGGCCACGCTGTCGAGGAACACGATCTTCACGAACGTCGCGCTTACCCCGAGCGGCGGCGTGTGGTGGGAGGGGATGACCGAGGAGCCCCCGCCGAGGCTCGCCGACTGGCAGGGGAAGGAGTGGACCCCGGGCTGCGGCCGTCCCGCGTCGCATCCCAACGCGCGGTTCACGGCCCCGGCGTCGCAGTGCCCGACGATCGATGCGGACTGGGAGAAGCCCGAGGGCGTTCCGATCAGCGCCATTGTGTTCGGGGGCCGCAGGGCAGCCACGATCCCGCTCGTCTACCAGGCGTTCAACTGGAGCTCGGGGGTCTATATCGGCGCGACGATGGGCTCGGAGATGACCGCGGCCGCGGCCGGCACCATCGGGAAGGTGCGCCGCGACCCGATGGCGATGCTCCCCTTCTGCGGCTACCACATGGGGGACTATTTCGGGCACTGGATCGTCATGCAGAGGAGCCTGAGCGAGACGCCCAGGATCTTCCACGTGAACTGGTTCCGCAAGGACGCCGAGGGCAGGTTCCTCTGGCCGGGCTTCAGCGAGAACATGAGGATCCTCAAGTGGATCGTGGACCGGGCGAGGGGAAGGTCCCTGGGGCGCGAGACCCCGATCGGATGGATGCCCACCCACGAAGACATCGACTGGACCGGGCTCGACCTGCCGAGGGAGCGCTTCAACGAGCTCCAATCGTTCGACCGCGCGGCCTGGAGGGCGGAGATCATGAGCCACGAGGAGCTCTTCCTCGACCTCCACGACCGCCTTCCGAAGGAAATGGTCTACGAGCGCGAGCTCCTTATCTGCCGGATGTAGTGAGGCCGAGCCCGTAGAGCTCGGAGGCGTTTCGCCAGAAGATCCTCTCCTTCCACTCGGCGGGCAGGGCCGGGAGCGCCGCCTTCGGATTGTCGAAGTCCCAGTGCGGGTAGTCGCTCGAGAAGAGGATCATCTCCGGGGAGCCTATCATCTCGAAGATCTGCAGCAGGTGGGCCGGGTTCTCCGGCTCCTCCGTGGGCTGGGTGGTCAGCCGCACGTGGTCGCGGACGTACTCGCTCGGCAGCCTCTTGAGCCAGGGGACCTGGGAGCGAAGCCCTCGGTAGTTCTTGTCCATCCTCCACATGAGGTGCGGCAGCCACGCGATCCCGCATTCGATCGCGACAAACTTCAGGCGCGGGAATTTCTCGAACACGCCTTCGCACACGAGCGAGTTCACGTGGGCCATGGCGTTGATCGGCACTATGTTATGCCATTCAAGGTACCGCGTCGGCCGCCCGGCGGGCGTGGGTGTGTCGGCGTTGCCGGCGCCCTCGGTGCCCGGGTGTATCGCGACCGGCAGCCCGTGGGCGGACGCGGCGGCGTAGATGGGGTGGTAGAAGCGCTGGCCGAAGAGCCGGTTCGATCCCGCCCCCATGAGGACCTGGACGAAACGCCTGTCGGGCGCGCAGCGCTCGATCTCTCGCGCGGCGGCATCCGGGTCGGAATGGTTGACGACGATCGAGCCTCGAAGCCTGGGCGAGCGGTCGAGCCAGCGCCCCGCCAGGTTCATGTTGTAGGCCGTCGCGAGCGCCGAGCCCCAGTCGGGATCGAAGTGCGCCGACACGCCGAGGATGTGGGAGCCCGTCAGTATCGCGCAGTCGATTCCGTAGCGGTCTAGGTGGTCCCTGATGAGGTGGTCCGGGTCGCTCCCGGCGAGCCCGCCCGAGGGCGGCCGCGCGTCCTCGCGCTGGACGCCGACCGGCGACACGTATCCCGCGGGGGGCACCGCGACCCCGTGCCGGTCGGCGAACTCCTGCCAGAGGCGCGGCAGGAAGGGCCGCAGCTCGGCCCGGGAATCCGCGAACGCGTTGTGGACGTCTGCGTCGACGAGGGGCATCGGTGCCGGGGAGCCTGCCCGGCCGTCAGCCGGGCAGCAAGACGTACACGACGCCGTCCCTCTGCTCCAGGGGGACGGATTCCAGGCCGGCCGTCTCCACCGGGACGCCCTTCAGACGGACATCCGGGTCGACGACGTGCTCGCCCGTCGCAAGGTCGAACTCCCACCCGTGCCAGGGGCAGCGCAGGATCCGGCCCTCCATCCCGTAGATGTATTCATAAACTCGTGACGGCATCGAGGTGCCCGAGACGCGGCCCAGGCAGACCGGTCCGCCCTGGTGGGGGCATGCGTTGCGGTAGGCGCGCACCTCGCCCCCCACGTTGAAGAGCCCGATCTCGACCGCGCCCGCCGAGACGATCTTCCTCCCCCCGGGAGCTATCTCCCCCGCCTTGGCCACGGGGTGGCGCCTCATCGGGGTCGCGGCCATGGGGTTCGCGTCCGGGGCGGGCGCATGTGGAGCGGGAGCGCGCACCCGCGCCGGGCAGCCGTCCTCAGCACGCCGCCAGCCTGACCCACCTAGCGCCCTGGCGGCTGCTCTTAACGACGGCGTCAATGAAGGCCATTCCCTCGATGCCGTCGTCAATCGTGGGGAAATCCAGGTTCCGGGGGATGGGCCTGCCCTCCACCTCGGCCGTTATCGCGCGGAACGCCTCCCGGTAGACGTTTGCGAAGGCCTCGAGATAGCCCTCGGGATGGCCGAACGGAACCCGGGTGAACCGCTTCGCCTCGCCGGCGACGTAGGAATTGCCGCGGCGCCAGATCTGCCTCGGCTGGTCCGCGAACTTCAGCGCGAGCTCGTTGGGATGCTCCTGGTGCCATTCCAGCGAGGCGCGCGTACCGTAGACGCGGATGTTCAGGTTGTTCTCGTCCCCGGCGCACACCTGCGAGGCGTGGAGCACCCCTTTGGCGCCGCCCTTGAACCGAAGGAGGACGCTGCCGTCGTCGTCTAGCTTGCGTCCCCGCACAAAGGTGCTCAGGTCCGCGCAGAGCTCCTCGATCCTCAGGCTGGTGATGTAGCGGGCGAGGTTCTCGGCGTGGGTTCCGATGTCGCCCATGCAGCCCGCCGCCCCGCTCTGCTTGGGATCGGTGCGCCAGACGGCCTGCTTGAAGCCGGTGCGCTCGACGGCGTCGGCGAGCCAACCCTGGGGGTACTCGACGACCACCTTCCGGATCGTGCCAAGGGTCTTGTTCCTGACCAGTTCGCGGGCCTGCTTGACCATCGCGTTGCCCGTGTAGTTGTGGGTCAGGACGAACACCTTTGCCATCCTCTGCGCGATTTCCTTGAGCTTGACCGCCTGGGCGAGGTCAAAGGTGACCGGCTTGTCGCAGACGACGTTGAATCCGGCCTCGAGGAACAGGCGCGCGGGGGCGTAATGCTGGTTGTTCGGAGTGACGATGACCACGAAGTCCATGCGCATGTCGGCGGGCATCGCGGACTCGGCCTTCGCCATCTCTCGGTAGGACCCGTAGACGCGCGCCGGATCAAGGAAGAGGTCGGCCCCGGACGCCCTTGAGCGAACGGGGTCGCTCGAGAACGCCCCGGCCACGAGCTCGGCGCGGCCGTCCATCGTGGCGGCGATCCGGTGCACGGGGCCTATCAGTGCTCCGCGCCCGCCGCCGACCATGCCAAATCGAAGTTTTCTGCGCATCTTTAGGTCTCCATTGCGGCCCAGGGGACCGTCGGGTTCACTGGTTCTTCTTGTCGAATGCTGCGTCGAAGGCGGCTGTGCTCGGCGGGAAGTCCACCCTTCGGACGAAGGCGGCCGCCTCCGTGGCGCCGTGCACCCGGTCCATGCGGATGTCCTCCCACTCGACCGACAGCGGCCCGCGGTAGCCGACATCGTTGAGGGCCACGATGATGTCCTCGAAGCGGATGTCGCCGTGGCCGAGCGAGCGGAAATCCCAGAAGCGGCGGGGGTCGCCGAAGCTCGTGTGCCCGCCGAATACGCCGGCCGAGCCGTCGCCGTGGCCCCACCACACGTCCTTCATGTGCACGTGGTAGATGCGCTTTCCGAAGGCGCGTATGAACCTCACGTAGTCCACGCCCTGGTAGCCAAGGTGCGAGGGATCGTAGTTGAACCCGAAGCGCCTGTGCCCCTTGACGGCGTCGACGGCGCGTCCCGCGCTCGCCGTGTCGAACGCTATCTCGGTCGGATGCACCTCCAGGCCGAAGTTGACGTCGCAGGCCTCGAAGGCCTCGAGAATGGGGCCCCAGCGGGTCGCGAAGTCCCTGAACCCGCGCTCCCAGTGCTCCTGCGAGGTCGGCGGGAAGGCGTAGATCGAATGCCAGATCGAGGATCCGGTGAAGCCGTTGACGACGGCCGTGAACTCGGCGCCCGACTTCGCCCTCGGGCGGGCGTCGAAGAACTTCCGTGCGGCCTTCGCGGTTGAGATCATCTTCTTGGCGGCGCGCCTGCGGACGCCCTCTGGCGCCCCGTCCCCCCACACGTCCGCGGGGAGGATCGACTGGTGGCGCTCGTCGATGAGGTCGCAGACTGCCTGGCCGACCAGGTGGTTCGAGACGGCCTGGCACGAGAGGCCGTTCGCCCTGAGCAGGTCCCATTTCTCCCGGACGTAGCCCTTCGACGACAGGGCCTTGTCGACCTCGAAGTGGTCGCCCCAGCAGGCGAGCTCGACGCCGTCGTATCCCATTGTCTTAACAAGGGGGGCCAGTTTCTCGAGGGGTAGGTCGGCCCATTGGCCGGTGAACAGGGTGACTGGGCGGGGCATGGTATTGGGGTCTCCGTTGGTGTTAATTGGAAATCGCGCCGGTGTTCAAGCCCGGCCCCACGCCTTCATCTGCTCGAAGCAGAGGCGCACCGACTTGATGGGGGCGTGGCTGTACTCCTCCTGCTCCACTATGAGCCACTCGACGGCGCCGACCGAGTCGGCCGCCTCGAAGACCGCGGCAAAATCGACCGGCCCGCCGCCGAGCTCCTTCTCGTCCTTGAGGTGAAGCAGCGGCAGCCGGGCCCCCTGCTCGCGGATGAACCTCGATGGCGGGTACCCCGCGAAGTGCGCCCAGTACACGTCCAGCTCCCCGAACAGGTTCCTCGGCTCGGCGGCACCCAGGACCCATTCGAGGGCCGGGCGCTTGCCGAACATCTTGAACTCGTGGGCGTGATTGTGGAACCCGAAGCGCAGGCCGAACGGCCGCATCGTCCTACCCACCTCGCCCAGCTGCTCGCCGATCCGCTCGCAGGCCGATGCCGAGACGTAGTGGCCCGGGGGCCACGAGGCGCACGTGACAAAGCGGGAACCGAGGAGGAGCGCGTCGCTGATGACCGCGCCGGGGTCGCTTCTGACGGCCTGGTAGCTGACGTGCATGCTGGCGACCTTGAGCCCGGCGGCGTCTAGGGCGGCCTTGGCCCCCTTGGCGTCGAGGTTGCCGTATCCGGCGAGCTCGACGCCCGAGTAGCCTATCTCGGCGACCGCGGCCGCGGTGGCCGCGAAATCCCTCTTTGCGTCCTCGCGGACCGACCAGAGCTGGAGGGCGACCGGAACCTTCTTCATGCGGACTCCGCAAGCTGTGGGGTCGGCTTGATGCGCACCTCCCTGCCTGTCGAGGCGGAGACGTAGATGCCGTCGAGGATCCTCTGGATCGCCAGCGACTCCGCGGGCCTCACGAATGGCTCGGCGTTGCCGAGCAGGCAGTCGATGAAGTGCACCATGCGGTTCGTGCTCACCGGGGGCGGCAGGATGTTCACCGTCTCGACGGTGTAGCCGGTTGGCGTGTTCCTGAAGATCCTAGGCGGCGGCAGATCCAGGCCCGCCTCCGTCCCGAACAGCTGGGTCGAGTTGGAATCGGCGAGCGGGCCGTGCGCGGCCCAGGACACCTCAAGGAGCACGGTCCTTCCGCTCCTCATCTTGATCAGGGCGACCGAAAGGTCGTCCACATCGAACGGGGCCTTGGGATCGATCTCGCTCCTTCCCCAGGCGCCGTTGCCGAGGCCGCGGTTCCCGAACTTCGCGTACGTCTGGCCGCTCACGGCGGCCGCGTCGAAGTCGCCCATGATGTGGAGGCAGCGGTCGAGCGCGTGCACGCCGATGTCATAGGTGCAGCCGCCCCCCGCAAACCGCCTCTGGGTGAACCAGGAGCCTATCCGCGGAATCCCCGCCCGGCGCAGCCAGGATGTCTTGGCGTGGTAGATGTCCCCGAGGGTCCCCGCCTCGACGATGTGCCTCGCCATCTGCGTCTCCTGGTTGAAGCGGAAGTTCTGGCCAACCATGAGAAGGACTCCCTGCTTCTTCGCCTCGGCGACGAGCTTTGCGGCGTCGCGCGCGTTGGTAGCCATGGGTTTGTCGAGCATCACGTGCTTGCCCGCCTTGAGGGCGTCGAGCGCGACCTTCGCATGGAGGTAGTTCGGGAGTGCGATGGAGACCACGTCGATGTCCCTGCGCCGCAGCAGGACCCTGTAGTCGGTCACGAGCTCCGGCACCGAAAATCGCTCAGCGGCCTCCCGCCCGCGCTCCCGCGAGACCTCGGCGATCGCTACCACGCGGGCAGCCGGGTGCAGCTTGAAGCTCGCCAAGTGGTCGCTGCCGATGGCCCCCGCGCCGAACACGGCGACATTGTAGTGCGATTTCGTTGGATGGCTCTTCATGGTTAGGATGAACGGGGGGTCTCGGGCACCCACCTTTGGCCCTTCGGGAGGTCTTGGCGATTTTTATTGGGGGACCCCGGCGCCGCGTCAGTTGTACAGCCAGTACCTGCGGCTCTGCATCTGATAGGTCTGGGCCCTCGCCTGCCAGTCGCGCACGTACGCCTCCACGTCGACCCTGGCCCCGTGGGCCGCGACGTCGTTATAGAACGTCATCGATCCCAGGCATTTCTGGAACAGGCCGACTTCGTTCCTCGTCGCGGATGCGAACACGCGGGGCTCGTACTTGCACGCGAGCCTGATCATCTGGAGGCCCAGCTCGGTCGGCCTCCAGAGGTCCCAGTCGGTGATCTCGACGTAAAGGCCCAGCTCGGGCTTGCCCGTCTTCGGGTCGGGCACGCTGACGCGCCGGAACCCGATCCCCGGAATATTCAGCGCCTGAAGGTCCCTTTCCAGCACCTCGGACCGAATCCCGCGGTACGAGATCCCCCGGAAGGGGTATGAGGCCCCGATGCCGCTCCGGAAGCCGCCCAGCTGGATCCCGAGCCCCGTCATGGCGTAGCCCTCAACCGCCGAGAAGTCGGGGATCAGCTGTGACGTCGGGACCCAGTTCAACCCGGTCTCGGGCCAGCGCATGCTCCTGCGCCAGCCGCGCATCGCCACGACGGTGAGCCTGCCGTTCGCCCGGACGCCATCGGCTATCTTGAGGATGTCCGGGGCGTCCTTGGCCATCCTGGCGAGCTCGCCGATCGTGAGCCCGTGCACGTACGGAACGCGGAATTCGCCGACGTAGCTCACCAGCTGCGGGTCGAGCGGCGGGCCGTCGACCTTCAGGCCCCCGAGCGGGTTGGGCCGGTCGAGCACCACGACCTCCACGCCGTTCTCGAAGCATCCCTCCATGCACATCTTCATCGCGCTCACGAAGGTGTAGCTGCGGACCCCGATGTCCTGGAGGTCGATGACCATCGCGTCGATTCCCCTCAGCTGGGCCCTCGTGGGCTTCCGGCTGACTCCGTTGTAGAGCGAGTGGATCATGAGCCCGGTGCGTGCGTCAATGTGGTCGGAGGAGTTCACGCCCGCGAGGAACTCCCCGCGCAGGCCGTGCTCCGGCGAGAACAACGAGACGAGGCGGACGCCGGGCGCATGGAGGAGGATGTCGATCGTGCTGACCCCGCGCATGTTCACCCCTGCCGGATGGGTCAGCAGGCCCACCGACTTGCCCCTGATCGCCTCGAATCCGCCCGATTGAAGGACGTCAATCCCGAGCATGACCGGGTGGGCCGGGTCGAATGTCTCCCTAGCGGCCGGCTTCTGAGCGGGAGCGGCCGCCTGCGGCCGCACAGGCACCGCCCCCGAACCGGAGGCCGGGCCGGGCGGGGGGGTCGCGCTGCACCCGATCAGTCCCATGAGAGGCGCGACGCAAAGGGCGGCCCGCCGGAGGGACCGCGTGAGGGATCTGGGCATCGGAGACATATCGTGCGGCCGCCCGCGCCGGTCGAGCCGTTTCATAGGCGCGCCATCGTCTCGCGCACCGCGGCAAATAGAAGCGCGGGCGCCTTTGACAGGGCCTCGTGCAGCTCCATGCCGGGCGGCGTCACGGAATGGGTCGACAGGCCCGGGATCGGCCTGGTTAGTGCCACGCGGCCCGCAAACACGTGGACGGGCTTTCCCAGCGCCAGGGCGCGTCGGGCGACCGCCCCTGGGCCCTTGCCGCTCAGCGAGGAATCGTCGAAGCGTCCCTCCCCGGTGACGACGACGTCCGCCGCTGCCAGGCGCGCGTCGAGGTCGAGCCACGAGGCGACAAGGTCGAAGCCGGGCAGGATTCTCGCTCCGGCCCCGGCCATGAGCCCGAAGGCGACCCCGCCAGCCGCGCCCGCCCCGCGCTCGGCCGCCAGGCTCTCCTTGCGCCCAAAGTGCCGGCAGACCATGGAGGCGATCCGGGCGCTCTGCGCCTCGAGGGCCATGGCATCCGCCGGCTTCAGCCCCTTCTGGGGGCCGTAGACGGCTAGCGCGCCGCTGGGCCCGAGGAGGGGATTCTCGACATCGCAGGCGATCACGATCGGCGGTACCAGCTCCGAGACGCGCCCGTCGATGCCGAGGATCCGCGGCCAGTCGGCCGGGACGGGGGACTCGAGGCGGGCGCCGGATTCGGCCAGGAACTCGACACCCAGTGCGCCGAGGGCCCCGAGGCCGAGATCGTGCGTGGCGCTTCCGCCGATGCCCAGAAGGATCGCGTGGACGCCGGACCTGGCCGCCGCGCTGATCAGCTGGCCGGTGCCGATGGAGGAGGCGAGCATGGGGTCGCGCATCCACGGGGCAAGCAGGGCGAGCCCGCTTGCCGCGGCCATCTCGAGGACTGCGACGGTGCGGCCCGGCCCGGCCCCCGCCTGCCCGATCAGGGCGAGCGCGCCCGCGGGTATCCGGGCCACGGGCACGATGCCAAAGCCGGCGACGACCTCCCCGCCGCGCGGGCCCGTCACGGCTGACCGGAACTCGCGGCCGCGCGCCGCCCGGGTCAGGATGTCGGCGAATCCCTCCCCGCCGTCCGCAAGCGGGCACATGTCGACCTCCCAGTCCGGGCGCGCAGAGGCGACCGCGGCCGCGGCCTCGTCGCACGCCTTGGAAGCGGAGATCGAGTCCTTGAACTTGTCGAACGCTGCCAGGAGGCGCATGCCGGCTCCTTGCTACACCGGCGGCGCGCCGGTTTGCAATTCATCGTCCTCGGGGGAACATCCCGCCATGGCAATCGCGCCCCAACCGGCGACGGTCCGTTCGCTGAGCGTTTCACGGCTCGACATCCCGCTCCGGGTCCCGTTCGGGATCTCGCGCGGGGCCCAGGGCAGCGCGGCCAACGTGCTCGCGAGGGTCGAGCTCTCCGACGGCACCCTGGGCTACGGGGAGGCCGCGCCCTTTCCCGCGTTCAACGGCGAGACGCAGTCCGGCGCCCTCGGGCTCCTGTCGCTGGCCGCAGGCTGGCTCCCGGGGCGCGACGCGGCGGACTGGCGGGGCGTCGCGGCCGAATTCCGCGCGAGGGCGGGGCCTCCGTGCGGATCGGCGCAGTGCGCGCTCGAGACCGCCCTCCTGGACGCGGTGAGCCGGCGCGACGGCGTCCCCCTGTGGAGGTTCTTCGGCGGCGCCGGCACGGAGCTCGAGACGGACATGACCGTCACGATCGGCACGCCCGGGGAGGCGGGGCAGTCTGCGCGGTCGATCCGGCAGCGCGGCGTCCGGCTGATCAAGGCAAAGGTGGGGGGGCCGGGTGGGGCCGGCGCGGACTTGGAGCGGATCTCTGCCATACTTGAGGCGGCGCCGGGCTCGCCGCTGATCCTGGACGGCAACGCGGGCATGGACCGGCCGCGCGCGGCTGAGCTGGCGGACGGCCTCAGGTCGCGCGGGATCGTCCCTGCGCTCCTCGAGCAATGGCTCCCCAAGGACGACCTGGACGGGATGCGCGCCCTGGGCGACGAGACCGGATGGGCGCTTGCCGCCGACGAGAGCGTGACGACGGCGGCGGACGCGCGCCGGCTGGCGCACGCGGGCGCCGCCGACGTGTTCAACATAAAGCTCATGAAGGCCGGGGTTGCCGAGGCGCTCGACGTGGTGTCCGTCGCGCGCGAGGAGGGGATCGGGCTCATGATCGGCGGAAATGTCGAGTCGGTCCTCGCGATGACCGTGTCGGCGTGCTTTGCGGCCGGCCTGGGCGGCTTCGGCTACGCGGACCTGGACACGCCCCTCTTCCTTGCGGAGAACCCCTTTGACGGGGGGTACGCCCTCGAGGGCGGCCGCGTCTCCGTTGCCCACATCGGCGCCGGCCACGGGGTCCTGCCCCGCAGGCTTTTACTTTGATCGGCCGGCGCCGCGCGGCCAACCTCGCCGGTGATGTCATCGAATGAGGCCCTTGCGGTCTGCCAGCCGGGCTATGAGGGGCTGCTCGTGCGCGAGGCGGAGGGGCTTGGGTTGGCTGCGGCCGCAACGGGCCCCGGATGGGCGCTCGTTGGCCCGCGTTCCGGGGCCGAGGGCGCGGCGCGGGTCGAGAGGCTCCACGGCGCCGCGTTCGCGCACTCGGCGCTGGAGGCGCCCGCCGCGATTTGCGGGGGGAGGGTCAACGAGCTCGCCCAGGGAATAGTCGAGGCCTTCGCCGGCGGCATCCGGGGCGAGCGCATCGAGGCGGCGTGGCCCTGCATCTTCGACGGTGCGCGCGATGTCACCGGCATGGGCCGGCGCATCGCCGCCGTCGAGGCGGCCTTCCATGAGCTCCTGGGGAGGAAGCTTGGGAGGATCGAGAGGCTCGCGTCCACGAGCAGGCCCCGCCTGGGCGCGGCGCGCGGCCTCTTCGTCTGGTTCACCGGATTCGGGTGCGCGCGGGCGGCGCGCGCCGCATTCATGAACGGGCCCTCGAGGATGGCCGACGACGACGCGGCGCCGTCGCGCTCCTACCTTAAGGTCGAGGAGTCGTACGGGATCATCGGCCTTGAGCCCCGTCCGGGCGACACCGTGTGCGACCTGGGGGCGGCCCCCGGCGGCTGGAGCTTCAGCGCCGCGAAGCGGGGGGCCAGGGTCTTGGCCGTGGACAATGGGCCCCTGAAGGGGGGCGCGCTCGGCCATCCGCTCATCGAGCACCGGCGCGCCGACGCTTTCGGGTTCCGGCCGGCCAGGGGCGTCGTCTACGACTGGCTCTTCTGCGACCTGGTGGAGGACCCCGAGAGGGTGGTCCAGCTGATCGCCTTGCCATGGCTGAGGCGCGGCTGGTGCCGGCGCTTTGTCATCAACCTAAAGTTCGGGCGCGTCGACCCGATCGCGCTCCTCGGCAGGCTTCGCGCGTCGGACTCGCCCTTTGCGGTGGCCGCGGCCGTGCGGATCGTTCACTTGTATCATGACCGCGATGAGCTAACCGTGACCGGCACCGTGGGCCCATGAAGGACAATGAAATCAAGATCTGCGGGCTTGCCGCCGTTCGGGCGAGGTTCCGGCGGGACGCATCCTCGATCCTCCGGCTCTATTTCGACCAGCCGACCTCGAGGAAGGTGGGTGTCATTTGCCGGGCCCTCGCCGCCTCCCGCAAGATTTACCGCTGCGTCGAGCCGCCCGAGCTCGAGAAGATCGCCGATTCCGTCCACCACGGCGGGATCGTCGCGGTCGTCGGGGACCGGCCCCCGAGGGCCCCGGCCGCGGCCGACATCGCCTCCTGGGCCCGCCGGCGCGAGGACCTGGTCGTCCTCGACCGGATAGGCAATGCCCACAATCTCGGGGCGATCGCGCGATCCGCCGCCTATTTCGGCGTAGAAAGAATCGTCATCGCGGGCGACCCCGCTTCGGCTAGGCCCGGCGCCGCGGCCTACCGCGTCGCGGAGGGCGGCCTGGAGGCCGTCGAGATCTGGACGGTCCCGGACGTCGCCCCCTTCCTTCGCGCACTCTCGGCGGCGGGGTACGAAGTGGTCGGCGCGGCCGCCCGGGGCGGCTCCGACCCGGACACGGCCCCGGGGAGGGAGGCCCCGTGGGCGCTCGTCCTTGGAAACGAGGAGCATGGTCTCGCCGACGAGGTCCGGGCGGCCTGCACCCGCCTCGTCACCATCCCCGGCAGCGGCCGGGTTGAGTCCCTGAACGTCTCCGCCGCCGCCGCGGTGCTTATCCGCGGCCTGGGCCGCCGTGGCCACCGGCGCCAGGACCGGTCGATGTGAAACTAATTGCATCGGCCCCGGCCGTGCGAATCATCCCAGCCCGAAAAACCAAATGAACACCCGCGCGGCCCTAGCCATCCTCACTGCAATCCCAGTCCTGTCACCGGCCCTTTCAGCGGCCGACGGCCCGGCGGCGCCGCCCCAGGCCACGGCGCCCGCGGCGGCCCCGGCGGCGCACGAGGACGAGAAGAAGACGGACCTGGAGATGAGGATGGACCGGATAGGAAAGGCGTTCCGGCAGCTGAGGAAGCAGGTGGCCGACCCGGCGCAGAACGCGTCATCACTCGAGCTCCTCTCGAAGATGCAGGCCGCGGCGAAGGAGGCTGTCGAGTTCACGCCGAAGAAGGCCGAGGACATCCCGGCGGATCAGCGGGCCAAGTTCGAGGAGGACTTCAAGTCGGGGATCAGCAATCTCCAGGACCTGTTCGCCAAGCTCCAGGACGCGCTCGCCGCGGGCAAGAATGACGACGCGGTGAAGATCGTCGGGGACATCGGCGACTTCGAGAAGAAGCAGCACAAGGAATTCCGCAGGCCCGAGAAGGACTGAAGTCCCGGGGCCCCTGGGGCGGCGCCCGCGCCGCCGGCCGGCTCAAGTCGGTGCCCGCGGGGCGTCGCGAAGGCGGGCCAGCCCCTCCTTGAGCTCCGTGACGCACCGTTCCATTATCCCGATCTGCTCCGCCAGCTCCGAGTCCGTGTAGGCTGAGGCGAAGACCTGGAGATCCGTGGCCGCCCCGGCGAGCGACGCGGCGCCAACCACCCGGGCATGGGAAAGGACGCGGTGGGCTGCGGACGAGAGCGCGGCCCTCGAGCCCGACCTTTGCGCACGCGCGACCTCGCGCGCGGCATCGTCGAGCGAGGCGACGTAGCTCGCGACCTCGCGGTCCATCCCCTCCGGCGAGCCGTCGGCAAGGTGGCGGATCACCCCGAGATCGAGCGCCGGCCCGCCCGCAGCCGGGGGAGCGGCCGGGGCGGCGGGCGCCCCCTCGAGCCTGAATCCGGAGGTGCCTGAGAGGGCCGCGCTGAGCTTCTCGGGCGTTATGGGCTTCGTTATGAAGGCGTCCATTCCCGCGGCGAGGCATGCGTACTGGTCCTCGAGCGTCGACAGGGCCGTCGTGGCCGCGATGAGGACCCGCCTGCCGCCGGCCTCGGACTCCCGGACGCGGCGCGCAACGTCGGCCCCGCTCACCTTGGGAAGGTCGCAGTCGAGAAAGACCGCCTGGTAGGGAGTCGCCGACAGCCGCAGGAGGGCCTCCTCGCCGTCGGCCGCGTAGTCGACCTCGAACCCGCCCTCCTGAAGCATCCGCCCAAGCGCGCGCGCGTTGTAGGCGATATCCTCGACCACGAGCGCCCGCGCCCCTTCCGAGCCGAGCTTCCACGGCTTGGATTCGGCCCGGGCCGCCTCCTCCAGCGGAATGCGAAGGAAGAAGGTCGAGCCACGGCGGGGTGCGCTCTCGACGCCGACCGACCCGCCCATCCGCTCGGCGAGCTTCCGGCTGACGGCAAGCCCGAGGCCGGTGCCGGGCACCGCGGAGTTGCGGGCGGACTTGAGGCGCGAGAACCGGATGAAGAGGCTCCTCTGGTCCTCGGGGGCGATCCCGATCCCGTCGTCGGCGACCGCGAACACGACGTGGGCCCCGTCCATGCGCGCGGACAGGATTATCGTCCTGCCGCCGAACTTGATGGCGTTCGCCGCGAAGTTGACGATCACCTGCTGGATGCGGGACGCATCCCCCAGGATCCAATCGGGGAGCGCCGGGTCGACGGAGGCGTCCATCCTGACCGCGCCCGACTTGGGCGCGAGCATCCTGACGACCGTTTCCAGCATCTCGCGAGGGCTGCAGGGCGAACGCGTAATCCTGTACGCCCCGGCCTCGATCGCTGCAAAGTCGAGCACGTCTTCGACGAGCGATGCCAGGAAGCAGGCGCAGTTGCGAAGTGTCGTGACAAGCTCATGCTGATCGGGCTGAAGGGGCGTCTTGGACAGGGCGAGCGCCGACCCCAGAATCCCGCCCATCGGGTTGCGGATCTCGTGGCTCATGCTGGCCACAAACTCCGTCTTCGCGGCGTTCACCTTCTCCAGCTCCTCGGTCCGGCTGCGGACAGTCTCCTCGAGCGCCCGGGCCCGCTGCCTGAGCGAGCTGGCCCGCAGCCTCAGGAGGCCGAAAACCGCGAGAGCGCCGGCGAAGGCGTCCAGTGTGTAGGCTGCGCGCGTGCGCCACCACGGCGGGGCGATGTCGAAACGGAGCACGGCGGGCCGGCCCGCCTCGCCGGAATCCGCCACGATGCGGACCTTGAACTCATAGCTTCCCTCGCGCAGGCCGGAGACGTCCCGGTCGGCCGCGTCGGTCGGCAGGGACCACGCGTCCTCTGCGCCGCCGAGCATCGTCTGGAACCTCTCCGATTCCCGCATGCCGTAGTCGAGCGAGCTGAATTCGACGTGAAGCCCGCGCGTCGAATACGGCAGCGAGCCCTCGATCTTCGTGTCGGCCCCGCCGCCGTCCGCCACGACCCAGGAACGGATCCGCGGCTGCGGCGGAGGCGGGTGCTGCGCCAGCGCCTGAGGGCCGGCGCGGATGAGCGCCTCGCTTCCGCCGATCCAGAGGGTCTCGCCCGCGGGCGAAGGGACCACCTGCAGGAGCAGCAGCGAGCCGACCTGCGGGAGGCCCTCGATCGACTGGGGCGTCCACACGGCGCCGCCGTCCGCCACCGTGATCCTGCCCAGCCTCGGCGAGTGGCCCCCCACGTCCGGATCCAGGGCGGCCCAGACCGCGCCGCTGGCGTCCGGGTTGGACACCGCGGACGGATTGCCCTCCGGGTAGCCGGCGACGCGGCGGAACCTGTCCGACCTGCGGTCCAGAAAGAACGCGGCCCCCTTGGTCAGGGCCAGCACCGTCGCCCCGGCCCGGGTGACCAGCGTCGGACCGTCCGTCGGAAGGGGCCCGAACCGGCGCGCCGCCGGCTCGGACCGGGTGCTTCCCGGGCCCGCCACGAACAGTCCCCTCGACTGGGTGCCGATCCACAGCCGCCCGGACGGCTCGTCGGCCAGCGAATCGCCGTAGTCGGGAAGGGACTCGGCGACGACCTCCGCCCTCCCGGTTTGGAGGTCGACGGAAAGGACCCTGGTGTACTGCGAGGCAAGGACGGCCCCGGGCCTGGCCTGCGAGGCGCATGTCCGGAACACAATGTCGTCCGATTGCATGATCGGGCGCATTCCCGCCGGGGACCACAGCCCGAGGCCGTGGTAGTGCCCGACCGCGATCCCGTCCGGGACGGAGAGCAGGCTGTAGAAGCGGCTGCTTGTGACCCCGACCTTGGTGAACTGCCCGGCGCCGCCGGACTCGGCGTCGGTGGACAGCCGGAGCATGTCGCTGTGCGAGATGGCAAAGGTCGCCCCCGAGAACCCGGCCAACGACTCGCATCCCCCCTGCGGGTATCCGTTTCGCTGGTTGTAGACGGCGACGCCCGAGCCGATCGCCAACCGGACGATGAATGATGGCCCCATCCCCCAGAGCGCCCCGCCGCGGTCCAGAAACACCGAGTAGATCTGGTTCGCGGGAAGCCCGGCGCGCAGATTGAACACGCGGCGGATTCCTCCCGACCGGTCAACGACGGCGATGCCTCCCTGGAGGGTGCCGACGGCGAGCAGGCCGCCATCGAGGCGCGCAACGGACGTCGCCGTGTTCGCCCGGACGAACGACGAGGCGTCCGTGTCGAGGGCCGTGCACACGGCGTTGCGCAGCGTCTTGAAGCCATCGGACGTGAGCAGGAGCCATTCGCCTGCGGAGTCGTCGAGCCAGCGGATCTCAGCGGCGCCGATGACGGATGCGGGCACGGCCAGCGACGGCCCGTCGGCGCCGATCCTCAGGAGTCCGAGCGGCGGGTAGTGCACGTAAACGGACGTGCTTGTACGCGTTGACCAGAGCAGGCGCATTCCGGGGTAGTCCCACGAATGCAGCCGGCGGCCGTCCCAGCGAAGGACCTTCTCCCGCGCGACAAAAACCGCGCTGTCGTTGCCCTCCGCATACACCCTCCAGACGTCGCCCAGGTCGCCGGCGCCATCGGGCAGGCGGGACATGAGGGAATGGTACCGCAGCCGCCCGCCCGCACCGGGCTCAAACCAGCCGATCTGATTCACGCCGGCCGCCCATATCCGGCCGTTCGGGCCGACGTCCAGGCCGCGGACGGTGTAGGTGGGATCCATGGGTTGCGAGCGCCAGCGGTCCCCGTCAAAGGAGACTACCGTGTCGCACCCGAAGTACATCGTGCCCGTCGGATCCTGCACCGCCGACCAGGCCATCGTCTTGACGCCGGTGTCCCGGGCCGTGAAGACGCGCAGCGGCGGCATCCCTTCTGCGCCCAGCTGGCGTTCGCGCGGCGCGGCGCCCGTGAACGCCGCCGCGTGCCCTGGGCCAACCCAGAGAAAGGCTAAACCGGCGATGGAGCGGACCGGGAACAAAGGGCTGAAGCGGCGATGAAGAGAATCCGCGTCCCGGGGGTGCGTCATCGCTTTTTCGTACGCAAAAACATGTACCGGCAGGGTGCGGCCCCCGCCGGGATCCGCGGGCGCGAGCCGGGCCGCGCCGCCTCAGGGCTTGGCGATGCTGAATCCGCGCTCTGACGAAAAGACCCGGCCGTCCGGGTCGGTCGCGCGCACCGACAAGACATGCTCGCCCAGCGAAAGATCCGCGGGGAGAGCGCCGCGCCAGAGATGGTAGCAGACGACGGGATCGGGCAGCCTGGACCCGGGCGCGGGACGGCCGGTCGCGTCCTGCGCTAGAAAATCGGCGGCATACGCCGGATCCCATCCCAGGATCCTGCGCATCGGGCCCCAAGCGCGCCTGTCCACGCGGGCCTCGACCGCCCAGCCGTCATGGCCGTTGAAGACGTTCGCGTAGAACGAGACGAATCCCTGCCTTGGAGCGACGGCAATCGGGGCGTGCAACTCGATCTGGTGGTCGGCGGGCATGCGGGCCGGAACGTACTCGATCGAGACCGCCTCTCCCTTGAACCCTAGGATCGCGTACCCGGGTGGCGTGCCGTCCCACATCGTGGCGACGGGGATCCCGCCTGCGTCGCGCGGCCCCCCCCAGAATCCGCCGCAGGCTGCGGCGACGTTGTATTCGTGGATGGGATCCTTTCCCTGCCAGCCATCCTCGGGCCCGTGCATCACGTGGCGCTGGTAGTGGGTGTGGCCGGACAGAACCAGGACGCGCGGACGGCCCCTGAGGAGCTCGAAGAGCTGCAGGCGGTCCGCCCTTCGAAACCCCTCGGAGCCCGAGGGGTCCGGCGGAAAGAGGGGGATGTGCATCATCAGGACCAGCCATTCATCGGGAGGCGTCACGGCCAGGATGTTCCGCAGGAATTCAAACTGGTCGCTGCGGAGGCCCCCTATGTAGCGGGGCCCGCCCAGCGGCCGCACGTCGTCCAGGGCCGCGAAAAGCGCGGGGCCCGCGTGGAAGGCGTACGTCGACGGCCCGTAGACGGCCTCGAAGGGCGCCACGGCCGCTCCCTCATTCGGGGTCCCGAGCGCTAGGTCGTGGTTCCCGGGCAAGCTGTACCAGGGGATTCCCACCCGGGCCAGCACCTGGTTCACCGCGCCAAAGAGGTCCGGCCGGTCGTAGACGATGTCCCCCAGGGTCACGCCGAAGGCGAACTCGGTCCGGCGGCCAATGCGTTCAACGAGCCCCCGGGACAGGTAGTCGACCTCCGCGGCGGAGGAGGGCTGCGGATCCGTGAGGACGAGCGCGCGCATGTCGTCCGGCTCGTCCGAGCGGACGAGCGCGAAATCGGCGGCCGGGCCGGTCCCCGGCATCGCATGGAACAGAGGCAGGTTTGCGCCGTCCACCGGCGGCCGCCATCCCCGGGGCTTGATGACGAACGTCGGCGCCCCCGGCCGATCCGGGATCGCGTAGGCACCGGCTCCGTCGGTCAGGACCACGTCGACGCCGTTGGACACCGCGACGGCCGGCAGGCCCGGCTCGCCGGGCTCCCGCCTCCCGTCCCCGTTTCGATCGTCGAAGACGAACCCGGATCCGGCGAGCAGCCGGGCGGCCACGAGCGACGCCGCAGCCAGTAGCCCCGTCCGCGCAGCGGCGGCGCCGGGGCTCATTGGTGGCCTGCCACTGCGTGGGGGACGTAGGGCGCCTCGAGAACCGCCATCTCCTCCGGGCTGAGCCTCAGCGAAAGTGCGGCGAAGGCGTCCTCAAGGTGGTGGGCCTTCGAGGCGCCGACGATCGGCGCCACGACACCGGGCCGCTGGCAGACCCACGCCAGAGCGACCTGTGCGCGGGGGACGCCCCGGGCCGACGCGACCTTCCCGACGGCGGCGTGGACGGCCAGGTCGGATCCGGACAGCACGTCCCCGTAGATGTGGCGCGCGTACTCGTCGGTCCTCGTGCGCACCGTGGCCGCGTCCAGGTCGCGCGCCAGGAATCCGCGCGCAAGGGGGCTCCACGGCAGCAGGCCGATCGACTTGTCGGCGCAGAGCGGGACCATCTCCCGCTCCTCCTCGCGGTAGATGAGGTTGTAGTGATTCTGCATCGTGACGAACTGCGCCCAGCCGCGCGAGGCGGCCGCGTGGAGCATCTTGTCGAGCTGCCAGGCCCACATCGACGACGCGCCGACGTGGAGCACCTTGCCGGCGCGCACCAGGGCGTCGAGCGCCTCCATCGTCTCCTCGACCGGCGTCGACGGGTCGAACCGGTGGATCTGGTACAGGTCGACGTAGTCGGTGCCGAGGCGCCTGAGGCTGTCGTCGATGGCGTGGCGGATGTGCTTGCGCGACAGGCCGCGCTGATTCGGGTCGGCGCCCATGGCGTTGAACACCTTGGTGGCGATTACGACGCGGTCGCGGCCCGGCCCGAAGTCCCTGAGCGCGCGGCCGAGGATCTCCTCGCTCGCGCCCAGCGAGTACATGTCAGCCGTGTCGAAGAAGTTTATCCCGAGCTCGAGCGCACGCCGTATGAAAGGCCTGCTCTCCTCCTCCTCGAGCACCCACTCCCTCCATTTCCGGGAGCCGAAGGTCATGGTCCCGAGGCAGAGCCGGGACACCTTGAGCCCGGTGCGTCCTAGGTTGGCGTATTCCATCTTCCTGGGGCTACTTCTTGGGCGGCGTCCCGTTGTGGGCTGCGTGCGCGGCATAGGCCGCGGTGTCGGAGATCATGGCATCGATCGCGGCCGCAAGGGGCTCGATGCTCACGATCCCGGAGAACACGGCCTTGTCGCCGATCTCGTCCTCCAGGATGAACGCCGGCCGCTGCCCGATGCGGTGCGCGTGGAATTCGGCGGTGCTCGCGTCCACCCGCGCCCTGACCGCCCTGGACTCCGCCCGCGTGCGCAGCCTCTTTGGGGGGATGCCGGATGCCGTCGAAGCCACGGCTACTGCCACGCCCATCTCGCCGATCCTCTTGCCGTCGACCAGCGCGGCCGCCGCCAGGGCGAGGCGGATCGTGTCTCCGGAGTGGCCGAAGTCCCTGCCCGCCTCCGCCACAAGGTTCGGGGCGTCATAGGCGCCCTTGCGGCTCGGCTCGAACCACCCGGAGTTGAGCATCACGGGGGAGTGCATGACGGTGCCGCCGCTTCGGCGGTAGAACCAGTCGCACTGGCTGCGCGACACCGGGAAGTCCTCCCTGCGCATGAGCGCGATCCGCCACTCGAACTCGGCCCGGCCCGAGTATCGGGCCTTCAGGCCGGCCCAGACCGGCTCGACCCAGTGGCACCAGGACGATAGAACCTCGAGGTAGTAGGTGATCTTCATGGCGGGAAAGAGGAACGCCGGCCCGGCCCCGCGTCAAGAGGCCCGAAAGACGGCATTGTGTTGGGACACTCGGGCTGATTCTGTGGACCCACCAAATGAGGGTGCTCGGAATCGACATCGGCGGATCATCAATCAAGGGTGCCCCTGTCGAGACGGGCACCGGGCGGCTCCTTGCCGGCCGCTTCAAGATCGAGACGCCCCTGCTGCTGTCGCCTGCCGAGATGGCCGACGCCGCGGGAATGATCGCCGCGCATTTCCGCTGGCGGGGCCCGGTGGGGATCGGGTTTCCGGGGGTCATCCACGGGAGCACGGTCCTCACGGCCGCAAACCTCGACAAGAAGTTCGTGGGGTGCGACGGCATCAAGCTCTTCAGCAGGGCGATCGGGCGGCCCGTTGCCCTGACAAACGACGCGGCGGCCGCGGGCCTGGCCGAGATGAGGTTTGGAGCGGGCAGGAACTTCGACGGCAAGGCCCTCCTGCTCACGCTGGGGACAGGCGTCGGATCGGTCCTTTTCTTCCGCGGCGCGCTGTACCCATGCGAACTCGGGCACCTGAAGATGGACGGGCGCGACGCGGAGAGGCGCGTTGCCGCTTCGGTCAAGAACCGCAAGGATCTGTCGTGGAAGTCGTGGGGCAAGCGCCTCGGCCGCTACATCGCCATCCTTGAGCGGCTGCTTTGGCCCGAGCTGATCATCATCGGGGGCGGCGTGAGCGCGAAGCACGCCAAGTTCTTCAAGTACGTGAAGCCGCGCGCGAGAATGGTCCCGGCCGAGTTCCTGAACGAGGCGGGAATCGTCGGCGCCGCGTTGTGGGCGGAGCGTGAGCGCCGCGGCTGACGGCCGGGGCGCACGGGGGAGCACCTGCGGCGCGGGCATACCTGCCGCTTAGCGGGCGTGCTCAATGTCGGGGGCGCGGCGTGGACGCGACCTGCCGACCGTTGGGCAAAGGCAGCGGCCCCGTCCATCCGCCCGCCCGCCCGCTCATCAAAGTTTTGTGTAACTTTTGACGGGAGGCCGGTGTTGTGGGGCCATGCCACAGCCGCGCCCGCCCGCAATCGGGCCCGCCGATCCCGTCGGCGGGGCCGTCCGCCGCATCCTGACTGCATCTCGACGCATGAACCTTTCCATTTTCGAGGACGGCTGTTTCGTCCGCTCTTGCTCGTTGTTAGTTGTTGTTGGCGTGGGGGGACCGGCTTCGGCCCCCCCACGCTGTTTTGTCGGGCGGGGCTGCGGAATGGCATGAACGATTGACCTTCAACTGATTGCCGCCGTGAATGCAGCACCCATGACCGCAGCCCTTTCCCCTGGAAACGCCACCGCCACAGCGTCCATCGCCAAGCCGCGCAGGAAATCCAAGCTGAAGTGGTGGGTGATCGGCGGATCCGTGCTGGTCGCCGTGCTGGTCGCCCTCGCGATCGTAAAGAAGCGCAGCGCCAATGTCGGCATTTCGGTCACCACCGAGAAGGCCGTCACAAAGACGATCGTCCAGACCGTGACCGCCACCGGCAAGGTCCAGCCCGAGGTCGAGGTGAAGATCAACCCCGAGGTGTTTGGCGAGATCATCGCGCTGCCGTTCCGCGAGGGCGCCTCGGTCAAGAAGGGCGACGTGATCGTCAAGATCAAGCCGGACTACTACCAGGCCGCGGTCGAGCAGCAGACGGCGGCCGTCGCCGCCGCGCGCTCCGCGGCCGTCACAAGCATGGTGCAGCTCGAGAAGGCCGAGGCCGACCTGAAGAAATACCAGGACCTCTACGACCGGAAGCTGGTCTCCGATTTCGACTACGTCACCTACAAGACGGCCTACGACGGGGCGAAGGCCAACCGCGAGTCGGCGCTCGCGCTCGTCGACGAGTCCGAGGGGGTGCTGAAGCAGGCCAAGGACTCACTATCCAAGACCTCGATATACGCGCCGATGGACGGGACCGTGAGCTCGCGCTCCTCGGAGGTCGGCGAGCGGGTCCAGGCCTCGACGGAGTTCGCGGGCACCGAGATCATGCGCGTGGCGGACCTTAGCAAGATGGAGGTCCGGGTGAAGGTTAACGAGAACGACATCGTCAACGTGAAGGTCGGCAACCCCGTGAAGATAAGCATCGACGCCTATCCGGACCGCAAGTTCAACGGCACCGTCCGGGAGATCGCGGCGTCGGCCGAGAACAACGGCGCCGCGGGCAGCGGCACGTCGGCGCAGTCGTCGGGGACCGTCTCCGACGAGGTCACCAATTTCATCGTCAAGATCCGCGTCGCCGACAAGGACGTCGCGCTGCGGCCGGGCATGAGCGCCACGGCCGACATCGAGACGCAGACGGTCAAGGGCGCGGTCGCCATCCCGATCCAGAGCGTCACCGTGAGGGCGGCCGGGGGCCTGTCGGCGGACGAGCTTGAGCAGAAGAAGGCGAAGGAGGTGCACGAGCGCTCGGGCAACGACATCGACGTGTCTGTGGAGAAGATCGACGCGCAGCGCGACCGCGAGAAGCTCGAGCGCGTTGTCTTCGTCCGCAGCGGCGACAAGGTTAAGCTCCAGAAGGTAGAGACGGGGATCGCGGACAACACGATGATCGAGGTCAGGTCCGGCCTGAAGCCGGGCGACGAGGTAGTGTCCGGAACCTACGCGGCCATAAGCCGCTTGCTCAAGGACGGCTCGAAGATCCGAATCGAGAAGCCGAAGGCGGACGTCGCCGAAGCGAAGTGAGCCCTGGACCAAATGAGCCCCCCGGCACCCGTTGAATCGCGCCCGGTGCGCCCGGTGGGACCGGTGGTGATCGCCATCGAGGGGGTGACCAAGCTGTACCAGATGGGCGAGGAGACGATCCATGCCCTGCGCGGCGTCACGCTCGAGATCCGCCGCAACGAATACCTTGCGATCATGGGGCCCTCGGGGTCGGGAAAGTCGACCCTGATGAACATGCTCGGCTGCCTCGACACGCCTACATCCGGGAAGTACGAGTTCAACGGCCTGGACGTCGCCGGGATGGTAGACGACGAGCTCGCCGAGATCCGCAACAAGGAGATCGGGTTTGTCTTCCAGACGTTCAACCTTCTCCCCCGCTCGGACGCCCTGAGGAACGTGGAGCTGCCGCTCATCTACGGCGGCGTCCCTGCCCACGAGCGCCACGAGAGGGCGCGGCAGGCCCTTGTCGACGTGGGCCTCGGAAACCGGATCCACCACAGGCCGAACGAGCTCTCGGGCGGCCAGCGCCAGCGGGTGGCGGTCGCCCGGGCCCTCGTCAACCGGCCCTCGATCATCCTGGCGGACGAGCCGACCGGAAACCTCGACTCCAAGACCGGGGTCGAGATCCTGGGCCTTTTCGACGACCTCTACGAGAAGGGCAACACGCTGATCGTCGTGACGCACGAGGAGTCCGTCGCCCGGCACGCGCGCCGGATCATCCGCCTTCACGACGGGCTCATCGAGAGCGACGGCCCGTCATTCTGAGGAAGGGAGACATGAACAGGATCATCTACGAGCTCACCGAGTCGGTCCGCATAGCGATGGCGCAGATTCGGGCGAACAAGATGCGCTCGGCTCTGACGGCGCTCGGCGTGATCATCGGCATCGTTGCCGTAACGCTCATGGGCACGGCGATCGCGGGCATCAACACCGGCTTTGACCGGAGCCTGGCCATGCTCGGCGAGGACGTGCTTTACGTGAACAAGTGGCCCTGGACCGGAGCCGAAGACTGGTGGAACTACGCGGACCGCCCGCCCATGCACCCGGAGGATGCGGTCAGGCTGAACCGGATCATTGCGGCCTCGCCGGACTCGCTGCTCGATTTCGCCGTCTTCGGCGACGTGAGGTCCGCTTCGATCAAGTCCAACGGAAACAGCATCAACGGGGTCTTCACCCGCGGGACGAACGCGGCCTACGGGCGGATCCTGGCCGCCGACTTTTCCGAAGGGCGCCTGTTCAACGAGACGGAGGACGAGTCCGCAAGGCAGGTCGTCGTCCTCGGCTACGACGTGGCCCAGGCGCTCTTTCCCGGGCGCTCCAGCCTCGGGGCGACGGTGACCATACACGGCCAGCCGTTCGAGGTGGTGGGCGTGCTCGCGCGGCAGGGGTCCTTCCTTGGCCTCTTCAGCTTCGACAACCAGATGGTCATGCCCCTCGGGGCGTACAGGAAGTACTTCGGGATCCGCGACGAGAACACAGAGATCCAGGTGAAGGTGAAGGACAAGACCCGCCTGGACGAGGCGCGGGAGGAGCTGACGGGCTACATGCGCCGTGTGCGGGGGGAGTACCCGGGCCAGCGCGACAACTTCTCCGTCAACGGGGGGGCGCTGTTCAAGGAGAAGCTCGACCCGATCAAGAGGGGGATAGCCCTCGCAGGGCTCTTCGTGACGGGGCTGTCGCTGTTCGTCGGGGCGATAGGGATCATGAACATCACGTTCGTGAGCGTTAGGGAGCGCACGAAGGAGATCGGCACGCGCAAGGCGCTCGGGGCGCGCCGCCGCACGGTGCTGCTCCAGTTCCTGATCGAGGCCGTTTCGATCTGCGTCCTCGGCGGGGTGGCCGGCCTCGGGATCACCTACCTCATGGTCCTGGGCGTGAAGGCGGCCATGCCCTCGTTCCCGGTAGAATTCTCCCTCGTCCTGGTCGCGATCTCGATGGCCGTGTCCGTGGCGACGGGCGTCCTCTCGGGCTTTGTCCCTGCCCTGGGCGCCTCGCGCCTGGACCCCGTCGTCGCCCTCAGGTATGAATGAGATCCTGAGGATGGCATTCGGGGCGCTCGGGGTGAACAAGCTCCGGTCCTTCCTGACGATGTCGGGCATCACGATCGGGGTGTTCTCGGTCATCGGGGTGATGACGGCCGTCTCCGCGCTGCGCGGCTCGATCGAGATCGGCCTCAGCTTTCTCGGCTCGAACATGTTCCAGTTCTCGAGGTTCCCCGCGTTCGGGGTGAACGGGAACGACGAACACAAGTACCTGGCGCGCCGACGCGTCACCCTTGATGAGGCCCAGCGCTACATCGAGTTCATGAGGGGCACCGCCGACGTGGTCTGCCTCAAGGCGTTCGCGAACGGGAACCCTCTCGTGCAGGCGAGCTACGGCGGGCACAAGACCACCAAGGGGGTGACGTTCGGTGGCACGAACCAGTACTTCCTCAAGGCGAACCAGTTCGACATCGGGACGGGCCGCAATTTCACGCCCGACGACGTGGATTTGGTTCGGCCGTTCGCCATCATCGGGCAGGACATCGTCACCAAGCTCTTTCCCTCGGAGAACCCCCTCGGCAAGCTCATCAAGGCCAACGAACGCACCTACACGGTGGTCGGCACTTTCGCCACGAAGGGAACGATGTTCGGCGGGAGCGAGGACAACATCATCATGATTCCGATCACCCGGTTCCTGATGGATTTTGGGGCCGAGCAGTACTCGGTGAACATCGCGACCGAGTCGCCTTCGCAGATGATGTACAACGCGACGATGGAGAAGGGCATCACCGCGATGCGGGTCGTCCGCGGGCTGCGCCCCGAGCAGGACAACGACTTTGAGATCTACTCCAACGACACCCTTGTCGCCGCTTTCGCAAAGGTGGCTGACGTCATTAGCTCAGGCGCCCTCGTCATCAGCGCAATCGCGCTCCTCGCGGCCGGGGTGGGGATCATGAACATCATGCTCGTCAGCGTCACCGAGCGCACCAAGGAGATAGGCGTGCGCAAGGCCGTCGGCGCCCGAAGGATACTCATACTCACCCAGTTCCTGGTCGAGTCTGTCGTCCTGTCTGTGACTGGAGGCCTCGTGGGAATCCTGCTGGGCACGATAGCTGGCGACGTCCTCGCGTCGCTGCTCTCGGCGGAAATCGTCTTCCCCTGGGGATGGGCCGCCGCGGGGGTGATCGTCTGCACGGTGATCGGCGTCGCGTTCGGCATGTACCCGGCCTGGAAGGCCGCGTCGCTCGATCCGATCGAGGCGCTCCGGTACGAGTAGTGGGCCGGCGGGGGGCGACGGGCCTCAGCCGCGCCTGATCTCGGATCCGGTGAAGCGTATCTGGATCCGGTAGACCTTCTTCGTCCTGTTGGACACGAGCCCGGACGCGAGGTCGATTCGCTCGGGAATCTCGATCCTGTGCAGGTCGACCGTGGCGTGGTAGCCGCGCTCGGAGAAGATGTCGATCAGCATGGCAAGCGCGCGCGGGTCGTCGAGCAGGGAGTCCTCGGTGTTCACCAGCGCCGTCCCAGAGATCGCGTGGCGCAGGATGATGGGCATCATCTTGCGCTCGATGAATCCGGCCACGCTGTTGAAGAGCTCCGGGTGGCCGAGCTCGTAGGAGTCCAGCCGGCGCACGAGCTCCTGGCGGGCGTGCACGACGATCTCGCTGGCGACCGGGATGCCCCTGAGCCGGTCCACGGTTCGCGGGTCCAGCTCCAGGGTGCTCTGGTAATCAAGCTCGCGCAGGATGTTCTCCTCGACCTCGGCGACCGAGCCCTGGGCGTTTACGAAGTGGTAGTGGAAGATCTCCTTCAGCTCCTGGAGTGCGTCCCACGTCTGCTCCTTGAACACGCGGTACCTGCGTTCGGCCAGCGCCTTGTCGAAATCCGTGGCGCGTTCCTCGAGCAGCTCGCCGATGCCGGTCCGGCGCACCTCGGCATTGTGCGCGCGCACATCGATCCCGCGCTTGAGCTGGCGGGCGACGCTCGTGGACTCGTCCACGAAGAGCACCATGACGTGGACGGTTGGCTGGCGGAAGTGTATGCCGAGCGGCGTGTTGTAGAATTCCCGCCGCAGCTCGTGCATCTTGTCCACCAGTATCTTGAGGCACTCCACCTGGACCTTGGTGCGGGGGAAGCCGTCGAGGATCACCCCGTCCCTGTATTCCGGCTGGAGCAGCTTGCGGAAGAGCAGGTGGATCACCTCGCGGTCGCCAACCATGTTGCCCGCCTCCTTCAGGCGGCGGGCCTCGGGCGAGTCCAGCAGCGTGCTTATCACGATGGGGCCGCAGGTTAGGCCGCGGGCCTTGCCGATGAAGCGGGTGTTGGTCCCCTTTCCCGCGCCCGGGGCGCCGCCAAGGAGGATGATCTCCTTCGGGAAGCGCAGGCGCTCACGCCCGAATTCCGCCTCGAGGCCCTGCCAGACCGACCCGAAGATGATCTGGGCGTCCTTGATCTCGAGGTCCGTGATGCGCCCCGTCGACGGCGCAGAGGCCGCGGCGTCCGGAATTGGCTTTGCTGGATCCGGAGGCATGGGGTCTGCGCGACGCTCTTCGCAGCCCCTGCGGAGGGCAAGCCTTCAGTGGGAACCCGCCGACCGGGATGGGGTCGAATAATTGTGCAATCCCGGCGGGCGAAAGCCCGCGGGAGCACCTAGTTGAAGCTGGACCTGGCGGGGTCGCGAAAGCGGCCCCGCCTTGGCTTTTCCGGGGTCGCGCAAGGCGCGACGACCCGCAGCCCGGCGCCTTGCCTTGAAAATCCCAGGGAGCGGGCCGTCGGTCGGGACCTCCTGTAGCGTCCCGTGCATCTCTTTGTCATTGGCCCGCCGCCGCAGCCCGAGCAGACTCGCTGGCAACAAGCCATGCGCGTCCTCATCGTAGACGACGAACCCTCGATCCGCAGAACGACGAGGGTCGCGGTTGAATCCTCAGGCCATTCGGCGTCCGAGGCGCCGAATGCCGCCAAGGCGCTGAAGGCGGCGGAGGAGGAGGGCTTCGACGCCGTCTTCCTGGACCTCAAGCTCGGCGCCGACGACGGCCTCGACGTCCTCGGCCGCCTGATGAAGGTGAAGCCGGCACCGGCCGTGATCCTTTTCACGGCGTATGCGAACATCGCTACGGCGGTCGAGGCCATGCGCAGGGGCGCGTTCGACTTCATCCCTAAGCCGTTCACGCCGGACCAGATCCGCACGGTGCTGGCCAAGGTCGCCAAGGCCCATGCGCTCGAGCTCAGGGTCCAGGCTCTCGAGAGCGACTTGGAGTCGGGCGCGCCGCCCGTCGACCTGGAATCCGCGGAACCCGCGATGCAGCGAGCGCTTCGGATGGCGTTCAAGGCGGCCGAGACGCCCGCCAACATCCTCATCCTGGGAGCGAGCGGCACCGGCAAAAGCGTGCTTGCCCGGGAGCTCCACAAGCGCAGCGCCCGCCGGGACGCCGCCTTCGTGACCGTCCACTGCCCGAGCCTTTCGCGCGAGCTCCTCGAAAGCGAGCTCTTCGGCCACGCGAGGGGCTCGTTCACCGGGGCCGTGGCCGAGACTGCCGGGAGGGTGGCCGCCGCCGACGGGGGGACGCTATTCCTGGACGAGATCGGCGAGCTGCCCCTCGAGATCCAGCCTAAGCTCCTCAGGCTCCTGCAGGAGCGCGAATACGAGCGGGTCGGCGAGGCCCTCCCGAGAAGGGCGGACGTCCGCGTGATCGCGGCCTCGAACCGCGACCTCGTGGCCGAGGTGAAGGCCGGCCGCTTCCGCGAGGACCTCTTCTACCGGCTGAACGTGATCGCGGTCAGCCTCCCCGGCCTGCGCGAGCGCCCGGCCGACCTCAAGCACCTGGCCGACGGGGCGCGCCGCTATTTTGCCACCCGCGCTGGCAAGGGCCAGGTCGCCTTCTCCAAGGCGGTGTCCGACGCCTTCGCCTCGTATTCCTGGCCCGGCAACCTGCGCGAGCTGCGCAACGTGATCGAGCGGGCGGTCATCCTCGCGCCGGGAGACACGATCGAGCTCGCTGACCTGCCCGAGGGTTTCTCGGCCTCCTCGCAGCCCGCAATCGCGGTCGGCGCACGCGTCACCCTCGACGAGATCGAGACCGAGCATATCCGCCGGATCCTTGCCTCCTGCCGCAGCCTCGAGGAGGCGGCTCGCACGCTCGGGATCGATCCCGCGACCTTGTACCGGAAGCGGGCCAAGCTGGGCCTCCTTTGAGCGGCGCCCCGGGCATGCTACGCACGCGCCTCTTCCTCGGGCTTCTGCCGCTGTTCCTGGTCCTTGTCGTGACGGGGGTCTACGCGATCCGCGTCTGCCGCGAGCTCGCCGGCCCGCTCCAGCAGGAACTGGTCGCCAACTACCGCGCGGCCCTCGGGTGCCGGGAGATGCGCACCTCGGCGACGCTCATGTCGAACGCGCTCGCGGCGACCGCGGACCCCATCGGCGCCCGGCAAAACCTCGAGGCGCGCAGGGCGGACTTCACGCGCGAGCTGATGGCCCAGTCGGCAAGCTCCGCCGGCAAGCCGAGGGAGCGCCTTGTCGAGGGGCTCGACGCTGCTTTCCAGGACTTCTCCTCGAGGTGCGAAAGGATGGTCGCCGCGGGTGGCTCGGCCTCGCTTGACGAGATCCGGGCGGACGAGGGCGCCCTCTACAGGGTGCTCGGCGCCATCGACAAGCTGACTGCCAACGATTACGCGGCCGCGCGCGAGACCGAGGCGCGGGCGGAGCAGCTCGCGAACGCGGCGGTCCGGGTCCTGTGGGCCGCCATCGGCGCCGCCGCCGCCCTTTCGGCGGCGCTGGCATGGATGGTGGCCGCATCGCTCCTTAGGCCGATCAAGGCGCTGACCGCCTCCGCGACCGCGCTTGGCGAGGGGGATCTCGACACGCGGGTCCCGGAGTTCTCGCGGGACGAACTGGGCAGCCTCGCGCGGTCGTTCAACACCATGGCCGCGCGGCTGCGCGCGTACCGGGACGCCACCCTCGCGCGGGTCCTGAGGACGCAGCGCACCATGGAGGCGACGCTCACCTCTACTCCGGACCCCCTTTTCGTGGTCTCAAAGGACGGCAGCCTCGAGGTGCGCAATCCCGCGGCCGAGGAGCTTTCAAGGCTGCCGGAGTTCTCCGGCGGGTTGCCCGCGGCCCTCGCGGGGCCGCTGGCGTCGGTGCTTGGGACCGACGAGCACTACCTGCCCACCGACTACGGGCGCGTGGTGACATTCCGCGTGGGGGGCGAGGACCGCCACTACCTGCCGCGCATCCTCGCGATCGGCGACAAGCTGACGGAGTTCAAGGGGGCAGCGGTCATCCTGCAGGACGTGACGAAGTTCCGGCTCCTCGACGACGCGAAGACGAACCTGGTGGGCACGGTCAGCCACGAGCTCAAGACGCCGCTCACGGGCCTGCGCATGGCCGTGTACCTGTTGCTCGAAAAGACCCTGGGGCCGCTGACGCCCGCCCAGCGAGAGATGCTGGAATCGGCGAGGGACGACGCCGACCGCCTGCTTCGGATACTGGATTCGCTGCTCGACCTAACGCGCCTCGAGGCGGGCGCGTCCGCGCTCGAGCGCGGACGGGTTCCGGTGCACGAGCTCATCGGCGCGGTCGCCGACGAGGCCCGGTCGTTCATCTCGGCGGCGGGCCAGAGCCTCGTCGTGCGCGCCGAGCCCGGCCTCGGGGAGGTCAGCGTGGACCCGGGCCGGCTCCGGCACGTCTTCATCAACCTGCTCTCAAACGCCTCGAAGTACTCGCCGGCCGGGGCGACCATCACGCTCGGCGCGGCTCCGGACCCCATGGGCTTCGTGCGCTTCTTCGTCCGCGACGAGGGCCAGGGGATCCCGCCGGAGGCGATCCCGCGCATCTTCGACCGATTCTACCGGGTGCCCGGCCAGTCCAAGCCGGGCGCCGGGATCGGCCTGGCTATCGCCCGCGAGATCGTGGTCGCCCACGGGGGATCGATCGCCTGCTCGAGCGCGCCGGGCGAGGGAACGGAGTTCCACTTCCTGCTGCCTGCGGGCTGACCGCTCCCGTTCGCCGGTCGGGGCGCATGCTCATCATCTGGCCGAACTTCACGAATGCCGGTCCGAGCTCCTCGGCGGTCATCCGGATCAGCTTCTCCTTCGTTCGCGATTCCGCCGGACGGGGAAGGATCTTCCGCCACGGGCCCGCGGGTGCGCCGGCCTGCTGGAGCAGGTCGGCAAACCCGTTGCGGGCGACAATCGAGAAGATCTCCCTGGCCCTTGCCGCGTGGGCCAGGAAATCGAACGACTTCACGACTTTGCGCCGTGCCTCTTTTGCCCCGCAGGCTTGCCCTCTAGTGCCGCGACACGGGTCTCCAGGGCCTCGATCCTGGCCAGGTACTTGTCGCCGGGGGCCGCCAGCAGGTCGCGGAGGGTGTCCCCGAGCCTCGCGCTCGCGCTCTCGAATTCGCGCTTCCCCTCCTGCGCTATCTTCTCCGCCATCGCCTGGGCGTCCGCGGCGCTCACCTTCCCCTGCCTGACGAATTCCTCCAGGCCCGCCTGGACCTTCTCCTTGGTGACGACTGCAGCTCCGACTCCCGCTAGGATTGTCTTTTTGATTGATTCGATCATGGCGCCTGAAGCTATGCCTTCAGCGCACGCCGCGCAAACGCCATCAAGGCGCGGCCGGCTCCGCCGATTCCTCGCGCACGAGGGAGAGGAACTGCTCGGCGCCCCGCGTCTGGTAGCGCTGCATGTGGCGCAGGACGACAATCTCCCTAATCGGCTCGGCGTCGGCCAGCGTGACATAGACGAGCGACTGAGCGTCGTCCGGCGACCGGGCGACGCGCGGAAGTATCGAGATACCGGCACCGATGCCGACAAGGGATTTGACTGTGGCAATCTGGGCGCAGCGCGATCCCAACCGGGGCTCGAAGTTGTGTTCGCCGCAGAAGCGCCTTACCTGCAAGGCAAGCGAGCTCGAGGAGCCGAGGAGGATGAACGTCTCGTCGGCCAGGTCCGCCGCGATAACGCGCTCCTTTGACGCCAGGGGATGACCCTTGGCCACAACGAGCATAAGCGGTTCCTTCCAAAGATCTTCCACCTTGATATTTGCGTCGGAAACGGGCCGAGTGACAATGGCGAGATCCAGCTCGCCCTCGAGCATCTCGCGCAGCAGTGTTGTCTTAAAGTCTTCTCGTATATTGACTTGAAGGTTAGGGAAACGCTTTCGGCACAAGGTGATGAGCCTAGGGAAAAGGAACGGCGCCAGGGTGGGGGTGGCCCCGACGGTGATCTTCCGCTCCATGGAAGGGTGGTCTTCGAGCTGCTTGGCTGCTCCCTCAACCTCAAAGAGTATTCGCCTGGCTCGTTCCAGAAAGACTAAGCCCGCCTCGGTGAGGACGGCCTTGCGCCCCATCCGGTGAAAAAGCTTGTGGCCAAGCTCGCGCTCAAGGTTTATTATCTGTTGGCTTAGAGAAGGTTGAGCGACGTTTGATCGAGCGGCTGCGCGCGTGAAGTTCCCCGTGTCCGCGATCGCAACGACGTACCGAAGTTGGCTAAGTTCCATAGACGCATCCTATGGCATTTATAGGTAACTGCAACTACCATAATCGAAGTTGTCGGGTATCATTGCCGGCCCTGGTTCATGGGAGCCGGGGATCAACAAAAGATACATAAATATGAAAACAAACATCATCCGTGCGGCAGCCCCGGCGATCATCGCCATAGCCGCAACCTTGCTTTCTTTCCGTTCCTTCACCGCGGACACCCTCGTCGCAGGCTACTTCTGCGTCGTCGGGTTGGGCGCCATCATGGCGCTCGACTACCGCGTCAGCTGGAACCGGTCGCAAAGCCGGTAAACGGCCGAGCAAGAACCCGTTCAAGGGGCCCGGAGCAATCCGGGCCCCTTTTTTTGGTGCGCCCGGCAGGGCGCACCTGCTTAACAGTGAACGTTGATAGCAAAGA
>CAZCAJ010000010.1:0-82793 GCA_964496645.1 uncultured Opitutaceae bacterium
CCGCCCGGATCTGGAAGCAGGGCGCGACGTTCGTCGACGTGAACAATGACGGGCTCCTGGACATCTACGTCTGCCGGTTCAATGCGCCGAACCTTCTCTACATCAACCAGGGCGACGGGACCTTCAAGGAGGAGGCCCACGCCTACGGGCTCGACGTGACGGACGGCAGCGTCATGGCCTACTTCTGCGACTACGACCGCGACGGCCGGCTCGATGTCTTCATCCAGACCAACGTGCTCGACGCGGCGGCCCACCCGGAGGGCCAGCGCAGCTATCTCTTCCACAACAACGGCAACGGCACGTTCACCAACGTGACGGACCGCGCCGGCGTCGCCCCGGGGCGGGCGCACGGGAACTCGGCGGTGTGGTGGGACTTCGACGGCGACGGCTGGCCGGGCCTGTACGTCGCGAACGACTTCGACGTCCCCGATGCGCTATACCGCAACAACCGCGACGGCACGTTCACGGATGTCGCCGCCCAAGTCGTGCCGCACACGCCCTATTCGTCGATGGGCTCGGACCTGGGCGACGTGAGCAACGACGGCCGGCTCGGCCTGCTTGTCGCGGACATGGCGGCGACCGACCACGTCGAGGACCACCGCGCGATGGCGGCGGCGCGGGCGCGGATGCGCGTCCCGGAGGAAGGCTCGGGGGAGGTCCGCCAGTTTCCCTGCAACGCCCTCTTTCTGAACACCGGGGCCGGCCGGTGCCTGGAGGCGGCGCACCTCGCGGGGCTGGACGCGACCGACTGGACCTGGGCGCCGCTCTGGGAGGACCTGGACAACGACGGGCGGGCCGACCTGTTCGTCACGAACGGGATGTATCGGGAAATCCACAACCAGGACTTGGTCGCCCGCCGGACCATGGCCGGCAGCGTGCTCGCCGGCGGACAGATCGTGAGGAACAGCCCGGTGTTCGCCAACAAGCACTTCGCGTTCCGCAACCAGGGCGGCCTGCGCTTCGAGGACGTCTCGAGCGCCTGGGGGCTGGACCAGGAGGGGGTGAGTTTCGGGGCGGCGTTGGGCGACCTAGACGGCGACGGCAACATGGACCTGGTGTACAGCAATTACGAAGCGGGGGTGACGCTGCTGCGCAACACCGGCGACACCGGGCACAGGGTCGTCTGCGCGCTGCGCGGCACCCGGTCCAACCGGTTCGGCGTCGGGGCGAGGGTGGCGCTCGAAAACGCTGCGGGCGTCCAGGTCCGGACCCTGACGCTCGGGCGCGGGTTCATGTCGAGCAGCGAGCCGATCGTTCATTTCGGCCTGGGCGAGGATGCGGTGATCCGGCGGCTCACGGTGTCGTGGCCGAGCGGCGCGGTGCAGACCTTTGAGAACCTTCCCGCCGACCGGCGGTTCACGATCACGGAGCCCTCGCTGCCGCCGCCGGCGCACGCGCCGGCGCCACGCCCGCAGCCCCAGTTCACGGAGGAGGGCCGTGGCGCCAATCTCTCCTTCACGGCGCAGGAGGACTCCTACGACGAGTTTCTGGACCAGCGGCTGCTCCCGGCGGGGCTCAACCGCCGCGGGCCGGCGGTCGCCGTGGGCGACCTCGACGGCGGCGGACGCGACGGCGTGTGCATCGGGGGGACCACGCGGGAGGCCCTGCGGGTGCTCCTGCCCCAGGGCGCGGAGGCATGGGCGCCTGCGGCTTCGGCGGCGCTGGCTGCGCCGCCCGCCGTGGATGACGGGCCGCTGCTGCTGTTCGACGCCACCGGCGAAGGCCGGGCGGACCTGCTCGTGACGGCCGGCGGGGCCAGCCAGCCCGCGGGCGCGCCCGAGTACCAGCCGCGCCTGTTCCTCAACGACGGCCACGGGAATTTCAGGCCCGCGCCGGACGGCACGCTCCCGGCTCTGTCCATCAGCGCCGGCGCGGCCTGCGCCGCCGACTTCGAGCGCAGCGGACGGCTCGGCCTGTTCATCGGGGGGAGGGTCTCGCCCGGACTCTACCCGGCGCCGCCGCAGAGCGCGCTGCTGGCAAGCCGCGGGGGGAAGTTCGTCGACGTCACCGATGCCGTGGCGCCGATGCTGCGCCGCGTCGGCATGGTCACGTCGGCACTCTGGAGCGACGTCGACGGCGACGGGTGGCCGGACCTGCTGCTTACGCTCGAATGGGGCGAGGTTAGGTATTTCCACAACGCCGGCGGGAAGAGGCTCGAGGACTGGACGGAGAAGGCGGGATTCGCCTCGGCGGGAAAGGGCTGGTGGCGGTCGATCGCGACGGCGGACTTCAACGGCGATGGGCGCCCCGACTACGTGGTGGGAAACGTGGGCCTGAACACGCAATACCGAGCCGACCCGGAACATCCTGCGCTGCTCTTTTCCGGCGACTTCGCCGGACGCGGATCCGACGAGATCGTCGAGGCGTATTTCGAGAACGGACAGATGTATCCGTGGCGCAGCCGCACTGACCTCGGCGCCGCAGTCCCCACCGTGCTCCGGCGCTTCCGATTGAACAACGACTACGCCCGCGCGACGCTGCCGGAGATCCTGGGAGCCGACCGGCTGGCCGCCGCGACGCGCCTGGAGGCCACGGAGCTGCAAAGCGGCGTGTTCCTGAGCCAGCCCGACGGCCGGTACCGTTTCGAGCCCCTGCCGCGCATCGCTCAGATCGCTCCCGCCGACGGCCTCGTGGCGGGCGATTTTGGCGGCGACGGGCACGCCGGCATCTATGTCGTGCAGAACTCCTACGCGCCGGCGCCGGCGATCGGCCGGTTCGACGGCGGGCTGAGCCAGCTGCTCCGCGGGGACGGCCACGGCCACTTCACGCCGGTGGCGCCGATCGAGAGCGGGCTCGTGGTGCCAGGCGACGCCAAGGCGCTCGCGGTGCTCGACATCGGCAACGACGGCTGGCCGGGCTTCCTTGTCTCGCGGAACGGCGAAGCGACGCTCGCGTTCCGCAACCGGGGCGTCGCGGGCCGGCATTCCATTCGCGTCATGCTGCAGGGGCCGCCCGGCAACCCGCAGGCCGTGGGGGCGCGCGTCACGGCGGAGTACGCCGACGGCGCGACCCAGGCGTGCGAAGTCTGCGCCGGCTCCGGCTACTACAGCCAGTCGACCGCGGCCCTGTTCTTCGGCTCCACGGAGCGCAATCCGCTGCGGCGCGTGCGTGTCCAATGGCCGTCCGGCGCGGCGACGACGAGTCCCGATCTGGGAGACATTCCTCCCAGGATCGTCCGGCTGGCCGCGCCAGGACCTTGAATGGGTCCCTTGCCGCCGGCGCCGTGAAGTCCGGGCCGGCCGCCTCCGAATGGGGCCTGGGCGCGCCAGGGGCCGAGGCGCTTTCGTGTGGGGTTCGCCGGTGACCTGCCGGAGCGGCGCTGAACAACGGACTGGGAACCCACCCGGAACCTCGCTTCCTGCCGAAGACGGCTGGCGAACCCGCGGGGGGCCATCGAAGGCGGATACGCGTCCGGCAGCCGCGCTGTGCCGGCGCCGCCGGCCATGGCGGGCCGGCCGCTCGCTTCCCAATTCCGTCAACTCGCCACGTTTACCTTGAGGTTTTGAAGTCGGTCCGTCAGCAGGGCATCTTCAGATGTCCTGCACGGCAGACCGGGTTTCCAGGTCGAAAAGTGCTGAGAAAGCAGCGGCAACCACTCCGGGGACCAAGACATCAGTCGCGCTACTGTGTGGAATAAGAATGCTGGCGGTGCGGGTCCCGTACCCATCGCAGCTGCTTGGCTTTTTGAAATCGTGAAACCGACAATACGAAACACCGAATTCCCGACCCACGGGCGCCGCGCGCTCCTGCTGCTGGCCGCGCTGGCGCTGGCGGCATGCAAGCCGCAGTCGTACGAGCCGGCGAAGGACGCCCCTGCGCCGGTATCCTTCTCCGTCACGCCCCCGATCCCCGCCGGCCCCGACGACCTATTCGAGGATGCCACCGCCAAGGCGGGTATCGATTTCGTGCAGCAGTTCTGTGACGACCACATCGCCAACATCATCGAGTCCAACGGCTCTGGCGTCGCGGTCTTCGATTACGACAACGACGGCTACATGGACATCTTCATCGCCAATCCCGGCCCGCTCGCGAGGGTCACCCATGAGAAGCCGGGGACCGAGCGCCAGCCCTGCCGCCTTTATCACAACAACCGCGATGGGACATTCACGGACGTGACCGAGAAGGCGGGCCTCGGAGGCGCCGGCTACGCCGTGGCGGCCGCCGCGGCCGACTACGACGGCGATGGGTTTACCGACCTCTATGTCGTCTGCGTCGGAAAGAGCATACTCTACCACAACAATGGAGACGGGACGTTCACCGATGTGACCGACAAGGCCGGCGTGGGCAACGCAGGAGGAACGGGCATCGGCGCCACCTGGCTGGATGTCAACAACAGCGGCCGGCTGGACCTGTACGTGGGCAACTACCTCAAGTTCGACCCGGATTATCACCTGTATTACAACCCGACCAGCTATCCCGGTCCCCTGGCGTACAAGCCGGAGCGGGACATGCTCTATATCAACAACGGCGACGGGACCTTCACCAACGCCAGCGAAGCGGCGGGCATCTGGGCCCTGCCACCCCATCGGACCATGTCGGTGCATGCGCTCGACTACAACCGGGACGGTCATGAGGACCTCTACATCTGCAACGACGCGACCCCGAACATGCTGCTCATAAACGACGGCCACGGGCATTTTCACGACGAAGCCATGAAGCGGGGCATTGCGTTCAACGCCCTGGGCGAGGCGGCCGGCTCAATGACCGCCGCGATCGGCGACTGCACCGGCGACGGGATTCCCGACATCCTGGTGACGCGCCTGGGATATGGCTCCCTGTACGTCGGCACGGAGCAGGGCGATTGCGTCGATCGGATGATGACCTCGGGAGTCGGCCCCATGACGGCGCAGTATGTCGGATGGGGATGCAACTTCATCGACTTTGATAACACCGGGAAGCTGGGCATCTTCATGGCCAACGGTGATCCCTTCCGGATGGTGGGCTGGCAGAGCCTGCTGATGGAGAACGATGGCCGTGGCAATTTCCGCAACGCGGTGGGAAAGGGCGGCGCCTATTTCCGGACGCCGGTCCGGGCGCGCTCAAGCGTCGCCTTGGATTACGACAACGACGGCCGGATGGACTTGCTGGTGGGCCTCATGGGGGATCGGCCTGTCCTTCTTCACAACCGCGACCGCTCCGGCAACCACTGGATCACCCTGTCGCTCCGCGGAACCAAGAGCAACCCGGCCGGCTGGGGGTCATGGATAGAGCTCACCGCGGGAGGGAAGACCTACCTTCAGGAATGCCGCTGCCCCTCGGCCTTCCTGAGCCAGGGGGATCCGCGGGTCCACTTTGGGCTCGGCAAGGAGCCGATCGCGCAGCGGATCCAGATCAAATGGCCCAGCGGAACGGTGCAGGCGCTGACGGACGTCAAGATCGATCAGGTCCTTAGGGTGACCGAGCCTCGATCCAAATGAACCTGCGCGCGGGCATGTGGTTGGGGACGGCCTCGATCCTGCTGGCCGGCTGCAACCCGCCGGCTCCCGAGGGCTCCCTGGTCGTGACGCAAACCCCCGTTGGCGTGCCGCCCCCCCCGGCGGCCACGGTGCTGGACGTCCGGTATCCGCAGGGAAGCCGGGTGGTCCTGTTGGTTCCTCCGTTTCGCACGGACACGGTCCGAGAGCTTTCCCAAGGACTCGTCGCCGCCGGCGATCCCTGCGTCTCATGGGACGGCCGCTGGGTCTACTTCGCCGGCAGGAGCTCCGACGACGCCGACTGGCAGATCTACAGGGTCAATGCGGGCGGCGGCCGGCCCGAGCGCGTGACCCGGATGCCGGGCGGAGCGATGGATCCCGCAATCGCGGCCCACGGAGAGCTGGTGTTCAGCTCACCGGTTCCCAAGGCGGGCCGCCTGTGGACCTCCCCGGAGCCGGCCGCACTCTACCGGCAGATGCCGGACCAGGCGCCCGGCAGACTGACATTCGGCGGGGACAGCGCCGTCGGCGCCACCGTCCTGCGGGATGGGCGGGTCCTCTTCGTGAGCGCCGAGCCCCGTGACGACCCCAACGCGCGTCGGCATCTGTGCCTCTTCACGATCAACAACGACGGCACCGAGATGACCGCATATGCCTGCCAGGAGGGCGGGGCGGACTTTGTCCGGCGCCCGCGCGAGCTCGGAGACGGCCGGATAGCCTTCCTGGCTGCAGGCACGGAGGAACCGGGGCCCGCGGGCTGGGCGGAATGCGTGAGGCCCGCCGCTCCCTTCGCCACGCGAGGCAGCCTGTTCGCCTTCCGCGGCGCGGGTTGCCGCTCGGTGGAGCCGACGGCGGGAGGCGACGTGCTTGCCTGCGTCGAAACCAGCGGGTGGGTCGGGCGTATGATGATGGGCAACGCTGCGGTCTTCCGGGTCGCTTCTGACGCCGCCGCAATCGGCGCACCGCTCTTTGACGATCCGCGATGGAACAGTATCGAAGCCACCCCCGTTGCAGCGCGGACAGAACCCGCCGGACACACGTCCGCTGTGATGCCGGGCGCACGCTACGGAACCCTGCTGTGCCTCGACGTCAACTACAGCAGCGAGCCCGCCGCGGGCCAGAGTCCTGGTCCCGCCGCCGGGCTCCGGGTATTTGCGGGTGTGGGCCCCGGACAGCAGCGCACCCTGGGGGAGGTGCCGGTGGCCTCCGATGGCTCCGTGATCGTCCAGCTTCCGGTGGACGTGCCCCTGGGCCTCGACACCCTCGACGCCCAGGGGCATGTGCTCCGGCACCAGCCGGCCTCTTTCTGGATTCGCCCCGGGGAGAATCGGGCGTGCATCGGCTGCCACGAGCCGCGCAACCACGCCCCTCGGAACGCTCGCCCGCTGGCAACGATGCAGAAGCCGGCGCACCTGGGCCTGACCGACCAGGCGACCGCCCCCCGCGCTCCCGCCCCATGAGCCTGAATCGAGCCATCCTCTTCGCGACGCTGCTGGTGCTGGCGGGGGCCGCGGCAACGACAGGCGGACGCGTCGCCGTGCTCGCCCACGAGCGCCGGATGTCCGGCTTGCCCAAACTCGGCTATGTCTCCTGCGTCCATTGTCACCAACGCGGCTTGGACACTTTGCCATGGGCGAAGTCCCGTCCGCACCATGACGCGCCCGGCGGGATCGCGGTTTCCCCGGACGGAAAGACGTTGTTCATCGCCCTGGACGACAGGGACGAGGTCGCCGAGGCCGACGTGGCGTCGCTGTCCGTCACTCGTCGGGCGAGGGTCCCGGGCGGGCCGTTCGGCCTGGCTCTGGATGGGACGGGCAAACGGCTGTTTGTGGCATGCCGGCAACATGACCGGGTCGCGGTGCTCGACACGCGCGACCTCAAGGAACAGGCCGCCATCTCGGTGGGCATTCGCCCGACCGACGTCGCGTATTGCCTGACGCCGGCGGGGGAGCGGTTGATTGTCCCGAACTCCGGAAGCGACAACATCTCCGTGCTCTCGGTATCGCCGCTGCTTGAGCTAACTCGGACGGCGGCGGGTCGTGAACCGTATGCCGTTGCGGTGTCCGGCGACGGTGGGCGCGCTTTCATCGCCAACCGAATGGCGGTGCACGACCAGATCCTCAGTCAGCCTTACTCAGAGGTGACGGTGCTTAGCCCGGCCAACGGGCACGTGCTCGCCCGGGAGACGCTCCATTCGGCGCACCTGGCGGAGGGCATCACTGGCGTGCCGACGCGGGGGTGGACGCTGAATTCGCTGGTGAGGGTGAGCAACCTGGTGCCGATCACGCAGGTGAAGGACGGGTGGGTCATGTCCACCGGGGTGGCGATTTCCAATAGGGATGGCGAGGTGACGCAGGTTCCGCTGGATGAGGCGAATGCCTACTTCCCCGATCCCTCGGGCGTCGTCGCCAGCCCCGACGGCAGGCGGGCGTACGTCGCGTCAGCCGGCTCCGACGTGGTGACGGTCCTCGATCTCGACAAGTTGGCGGCATGGCTTGCAAAGGCCGGTGAAGCGGAGCGCACCGATGCAATGGACAACATGGCGCTTTCCTACCGGTACGTGGTTGCCCGGATTCCGACGGGCTGCGATCCCCAGCACCTGGCGCTTTCCTCCGACGGCAGCCGGCTGTTCGTGGCCGAACGACTCGATGACCGGGTGCTTGTCGTGGACACGGCGAGCCTCAAGCCGGTCGGCCGGATTGTGCTGGGCGACGGCGGGCTAGACGACCCCATCCGCCTCGGCGAGCGGGTCTTCACGCGGGCGCTCTATACGTTTCAAGGGCAATTCTCCTGCCGCTCGTGCCACCCTGACGGACACGTGGACGGACTCTCCTATGATTTCGATGGCGCCGGGGTCGGCGATAATCTGCTGGCCAACCGGAGCCTTTGCGGCGTGGCGGGCACGGAACCGTTCAAATGGAACGGGAGGAACCCCACATTGCAGTACCAGGACGGTCCGCGGTTTGCTCGGGTGCTGATGCGCACCGACCAGATCCCTGAGCCGCAACTGGACCAGCTGGCGACGTTCATCAAGCACATCCCGCCGACCCGCACGGTCCCGTGGAGCCGGGTAGGGCAGCCGCTCACGCCCGCCGAGGAACGCGGGCGCAAGCTCTTCTTCGCGACGAAGCGCACCGACGGAACGCCGATCCCACGCGCGCTCCAGTGCCAGACCTGCCATCGGCCCCCGCTGTTCACGGACCGGCTGCTCACCTCGGTGGGCACGAAGGGGACCCAGGATACATCGGGCGTGTTCGACACGCCGCACCTGATCGGGGTCGGCGCCATGGCCCCCTACCTGCACGACGGCCGGGCGAGGACCCTGGAGGAGATTTGGACCATCTATCAGACGGACGATAAGCACGGCGTCAGCAGCTACTGGTCCAAGCTGCAGCTCAACGACCTGGTCGAGTACCTGAAGACCCTTTAGCAACCCCCATGAAAACCCAACCCAGCTCCCCGCTTGCGGCCCTCATCGGCCTGGTGCTCGTGCTGTCGCACGCCCCGGGCATGAACGCCTTCGCGGCGCTTCCCGAGACGGCTCCCCGGCCGATCCCCGTCGTCGCGCGGTTCGAGAACTTCACAGAGAAGGACGGCCTTCCGGCCCACAAGATCCATTGCGTCCTGAAGGCGGGCGACGGCCGGTTGTGGATTGGCACCACGAACGGCCTCTGCGTCCGGCAGGACAACGGCACATTCCGCCGCTTCGGGACCGAGGACGGACTGAGCCATTTGACGGTGCTCGGCATCGCGGAGGACACCGCGACGGGCGACCTGTGGATCGCGACGATGCAGGGGCTTTCGCGGTTGAGCGGCGGGAAGTTCACGGCCTTCACGCAGACCAACAGCGGCCTTCCGAACAACGTCGTCTACGGGGTGGCCGTCGCCGATGGAACGGTTTGGGCCGCGACCGCCGCCGGAACCGGGGCCTACGACACCAAGACCAAGGCCTGGAAGGCCTACGACCAGACCAACACGGTCATGAACGAGCCCTGGTGCTATGCGATCGCACCCGGCCGCGGAGTCATCTATCTTGGCATCTGGGCCGGCGGCATCGTGGAGCACGACCCCCGGCTCGGCACTTTCAAGGCCTATCGCGACCCCGACGGCGAGTTTCACATTGCGCTGACGGCCGACAGCGGGCCCATCGTGGACGTCACTTCCGGGGTCGCGTACGACGAGGGCGTGCTCTGGCAGGCCTCCTACTTCGGGCTCGCCCGCTACGACACTCGGGAGGCGACGTGGCGCACGTGGGTTCAGGACAAGACGCCCCTGGTCTCCAATTTCATCAACAGCGTCTTCGCCCACGGCCGGATCGCCTGGGCCTCGACGGACCAGGGGGTCTCGGTCACCGACGGCGACACTTGGGTCAACTACCAGGTCGGCAAGGACGGAAAGGGCGTCGTCCACATACGCCGTCCGGGCCAGCCGCCCGAGACCCGGACGATGGCGACGGCGCTTTCCGACGGATTCGTCATGGCGGTGTGGGCGGACGACCACGAGGCATGGTTCGCCACCTCGAACGGGCTGAGCCACGGCCTCTTCTCTTCGCCCGCCGACCAGGCGGCGCTCACATCGAACCCCTAGGTGCACCCATGAATGCCTCCCCGTTCTGCCTGATTGCGGTTTTTGCGGCAGCGTCCGCCGCCGCAGCGCCTGCAACCGACGGCGCCGGCGCCTGCGCCGCCGGCGGCCCCGACTCGCCGATGGCCTCCGCTCCGAAGGCGGCCCCAGCGCCGGTCGGTGCGATGCCCGCGCCGTCCCGTTTTGTCCATTCCACGCCAGGGGAAGAGTACCCACCCTACGGCGAGCTGCCCAAGGAACTTTGGCCCTTCTCCAGCGTTGAGCCTTTCTACAGGTACTTCGTGACCCGCATGCCTTTCCGCGGACCTGGCCGCGACTACCCTCCGCCTCCGGACCTGAAATCGCTGCCCATCGGCCTCGTGGACGCGCCCAGGGGAGGGCCGAACTGGGATAGGAGCGTGCGGACGCGGGAGGGAATTGTCCTCGCGATCGAGGAGGCGAACCAGGAACGCCGCCCTGGCGAGCTCCCCTTTGACCTGATCGAGCACGAGGGCATAGCGCAATGGGGCGGCGCGGCCAACCTCGCGGCGCAGCTCGCCGACGAGAAGGTCCTCGGCTACCTGGGCACGATCGACGGTACGGACGCGCACGTCGCCTTGCGCGTCACCCTCAAGACGGAAATCGTCATGGTCAACACATCGGACCCCGACCAGACCCTCACGGAGACGCAGATTCCCTGGCTCATTCGGGTCCTTCCCGATCACCGGCAGGAGGAAGGGAGGCTTGCCGAGCTGATCGTACGAAAGTGCGGGTGCAATCGGATAGCCGTGCTGCGCACAGGGGACCGGTTCGCCCGTGTCGGAGCCCACCAGTTCATGGACTTTGCGCGCCGGCTGGGCTGTCCCGCGGTCCAGGAGCTGCTCTTCGCCCCGGGCGCGGCCAATATCTCGTACCAGATTGGAGCGATCAAGGAGTCGCAGCCGGACGCCATTTTCCTAATGGGTGAACCGGCCGACATCGGCCGCTTCGCCAAGCAGATCCGCCAGGCGGGGATCACGGCCCGCTTCTTTGGCACGGATCTCATGATGGAGGACGCCTTCTTGAAGAGCGCCGGCGACGCCGCGGAAGGAACGACGTTCACCTTTTATTTTGATCCCTCGCGCCAGGATCCGCTATGGACCGGTTTCGTAGCTCGTTACAAGCAGCGCTGGGGCCACGAGCCCGACGCCTATGCCGGCTACGCCTACGACGGGGCCCAGATAATGCTCCACGCCATGCAGATCGCGGGGCCCAACCGGTGGCGCATCCGGGACGAGGTGTACGATCTGGACTATTACCAGGGAGTCACCGGCTGGATGAGGTTTGACGGAACGGGATCCAACACCGCGCCCGTGCGCATCGTGCGCTACGAGCACGGGCAGCGGGCATTCGAGCCCCAGGCCGAGTTCGTGCCTCCCTTGGCCGGCGGCACGGTGGCCCATGCCCCCTGAGCGTGCGCAGCCCTGGAGCCGCGGTGCATGAGCGCTCGGGCCCCGAGGAACGTGAACCGGCACCACCCGAGCGCCCGGCTGCGCGTGGGCGCCTGGCTGCTCCTCGCGCCGCTCGCATGCCTCGCCGGGCCGCGCGAGCTGAGGCTGGGAATCGTCGCGCCCCCCGGGGAGGAGGACTCGGCCAGCCTTCTGCGCGGGGCGCGCCTCGCCGTTGCCGATTCGAACGAAGCCGCGCCCGGGACGGTCACGCTCGAGGTGCGCGGCGAGGCCGGCCAATGGGGAACTGCCGGCAACGACGCCGTGTTCCTGGCCCGCGACCGGATGGTGGACGCGATCATCGCGCCCTCCGACGGCGGAGACAGCCACCTGGTCCTGCAGGTTTCGGGCAGGACGCAGGTGCCTGTCGCCAGCGTCAGCCCCGATTCATCGGTCACTGAGTCCGGCGTGCCCTGGGCGGTGCGGGTCGTCCCGCGCACCGACCAGGAGGTTGGGGCCCTGATTGAATCCCAGAAGCGGGGGCCCCATGCGCCCACGTGGTGGGCCATCGCGCCCCCGGGCCGCCCGGGCCGCGCAATACGCCGCGACCTTGGGAGGGCGGTCCGTGCCACTGATGCCCGGCTGGAACGGATCCTCGAAGAGGGCGGGCCCGGACCCGTTTCGATCTGGGCCGTCCAACCGATCCTCTCCGCATCCCCGGGCGGGGTTCTGGTGTGGCTGCCGCCCTCGAAGGCGGGGAATGTTGTCGCGGCCTTGCGCGCCTCGGGCTTCCGCGGCTGCATCGCCGGCCCCGGCTCCATCGACGCCCCGGGCTTCTTCGCCGCGGCGGGTGCCGCGGCGGACGGCGTGCTCGTGGCGAAGTTCGCGTTGGATGAGGGGAGCTGCGCCAGGCTCGAGCTCTTCGAGAAGCGGTTCACTCGCATGTTCGGGGCGCCTCCGGACTCCAGCGCGGCGGCGGCCTACGACGCCGCGCTGGTGCTGATTGAAGACCTGCGGCGCGCAGGCGACACTCCCGCCTATCGCCGGTTTCCCCCGGCCGCCACCACCCCGGGGGTGACCGGCGAGATCCAATTCGACGCATCCGGGAACCGGACGGGCGAGCTTCAGGTGCTGGCTTGCCAGCAGGGCCGTTTTGTTCCCATTCATCCGGCCGGGAAATGACCGTGAAACCTCGAACCCGCGCCGCGTTGCAGGCCGCATTTTCCCTCGCCTTTTTTGTGGCGGTCCTTGCCCTCGGCGGCCGCTCGAGCTCGGCGTCGGGCACCGGCGACGCCCCGGCGTCGCCCCCGCCGTCCAACGGCGCCATCAGCCCGCAGGATCAGGCCGACGCCTTGCACCTCGTCATCGCTGCGGACCGGGAGATGTACTGCAAGGAGTACGTTGCTCGGCAGCAGGGCGACGCACCGCCGGCGAACGCCCCCGCCGCCGGCAAGCCGGGTGAGGCCTGGCCCCCCCCCTGCGAGATGTTCCGGCGCGCCGCGGAGTCGATTCAGAGCAAAGGGGCCGAGTTCAGCTATGCCCTGCGCTCCCTGCGCTCGGTCGACGAGCGCAACGGGCCCCAGACAGAGCTGGAGCAACGCGGGCTGGCCTTCGTCAAGGGCCACCCCAACCAGAACTACTATGGCCGGGAGATGCTGGGCGGACGGCGATACTTCACAGCCGTCTATCCGGACCTCCCGGCGGCCGGCGCCTGCGTCTACTGCCACAATCGTAGATCGGCATCGACGCCGCAGCGCCATCAAGTCGGCGAGATCATGGGCGCCATAGTGGTGCGCGTGCCGCTCGAATTCTGAACCCGCCGGCGTCCGTCGAGGTCGCCTGGGCGCGGGGGGACGGGCGCGAATACTTAGCGATTTTTTGACAACCGGTCCCATTCCCCGAATCCCGCCCGGGCGACCGGGCGATTCGGCCGTCTTTTCCCGGGAGCGCTTCGCTCGGGTCAACCGGGATGAAAAGGCGCGCCGGGTCCCGCGAACATTCGCGCGTGCCGGGCGGTGAAGTTACGTCCTTTTACGTAGTTTTCGATATTGGCCGCAAAATCCGCGTCCAACAAACAGCTACCCCGCTCGAGACGAAATATTTTCGCCAGACACTCACCCCGATGTTCAAAAAGAGAATCCGAACCGCGGGGGAGACCACGGCCCGCGCCGGATTTCATGGCGTTATGACCTGCAGCGACGCCCGGGGGTACAAACCGAAGGCGGGCCGAACCGATCCTCGGCCGGACGCCGGCGGCCGGCGCGGGTAGCTTCGCCAATTCGACGCCGATGCAAGACTCCGCCTCACCGTCCGCTGGAGGAATGAAGCGCGGAGCGCATCGCCAGAGCATTTTCCACGAAGGTCACGTCCAGGTGACAAACCGGGCCGCGAACCTGATCAGACGAGACGAGCCCCAGCCCCTCAAACCAAGGAATATGCCATGCCTCCTGCGTTAACCTATCCCGGCGTCTACATTGAAGAGCTCCCGAGCGGCGTTCACACCATCACCGGCGTCGCCACCTCGATCGCCGCATTCATCGGATGGGCCCCCCAGGGCCCGACGACGAAGGCGGTGCTGGTGGAGAGCGCGACCGAATTCGCGAGCCTGTATGGCGGCACGGGCGGACTGAGCAATTTCAACGGCGTCCCCAACTACCTGGGCTACGCGGTGAACCAGTTCTTCGCCAACGGCGGCTCCCAGGCGTACATCATTCGCCTTGTCTGGGACGGGACGCTGCCGACGGCGGTCCTCCCGGCGCCCACTGCCTGCGCCACGGCGAAGGCCACGGTCGGGGGCTCGCTGTCGCTGTTCGCGAGCAGCCCGGGCCAGTGGGCCAACGGCACCGCGACCGCTGGCATCTTCGTGTCCGTGATCCTGCAGCCGAGCCCGGCGACGGGATTCACGGTGCAGGTCCTGGACTCGTCGGGCAATGTGCTAGAGAGCTTCGTCAACCTCTCGGTCGATCCCACGAACCCGGAGTACGTGGTCACGGCGATCAACAACGACTCGCAGTACATCACGTTCATCGATCCCGCCCACGTGAGCGCGACGATCGCCGTTCCCGCGATGCCGACCGCCACGGCCTCCGGCGGCACCGCGCTCGCCGGGGGAGTCGACGGCGAGGTGCTGATCCCCGGCGGGAACGGCGACTTTGAGCTGGCGCTTGGCTCGATCTCCTCGTCCACCTACGGCGTACACCTGCTCGACAAGGTCGAGATCTTCAACCTCCTTTGCGTGCCGGGCGAGACTGACTGCGGGACGATCGTCAACCTGCAGGAATACTGCTGGTCGAAGCGGGCGTTCTACATCGTCGACTGCCCCCGGACGGCGACGGTGGCGACACTGAACGCCGGCCCGATAGGAACCGGGACCGCCGCGAGCCTGGTGGGCACGAACTCGGAGAACTCGGCGTACTATTTCCCGTGGGTCCTCGCGCAGGACCCGCTGGTGAGCAACAGGCCGGCGCTCTTCCCCCCGTGCGGGTTCGTGGCCGGCATCTACGCCTCCACGGACGCCAACCGCGGGGTGTGGAAGGCCCCTGCGGGAATCGGGGCGGGCCTGTCAGGCGCGCTGGGAATCCAGTACAACCTGCAGGACGCCGACAGCGGCGTGCTCAATCCCCTGGCCATAAACTGCCTCCGCAACTTCCAGAACTACGGCGACGTGGTCTGGGGCGCCCGCACGCTCCAGGGCAACGACAACGTCGGGCCGCAATGGAAGTACATCCCCATCCGGCGCCTCGCCCTGTTCCTGGAGTCGAGCCTCTACAACGGAACCCAATGGGTCGTGTTCGAGCCGAACGACGAGCCGCTCTGGGGCCAGATCCGCCTAAACGTGGGCTCGTTCCTGCAGGGCCTCTTCCTCCAGGGCGCCTTCCAGGGCACCTCGCCCCAGCAGGCGTACTTCGTGAAGTGCGACTCGGAGAACAACCCCCAGTCGAGCATCGACCAGGGGATCGTCAACATCCTCGTGGGCTTCGCCCCGCTCTATCCCGCCGAGTTCGTCGTGATTCAAATCCAGCAGATGGCCGGCCAGTCCTAATCAAGACAAGGCACTGCGATGGCAATGTTCCCAGTCAACCCCCAGAGATTAGGTCCCTTCAAGAGCTTCAAGTTCCGCGTGAAGTGGGATGGCGCCTACGCGGCGGCGGGCAGCGAGGTGAGCGTCTTCAAGCGCACGACCGAGGCGGTCTCCCACCGCGACGGCGGCGACATGTCGACGCCCCACAAGTCGCCCGTCCGGACCAATTGCGACGCCATCACCTTCGACCGGGGCCTCACCCGGGACATGGACTCCCACAACTGGGCCGGACTCGTGTGGAACTACGGCGCCGGCATCGGATCGGAGGTGTCCGTTGCGAACTTCCGGAAGGACCTCTGCCTCGAGGCGGGCCAGCTCGTGATGGCCCGCAAGATCTTTCGATGTTGGTTCTCCGAGTACCGGGCGCTCCCGGACCTTGACGCCAACGCGAACGCGATCGAGCACATCAAGCCGGAGAACGAGGGCCGGGAGCGCAACTCCGGCGTCACGGAGCCGGCTGAGCCCACCCTAAGCAGCGTGGCAACCTGATGCGGGTCCTCACCGATTCCGATTTCCTCGAGCTTTGGGAAGGCGGGAGTCGTAGGCATCCCCTTGAAAGGGCCCTGCTGGCCCTCGACGCTGAGCCCCGTCCTGGAGCAGCCCCCCGGGCGGCGCGCCGGCGCACCTCGCGGCCCCATTGCCGAAAGTGTCGGTCTCCGGCAACGTCTTCCTCGGACAGCCTGTCATCTCCCCCCCCCGCGCTTTGCGCCAAGCTCAGGGGTGCCGAGCCCGATTAACTCTTGGCAATTCCCGAACACGACAACCTACTGACAGCCCCCGCAGCACAACCCCGAATCGAAACCCCGATGCCCACCCAATCTCCCGTCCCGGCAACGCCGCCTCCCGCCCTCGAAGGGGTCGCGTTGTGGATCTTCGTCCTGATTGAAATCGCCCTGCTCGGCACCGTCGTCGTCCTCGCCGCCCGCACGGCGCTGCTTCGCGACGCCGACCCGTCCGTGCCCGATTACAGGCTCCGGCCCTACAGCCTCGCGAAGTCCCAGCTCGCGTTCTGGACGGTCGTCATCATCAGCACCTACCTGTTCATCTTCATCGCGAAGCCCGCGGGCGTCGTCAACGTGCTCAACACCACAGCGCTCGAGCTCTTGGGGATCAGCATGGGCACCTCGGCCCTTGCGGGGGTGACCGGGGCCCCCGCGGCTCCGGCGCCGCGGGCGCCCGTCCCGTCCTCGACGCAGCCGATCCAGGCCCAGGCGCCGGCACCGAGCCAGGCCCACCAGAACTATATCGACGACATCCTGAGCGACAACCAGGGGATGAACATCCACCGCCTCCAGATGGCGCTCTGGACCCTCGTATTCGGCGGCGTGTTCGTCTGCCTGTGCTACCGGAACCAGGACTTCCCGACTTTCGACCAGCAGGCCTTCGTGCTTATGGGCATAAGCTCCGGGACCTACGTCTGGTTCCGCCGGACAGAGACCTGAAGCGCTTTGGCCAACAAAAGGGAGGGATACCTATGAATAAACCGATGTACGTAACGATCAAGGGGGCCAGGCAGGGGGTCTTCAAGGGGCGCGGATCTAAGCCGAATCCCGGCAGGATCCCTATCACGGCCTTCGAATGGGAGACCCTGATGCCGATCGACGCCGCCTCTGGGCATCCCTCCGGCAAACGCGAGCACAAGCCCGTGGTCTTCAGGAAGGAGGTGGACGCCGCATCGCCCCAGATCCTGGAGGCCCTGGTCACTGACGAGACGCTGAAATCGGTCCTTTTCGAGTTCACGAGCGTCTCGCAGGACGGCAAGGAGACGGTCGACTACACGATCACCCTCGCCAACTCCGCCGTCGCCGCGTTCAGGGAGTCGGTGTACACCGGAGAACGGGGCGGTCCTCCCGTCGATCCGCGCCGGCTGGACGAGGTGACGCTGACGTTCCAGAAGGTCGAGATGTCCAACAAGGCCGGGGGAACGGCAGCCTCCGACGACTGGCTGGGCATGTAGCCCGCTCGAGGCTCAGGCCCGCGGGGGCGGCAGGTCCCCGGGCGCCACGCCCGTGCGGACCTCGACGAGCGCGCACACCTTCGGGACGTACATCCGCGTCTGCGCGGGCAGGGTGGATGCGACGCCGGCGAAGTCGCTTGCGTGCCGCGAGGCCAGCTCCCGGCCCACCCGGCCCTCGCCGGCGTTGTAGGCCGCGAGCGCCAGCGGCCAGCTCCCGAATCTCTCATAAAGCGTGCGCAGGTAGCGCGCGGTGGCGCGGGCGGACTTCTCCGGGTCCGTCCGCTCGTCCGGCAGGAAGGTACCCAGCCCGAGGGCGCGCGCCGTGGCGGGCATCAGCTGGAACAGCCCGGCGGCGCCCGCCGGGCTCCGCGCCGAGGGGTTGAGCGACGACTCCGCCTCCGCGAGCCACGCAAGCTCGGGCGGCACCCCCTCTGCGGCGAAGGCCCCGCGGAGCCGCGGCATGAGGTCCGCGGCCCTCGCCGGCACCGGGCGCGCCTGCTCGCGGCCGAGCCAGAGGCCATACAGGGGGATCGCGGCGGCGGCGCGCCGGGCCGGCGGCTGCGTCGGTGCCGGGGCGCCTGGAGCGGCGACGGCCTGCCTCGCGGCCTCGATGTCGTCGATCCGCAGCTCGAGCCAGTCGGCGTAGTCCTCGTAGCCCGGCAGGGAGCGCAGCGCAACGAGCGCGGCTCGCGCCTCGGGCTCGAACCGCGCGAGTTCCTCGAGCGAGTTGTTGTCAAGGGCGTGCTGGAGCCTGGCCGCGAACTCGTCCCACCGCTCCTTTGTCGGGAACTCGAACTGGTCCTTGACCTCGGGGGGCGCGTACTGGTCGAAGAGCTGCTGGCCCAGCTTGTAGAGGTCGTCGGTGTTCGCGGCGGGCGTGGGTGTCGGCGGCTCCCCGCCCGACGCCAGCACCCCGCTGGCGAGCCAGATGGTCCATCGCAGGCGCATGACGGCGGCAACTTGCGCGAAGCCCGGCCGGCGCGCGAGCTTTGTCGGCCTGCGGCCCGGCCGGGCAAAAGGGTCCCGCGACGGATGGAGCGGATCCGAGGAGTTACATGATTTTACGTAATCTTTTGGATCAATTTTTATCATGGGCATTGCATCGCGAAGCCCCGTCGCCTAGTAGCCTCACCCCCCAATTAAAGAGATCCTAAACCCCGAACAGAGCAACAGGAGTTAACTATGCCAACGAAAAGATCTTACAACCCAATCGCCGGCAGCCAGCGGGCGCTCCGGGATGGATCCCGCCTCATAGGCCCTTCGAACCCGGAGGAGCGCGTCGAGATAACCGTCAGGGTGCGCTCGCGCGCCTCGAAGATCCCCTCGGCCGACAAGATCGGGGCGCAGATGCCGCTCAAGCGCCACTACATGACCCGCGAGGCGTTTGCGAAGGCCCACGGGGCGGCCCCGGCGGACCTGGCCAAAGTCAAGGGGTTCGCCGCGAAGAGCGGCCTCAAGGTCGAGGCCGTCAGTCCCGCGGAGCGGCACGTGAAGCTTTCGGGCACGGTCAAGGCGCTCAGCGCCGCCTTCGACGTGAAGCTGATGGAATACGCGCACCCCGACGGGAACTACCGCGGGCGCATCGGCAGCATCCACCTGCCGGCCGGGCTCACCGACATCGTCCAGGGCGTCTTCGGCCTGGACAACCGCCGCCAGGCGCGCCCGCACATCTCCAGGGCCAAGAAGACCGGCGAGCCGCACCCCAAGAGCGCGGCCACCTTCACGGCCCCGCAGGTCGCCCAGCTCTACAGCTTCCCCCCCGGGACGGACGGCACCGGCGAGTGCATCGGCATCCTTGAGTTCGGCGGCGGCTACAGCGCGACCGACCTGGCGACGTACTTCAGCGGACTGGGAATCACCGCCCCCTCGATCACGAGCGTGGCGATCGACGGCGTGAGCAACAAGCCGGGGTCCGATCCCGATTCCGACGGCGAGGTCGCGCTTGACATCGAGGTGGTGGGCGCGATGGCCCCGGGGGCCAAGATCGTCGTCTATTTCGCGCCGTTCACCGAGCGGGGCTGGGTGGACTCGCTGACCGCGGCCATCAACGACACGGTGAACAAGCCGTCGGTCATATCGATCAGCTGGGGGTTTGCCGAGGGTGAGCCGGTCCAGGGCTTCGAGTGGACGCAGCAGACGGTCACGGCGGTCAACGAGACGCTCCAGTCGGCCGCGGCGGTCGGCGTGACGGTGCTGGTGGCCGCCGGCGACGACGGCTCGAGCGACGGCATAGAGGACGGGCACGCCCACGTCGACTTCCCGGCGGCCAGCCCCTACGCGCTGGGATGCGGCGGCACGAGCCTGAAGGGCGCGGGCAGCCAGATTTCCACCGAGGTGGTGTGGAACGACGGGCCCGGCTCCGGCGGCGGCGGCGGCGTCAGCGCCATGAATCCGGTGCCATCGTGGCAGGCGGGCATCGTCCCGGTGTCGGTCAACCCGGGCCACGCCGCCGGGCGCGGCGTGCCCGACGTGTGCGGGGACGCCGACCCCGTCACGGGCTTCCAGATCTTCTACGCGGGCAAGGAGGCCGTCGTGGGGGGCACGAGCGCCGTGGCCCCGCTTTGGGCCGCACTCCTGGCCAGGATCAACCAGAAGCTCGCTAAGCCGGTCGGCTACTTCAACCCGCTGCTCTACGCGAAGCTCGCGGCCTCGGGCGGCTTCAGGGACATCGTCTCCGGCAACAACGACACGCACAACAACGTCGGCGGCTACTCGGCCGGCAAGGGATGGGACTGCTGCTCCGGCTGGGGCAGCCCGGTCGGCGCCGCGCTTCTGACGGCGTTCGGGGGCTGAGCCGCCAGCGCTTCCCCAATCTGCCCACGCAATGAAAAGGAATCCAGGAAAGGCTCCCGCCGGCACCGGGAAGCCTGCCGCCGGCACCGGGAAGCCCGCCGCCTCGTCCAACCTGGTGGGGGCGGGCGGGCGGCTGTTCGCAAACCCGGTGCCCGGCACGGACGAGACGACCTTCCAGGTCGATAACACGAGCAGCGCCTACTACAACTCGCCCTATTACCTGGCGCACCAGACGCAGATCCAGCCGGTTCCGGCGCCGAGCACGCCGCAGCCCAGCATGGAGCTTGCCGACGTCGTCGGCCCGGCTATGGTCGCAGGCATCCAGGCCGCGAAGGCGATCGTGTTCCACGCCGTCGGCGACACCGGCGCCGCCAAGGTGAGCTCGGGGCAGACGGCTGCGGTCGCGATCGCCCAGGAGGGGAGCGTCGCCGACGCGATGGCCGCGGACGTGGCGAGGGGGGGGGCCGACGCCCCGGCGTTCTTCTTTCACCTGGGCGACATCGTCTACAACTTCGGGGAGGGCCAGTACTACTACGACCAGTTCTACGAGCCGTTTCGGGGCTACGACCGGCCGATCTTCGCGATCCCGGGCAACCACGACGGGATGGTGTTCGGCCCGAACGCCGACGTGCCCCAGGTGCCGACGCTCCAGGCCTTCCTGCGCAACTTCTGCGCCGCGGCGCCCGGGCCCTCGCCGGACGCCGGCGGCCTCATGCGCAGCGTGATGACCCAGCCGGGTGTCTACTTCACGCTCGACGCCCCCTTCGTGTCCATCATCGGCCTCTACAGCAACGTGCTCGACGGGCCGGGCGTCATCTCCTCGCAGGGCGGGGCGTACCCGTCGATGACCGACGAGCAGCTGGCCTTCCTCCAGGCGGAGCTCGTTCGCCTCAAGCCGGCGCACGACGCCGGCCAGCAGGCTGTCCTCGTGGCCGTGCACCACCCGCCGGTGTCCGTCGACAGCCTGCACGGCGGCACCGTCGGCCTCGCGAACGACATCGACACGGCGTGCAAGGCCGCGGGCCTCTGGCCCGACGCCGTCCTGTCGGGCCACGCGCACCTCTACCAGCGTTTCTCGCGCAGCGTGCCGGGCCTGGCCCGGGCGATCCCCTACGTCGTCTCCGGAAGCGGGGGCTTCGCGGCCACGGCGCCGCAGACCGCCGCGCCCGCCGCGGGCACGACGATCGGCCAATACACGCTGGTGACCCCGCCGGACGTCGATTTCGGGTACCTCACGATCACCGTGGACATGACGGGCGCGGCCGGGACTCTGACGATCAGCTACCGGTCCGTGAACCAGTCCAACGTGCGCGACAGCGTGACCGTGAGCCTGCCCCCGATTGGCGGCGCGGCCGTCGCGAGGGCGAAGGGGGCCCCTCCAGGGGCCCGAGCGCGGCGCCGGCGCTAGGAGCCGTGCGCGGCCGCCGTTTTGCCTCGTAAAGTCGCCCCCGGCTCCAATCGTCTCGCGTTGGACCCGGGCCCCGCCGCCATGGCCGACGCAAGCATCCTACGCACCTTCCCCAACCCCGCGCCCGGGCGCGGCTACGTGATCGAGCACACGCACCACGAGTTCACCTCGGTCTGCCCGGTCACGGGGCACCCGGACTTCGGGACGATCACCGTGCGCTACGTGGCGGGCGCCAAGTGCGTCGAGCTCAAGTCGCTGAAGCTGTACTTCCACGCGTTCCGAAACGAGGGGATCTACTTCGAGGCCGTGACGAACAAGATCTGCGACGACCTCGGCGCCGCGCTAAGGCCGCGGAGGCTGACGGTCGTCTCGAGCTGGAGGGGCCGGGGCGGCATCACCTCGGTCGTCACCGCCGACTGGAAGCCGGGGCGCGGTGCCCGGGCCTGACCGCCGCCGCCGCTCTAGAGGCCGAGCGACCTGATGTAGGCGACGCTCCGCGGGATGTTCTGGAGCGGGGTGGGCGACTCGTCCTCGATGAAGTACCACTCGATGCCGACGGCCCGGGCCTGCCTGAGGACGGAGGGCCAGTCGACCTGGCCGGTGCCGACCGGCACGTCGTCGGTTCCCGGGGCGTGTCCGGTGTAGATCCCCGTGGGCGCCCCCTTTCGGATGTCCTTGACGTGCATCAGGCTCCAGCGGGCCGGGTACTTCGCGAGGAGCGAGGCCGGGTCCTGGCCGGCGTGCACGGCCCAGAAGACGTCCAGCTCGAAGGACACGAACTCGGGGTTCGTCGCGCGGACCAGGACGTCGAAGGGGGTGCCCCCGCCTGGGTCGGGCCGGAACTCGTAGCCGTGGGGATGGTAGGCGAAGGTTATCCCCGCGGCCCTGAACGCTGCGCCCCACGCGTTGAAGTCGGACGCGGCCCTCCGTGCGTCCTCGTCGGTGAACGGGCTGGTTTCCTTGTGCGGGACCCACGCGACCATGACGTAACGGACGTCGAGGTCCTTCGCCAGGACCACGGCGCCGTCGAGGTCCCTCTGCAGTTGCTCGTAGGCGAATCCTTCGCTCACCAGGACCAGGTGGCGGTCCGAGAGCTGGGCGCCGTACTCCCGCGCCGTGAGGCCATTTGGCGGCCCGCCTCCTTCGATGAACCCGAAGCCGAGGGCGCCGGCCTCGTCCAGCGCGGAGCGCCAGCCCTGCTGCATGGCCTGGACGCGCAGGCTGTACATCTGCAGGCCGAGGTGGCCCGCGACGGAGGCCGCGGGGGCGGGCTCCGCCGCACCGAGGGGGGCCGCCGAGAGGAGCGCGACGATGAGCGCCTTCATTTCCTTGGTTCCGGCAAGGAAGACCCGCATCGGCGCATTTTCAAGCCGCCGGGCTCACTGCCTCGCCCACCACCGCCTCACCGAGTCGACGGCGCTGTGGATCTCGTGCGGCAGGTTCCTGATGGCCTCGTGCACCTGGGCGGAGTGGCGGCTCGCGAACCAGACGACGACTGCGATGAACCCCAGCCCCGCGACGGCGTTCCAGAAGTGCAGCCAGCCGGCGCACACGGGATCGTATCCGCTGCCGTAGTACATCGCGTGGCGCATGAACTTGAGCGGCAGGGCGATCATCTGGAAGGCGACGATGAGGATGATGAGCCCGGCCCAGACCGGTATGCCGGCGGGCAGCAGGATCCCGAAGACCGCGCCGGTCGCCAGGAGCGAGACCAGAGAGAACAGGCACACGACCGCGACCAGGGCGCTGAGAAGCCTGAGGAACGGCACCGCGAACCACCATCCGAAGAACGGGTACGGGCGGCCCCCCCAGTGCCGGTGCCAGTTGCAGGCCCACTGGCGCTTGTTCTGCAGGATCTCCCGCTTCATGTCCTGCTTCCATCCCCGCATCTCGTTCTTGAAGTTGCGCCTCCACTCCCGGTACGCCCTCCTGTCGCCGAACGTCTTCATGCCCTCGTAGTACCCCGCCCGGGCGCGCCGGATGAACTCCTGCGCCGTGGACGGGGCGCCGCTGGCGGCCGCCCTCTCGGCCGACGTGACGGCCGACGGGATGAGGATCGCCATAATGATGTAGAACAGGGCGCCCGCGCCGTACGCGAGGGTCAGGGCGACGAAGACGATCCTCACGATCGTGACGTCGATGTTCATGTACGCGCCGATGCCGTTGCAGACGCCGGCGAGCATGGCCCCGTCGTCTATCCGGTAGAGGCGCCTCGCCGGCCCGGGGGCTGCGCCCGCATCCGGCGCGGCCCTGGGCGCCTCGGCTGCGCCCTTCGGGCCGGCCGCCGGGGTGTCCGAGGCGTCCTCGACCGGCCCCATTTCCGCGATCACGCCCTCGACCTCCCTGGTCGCCACGACTGTCTTGCTCGCCCCCATGAGCGCGCGGAACTTGTCGGCGATGGCCTGCTCGATGTCGGCGATGACCTCGTCCCGGTCGGGGTTGCCCTCGAGCCGGCGGGCCGCGCTGTCCAGGTACGCGCGCAGGGCCTCGTAGCCGTTCTCCTCAAGCTGGTAGGCGTTGCCGTTCAGGTTGATGATGATTACCTTGTTCATATCGGGGTGGTTCTTCAGGTCATTGTGCCGGCTTCTGTCCGAGGCTCTTAACGGTTGCGCTGATCTGCTGCCAGTACTCGGAAATCTCGCGGAGCTGCTCGCGGCCCTTGGCCGTGAGCTGATAGTACTTCCTCGGCGGGCCGGCCTCGGACTCCTTCCACTCGTAGTCCACGAGCTCCTCGCGCCGCATCTTGCTCAGGAGGGGGTAGAGCGTCCCCTCCTGGGTCGCGAACTCCGTGCCGCTCAGCTCCCGGAGGATGTCCGCGACGTAGACCTTGTCCGCGGAGACGATCTTGAGCACGAGGAACTCGAGCAGACCCTTCCTGATGGGCGTGAACTTTTCGTTGATGCTCGACATGATTTCGGGACAAGCTACCTTGGTGTATAAAGGTAGTGTCGTTGAACAAGGCTACCGTCAAGCGCCAAATTGGCCGCGCCCGGGGCTCCCTGTCCGCGCACTCCCCGGGGCGCGGACCGCACCGTGCCGCGGCGCCCGACGAAGAAGATCGCCGTGCGCGCCCCCGTGCGCATCATCCTGCGCGCACTTTGAGCCCGCCCATGGACTCCCCGGAGAAGCGCCCACCGGCCAGCGGATGGCCCGGCCGGGCCTGGTCGCGCATCCGTTTCAGGTGGTTCACCAAGATGGCGGGCACGGTCGTGTTCATGGCGGCGTTCTTCATCGGGTATTTCTGGCTGCTCGGCCACCCGCGCTACCCGCTGACGACCGTGCCCCGAACCTTCGTGGACCGGCTGGTGCCGTTCCAGCCGGCAGCCCTGGCCCTCTACGTGTCGCTCTGGGTCTATGCGCCGCTGGCGCCCGCGCTGCTTCGGACGGGCCGGGAGATGTGGTCCTACGCCGCCGCCGCGGTCGCGCTCAGCCTGGCCGGCTTCGCGGTCTTCTTCCTGTGGCCGACCACGGTTCCGAAGCCGGAGGTCTATCCGTCGCCGGTCGGGCCGGTCTCGTTCCTTAAGGCGGTGGACGCCTCGGGCAACGCGTTCCCGTCGCTGCACGTGGCCTTCGCCGTGTTCAGCGCGCTCTGGATCGGGCGCCTGCTGCGCGAGATGGACGCCGGGGGCCTCGCGCGCGCGCTCAACTGGGCCTGGTGCATTGGGATCATCTACTCGACGCTCGCGATCCGCCAGCACGTGGCGCTGGACGCCCTCTCCGGGGCCGCCCTGGGCGCGGCCGCCGCGGCCCTCCACATGCGCATCCTGCGCGGGCGCCCCGGCGGCGCGCCGGCGCCCGCCGCCTCATGATAGTCACCACAACGTTCACAATAGACGGCTACGAGGTGGCCGAGCACAAGGGGCTCGTCCGGGGGATCGTCGTGCGCTCGCCCACGATCAGCCAGGGCATCCTCGGCGGCCTGAAGAACATCATCGGCGGCACGATCGGCGCGTACACGGAGATGTGCGAGCAGGCCCGCCAGCAGGCGTACGAGGCCATGATCGCGCACGCCGAGCAGGCCGGGGCGAACGCGGTCCTCGGCGCGCGCTACGACGCGTCCTCGGTGGAGCCGCGGGGCGCGGCCGTGGAGGTGCTTTGCTACGGCACCGCCGTCGTCCTGCGCAGGAAGCCGTAGCCGCCGGCGTCAGGCCGGCGCCTCGGCGGCGGCCTCGGCGCGCCGCTGCTTAAGCTCGACCTCGATTTCCGCCATCTTGTGCTCGTTGAGGGGGTAGAACATCAGGATGACCATGGAGACGACTCCGATCGAGGCGGACAGCACGCTCATGAGCAAGACGAGCCCGTGGAGCGAGCGGGGCGTCTGTTCGGTGTTTGCGACGAAGCCCACGCTGTTCATGAGGGCAAGCGCCACCCAGGCGCCGATCGCCCATCCCTGCTTCTGCGAGAAGATCGAGGCCGAGAAGATTAGGCCCGTGGCGCGCCGCCTCTTCTTCCATTCGCCGTAGTCCGCTGCGTCGGCGTACATGGTCATCAGGAGCGCGATGATCGGCCCGCCGGTGATCGAGCCGAGCAGGTTGACGCCGAATATGAGCGGGACCTGGTCTGGCCTGAGGAAGTAGAAGGAGGCGGTGCAGCTGATCGCGATGACCATGAGGACCATGAACGCCATCTTGCGGCCCGCGATCCGCGCCGCGAACGGCATCAAGATGACGCCGACCAGGGAGGCCAGCTGGGTGCTCGTGTTGTACACGGACACGAGGCCTTCCCACCCCCAGGTCTGCGTGCCCGCGATGGACTTCGGGAGGAACGACGGCAGGGTCACGGTCTGCGAGCCCACGTAGTACTTGAAGTAGTGCGCCGTCACGCTGCCGCGCAGCGCCACGTAGAGGATGAACGCGAGCGTCGAGGCGACCAGGATGAGCCATGGCCCGTTTGTCACCAGGTCCTCGAGGTCCCGGAACACCGATGTCTTCTGCTTCTGCGGCGGGACCACCCTCTCGCGGGTCGTGAAGAACATCGTGACGAAGCACAGGCACGCGGCAATTCCGTAGATGACGAAGCACATCTGCCAGCCGCGCTCGACCGTCTGGGCGCCCAGCCAGCCGCCGACCTTCGCCATGGGCAGCAGCGTCGCGGCGATCAGCATGCCGCCGGCGAAGGCGCCGACGTACTTGATGGAGGAAAGGGTGGTCCGCTCGAGGGGGTTGGTGGTGATGACTCCCATGAGCGCCGTGTACGGGATGTTGATCGCCGTGTAGACCAGCATCAGGGCGTTGTACGTTACGTAGGCCCAGATGAGCTTCGCGTTGCCCGCGAGGTGCGGCACCGTGAAAGTCAGCACCCCCAGGACGGCCATGGGCACGCACATCCACACGAAGAATGGCCGGAATTTGCCCCAGCGGGTGCGGGTGCGGTCCGCCAGCATCCCCATGACGGGGTCGAAGAAGGCGTCCGTGCTGCGGCTTATGCCGATCATCGTGCCGGCGGCCAGCGCGCTGATGCCGAAGACGTCCGTGTAGAAGAACGTCAGGTAGATCATGAACGTCTGCCAGTACAGGCAGGACGCCAGGTCCCCCAGTCCGTAGGACAGCTTCTCGACAAGGCCTAGTTTGTCGGCGGTGTTGTTCCGGGGCGTTGGTTCTGGGGTCAGCGTCATGGGTTGGGGATGCAGCCAGGTGGGGCCGCAGGGGCTTCTCGGGGGCTCGGGGCGGAGATTCGATAACACCCGGTTTGAAGTCGAAATGCCATTCTTATTTCCCTCAGCGCATCGAGTACCACAGCCCGGCGGTCGTCAGCAGGAGGACCGCCAGCCACAGCCGGTAGTCGCGCAGGCCCGACCCGGCCCCGGGCGCCACGAGGCTCCGCCAGTCGGTCACCGTGGTGACGGCCAGCTTCGCCTCCGCGGTGGGCCGCGTGGACACGCTCACGGCCACGAGCGCGACCATCGAGACGGCGAAGGCGAGCATGGCCGAGTGGAGCCACGGCCTCAGGAGCGGCGCCTCCATGAACGGCAGGAAGTGGAGCTGGCCGTTGAGCATCAGGAGCGGGCAGACGACGCCCGCGGTGCACAGGCAGGCGACGACCCCCTGGGACGTCGTGCGCCGCCACAGGACGCCGGCGAAGAAGATCCCCGCGAACGGGAGCATCAGGTACACCTGGATTGTCTGGAGGTACGTGAAGAGGTTCCCGAAGCGCCCGATCATCGGCGCCCACAGCGAGCCCAGCACGAACACCGAGAGGACCACGGCGCGCCCGACGAGGATCTGCTGGGACTGGCCCGCGGAGGGCCTCCAGCGCAGGAAGAAGTCGCGGGTGAACAGGGTCGAGACCGAGTTGTAGGTCGCGCTGATGTGGCCCATCAGCGCGGCGCCGATGCCGCTGATCGTCAGGCCGAGGAGCCCGGCTGGCATGATGTGCTGCAGGAGGGCGCCGTAGGCCTGGTCGGCCTTGGGCAGGCTCGGGAACATGGCCTTCGCGATCAGCCCCGGAAGGACGAGCAGGAACGGCGTCGTCAGCTTCAGGAAGCCGCACAGGATCGCGCCCTTGCGGCCCTCGTTGAGGTCCCGGGCCGCGAAGGCCCTCTGGACCAGCACCTGGTCCATCGACCAGTAGAAGCTGCCTGCCAGGAACACGCCGAAGAACATCCCGGGCCACGGGTAGTCCGGGTCGGTGGCGGGCCTCACCATGGAGAACATCTGAGGCGCCAGCTTCGCGTGCAGGCCGCCCCAGCCCCCGACGTGCGCCAGCCCGACCGCGGTCAGGATCACCGCGGCAACGAGCAGGATGGTCGTCTGCAGGGCGTCGGTGTAGACGACGATCCGCAGGCCGCCCTTCATCGTGTAGAGCGCGGTGCCGAGCCCGACCACCCAGATCACCGCCGTCGGGTTCCAGCCCAGCAGGCTCGAGAAGACCAGCGACGAGGCCCAAAGCGAGACGGAGACCTTTGTCAGGACCGACAGGACCACCATGAAGCCGGAGAAGAACAGGCGGATGCCCGTGCCGTAGCGCTGCTCGAGGAACTCCGGCACCGTGAAGATCTTGTTCCTGATGTAGAAGGGCAGGAACAGGGCGATGAGCGGGACGAGGCAGAACACCGCGGACCACTCGTAGCCCCCGACCGCCATGCCGCCGGAGTACCCGCTTCCGGCCAGGCCGACGAAGTGCTCGGCCGAGATGTTCGCCGCGAAGAGGGAGGCCCCGATGAACGGCCAGCGAAGCGAGCGCCCCGCGAGGAAGTAGTCCTCCGAGGACTTCGGCTTTCGCGACAGCAGGAGGCTGGCCCCGGCGATCGCGACGACATAGGCGCCGATCGCCAGCCAGTCGATCCACTGCAGCGTCATGGGGCCAGGCCGGGGCGGGTTCCGGCGGCGGGATGCGGGACCGCGGGGGGGCTGCGGGTCTCGGGGGTCGTCACGGCGGTAACCGGTGTCGGGGCGGGATGCGCCGGCCTCGCCGCGCTACTTGTAGTAGATCCCCAGCGTGTCGATGAGCCTGGACTGGAGCTGCGCCACGTCGAGCGCGCCGCTGTAGCGCTCGAGGACCTTGCCCCCGGGCGCGATCACTACCGTGTATGGGTAGGCCCCGGGCCACTGGGGATCCAGCGCCTGAGCGAGGGCGTCGCCGGCCGGCCCGGTGTAGAGGTAGTTGTTCGTCTTCCGGCCCTCCTTGTCCAGGGCCGCCCTCGAGCCGGGCGGCACGGCTGCGTGCTCCCTCTGGAGGAAGCGCAGCGCCTTGTCCGTGTCCTTCGGGTCGTCGACGCTGATCGTTATCAGCTCGAAATCCCGGCTGTTCAGGCGGCGCGCGATGGAGACCAGGCCCGGGAACTCCTCCACGCAGGGCACGCACCACGTGGCCCAGAGGTTGACCACGCGCAGCCTGCCCGTCGTGTTGCGGGCGAGCGCCGCCACCCCGGCCGCGTCGATCGGCTCTAGGGACACCGGCATGTTCCTCCACTCCTCGTTGCCCTCGGCCACCTCCGCTTTCTTCGTCAGCCACTTCGTCGAGCAGCCGAAGGGCCGCGTGACCTCCACCGGCACGGGCCGGCCGGCGAGGAGCGCCTCCACGGCATTGGCTCCGTCCGTCGAGTGCACAGAGGCGGGGTCGGGCGTCTGCGAGTCGTCGAAGCGCCCCTTGTAGCGCAGGCGCCGCTGCTGGTCGAAGACGAAGAGGTGGGGCGTGCACAGGCAGCCGTACGCCATCGCCGTCCGCTGGGTGGCGCCGTCGTAGAGGTACGGGAAGTTGAAGCCGCGCTCCCCGGCGTAGAGCTTCATGTCCTCGTAGCTGTCGCTGTACTTGCTGTACCCGAGCTCGTCGATGCGCAGGCCCTCGAGGCTGTTCGGGTTTATCGCGACGACCGCCACGCCCTTGCCCTTAAGCGACGCGACGAACGGGATGAACCGGGTCTCGGCCGCGTGCGAGGCCGGGCAGTGGTTCGAGAGGAAGACCACCATCAGGAACGGGGAGTCCCTGAAATCGGCCAGGCTGTATGTCCTGCCGTCGATCCCGAGCAGCGAGAAGTCGGGGGCCGGGTCGCCGATCCTGAGCGTGTGGAAGCCCGGGGGGGTCCCGCCGTACTCGTCCTCTGCCGCGAACCCGGTCGAAAGGGGCCCGGCAAAGAGGGCGAGCGCCATGAAACCTGAGAGGGGCAATCTCATGCCGGGACAAGTTGCGCGCCATTGTGCGCCGGGGCAAGCCGAACGGCGTTTGGCTGCGCTCGCGGGCTTGCCAGCGGCGAACCTCCCGCCGAAAGTCTGAATATGAGAACCCCCGCACTGGCCCTGCTCGGCCTCCTGTCCGCCCGTATCTGCCTAGCCCAGGGGGCCGGCGGCGACCCGTACCTGTGGCTCGAGGACGTGGACGGCGCCCGCGCGCTCGAGTGGGTGCGCGCCCAGGACGCGGTCTCGCAGCGCGAGCTCGAGGCCTCGCCCGACTTCAAGGCGATCCACGACCGGCTGCTCGCGATCTACGACTCTAGGGAGAGGATCCCGTACGTCGAGAAGCGCGGGGACTACTACTACAACTTCTGGCAGGACGCCCAGCACGTCCGCGGCATCTGGCGGCGCACATCGCCGGCGGAGTACAGGAAGAAGGACCCGTCCTGGGAGGCGGTGCTCGACCTGGACGCCCTTGCCGCGCAGGAGAAGGAGAACTGGGTGTGGAAGGGCGCGCAGCTGCTCTATCCCGACTACACGCGGGCCCTCGTCCACCTCTCGCGCGGCGGCGGCGACGCCGTCGTCGTGCGCGAGTTCGACCTCGGAGCGAAGGCGTTTGTCGTGGACGGCTTCGCGCTGGCCGAGGCGAAGAGCGATGTGGCCTGGCGCGACCGCGACAGCGTCTACTTCGCCACCGACTTCGGCCCGGGCTCGATGACCGACTCGGGCTACCCGCGCGTCGTCAAGCTCTGGACGAGGGGGGCGCCGCTCGACAAGGCGGCGGTCGTCTTCGAATGCGGGAAGGGGGACGTCAGCGCTGGGGCGTTCGTGCAGGACGAGCCGGGCTTCCACCGGGAGTTCGTCGTGCGCGAGATCACGGCCTTCACCTCCGAGTACTTCATCGTCGAGGGCGGAAGGCCGGTCAGGCTCGAGCTGCCGGCCGACGCGCAATTCGGCGTCTTCAACAACAAGGCGATAGACATCTTCCGCGACCAGCTCACCGTGGCGCTGCGGTCGGATTGGACGGTGGGGGGCAGGACCTACCCCTCGGGCGCGCTGATCGCGATCCCCTGGGACAGGTTCCTGGGCGGCGGCCGCGACTTCGCCGTGCTCTTCCGGCCGGGCCCCCGCGTCGCGCTCGCGGAGTACGGCCCCACGCTGCACCACATCATCGTCAACGAGCTCGATAACGTCCGCAACCGGCTCTACGTCCTGACGCCCCAGCCGGACGGCTCTTGGTCGCGCGTGCCGCTTCCCGCGCCGGAATTCGGCACGATCGAGGCCGAGCCGGCCGAGCCCGAGTCCGACGACTACTTCATGAGCGTCACCGACTTCCTGACGCCGTCGAGCTACTACCTCGGGACCGTCGGCAGTCCCGGCCGCGACCTCCTGAAGCAGCTGCCGTCGTTCTTCTCCTCGGAGGGCCTCGAGGTCACGCAGCACGAGGCGGTGTCAAAGGACGGGACGCGCGTGCCGTACTTCCAGGTGGGCCGCAAGGGCCTCCCGGCCGACGGCTCGGCCCCGACACTCCTCTACGGCTACGGCGGATTCGAGATCTCGATGACGCCCTCCTACAGCGCGGGCATCGGGGCGTCGTGGCTGGAGCGCGGGGGCGTCTTCGTGCTCGCTAACATACGCGGGGGCGGGGAGTTCGGCCCGGCCTGGCACCAGGCCGCGGTGAAGGAGAACCGCCAGCGCGCCTACGACGACTTCATCGCGATCGGAGAGGACCTGGTCAGCCGCAAGGTCACGACGCCGAGGCACCTCGGCATCATGGGGGGCAGCAACGGCGGGCTCTTGATGGGAGTCATGCTCACGGAGAGGCCCGACCTCTTCGGCGCCGTCGTCTGCCAGTCGCCGCTCCTCGACATGCGCCGATACAGCCATCTCTCGGCCGGGGCCAGCTGGATGGGCGAGTACGGCGACCCCGACGTGCCGTCCGATTGGGCCTACATCAGCAGGTACTCCCCCTACCAGAATGCGCGCGCCGACGCGAAGTACCCGCGGATCCTCATCACCACGTCGACGCGGGACGACCGGGTGCACCCCGGCCACGCGCGCAAGTTCGCGGCGGAGCTCGAGGCCCAGCACCATGACGTGCTCTATTTCGAGTACATCGAGGGGGGGCACTCCGCGGGGGCCAACAACAAGGAGCGGGCCTACACGAACGCCCTGGCGTTCACGTTCCTGCTCAACCAGCTGCGCTAGGCGGCGGCCCGGGCGCAGCGGCGGCCGGGGCGGCCGCGCAGGATTACAATTCTGTCATTTTCCCGAAAGGCGCGGGAAAGGGGAGGGTGCGACCGTTGGCGGAAACCATGAACAACCCATCACGTTCCAATCTCCCCAGGCGCGCCGCGATCGTCGCCGCCTGCGCACTCGCCGCCGCGGGGCTCTTTGCCGCCGTGGACTCAGCCCAGCCCTCCACCCACGCCCTCGCCCTCAAGCGGGACGACCAGGCGGTCAACCGCGGGCCCCTAGAGTCGTCGAGCTTCGCGGGCGTCGTCAAGCGGGTCGCCCCGAGCATCGTCAAGATAACGGTCCAGATCAACGCGAAGCACGTCTCGATGAACGGCGGGGAAGGCTCCCCGTTCCCCGGCCTGAACGACCCGTTCTTCCGCCAGTTTTTCGGCAACCGCCTTCCGGTCGTCCCGGACACCCCGGAGACCGGGCTCGGCTCGGGCGTCATCGTCAGCCCGGACGGCTACATCGTCACCAACAACCACGTCGTCGACGGCGCCAAGCAGGTCACCGTCACGCTTGCCGACGGCCGCGAGCTGCAGGCCCGCGTGGTCGGCCGCGATCCCCAGACCGACATCGCCGTGGTCAAGGTTTCGGCCGGCGACCTGCCGGCCATCACGTTCACCACGAGCCGCAAGGTCGAGGTGGGCGACCGCGTGCTCGCGATAGGCAACCCGTTCGGCATCGGTGAGACCGTGACGACCGGCATCGTGAGCGCGACCGGCCGGCGCGCCGGGCTCGGCCTGGCCTACGAGGACTTCATACAGACCGACGCGGCGATCAACCCGGGCAACTCCGGCGGGGCGCTCGTGGACGTCGAGGGGCGCCTGGTCGGGATCAACACGGCGATCCTCAGCCGCAGCGGCGGATTCCAGGGGGTCGGGCTCGCGGTGCCGGCCGACCTGGTCGGCAACGTCGTCGACAACCTGGTCGCCCACGGCAAGGTCGTGCGCGGCTACCTGGGAATAGGGATCCAGGACCTGACCCCGACCCTGGCCGACTCGTTCGGCCTCAGGAGCCACGGCGGGGCGCTGGTCACCGACGTGCAGCCCAGCGGACCCGGCGCGAAGGCCGGCCTCAGGAGCGGCGACGTCATAACCTCCATAGACGGGCAGCCTGTCGACAACGCCGGCAACCTGAGCCTCACCGTGGGCGAGACCGCGCCCGGGACTAAGGTGACGCTCGACATCCTGCGCGACGACCGCCACGAGCAGCTGACGGCGACCACCGCCAGCAAGCCCCTGGACGGGCGCGGCGGCGACGAGCAGGCAGCGGCGGCCCCGGACGACCAGGGGGTCCTGAACGGCGTCGGCGTCGGCGACATCGACTCCGCAACCCGGCGCGACCTCAACCTTCCCGACCGGCTGCACGGCGCGGTCATCACCAGCGTCGACCCGGGATCCGCCTCCGCCCGCGCGGGGCTGCGCGAGGGCGACGTGATCCTCGAGATCAACCGGCACCCGGTCGATTCCGCGAAGGCTGCGGTGGACCTGAGCGCGGCCGCCACCGGCAAGAAGACGCTCGTCAAGCTTTGGTCGCACGGCAGCACCGTCTACGTGGTGGTCGACGAGACGGGCTCCGCCGACGCCGGTTCCTGAGGCCCCGGCCGAACAGGCCCGCACATTGGGCACCGGCGCCGGGAATCGGGCCGGTGTCCCCCTTTCGGGGCGGCGCCAATCCCACCTTTGCAAGGAAAGGGCCTTCGTGCACAATGGACCCATGCGCGCCCTCGTCGTGGAAGATGACGCCAAGATCGCGTCGTTCGTCGTGCGCGGCCTGAAGCAGGCCGGATACGCCGTCGACCACGCCCCGGACGGGGAGACAGGCCTCGCCCTCGCGGAGTGCACCGGCTACGACGTGGCGATAGTCGACGTGATGCTGCCGGGCCTCGACGGGCTCAGCGTCGTGCGGCGGCTGCGGGCGGCGCGCCGGCAGGTCCCGGTGCTGTTCCTGAGCGCCAAGAGCGCGGTCGAGGACCGCGTGAGGGGCCTCGACAGCGGCGCCGACGACTACCTGACCAAGCCGTTCGCCTTCTCGGAGCTGCTCGCCCGCGTGCAGGCGCTCATCCGGCGGGCCACGCACGCCCCCGACGCCACCCGGATAACCTCGGGTGACGTCTCGCTCGACCTGGTGACCCGCGAGGTGACGAGCGCGGGCAGGACCGTGGAGCTCCAGCCAAGGGAGTTCTCCCTACTGGCGTTCCTCCTTCGCCACGCCGGCCACCCCGTGAGCAAGACGAAGATCCTCGAGCACGTCTGGGACTACAGCTTCGACCCCCAGACCAACGTCGTGGACGTGGTCATGCACCGGCTGCGCGCCAAGATCGATCCGGACCACACGCGGATCGAGACGCTGCGGGGCGTCGGCTACGTGTTCCGGCCCCATGCTTGAGCGGTTCCGCCAGTCCCTGGCGATCCGGCTCGCCGCGGTTTACGCGCTGGTCTTCGCCGCGGGGGCGGCCGCGCTCTTCGGCACCCTCTACTGGGTGCTGGCCCGATCGCTCGAGGCGCGGGAGCGCGAGGCCGTGGAGCTAAGGGCGGGGAACCTCGCCCGCGCGTACGAGCTGGGCGGGGCCGTCGCCGTGCGCGAGAGCCTGGACGCCGACACCTCCCCCGACGTGCGCTCCCTCTTCGTGCGCCTGCTCGGCCCCGACGGAGGAACGGTCTTCGCGACGATCCCGTCCGACTGGGTCGACCCGCAGGTGGAGCGGCGCCTTGTCCCGGACGGCTGGGGCGGCTGGAGGACCCAGGACATCCACTCGGTGCGCGTCCCGCGGGACGCGCAGCGCGACTTTGCGGTCGCCTCCCGCGTCCTTCCCGACGGCCGGCTGATCCAGGTCGCGCGGAGCGCCGACAGCCGCGCGGTCCTTCTTGCGCCCCTGCGGCTCGCCTTTGCCGGCGTCGGGGCTATCGCGCTCCTCCTGTCTCTGACGGCGGGCACGTTCCTCGCCTGGCGCGCCACCCGTCCGCTGCGCGAGGTCGCCGAGACGGCGCGCCGCATCCTGGATGAGGACGACCTGTCCGCGCGCGTCCCGGCGCCCGGGGGAAGCGGAGAGCTCGCGGTTCTCGCCCGCCAGCTCAACACGCTCCTCGACAAGAACGCGACCCACGTCCGCGTCCTGCGCGAGACGCTGGACAACCTCGCGCACGACCTGCGCACGCCGCTGACCCGCCTGCGGGGCACGGCGGAGCTCGCCCTCAGCGACACCGGCGACCCGTCCGAGGCCCGTTCGGCGCTGGCCGGCTGCGTCGACGAGACGGACCGGGCCCTGCACCTGCTCGAGGTGCTTCTCGACGTCTCGGCCGCCGAGGCCGGGGCGCTCGCCCTGCGCCGAGGGCGCGTGGACCTGGGGGTGCTGGCGTCGCGCGCCGCCGACCTGTACCGGGAGGTGGCCGAACAGAGGAACATCAGGATCAACCTGGATGTCCCGGCCCCCGTGGCGATGGACGGCGACCCGGTGCGCCTCGGGCAGGCCCTGTCCAACCTGGTCGACAATGCGCTAAAGTACACGCCGGAGGGCGGCGTCGTCACGGTCGGCGCCTCGGCGGAGCCGGGCGCCGTGACCGTGACGGTGACCGACAACGGGCCGGGCGTGCCCGCCGCGGAGCGCGACTTGGTCTGGCGCCGGCTCTACAGGGGGGACGCCAGCCGCTCGAAGCGCGGGTGGGGCCTGGGCCTCACGCTGGTGCGCGCCGTCGCCGAGGCCCACGGGGGCACCGCGTCGGTCGCCGACGCGCCCGGCGGGGGGGCGCGATTCCAGATGCGATTCCCGGCGGCGTGATCGGATCGCGTCCCGCAGGGGGGCTCAGGCCGAGGCCAGCGCCTCCTTGAAGTGCCTGCGGCACATCGGCACGTAGCGGTCGTTGCCCCCGATCTCCACCTGCGCGCCGACCTTCACCGCCTTGCCGTCGGGCCCGACGCGAAGGTTCATGGTGGCCTTGCGGCCGCAGTGGCAGATGGTCTTGAGCTCGATCAGGTTGTCGGCGACGGCCAGCAGACCCGCGCTGCCCGGGAAGAGGCGCCCCTGGAAGTCGGTGCGCAGGCCGTAGCACAGCACGGGGATCCGCAGGATGTCCGCGATGTCGGTCACCTGCTCCACCTGCGCGGGGGTGAGGAACTGCGCCTCGTCTATGAGGACGCAGGCGACATGGTGCTCGGAATGGGCCGTGTTCACCCGGTCGAGCAGGTTGTCTCCCGCCTGCAGGGCGATGGCGTCCGACGCGAGGCCGATTCGCGACTCGATCCGCCCGGGGCCGGAGCGCGTGTCGAGCGCGGGCATGAACAGCATCGTGCGCATGCCGCGCTCCCGGTAGTTGTAGCTCGACTGCAGAAGCACCGTGCTCTTCCCGGCGTTCATGGCCGAGTAGTAGAAGTAGACCTTCGACATTGCCCGAGAACCTTGGGCCGCGCGCCGGAAAAGGCGAGACCGCTAAGCCACCCCGGGGGGGTAGAAGCAACCTTGAACCCGGCGATTCAAAAAAAACGCGGCCGGCGCCGGGACGGGGTTGCGCAACGCCCATTCCCGGCCACATTGGCGCCCTTCCCCATGAAATCGCCCGCCCCCGCGCTCGCCAGAACAGGCTTCATCCTCGCCATCCTCGGTACGGCCGCCAGGGCCGCGGACCCGGCCGCCGGCGATCCCGCCAGGGGGAAGGTCTTCTTCCAGCAGAGCTGCGCCCTGTGCCACTCGACCGTCCTCGGCCCCGGGAGCACGCCGATCTCGGGGCAGGGCCCGAGCCTCGCCGGCGTCGTCGGCAGGCGGGCGGCCTCGGTCCCCAACTTCAACTACTCCAAGGCCATGGCCGACTCGGGCATCACGTGGAGCCCCGCGACGCTTGCGGCGTTCCTGGCGGCCCCGACCACCGTCGTGCCCGGGACGACCATGCCCGCCGCCGTCCCCTACGCCGCGAACCGCCTCGACCTGATCGCCTACCTGGAGACGGTGGCCGCGCCGGAAGGCGCGGCGGCGGCCGCGGGCGCGGCGCCGGCGCCCGCCAGGCCCGCGGCGGCCGACCCCGGCTCCTGGCGCAACGACGCGCCGGGCCTCAAGCATTCGATCGACCTCGCCGCGCTGCCGGCGCCGTTCAGCACCGTCTCGGCGGGCAACGGCCCTGAGGTGGTCGCCCAGCCGGAGGGCGCCGCCCTGTCCGTCCCTCCCGGATTCACGGTCCGTCTGTTCGCCTCCGGGCTGTCGGGGCCGCGGCTCCTGAGGGTGGCGCCGAACCACGACATCTTCATCGCGGAGACGCGCGCCAACCGCGTCCGCGTGATGCGCGCCGACGACGGCGCGGGCGCCCCGTCAAGGAACGAGATCTTCGCCGACGGCCTCGACCGGCCGTTCGGCGTCGCGTTCTATCCGTCCGGGGAGGATCCCCAGTGGCTGTACGTGGCGAACAACAACTCGGTCGTCCGGTTCCCCTACCGGAACGGGGACCTCAGGGCGCGGGGCGCGGCGCAGACCGTCGTGCCGGTCCTGTGCGACGGAACGGGCGGACACACGACGCGCGACGTGGCCTTCGCCACGGACGGGCGGCGCATGTTCATCTCGGTCGGGTCCGGATCGAACGTGGCGGAGGGCCTGCCCATCAGGAGCGTGGCGGAGATCCGGTCCTGGGAGGCCGAGCACGGACGGGGCTCGATATGGGGTGCCGAGACCAACCGCGCCGACATCCTCGTGACAGACCCCGAGGGGCGCGAGCCGCTGCACACCTACGCGACGGGGGTGCGCAACGGCGTGGGCCTGGCCGTGGACCAGGCGACCGGCGACCTGTGGGTATCGACGAACGAGAGGGACGCCCTCGGCGACGACCTTGTCCCCGACTACATCACCCGCCTGAAGGAGGGAGGCTTCTACGGCTGGCCTTGGTACTACATGGGAAACCACGAGGATCCGCGCCACGCCGGCGAGCGCCCCGACCTGGCCGGCGTCGCGGTCGTCCCCGACGTCCCGGTGCAGTCGCACTCCGCGTCCCTCGAGATGGTCTTCTACACGGCGGCCGAGGGGGTCTCGGCGTTTCCCGCTGAGTACCGCGGCGACATATTCGCGGCGTTCCACGGCTCGTGGAACCGGAGCACGCGCACCGGCTACAAGGTCGTGCGCGTGCGCCGCCAGAACGGCGTCGCGACCGGCGAGTACGACGACTTCCTGACCGGCTTCGTGGTCGACAACAGGAGCGTCTGGGGGAGGCCGGTCGGCGTCGCCGTCGCCCACGACGGCGCGCTGCTCGTGACCGAGGACGGGAACAACACCGTCTGGCGGGTCTCCTACGCCGCGCCGGCCTCCACAAGGAAGGTCGTCCAGAAGGCCGACGACCTCCCCCGCCACACCTACAGGGTTTCCGAGGCCCCCTCGGCGATCCTCGGGGACCAGGCGGCGTTCGACGCCCTCGCCGCCGAGGTCAGGCGGGACATCGAGTCGGACCTCCGGAACTACGACATCCAGGACCGGACCACGCTCGAGGGCTACAAGGCCACGCAGCTGTCCCTCGCGCTGCTCGCCAACGACTACGGCGCGAGCGAGCGGCTGATAGGCGAGCTGAGGGCGATGGAGGAGAAGCCGAGCCTCAGGCTCACCACGGGCCTGGTCGCCGAGGCCTGGGTCAGGGCGCACCTCGCGCACGCGGGGCCCGAGGAATTCGCCGGCACCCTCCAGTCCGAGCTGTCGGAGGCCGTCCGCAGGCTCCCGTGGGACGTCGTCCAGGACGACATAAAGGAGGCCAAGGCCGGCTTCGAGGTGCGAAGCGCGGCCCTCTTGGTCGGCCTCGCGCAGCAGGAGATGGACCCGGCGGCCCTCAAGACGGGCGAGGTCTCGGCGACCGTGGCGCGCAGGCTCGTTGCCATGCGCAACCAGCTCGTCAACTACCTGCCGTACAAGTCGCAGGTCGTCGCGGCGCTCGAGGGCGTCGTCGCGGCGCACCGCGTGGTAAAGCCGGACCGCTGGACGCCGCGGCTCGTGGCGCTGGCGCCCGACGCCCGGGCCGTCCCGGTGCGGGTCGGGATCTGGGACAGCGGGGTGGACACCGACGTCTACAGGGACCGCCTGGTGACGGACTCCTCGGGCCGCCACGGGATCGCGTTCGACCTGCACGCCAACCCGGTGCCCGAGCTCCTGCTCCCTCTGGGCGACGCGCAGGCGAAACTGCCGGAGACGATCGCCCGGCTGAAGGGGTTCCTGGACCTGGACTCCTCGGTGGACAGCCCGGAGGCCGCCGACCTCAAGAAGTACATGTCCGGGCTGAAGCCCGACCAGGTGAGGCCCACGCTCGAGAGCCTCGACCTCGTGGAGAACTGGGCGCACGGCACGCACGTCACCGGCATCGCCCTAGCCGGGAACCCGTTCGCCCGGCTCGTCATCGGGCGGATGACGTTCGACTACCACCTGGTCCCGGAGACGCCGACCATGGAGCAGGCCCGCAGGGACGCGGCCTCCTACCAGGCGACGGTGGACTACTTCAAGGGGAACGGCGTCCGGGTCGTGAACATGAGCTGGGGGGGATCGCTGAAGGAGATCGAGGACGCGCTCGAGGCAAACGGCGCCGGCGGCACGGCCGAGGAGCGCAAGAAGCTGGCGCGCCAGATCTTCGACGTCGACACGGCCGGGCTTCTCGCGGCGCTCAAGGGCGCCCCGGGGATCCTGTTCGTCGTGGCGGCCGGCAACGGCGACAACAACGTCAAGTTCGACGAGTTCGTCCCGTCGTCATTCCAGCTTCCAAACATGATTACGGTTGGCGCCGTCGACCAGGCCGGCGAGGAGACCTCGTTCTCGAGCTTCGGCCCCATGGTCAACGTGCATGCCAACGGCTTCGAGGTGGAGAGCTACATCCCCGGCGGCAGGCGCCTGAAGATCAGCGGCACCTCGATGGCGTCGCCCCAGGTGACCAACCTCGCGGCAAAGCTCTTCGCGCTCGACCAGGCGCTCACGCCGGAGGCCGCAAAGGCGCTCATCCTGGCCGGCTGCGACCGCAGCGGCCGCGTGAACCTGGTCAATCCGGCGAAGAGCGTGGACCTCCTGAGGCAGAAGCTGGCGGCCGGAGGATGAGGGGGCCGCGGGCCCCGCACGGCGGGATCCCGCGAAGGCCAAGCTGGACCGCAAGTGGTTGATGGCCAGCTGGAAACGGCCCACACAACGGGGCGGCGCGGCCGGGCCGGCGGCAATCGTCTAAGGATATCCCCGGCCGCGTGTCCTTAGCTATCGATGGAGTCATGTTTATCTCGCCATCAAGCCCCATTGGAGCCGTTGATGTTCGAAGGCGCACCGGCGCGGTCGTCCGCGTGTTCAAATCACGCGGCTGCGCGTGTTGAGGTGATGAAACTCAATCCTCAGAGCATCGCAGAGCTTTTTGAATCCGAGGAGAGCGCGCTGCTGCATTTCGCGATCGGGATCGTAAGGCAGAGGATGGTCGCCGAGGAACTGGTCCAGGAGGCGTTCCTTAGACTGCACCGGATCTGGGGCCAGGTGGACAACCCGCGCGGGTGGCTGTACCGCAGCATCCGGAACCTGGCGCTCAACCACCTGCGCGACCGTCCGCGCGAGACGCAGCTTGACGAGGAGCGGACCGCGCAGGACCAGAGCCTGCCCCGCGACCTGCTCGGGCGCAGCGAGGCCATCGGGACCGTGCGCATGCTCCTGGCGGAGATGCCCGAGGACGACAGGAACCTCGTCCGGCTCAAGTACCTCGAGAACCTCAAGTACCAGGAGATCAGCAGGAGGACGGGCCTTAGCGTTGGAAACGTGGGCTTCAGACTACACCACCTGCTGAAGGGGCTTCAGGACGGCCTGCAGCGCGCGGGCATCGAGGGGAGCCAGGGATAGGAGGCCACCATGAACCAAGACGAAAACAATCCGGGGACGCAGGGGAAGATTTCAGCCGAGCTGGAGGCGCGGATGACGGCGTGGGTCGCAGGGGAGGCCTCCCCGGAGGAGGCGGCCGAGCTCGAGCGGCTGGCCGCGGAGAGGCCCGAGCTCGCGGACCTGAAGAGGCGGCTCGAGGCCGTGATCAAGCTGCTGGCGGAGTCCGTCCGGCCGGACAGTGAGCCGTTGCGCCTCGCGAAGGATCGCCGGGCGGAGCTCATGCGGACCCTCAGGGCGCCCTCGGGTCCCGCGGCGGACCCGGCGTCGGACGCACCCCTGTTCCCGTCGCTTGCGGCGCTGCGGCGCAGGCAGACCGTCGAGCGGCGGTGGATCCTCGCCGCCGCCGCATGCCTCACGTGCGGCCTCTTCCTCTCCGTGGTCGTTCGGTCCAGGTACGAATCGCAGGCGAAGGCCCGCAGGGCGCAGCCGGCGGCGCTGGAATTTGCAAAGGAAGCCGAGAGTCAGCCCAGCAACGAGGTAGCGATCCAACTGCCCGTTGTAACGCAGGAGGAGGCGCCGCAGGCAAATCCGCCGGCCGCATACGCGAAGGCGGCGTCCGCGCGCGCGCCGGTCGCCGAGACAAGGACCGCGCCCGTCTTCGACTTTTCCCAGATCGGCACCGGTGCGGCGGCGCCCTCCCTAGCGGCCCAGGAGAGGGATGCGCGGGAGCAGGTCGCGGCGGCCTCGCGCCACCTTGGTGCTACTGGCGCGAGCGACGGCATCAGCGGGGCGGTCGATAACGTCCGCTCGCTTGCCGCCGCGGCGGACGAACCGACGGTGCTCCCCCCGGTCATGGCCGGCGCGCCCCAGGACAAGGGAAGCTACAAGGCTAGCAGCACGCTGGCCGGCACGCGCATGCGCGCCGACCTCAAGGACGTCTCATCGGCGAACTCGGTGGTTTCCGCGCAGTTCCTGGACGACGTGGGCGGGAGGAATCAGGAGGCGCCGCCCGCGGCGCCGGGCGCGGACATCCAGGACCAGTACGCGGCGGAAAAGGCTGAGAAGCGCCTTTTCGCCGGCGCAGCCGGCGGCGGGACCCCGGGCGGTTCCGACGCCGAGGTCAACGCCCCGAGGCAGGCCGCGATTGCCGCGCACGGCGAGGCCGCTGCGGAGACGAGCGCATCAAGAGAGCCGGTCTCGACGTTCTCGCTCCACGTGAGCGACGTGTCGTTCCGGATCGCGCAGGCGGCGCTGGCCCGCGGGGAGATGCCGGAGGCGGACCGCATCCGCCCCGAGGAGTTCTACAACGCGTTCCGGTACGGCGACCCGGCCCCGTCGATGGTGGAGAAGATCTCGTGCAGGACCGAGCAGTCGGCCGACCCGACGATGCAGCAGCGCAACCTCCTGCGGATCGCCATGACGGTTCCCGCGACCGGGCGCGGCGCTGCGGAACCCCTGCGCCTGACGGTGCTCCTCGACACCTCGGGCTCCATGGAGCGCGAGGACCGCGCGGCGGCCGTGCGCAAGGCGATGCAGGTTCTCGTGTCGCTGCTCGGGCGCGACGACCGGGTGACCCTGGTCGGGTTCGCCCGCCAGCCCCGCCTGCTCGCCGACCAGGTGCCCGGCGACAGGGCCGGCACGCTCCTCGACGTCATCGCCCGGACGCCGGCGCAGGGGGGTACCAACATCGAGGAGGCGATCAAGCTCGGCGGCGAGCTCGCGCTGCGCCAGTTCGCGACCGGCGCGCAGAACCGGATCGTCCTCCTGACCGACGGCGCGGCCAACCTCGGCGACGCAGACCCGGCGCACCTGGCCGCGAGGGTGGAGGCGCTTCGCCAGAGGGGCCTTTCATTCGACGCCTGCGGCGTCGGGACGAACGGGATCGACGACTCGGTCCTCGAGGCGCTGACGCGCAAGGGCTCGGGGCGCTACTACGTGCTGGATACTCCCGAGGCCGCCGACGCCGGCTTCGCCCGGCAGCTCGCCGGGGCGCTCCGTCCGGCGGCCGAGAACGTCAAGGTCCAGGTGCGGTTCAACGCCGCGAGGGTGGGCAACTACCGGCTGATCGGATTCGAGCGGCACAGGCTCAGGACCGAGGACTTCCGCGACGACAAGGTCGGGGCGGCGGCCCTCGCGGCCGGCGAGGCCGCGGTGGCGCTGTACGAGGTCGAGGCGCTTCCGCAGGGCGAGGGCGAGCTGGGGGAGGTCTACGTGCGCTTCCGCGACACGGCGGCGGGCGCCATGGTGGAGCGCTCGTGGACGCTGCCGTACGACCCGTACGTGCCGGCGTTCGACCGGGCGACGCCGACGATGCAGCTGGCCGGGACGGCCGCGTTCCTGGCCGAGAAGCTGCGGGGCGGCGCGAGGGCCGAGTCCATAAGGCTCGCCCCGCTGGCCCCCGTCGTGAACGCCCTTCGCAGCCACTATGCCCAGGAGGCGCGGGTTCAGGAGCTCGCCGCGATGTACGAGCGGATGCGTCGCATGCACATGGAGTGAGGGGCGGCCAATTTCCAACCGAGGGATTTCACATGAATGCAACTTCAAAGACCGGGGGCGCCCCGCGGCGCATCGTCCTTCTGGCGCTCTCGGCCCTGGGGGGCGCCGCCGCCCTGAGTGCCGCAGACCCAGAGCCCGACGGGGCGCGCGTCTCCGCGGGCCTGACGCCGGAGGGCGGGCGGATCTTGGTGGAGGCAAAGGGGGTGCCGGCTCCGGTGCCGCTCTTCTTCACGGCGGCCGTCGACGAGTCCGTGCGCCTCGGCACGGACGAGATCGCGGGCGAGATGCGGCTGAGGCTTCACGTCGTCCAGGGGCGCCCGGAGGCGCTCTCGCTGGGCCTGTCGGGCGACGGCGACGTGACCGAGGTGTCCGGCGCGGGCCTGCGCGACTGGTCCGTGCGGCAGGCCTCCGGCAAGAGGCTCCTCGACATTCGCCCATCGCTTTCCGACGGAGCCGCCGGTCCGCGGGACCTCGACCTCGTCGTGCGCACGCGGCTGCAGAGGCCGGCGGTGCCGGGCGCAACGGCGGTCCTCATCGCCGCCCCGGGCGACGCGGTCGGGTTCGTCTCCAACATCAGCCTCGTGGCCGATCCGGACGTCGACCTCCGCGTCACGTCCGTGACGGGTCTGGTGGCCCTCGGCGACAGGAACGGCGCGGGTGGGGCGACCCAGTTCGTCTCGACCGGCGAGGGCCGGATCGAGGCGGCCCTCGAGCGCCGCGGCGCGGGTCCGGCCGACGCGGACCTGGTCGGGGCACAGCTTGCCGGGACGGTCTCCGGGACCGGCGCCGGCGTGGACTTCCGGCTGCGGGGCCAGCTGCGCTCGGCAAAGGCGGGGGCCAGGCTCAGGGTGCTCTCCGGCCGCGCCGCGCTGAGCGACGGGACCGCGGGCGACGGATGGCACGCGGAGCTCGTCGCCCTCGAGGGCGGCCGCTTCGGATACGACCTGGTGGCCGAGCGCGCGGGCGTCGCGCAGGTCGACCTGGCATTTGCCGCCCAGGTGCGCGAGCGAGGCGACTGGCGGACGATCGATTTCTCGATGCCGGCCGGTTCCGCCGTCCCGGTGCGCCTGGAGGGCCTGGGGACGGAGGTCGAGTTCAACCGCGGCTCGCCGATCGTTCCCAACCTCTCACGGGGCGCGTGGCAGGGCTTCCTGCCGGCGGACGGCTCGGCGTCCCTGTCCTGGAAGCCCACGCGCGCGGCCGAGCTGGGCGCGCTGGCCTTCACGAGCTCGGAGCAGACCGACGTGCGCGTCGGGGCGGGGCTGCTGCGCCAGTCCTCGCGCCTGACGCTGCGCGTCCTCCAGGGGAAGCTCCCCGGCGTCAGGTGCCGGCTCGAGGGCCCCGGGGAGATCCTCGGCGTCGCCGGGACGAACGTCGTCGGGTGGAAGGTTGTCCCCGACGGGCAGGCGCGGGTTCTGGAGGTCAGGTTCAGCAGGCCGATCGAGGCCGAGGGCTCGCTCACGGTGAGCAGCCAGGCCGAGCTCGGCGGGTTTCCCGTGCGCGCGGAGCCGATGCGCCTGGTCCCCGAGGGCGTCGTCCGGCATTCCGGGTTCGTGCGCGTCGCCAACAGCGGGGCCGTGCGCCTCGAGGTGGCCGACGCGTCGGGGATGATGCAGCTTGCGCCTTCGCAGTACCCTGGGCCTGCCGCCGAGGAGGGGGCGCGCCAGGTCTTCGTGTACCGCTTCCCAGGGTCGGGCTACAGCTACCGAGTTGTCGCGACCGAGATCCAGCCGGAGGTGGGGGTGTCCGAGATAGCGACCTACGAGCTGTCCGAGACCGACCGCGTCATCAGCGCGAGCCTCGAGCTGGACGTGCGCGAGGCGCCGCTGCGCGACTGGTCCATCCAGATCCCCGACGACTACACCGCGACCTCGATCGAGGGGACCGACGTCTCCGACTACGCCGCCGAGACGACGGCGGCGGGCGGCTACAGGACCCTGAAGGTGCTCTTCGCGCGCGCGGTCGAGGGCCGCCAGCTGCTGCAGGTGCGCCTCGAGAAGAGCCAGCAGGCGGCCGCGGGCGACTGGCGGCTGCGGCCCATCAGGTTCCCCGGGGCGAAGTCGGTCCGGGGCCAGGTCGGCGCCGTGTCGGCGCCGGGCTACCGGATCGCGCCCTCCCGCCTGGACCAGCTGACGGAGGTGCCCATCAGTTATTTCCCGAGGCAGACGCCCGGGCTCCAGCAGGCCTGGCGGCTGCGCGGGCCCGAGTGGTCCGCGGACCTGCGGGTCGAGGCCCTCGGCCAGAGCGTCCAGGCCGACGTGTTCCACCTGTACTCGATCAAGGAGGGCATCGTATACGGCAGCGTGCTCCTCAACTACTTCGTGGTCGGCGCGCCTGCCGGCGAGTGGCGCATCGAGGTCCCGCCTTCGGTGGGAAACATCGACGTCGTCGGCCAGAACGTGCGCCACGACTGGAGGCGGGAGGGCAACCAGGTGGTCGTATCGCTGCACCAGCCGGTGCTGGGCGCCGCGACGCTGCTGGTCACGTTCGAGCAGCCGATGAGCGCCCGCGGGGGCACGATCGAGCCCGGCCAGGTGCGCCCGCTGGGCGTCCAGGCCGAGCGCGGCTTCATCGAGGTGGTGAGCCCGCTGCAGGTGAAGTTCGACCTGCGCCGGGCAGAGGGCGGCCTGCTGAGGCTCGACCCCTTGGAGCTGCCCACCGAATTCCGGCTGCTCAGCAACGCGCCGGCCCTGGCCGTCTACCAGTACACGGCGCGGCCGTTCAGGCTGGAGATGGGCGTCGAGTGGTACGCGCAGGCGGAGACCGCGGACCAGGTCGTCGACTTCGCGAGGCTGTCAAGCCACGTGTCGCGCGACGGGCAGGTGGTGACCGACGCGCAGTACTTTGTGAAGACGCACGGGCGCAAGGCGCTGCGCGTCGTGCTGCCCGAGGGGATGAGCCTGTGGGAGACCCGTGTCGACAACGAGGTGGCGAACGCCCAGGTCGACGGCGGCCAGACGCTCATACCCCTCCCGGCGCGCTCGAACCCGAACGAGCCCGTCCATGTGGCGCTCCGCCTCGGCCAGGCGGCCGGCCCGTCCGGCGCGACCGTGGACCTTGCGGCGCCGAGGACGATGGCGCCGACGGTGGTCACGGAATGGACGCTGCGGGGCGACCCCGGCCTCATGCTCGTGCCCAGGGGCGGAACTGCCAGCCTGGTCGGCCCCGCACTGACGGAAAGCGGCTTCGAGTGGATCTCGGGGCGCAGGTCATACGCGGTCGCCGCGTTCCTGGGAATCGTTGCGTTGGCGGCGCTTCTCCTGCTTTCGGGCTCCGGGTGGCGGACTGCGGCCGGGCTCGCCTGCTGCGCGGCTGCCATGCTGGGCGCCGCGGCGCTGGCCGCGGACGCGCTGGCGAACCGCCGCCCAGACCATCACGAGCTGACCTACGCATCATCCATGGTCTCGCCGGCGGAGGGCGTGTCGGTGCGGGTGTCCGAGGTGAGCGAGTGGCGTGCGCTGCTGGTGGGGTGGGGTGCGGCGGCGGCCGCGGCCGGGGTTGGCGTCTCGCTCGCGGCCCTCGCGGCCTCGAGGCGCCACCCCCGGATGTGCCGCCTCGGCGGCGCGGCCGCGGCGGCGCTCTTCTCCGCCGGGCTGCTCGCCCAGCATGGGGGGGCGGCGCCCTTCTTCGCGGTTGCATGCGCCGCCGTGTTCCTTCGCATGTTCGTCCCCGGGGTGGCGCGCTGGCAGGAGGTGCGCCGGGCGGACGAGGGGCGCCTGCACCCCGAGGCCGGCCGCGGGGCGCCGGCGGTCACCGCGGCCCTCGCGATCCTGATCGCGGCGGGCCTCTCTGCGGGCGCCTCTCCCGCGCTCCGGGCCGAGGAGGGTCCCGCGCGGGCCCCGTGGCTGCGCGAGGGAGCGAAGGCCGCGCAGTCGATGGTCGAGACCTGGGCGATCCGGAACAACCGGCTTTTCGGCGACGTCGAGCTGACCGTCAGGGGTGCGCCCGGAGACAGCTTCCTCCTGCTCAGGCCCCCGGCGATCCTCACGGATTTCACGGGCGAAGGGCTCAGGGTCGGCAAGGTGGAGCGCGACGGGGAAACCTCCTATTACGTCGCGCTCGAGCGGGAGGGCACCCTCTCGGCCCGCGCCCATTTCGAGATGCCCGTTCCCGACCCGGCGCGGGGCATCGCGGTGGCGACCGGCCCGGCCGCGGCGCAGAGGATCACGCTCGAACTCGACCAGGGGGGCTGGGAGTTCACGTCCCCCATGGCCGTGCAGATCCGCCCGACGCCCGGGCTCGGCGAGGACCGCAGCGGAGCGACGCTCATCCTGGCGCCGCAGGGCGCGGCCGTGATAACGCCCAGGCCGAGGCGCCGCGACACCTCCGCGGAGGCGACGAAGTTCTATGCCGAGGCCGCCAACCTCTACGTGCCCGGGCCGGGCGCGGTCGACGGGTTCGCCCGCGTCACGATCCGGCCGGTGCAGGGGCGGGTGTCCCAGCTCGACCTGGATGTGCCGGCGGGGCTCACGGTGGGCGACGTCGTCCGGGGCCCGGTGGGCGCGTGGCGCTTCGACCCGCAGAGGCACCGCCTCCACGTGGCGGTCGAGCCGGCCCAGGCCGAGGCCTTCAGGTTCGACGTCGAGACGCAGCTCGGAGCGGGCTCGCTTCCCTTCGCCCTCTCGCTTGAGCCGCTGCGGGTCGAGGGCGCGGTGGGGCAGGTGGGCGCGATCGCGGTCGCGTTCGGCGGCGACGCCCAGTCGGAGGCGGTCACCGCCACCTCGGTAACCCCGGTGAACATCCAGGATTTCGACGCCGGCGTCATGCCGCGCACGCGCGAGGACAAGCCGCTCGCCGCGATCCAGAACGTCTGGCGCTACGGCGAGGGGGGGGGCCGGGTGGACATGAGGGTCGTGGCGGTGGCGCCCGAGGTGCGCGTCACGGTCCGCCAGGTGCTGTCGCTCGACGACGACCGCATGGTGATGGCGGTGGACCTCGCCGTGTCGATTTCGCGGGCAGGGCTCTTCAAGCTCAGTTTCCCGCTGCCGGAGGGCCTCGAGCTCGAGGCGCTGAGCGGGCCGGCCCTCAGCCAGTGGACCGAGGCCGAGGAGGGTGCCCGGCGCGTCGTCACGATGCACCTTAGCGGCCGCACGATCGGCGAAACGACGTTCGCCGCCACGCTTGCCGGGCCCGCCCCCCGGCCGCAGGACGCGTGGGCGGTCCCGGGCCTCGCAATCCGCGAGGCCGGAAGGCAGACGGGCGAGGCGCTCCTTGTGCCTGGCAAGGGCCTCCGGCTGCGGGCCGCCGAAAGGGCGCGGGTGACGCAGATCGATCCGGCCTCGGCAGGAGGGCTCCAGCCGGGAACCCTCGCGTTCCGCCTTCTCGAGGGCGATTGGGAGCTCCACGTCGGCATCGAGGCCCTCGAGCCCTGGGTGACCGTGCAGGCTCTGCAGGAGGTCACCGTGCGCGAGGGCCAGACGCTCACGCGGATCGGCATTCGGTGCCATGTCGAGAACGCCGCGGTGAAGCAGCTCAGGGTCAGGATCCCCGGCATCGGCGAGGAGCGCGCCAAGACCGTGCGGGCCTCGGGCCCGGCGGTGAGCGACATGGTCCGGGTAGCGGGCTCCCCGGACCTCTGGGAGGTCCGCTTCCAGCGCGGCATCGCCGGGGAGACCGACGCGCAGATCGAGTTCCAGGGGCCGGCCGCGGGCGCGTCGGGCCCCGAGATGGTCATGCCTCCGGAATTCCCAGGGGCGCGCCAGGCCGCCGAGTTTGTCGCGATCCGGGGAGGCGGCCGGCTCGAGCTCGAGGCGGACACCCTGCCGCGGGGCTGGGCGCGGGCGGACTGGGGCGCGGTGGCGCCAGGCCTGCAGGCGCGTTCGGACAGAAGCGTCCCGGCCCTCTGCTTCCGCGTGGCGGAGCCCGAGGGCGCGCTCGCCGTGACGGTGCGCCGGCACGATATCGCCGAGGCCCTCAAGCTTCGCGTCACCCAGGCCGACCTGGCGACCGTCTTCTCCCCTGAGGGGGCGTCCCTCACCTCGGTCGAGCTCAAGGTCGACGTGCAGGAGAAGGGAACGCTGCGGGTGCGCCTCCCCGGGGGCGCGCGCCTGTTCAACACGATTGTCAACGGCGAGGGGGCCTCGGTCGTGCGCGAGGGCGACGCATACCTGTTCCACGTCGCGGCGAACACCGACGCGGACCGCTCGGCCACCGTCCGGCTCGTCTACTCGGCCTCCGGCTCCGGCAGCGGGCCGGTGGAGCTCGCGGGCCCGAGCCTCAGCGTGCCCCTGGAGAACGTGACGTGGCGCGTCGTGATGCCGCCGGGCTACACCCTCGGGCGCTACCGGGGCGACCTGCTGCTTCGAGACGAGCGCGCCGCCGGGATGTTCGGCATCGAGCAGTACAGGAAGCTCGTCGAGTCGAGGCGGTCGGCGGACGCGCAGAAGGCGGTCGCCATGCTCGCACAGGCGGACTCCTTCCTGCAGAGCGGCGACCAGCAGAGGGCCGGCGAGATGCTCAGCCGCGCCTCGAACGCACAGCTCGACGAGGCCTCGAACGAGGACGCGCGCGTGCAGCTGCGCAACCTCCGGACCCAGCAGACGATCCTCGGCCTCAACACCCGCCGGCAGCGGCTCTACCTCGACAACCGGGTGGAGGCGGCGCGCAACGAGCAGCTGGAGCAGGCCGCCAGCCTCAACCCGTTCATGCGCGGCAAGGTCAACTTCGATCCCCAGCAGGTCGACCAGCTCCTTATGGGCAACACGGAGGAGGAGAACGCGGCGCTGCACGGCATCGCGGCCCGGCTCGTGGACCAGCAGCTGGCCGCCGAGCCCGCACCCGGCGCGATCGACGTGACCCTGCCGGAGCGCGGCCGCGTGCTCACATTCACGCGCAGCCTTCAGGTCAACGGGGGCGCGCCGCTCGAGCTCCGGCTGTCCGTCGGCAGCTTCCCGTTCGCCAGCCTCCGGTTCGGCCTCCTCGCGATGCTTGTGGTCGGCGCGATCACGGCGTTGTCCTCGGGGCGGGCCGCGGCGGAGCCCCGCGCCGGCGAGAAGGGGCCGGCCTCAGCCAATGCCCCGATGTGAGCCCGCCCCTCGATCCTCTCCCAGAGAGCAAGGAAACCCTCGACAAAGGAACCACATGAACCGTCGAAACTTGATTATCGGAGCCCTCACCACGGTGGCGTCCATCGTCGCGATCGCCGTGATCGGCCAAATTACCGGCACCATCATCATTATCCCACCGAAGAGGCCGCCTCCCATCGTCGTCGTGACACCTCCACCCGTCGATCCTGATCCGGTCGACAAGCCCATCACGGACGACTCGAAGCCCAAGCCCAAGGACCCAATCACCGCGCCGTCGCAGGAGGACGTGCCCAGGCCGGTTCCGCCCAAGGACAGCTTCACCCAGCCGGTCGAGCCTCCCCGGCCCATAAACGATTTCAAGGACACGGCAGTGATCCCCCAGGGCGGCAATGGCGGCGGGGGCGGTGTTGAGATCTTCGACTTCACCAAGTTGGACAAGACGCCCATTCCGATCTACCAGGCGCGCCCCGACTACCCCTACAGCCTGAGGCAGGACGGGATCACCGGGGAGGCCCTGGTCGAGTTCATCGTCGATCCCAGCGGGAACGTTAGGAACGCGGTGTCCGTCCGGTCCGACCGGCCTGAATTCGGGGGGGCCGCCTGCGCCGCGGTGGGCAAGTGGAAGTTCAAGCCGGGCTGGAAGAACGGCCACGCCGTCTATACCCGCATGCAGGTGCCTGTCGTCTTCCAGCTCGACATGCCTCAGTAAGCCGGCCGCGGAGCGCTCAGGGCTGGCGCCCGGCGATGAGCGCCGCGATGTCGTCCAGGCCGGGCGGGTCGAGGGCCATGGGGAAGCGCGTGCAGACCATGGCCGCCGTTGCTGCGGCGAACTGCACGGTCTGCGTGTCGTCCATGCCGCTTATGATCCCGTGGATGACGCCCGCCCGAAACGTGTCCCCGGCCCCGAGGGTGCTCTTGACCGCGACCGGGTACGGCGCCTGGCTACGGACCTCCCCATCCCCCCTGGCGTAGAGGATCTCGCGCGCGCCAGAGGTCAGGACAACCAGGCCGCGGCCGGCGGCCGAGTAGCGGCGAAGCACCTGGCGCGCATCCTGGCCGGGAAACTCGCCGCGCAGGTACTCGCCCGAGACGATGGTGGCCGCGGACTGGCGGTGCAGCGGGCTGTCGGGAGGGCAATCGATCGTCACCCAGGGCTTTCCCATTTCCGCGCAGATCTCCGCCGCACGCCCCGACTCCGCGCCGAAGAAGGGGTCCACGCCCACGATGTCCGCGGCGGCGATGGCACCCTCGTCGGGCGGGGACCAGCGCCTCGGGCCGCGAAAGTACCGGCCGAACGCGCCGAACACGGTCCGTGTCGTTCCGCCTACCAGCACCAGGTCGCAAACCCCTTCGAACCCCTCGTCGTAGTGGAGCCCCGAGCAGTCGATCCCGCGCCGCCCGAGGAAAGGGGCCACGCCGTCGCGCGTCTCGCGCCCAAGGAACGGGCCTCCCACCTTCACCCGGTGGCCCCAGCGGGCAAGTACAAGGGCCGCGTTGCCCGTCTCGCCGCCGGGCACGCGGTGGGTCTCAGCGATCTCCGCGTAGCCGTCGGCCTCGGGGTAATCCCCGCCCAGGCGGTGGATCGTCGAATACACGATCATGCCGTAGAGATATATTGGCGCCGCTCGGCCGGTCGTGAAGGAGGCCACGGGATGTTTGGTCTTCGCGACATAAGTCCCTGGTGAAAGGCGCCGGCAAGACTAATGCTCGGCGGCCGCCGCCGGGGGTGCCCTGAATTGAATTGACGTAAGAGCCACTGTAAATTTCGGCGAAGGAACACCATGCCAATCGAAATCAAGGTCCTATGCCGCGGCGATGACCGCATCTTGATGAACGTCGCTGCGGAAGTGTTCGATAACCCGATCGACCCGGAGCTAGCGACGGAGTTTCTTGACGACCCTCGCCATCATATAGCTGTTGCCATCGATGACGGGTTGGTCGTCGGTTTCGCATCGGGGGTCCATTATGTCCATCCGGACAAGCAGCCGGAATTGTGGATCAACGAGGTGGCGGTTGCCCCAACGCACCGTCGTCGTGGCTTGGGCCGGGCTGTAATGAAGGCATGGTTTGAAGCGGGACGCAGCCACCGGTGTGCCGTCTCGTGGACGCTGACGGATCGGAATAACGAAGCCGCCCCGGCCCTCTACTCCTCGGTCGGCGGGACTCCGGGAGCCGACGAAGCCGGGCTCAGTGATGCGGCGGTGGGATACTCGTTCAAACTCGCGCGGGCGTGTAACAATCGGCCAACAGAGTAGGATGCCACCCGGCCGCCTGGGCTTTTGACCTGCGTGCCCGGAGCACGGCAAAATCCAGGACGGTCCCTGGCTAGGTCCACGACGTGGAGCCCGTAATCGAGTTGATGGCGCGCGCCGGCCATTGAACGGGGCGCCGCCCCGCGGGAGGAGGCCCGCGGACCCGCAAACAGGGGACTTTTTTGTTCGCTCAGGCACCCGGGATGCGCTACCTACATCACGTGCGCTCCACCCGTTGGCCCCTCGCGTCGTGCGCCTTCGTTTGCGGCTTGCTTGCCGCGTGCTCCCAGAACAAGGGGCCGGCCACCAACGCCTACCTGCGCGATTGCGAGGCGTTCTCGACAAAGCTCGCCGGCGAGATTGGGGACCTGAAGAAAATAGAGGCGCCCAGCCGGCCTGTCCTTCCTCCGAGCCCGACGGAGGACCAGAGGCGCGTCTTCGAAGGCATGACGCGCATCTTCCCCCTGTACGTCAACCAGTACTACGGGGCGGTCACGGAGCGCTGCCGGGCCCTGTCCCAGCTGTACAGCCAGGCGCTGGACGGCATTGGCTCGTTGAACGCGGCCGGCGTCGACCCTGCGGGTGTACAGGCCATGACCCTGCAGGTGCAGCTGCTGGACCAGCAGCGCGACTTCTTCTCGGAGGTGCGCAGCCTCGCCGACCTCAACCAGACCGCGCTCGTGCACCGCAAGACGGTCGACCGTGTGGACGAAATGCTCGTCCGTGTCTTCAGCTCAGCGATCGGGGGGGCCGCCGGGGGCGGGCAGGAGGATGCCGCCGGGGCCGTCGCCGCCGGACTGAAGGAGGTTGCCGGGGCGGTCTCGGTGCGGGAGGCCGAGCCTTTCGGCATCGGTGCCCAGGTCGCCCGCGTGGCGGAGCGCGCCGCCCAGCTTCAGCACGACGGGGCCGCCTACCAGGCCGAGAAAGCCCGGCTGACCGCGGGCTTCAAGGCGAAGTTCCCGGACCAGGACTGGAGCATGCTGCAGCCGAAGCAGGGGCCTGCCGGGCACTGACGCGCCCGCCGTCGCGCGTGTCAGGCGACGGGATCGACCCTGAGAATCGCCTCCCGCCCGTCCGCCAGGGCGACCCGGACAGACACCTGCGCCGCCTCGTTCACCGACACGGGATTGAGGGCCAGGTCCGTCACCGTGGAGCCGAGAAGGGGATCCCCTAGGCAGACTATCCTTCCCGCCGCCGGGTCCGGCCCGCCGAAGACGCCGAGTCTTCCGCCCCTTGGCGTCGCGATGAACGCGGCCAGTCCCGCGCGGTTGATGAGGGCGCCGCGGAAGCTCTCGAACTGCCCGTCCGCCTCGACCAGGGGCCTCGTCCCGCGGGAGTCCGCGGCGAAGATGCCGGCCCTCCCCGACCTGAGGGTGGCGGCAAACGCCACTGTGCCCTCGTCGTTGATGGCCGGGAAGAGCGCCAGGTCTGCGAAAATGTCCCCGGTCTCGGCGATCGCCGTGACGGGCCCGCCGCGGCCCGTGTAGATGCCCTGGCCTCCCCGTGCGAGGTCCGCCCGGAACACCACGGCGTCCTCGCGATTGATGACGGGGAGCCCGTGGAAGGCGCTGAACGGGCCGCTGGTGTCGGCGATGGTGGCGATCGGCCCGCCGTTCCCGGTGAAGACGCCGGCGCCGCCCGGCCTTAAATCCGCCCGGAACGCCATCATCCCCTCGTCGTTCATGGTCGGGCCGAGCGGCCCGATGCCCCGGAACCGCGCGCCGTCGCTGGCGACGGTGACGAGCGCCCCGCCGGCGGCCAGGAGGGCCCCCTGTCCGCCGGAACTCAGGCTGGCGTAGAAGCCGAGCGCGCCGCCACTGTTAATATCGGGGTGGCTCTCGACGCTTCGGAGGACGCCGGCGGCCGCCGCGGCGCGCGCCGGGGCCGGTCCGCCGTCGCCGGTGAAGACCCCGCTGCCGCCGGCGCGAAGGCCGGCCTGGAACGCCACCGTCCCAGCGTCGTTCACCGAGGCGACGTACGGGGCGAAGCCGCTGAAGCGGTCGGCGTTGTCGGCAATCTTCGTGAGCCTGAACGCCCTGATCTGCGATGGCTTTGCCACGGGAGGTTTCGCTCAGGAAACAGCGCGGGCGCGAGCGGCGCAAGCGTGCCGGGGCCGCCCCAGTCAGTCCGGAGGGCCGCACCTGAAGCTGGTGGTCCGGGTCACTCGGTCCGACCGCTTTGTCGACGCCGAGTCGTCCTCGAGCACGACCCCCGGCGGCGGCGGGCCGATGGCGAACGAGGCGACGACGGGCTGCGCGGCGAGGTACACCGCGTTGCCGGGCTGCGTCGCCGTGACCGTGGCCTCGCCGGGGGATCCCGACGGCGTCACCACGCCGTGGGCAAGGCCGACCGGGCCGGCGTCGAGCGCGAACGACACGGGAAGGCCGCTCGAGGCGGTCGCGACGAGAGGGAAGGGCGGTGACCGGGTCGTCACCGAGGTCGGGGGCGCAAAGGAGATCGTCTGCGGGAGCAGGGCGGTGAAGTGGGCCACGATCGACTTGTTCGAGTCCATGAGGACCGAGACGGTCGGGGCGGAGCCCGTCGCGTCCCCCGTCCAGCCGGCAAAGGTGTTGCCCGGGCCGGGGGCGGCCGAGGCGGTCGCCTGGGCGTTCGGGGGGTAGCTGCCGCCCCCGGACGCCGAGCCGCCGGCGGTCGCCGAGACGGACAGCGTGAAGAACGGAGCCCGCACCGAGACCGGCGCCGACGCGGTGGCCGACGGGTTGTAGTCTGCGTCTCCGGCGTCGAACACCGTGACCGCGTAGGTGCCGGGCGCTGGGAACGCGACCGTCTGCGAGGGCCCGGGGCCCGAGGCCGCGCCCCCGAAGACGTAGTTGCCCGTGGCGCCGCCCGACGCCGTGAAGGCGACGCTCTGGCCCGGCGTGACCGCGGCGCTCGAGGGCGTAATCACGACCGCTGCCTGGTTCGCCTTCCCGACCGGAAGCGTGGCCTGGGCCGATCCGACAAGCCCGGCGGTGTCGGTCGCGGTGGCCCTGAGCGTCGCGGTGCCGGCAGCGCCGAAGGCGTACGGCGCGCTTTCGGAATCGGCGGGGCTCGAGGGGCTGGAGTCCGAGTCGATCCGGACCCACGTGCTCCCGCTGTCCAGGGAGACGTCGATCACGACGGACGCCAGCGGGTTGCCGCCTGGCGGGACCGATGCGGCGGCGCCGATCCCCACCCGCTGGAAGGCCGTGGCCGTCGCCGGGGCCAGCACGGTCACCTCCGGGGGCGGCGCCGGAGCCCCGCCCACCGGGCCGCCGCCCCCGGCGTTCAGGGTGTCCGTCGAGATGGTGCTCGCCGGGTTCCTCGCGACGGAGCTCTGGCTGAACCAGAACCGGAACGTGTAGAGCCCGGGGCCGAGATCGGGGAGCGTCCAGGTCCCGCTCACGATCCCGTCGGCCGGCGTGCCGTCGGCGCCGTAGAGGTGGATCGACGCGGACAGGTTCGAGGTGGCGCCGGCGCCGCTGACGGTGACCGACGCCCTGCCGCCGGACGCCGTCGCGAGCAGCTGTCCCACCAGGCTTCCTCCCGCGTCGACCAGGTCGATCCTCCCGGGCGCGCTCGTCGTCCCCCGCGGGTCGTCGTCGCACGTCCACAGGACGCAGAAGTTCATGACGAACCCCCCGGGGCCCATCGCGGCCGACTCCGAGGAATAGCGTGCGGCCTGTGCGCTCGCCCGGGGCGCGACGGCGGCCGCGAGGGCGAGGGCGGCGACGAGTGCGAAACGGCGTGCGAAGGGGGAAATCATGGGGCGCATGGCAATATTAAAACACCCAATGAGACAAGTCTAATCATTCGGTGCCGGAGCGCCCGCCCGCGCGCCGCGGCCCTTCCCGGCGCGGCCTCATCCGGCCCCGCGCCGGCGCCGGCTACCTGTCCGCGGGCGCCGGAACCGGGATGTCGCGCCTCGTCTCCTTGTGAAGCCGGGCCCGCATGTCGCCGAGCCAGGGATCCAGGAATCGGTCCCCGAGGTCTATGGAGACCGTCTTGTGCGCGCCGGACTCCTTCGTCTCGAAAAGGACATCGCCCAACGGGTTGATGATGGCCGACTCGACGTCGAAACCGGACGTCACCACGTAGATGTGGTTCTCCAGGGCGCGGGCCCTGAGCAGCGTCAGATAGCCGCCCGCGGCCGGCACGAACACGATCTCCGCGCCCCGGAGGGCCAGCGCGCGGGCGGGGTCGACGTATTCGCTGTCCCAGCAGATCATCATCCCTATCCTCCCGAAGTCGGTCTCGAATACGGGGAGGACCTGGCCCGGCGTGAGCCCTCCCTCGATCTCCTCCCGGGGCAGGTACACCTTCCGATACTTGCCGGCCACGCTCCCGTGGCGGTCGATCAGCACGGCGGTGTTGTAGACGGCCGGGCCGTCCCGCTCGGTGAGCCCCGCCACGATGTACATCGCGTACCTGCGGGCCCTTTCGCCGAGGCGGCTCGTGCTCGGCCCGGGAATCGGCTCCGCCGCGCCGGCATAGGTTCTCGAATTCCCCTCGAGGAGGATCTCCTCGCCCAGGCACACGATGTCCGGCTTGTCCTTCGCGACCTCATCGATCGCCTTCAGGAAGGCGCCCAGGTTGTCCGGGTTGTCCCGGGGATGCAGGGAGACGGTCCCGACCCGCACCCACCGGGCGGGCGGAGCCGGCGCCTCCTCCAGGGTGATGTCGTCCCACCACACGGTCCCCTGCGGGGCCCAGCCAAGGCTGAGCTCGACGTTGACGCCCGCCGCCTTTGCCGGCGCCGGCACGCGCATCGTCACGCGCCTCCAGGGAAGGTCTGCCGATGTCTCATACGCGTAGTCCGGCTCTCCGACGCGCCGGCTGAGGTCGTCAAGCCAGTCGAGCCGGGCAACGACCTGCCGCTCCTCGTCGGGGACCGACCGGCAGCTGTAGTAGGCCGTCAGCCGGTAATATTGGCCGGCCCTGATCCCGCCGACATGGCGCGACCAGCCGCCGTGCTCGAGGGGGTTGCCGTCGCCCGAGATGGCCAGCGCCCCGGGAGCCGACCGAAAGCGCCCGGCGTCGACGTAGCACCTCGGCCGGATCTCGTCCCTCTCCGTCCACGCCGACCAGCCGGCCGGCGTCCGGCCGTCCGCGCCAAGGTCCTTTGGTTCGAGCCACAGCCGGCTCCCCTGCTGGGCGGCGCACGGGCCCGCCGGCGCGGCCAGCAGGCACGCGCCGACGGCTCGAAGGATGCCGCGCGCTTGGACCAATGCTTTTGTCACACCCTGCATCTTACCGGATCGACGGCGGGGGATTCAACCGGGTCTTTATGCGGGAAGTTTCGGGCAAACCGCACGCAAGGCAAGTTGCGGATGGAAGGTGGCGGCTCCGCGGTCTGGCGAGCCGTATCCGGCAAACCGGCATCAAGTCCGCGTTCGACTTTGTGGCCCTGGTGGGCCAGAACACGTTGGAATGCCCAGGTCCCGTGGTCGCGCAATAGGCGGCGGCACAAGCATGCAATCCCTGCCCAGATATTCCCCGCATGCGATCGCGTCCCTCCTGCGGGACGGGCGGCTCCGCACCGTGGTCATGGCAGCCGGGCTGATGGCTGCGGGCGCCCGTGCCTGGGCCGCCCCGGTCTGGATCCCTGCCGGCATCCTCATTACGCGGCGCGCCGAGGCCAGCGCCACGCTGCTGCAGAACGGACAGGTGCTGTTGGCCGGCGGGACCCAGGGAGAGGTGAGCGTGATCGCCAATGCCGAGCTGTACAACCCGTCGATCAACGCCTGGACCCCCACCTCCACCCTCCTGACGGCGCGCTCCGATCACACCGCCACGCTGCTGCCGAACGGGCAGGTGCTTGTCGTCGGAGGGCTCGGCCCTCCCTCGGGCGGAAGCTACACCTTCCTTGCCAGCGCCGAAACCTACAACCCGTCCACCGGCCTGTGGGGCGCTGCCGGCAGCCTTGCGGCGGGGCGCTACGGCCACACGGCGACGCTCCTGACGGACGGGAGGGTGCTGGTCGCGGGTGGAGAGGGCCTCACCCAGTTGTCGGACTGCGAGATCTACGATCCGACATTCAACAGCTGGACTGCGGCCGCGAGCCTCATGACGGCGCGCGCCTTTCACACGGCCACGCTGCTGGCGGACGGGAAGGTGCTGGTGGCGGGCGGTGCGGGCGCGACCGCGCTTTCGAGCTGCGAGCTATACGACCCGGCCGCCAACACCTGGAGCGCCGCCGGAAGTCTTGAAACGGCGCGTGCCGCCCACACGGCCACGCTGCTGCTCAACGGAAAGGTGCTTGCGTCCGCCGGCACTCCGGGCGGAACGATCTCGACGACCAGCGCCGAGATCTACGATCCGTCGACCAATGTGTGGAGCGCGGCCGGCAGCCTCGCCGCCCCGCGCTGTTTTCCGACGGCGACGCTGATGCCCAACGGCGGGGTGCTCGTCACCGGGGGGATGTACAACCCTAGCGACTTCACAACGATGCTGGCCAGCGCAGAGCTGTATGACCCGCTGGGCAACACATGGAGCACGGCCGGGGCCCTGCCGTCGGCGACGACGTTTCATGCGGCTGCCCTGCTGCAGGACGGCGACGTGCTGGTTGCAGGGGGAGTCGGGCTTACCCAGTACCTGAGCAGCGCTGAACTGTACCAGCCGGCGGTGAGCCTCGACGGGACGCCTTCCTCGAGGCTCGTCAACCTTTCGTTCCGCGGAGAGGTGGGCACGGGCGCCGATATCCTGATCGCGGGCTTCGTGACGAGCGGCTCGGGCTCCAAGAATCTCCTGGTCCGTGGGGCAGGCCCCGCGCTCACCCAATTCGGGGTCGCAGGCGCCCTGGCGAACCCCCAACTGACGCTCCTCAACTCGGTGGGCGCGCAGCTCAACTCCGACACCAACTGGGGCGGGGGCACCTCCCTGACCCAGGCGTTCGCCCAGGTCGGCGCATTCCCCTTCCCGGCGAATTCCGCCGATTCGGCGCTGCTCGAGCCCTTGGGAGTCGGCGCGTACACGGCCCAGCTGGCCGGCGTCGACAACACCACCGGCGTGGGCCTGATCGAGGTCTACGACGCCGACACGGGAACTCCCCCGGCCAGGCTGGCAAACATCTCCGCGCGCGGAGGCGTTGGCACGGCGTCCAGCGTCCTCATAGCGGGCTTCGTCGTTTCGGGAAGCGGGCCGGACACGGTCCTCCTCCGCGGCATAGGGCCGTCGCTGGCGCAATTCGGGGTCGCGGGCGCGCTGCCCACCACGCAGCTCACCCTCTTCGACGGCAACGGCAACGTGATCGCCGGCAACACGGGCTGGGGCGGCGACCCCGTCGTCTTCGCGGTCATGTCGGAGGTGGGGGCATTCGCGCTGTCCACGACCTCGGCCGACTCCGCGCTCGTCTACTCCCTGCCTCCCGGGAACTACACGGTCCAGCTGAGCGGGGTCTCCGGGGCGACGGGCGTCGGTCTGATCGAGGTCTACGAGGCTCCGTAGGCGCGGCGGGCGCCCCTGGGCCGCGGCCGTCCGCGCCATCCCCGCCCATGTCTCCCTAGCGCAGCGCCGCCCGGATCCATTCGGCCTCGGTCGGGTCCACCTCGGACGGATTGATCGAATCGAAGACCTCCTTGGCCTCGGACTTGCGCCCGACTCCCGCCAGGGCTGCCCCGTACGCGAAGGCGACGGCATGCGCCTTCCTCGAATCGCCCGACACCTGCTCCATGAGCGCCACGGCCCGGGACGCCTGGCCCGACCAGACGAGAACGAAGGCGTAGGTTGAGCGGTAGGTGGCGTTGCCGGGCTCGTGGGAGAAGTTGTCCTCCGCGATGCGCCCGACCTGCGTCTGGCTTCCCTGGTCGGTGAGCGCCGCATAGTACGCGTAGTTGTTGGCGATGTCGCGGTCCGCGGGCCGCATCGCGTTCAGCCGGCCGAACGCCCGGCACAGCCCCGGCGCGTCGTGCTGCACCTGGTAGAGGCGGGCCAGGGTGCCAACGGCCTGGTACGCGAGGTCCGGCCGGTCGGCCGCGGCCCAGAGGAGCGCGGACGCCTCCCTGGGGTATCCCCACGCGCAAAGCGAGTCGCCCGCGAAGAGCGCATGGGCGGCGCTGGAGCGGCCGTCGGCGTACAGGCTCTTCCAGAACGATTCCGCCCTGGGCCCGTCGCCCGCCTGGCGGGCCGCCACCATCCCGTAGGCCCACCCGAGGAAGCCGAGCTCCCGGCCCCAGTCGCACTGGTCGACCCAGGCCCGCAGGTCGGTCCAGCGGCCGGTGGCCCGAAGGGCCTCGGCGATGCCTTGGGCGATGGGAGGCCTCCGCGCGGCGGCCGGATCGAGCGCCGTGCCCCAGCGCGCGGCCTCCGCTCCCTGCCCGATCTCGGTGAGCCATCCCAGGAGCTGGGCGGCCTCCTTCGGGTTCGAGAGGCTCTTCTCCTCGAGCGGGGCCAGCATGGCCCGGTAGCGCGCGGGGTCGGAGCCCTGGAGCGCCTGAAGGCAGACGGGGATGTCGCCCAGGGTGCAGCGCGGGTGCGCCCGCAGGCCCTCCGCCCACCGGGTGGCCGCCTCCGGCTCGCGGTGGGCGACCGCGTCAGCCAGGAGCGCCCGGAGGGCCTCGGCCCCCCAATCGGGATCGGGGGCCCACTTGGCAAGCAGGGCCTGGCCCCGCGACCGGTCGTCGGCCGGGCCCGTCTGAAGGCAGGCGATCCCGAGCGGCACCTCGTCGATCGCCAGGGGCTGCGCGCCGGCCCCCGCGTCCGCCAGGAGCGCCGCCTGGAACCTGTCGCGTGCGTCCGCGAAATGCCGGCCGCGGCGCGCGATCTCGCCGGCGAGGCGCAGTGCCCGCGGCAGCAGGCGAGCGGGCGGCTGGCCCAGCCGTGCCGCGGCCTCCTCGGCCTGCGCGGTGTCGTCCGCCAGGAGCGACGCCTCGGCCCACGCGAGGACGTCGTCGGCCCCGTAGCGGCCGACGGAGGCTGCCCTCTTGGCGTACTCGACGGAGGCGGGCCGGTTGCCCTCCTTCCACGCCAGCTCGGACGCAAGGCGCCACGAGGCCGGCAGGTTGGGCTCGGCCGCGAGCGCCTGCTCGACGGCGATCGCGGCCCGGTCAAGGCGGCCCGCGTCGAGCCACTGGCGGGCGATGCGGATGGAGTTGGTCTCGGCCCAGCCTCGGTACCCCCAGACGCCGAGGCCGGCAGCCACGGCGAGGGCGGGCAACCCGATGAGGATCGCCTTCTTCATCGCCGGGCGCGCGTCGAGGTGATCGAGGATGGCCCACGCGCGCTCGCGGCTGTCAAAGGCCGCGAGCCGCCTCAGAAAGCTTGGGGGCCGCCAGGGCGGGCGGGACTGCGGTTCGGGCGGTTCGGGCATGCGGCTTCAGAGGCCCAGGGCCTCCAGATTCTCGAAGAACTGCCGAACGGTGGGCTCGGAGGCAATCTCCTCCCAGGGGCGGTTGCTCGACACGCTGACGAACAGCTGGTCACCCGGGTGCGCAAGGCCGCGGCGCCACGAGAGCTTGAGGAGCCGCGCGACCGAGTACGGGTCGACGATGGCGAGCGGCCGGCCGCCGTACAGGTGCCAGTACCAGACATGGGTCACCAGGTCGTTGTGCGCGAAGAGCCGGCATTCCGCCGGCGCCAGCGTCCGGCCGCCGACGCCGAGCGCGGGCCGCTCGTCCGGCACGGGCCTGGGCTCCCATCCGGTGCCGGGCCAGCAGGCGTCTGGAGTGTGCGCGTCCACCAGGCTCACCGGCGCCTGCCCGGGCCGCCAGTAGGCGACGTAGAGGGTAAGGCGCGCGCCGCCCTGCGCGGGCGCGGCCGAGTACTCCCTCTCTAGCAGGGCGCGCGTGCGCAGGATCTCGCTGTCGCTTTCCAGGTTCGGCACCGTCCGCGCGGTCCAGCCCGGCGGCGGCGGGGGCAGCAGGGCCTCGAGGTTCGGGGCCGGGCCGGAGGGCGCCCGGGCGGGCCGCGCGGCCGCGAGGAGTCCGAACGCCCCGGCGGCCAGGAGGAGCGCGGCCGCGACCATCCCCTGGAGGGGCGAGCGGTCCGCGGCGGCGGGCGGCTCCCCGGCGGGCTCGGGCGCGTCCGCGGCCTCGCCGCGATGGAGCAGAATGGCGAGCGCCGCAACGAGGATCGTCGTCCCCGCGAGGATGGAGGCCCCCGTGAGATCGTGCCAGCGGCCCCCGATGTCGACGCCGGCGTTGGCGAGCAGCGTCAGCAGGAGCGAACGCAGAAGGTTCATGGCCAGCCCGATCAGGGGCGAAAGCACCAGGAGAAGGACGCGGTTTCGGGGGCGGCGCACGAGGAGCGCGGACAGGAACAGCCCGGCGGCCGCGCAGGAGATGAGGCTTCGCGCCCCGCTGCACGCCTCGCTGACCCCGACGCTCGTCCGCGCGAGCTCGATCACATTGCCGTCCCGGTAGGCCGCGATTCCGGCGGCGTTCAGGATCCGCACGACGGCTCCCGTCACCTGGCCCTGCAGGAGGAGCGAGAGGCGGGCGTACGCGCCCGGAGGCGGCGGGCTCGCGAAGAGCCAGAGGAGGACCGCCGCGGCCGCGGCCCAGTTGAGCGGGATGAACCGCACCCTCTGGTCGGCAAAGGCGAGCCACGCGGCGCCCAGGGCGGGTACGAGGGCCGTGGCGAGCAGGAATTCCGCCATCGCGTGGGTCCAACCCAGCGCCGCCGCGTAGATGACCGCGGAGGCGAGGCTCGCGAGGCCGAGGAGGGTGAGGAGCGCGCATGCCGCGAGCGGCACGGGGCCGGGCCGCAGGAACCTGGGGCCCGGGTCCCGCCGGCTCTCGAAGACCAGGATGCCCGCCAGGAGCGGCAGGAAGATGCCGTGGGCCAGGTTGTCGTCCTGGCGCCACGCGGGCCAGAGCAGGGCCGAGAAGGCCGCGGCGGCGGCGCAGAGCCCGATGGCATTGGCCTTCGCGGGCCACGGCAGCGCGCGAAATGGGGTGCAGCGCGTCATGGGCGGCCCCTTTTCTCAGAGCGTGAGGCCCGGGGCAAGACGGGGCTGGCTGCGGCAGGCGCCGTCAGGCACGCGCAGCATGGAGCCGTGTCCGGCGCCGCCGAAGCACGACGAGCCCGTAGCAGCCGGCGGCGCCGAGCATCGGCAGCCAGGTCGCCACCTCGGGGACCTTCTTGCCGTTGATCTCGGCCGCGGAGGTCTCGTAGACCAAGAGACCGCTCGGGTTGAGAGCCGTGCTCGTGCTGCTTCCGGTTATGCTGTTCGTGTTGTCGACCACGACGACGATGTAGTTGGTGCCTATCTTGAACGTTGAGTTGTCGGCGGTCCCCGTCCCGTAGTTCTGGAGGGAGATCTGGGTTGTGTTGTTCCAGGCGCTTGTGGCGCTGGCGGCGGGCGTGCCGGTGGGGATCGAGTTGCCGTTGCCGGTGGGATTCACATAGACCGCGTACTGGTCGTCGGCCGCGAGGGTCATCGTGATCTGGATCTGGCTGTTGGTGCCGGGGATTGAGGCGCCGGCACCCCCCGTGCCGTAGATCGTGAAGGCCAGGGTGTATATGTAGACGCCCTCGTTGGCGCCCGTGTTGCCGTTGCCGGGAAGGTTGTTGCCGCCGGCGTTCTGGGAGCTGCTGGTGGAAGTCGTGGTGTAGGCCCCCGGGGCGACGATCCACTGCGCGTTGCTGGTGTTGGCCGTGTATCCCGAGGACGAGACCACCGACGGGTTGATCACGTAGGCCGCACCCTCGTAGGCGGTGTTGGGGTTTGCGCCGCCGTTGGTCGAGGCGTAGGTGACCGACCAGTTGGCGTCCGTGCTGCCGCCCGCCTGGAGCCCGCCGCTCGACGAGAGGCCGGTGTTGTAGATTCCCGATATGCTGGTCGCCGTTCCCTGCGCCTGGGCGCGCGGCCCGGCCACCGCCACTGCCAGTGCGGCGAGAAGGGGGCCAAGCAGACGCGGGGCGTTGGCGAGGGGGCGGAGCATGATATGGATTGCCTCAGGATCTACCTGTCCTCTCCGACTTACAATCGGGATAATTGCGTAGACGTCATGCTCTCGCAAATCCGTTGAATACCAAGGTCGCGGGCGGCCGATCGTATCAGCCCGTCATTCCCGGGAGACGATGCGCATTGAGAACGGCCCCGGAGCGCAGGCGCCGTCGGAATTGACCGGGATCTGCAGATTGGCGCACGCAGTCCGCGCCCCTGGCCTCCCCCGGGGGCCCGTCGGGAGGCCTGCGCCAGGGCCCGGATGCGCGGGTGGTTGAAGGGGTCCAATCGACGGTGGCAGCCGATCGGGGAAGTGGGTGCGTACAGCCATGTGGGGGGGGCCTCCGAATGTCGCCCAAAGCAAGATGTCACGCACACCATTGCGGGACAACATGTTGGACGAACACTGGACGCTTGGCACAACCCATGCGAACAAGAGGACGCGGCGAATCTCCATCCCGCTCAAACATCCATGAAAACCTCCCTAAGAGTCAGCTCCCTCAAGAGAGCCGCGGCTGCGCGGCTCTTGGTTCCTGTCCTTGTAATCGGCGGCATGTTGATTCCGGCCATCGCCAGCGCGCAGGACGCGGTCAAGAGCCACACCCTGTTCATGGGCGCCGATCTCTCGGTCGGCGTGGACAACCAGATCTGCGCCGTGAGGGACGTCTCCGGAAGCTCATGGGTCGTCGATGTAAACGGGCGGCCGACGACCGTTTCCGCGGTCAGCGGGCCGATCGACCTCAGGATCACCCCGTCGCTCAAGCTCACGGAGGTTTCCGCCACGATCACCGAACTGTCGGGCACGCCGGCCTATTCGTTCGGGAAGGACCCGTCCACGACGATGACACGCGCCCTGGTGAAGACGGCCCAGGACAACGTGGGATACACGGCGGCTGTGAACCAGGCCCAGGCCACCGTCATACAGGCCCAGAACCTGGCCCAGTACACGACCGCGACCAACAACCTCCACGGGCCGGTGCTCCAACCCTATTCCATGGGGGCTTCCAATGCCAGCGCCCAGGTCTCGAGGGTTGAGAATGAACTCGAGGAGGCAGCGGGAGGCCCCGGCGCGGACCTCGAACTGGTCGGGGACCGCGGCCTCGCCCAGGGATGCGACGCGCTGGATGTTGCGTTCAGGATTTCATCGGAGCACCGCCTCGACCATCCGTACGTCGTGATCGTCACCGAGTTTCATAGGAAGGACGCCGGCCCGGCCCGTTTCCAGAGGCTCGTCTTTGCAAAGGCCCTCAACCCGATCGACAGCCACCCGGCCTCCGTCCACTTCGTCGAGGAGGGGTTTCCGCCGGCCTTTGAGATGCGGAAATTCGAGGTTCACCTGTACAACCGGGGTTCCGAGGTGGCGACCAGCGTCTCGCCCAAGAGGGTGGAGCTGACCCGCGACGAGGCCTTCGAATACGTCAAGATGGAGTACATCAGCGCCCACAAGGCCGACACGCTCCCGGCCACGCCCGCGATGGGCCGGCTGCCGGCGAGCCTGCCCGCCCGGCTGGCCGACGGAAAGTACGCCGGCACGTTTTACGTGAGGGTGTCGAAGGACGGCCTGGCCGAAGCGGCCTTCCTGGACCCCGCCTGCACCACGAGGGCCGATGATCCCTATCTCGAGTCCGTCGTGAAGTGCATCCGGTTCAAGCCCGCGCTGGAGCGGGGCCAGCCGACCGAAGGCGTGGCGGCGCTGAACCTAGGCAAGCTGACGATCTAGGCGCGGCGCCGGTCACTGCGCCGTCACGCTCAGCGTGTCGTAGCCGGCGCTCTCGATGACCACCTTCGCTCCCGCGGCGAGGTTCTCAACATTGAGGAGTCCGCCGCCTTCCACCGTGACGGACTTTGCCGACGGCTTTCCCGGGCCGAAGACGGTGATGCTCACCTGCAGCGGATCGGGGTTCATGTTCTTCACGTGCAGCGTGAATGCGCGCTCCCAGTAGTTCTTTTCGAGTGTGGTGACCACGGGCATGGCGCGCGCCTTGACGGCCAGCGGCTGCAGCTTGGCCAGGTCGCCCTGGGCCTTTGCCAGCTGCGACTTCAGGGACTCCGCCTGGCTCCTGGCCTGGTCGAGCGCCTTGCGCATCCCGGACGAGTCCTCGCTGGCCGAGTTGATCTTGGCCTGGAACTCGGCCCGCATTTCGGACGCCTGGGCATTGGCCTTGTCGACCTGGGACCGCAGGTCGGCCTGGACCTTCTCAAGCTGCGCCTGAAGGTCGGACTGCCGCGACTGCGCCCTGTCCAGCTGCGCCTGCAGGTCCAACCGAAGGCCCTTGGCCTTGTCGAGCTGCAGCTGGAGGTCAGCCGCCCTGGCGTTGGCCTTGGCTAGGTCGGCCTTGACCTGCTCGGTCTCGGAAGCGGCTTGGGCGAGCTGAACCCTGTCCCTGGTCACCGCGGAACTCAGCCGGTAGGCCACGACGGCGAGGACGGCCGCAACTACCGCGAGGAAAAAGGCCAACGTTCGAACGCCTGGGGGCGTTCCCGGCGGCCTGAACTCCTCCGCCACGGGAGGGAATCGTGTGTCTCTTGGGGTAATCTTGGGTGAAAGCTCGATCATGAAGATTTGGGATTCTCCAGATATAGACAACCAAATCCCGGATTCGACCGGGCCCCGCCGCCCAATGTGGTGCGCCGCGGCCTGAGGTGGCCGCAAAAGAAGCGATTGGAAACGCACAACATAATATATCGTAATTACATATGTCAAAACATCGGCGCCGGGGAAGGGATGGGGCCGAATGCAGCATCCGGCGGATGTCGGGGCCTGTTCGACTGCGTCGCTACCAGGGCTTGGGCAGGAGGCGCCTTGCTGCCCTGACGCCGGTCTCGATGATCGACGCCAGCCTCGTCCGCAATGCCGCCCCCCGCCGGGATCCTACCGGGGGTGGACGGTGAGAGTGATGGGGCTCGAGCCCGTACCCAGGGCGTTGGTAGCGTGCACGTTCAACCGATACGTGCCGGCCCCGGTGGGAATGCCGGAAATGAGCCCGGAAGGGCCCAGTGTCAGGCCGGGAGGCACGCCGGAGGCTTCGAAGCGATCGGGATTGTTCGTTGCGGCCAGCTGGTGGCTGCAGGGCTTTCCGACCTGTGCCTCCAGGTCCACTGTGAGAAGGACGGGTGCCTCCAGGTTCCTGACGATGTCGGGCATCCCGAACTTCCTGGCCAGATAGGTGTAGACGGCGGCCTGTTCCGCCATGGTCAGGGGTTTTCTGTAGAGAAGGATCTCCGCGATTTCTCCATGGAAACTGCCGTCGCCGTACCCGCCAATGTCGGGAAGGGTCTGGAAGCCGGTTTCCGGCACGTGCTTGGTCCACAGCGCGAGTCCGTTGCAGCGGTTGATCAGAATCCCGTTGGAATCGAGGGACGTGTCATAGACGAAGTAGCGATCGATCTGGCCGACGTCCTCGATGAGCATGGCATTGGTGTCCGAGCAGCCAAAGTCCTCAAAATGGGCTGAGTCCTTGTAGGAGGTGCCCCACCCGGTTCCCAAGTTCCACAGCACGTTGAGGTCGTCGGGGTCGCTGCCGATCCTCACCACCGCGACGATGTGCGCGGCACCGGCCTTCTGCATCAGTCCATTTTGCAGGGTGAGGGCATTGGCCCCGTCAAACCGGACCGCGGGCAATCCATTGACCTGGTTGGGGACGACCCGCGGGGGCTGATTTTCCCGGACAGCGGTCGCATCGTTGCCATGCCCCGTTTGGTCCGTCCAGACCCTGAGCGCCCCCGGGCCCTGGGTCCCGTCGGTGGACTCGAGCCACATGGCCATGCCGTCCGTGGGAATGCGCGGTACCTGCGCGGGGCGCATCCGGAAGCGCCTGACGAGGAACTGTATCTCGTAAATGTCCTCGTAGGGATGGATGAGGGTGGGCCGCTGGCCCAGCAGGGGTTCCTGGACGGTGTCCTTGGCGCCGTCGGCGGGAAAGCCGACGCTCAGGTAGATGACCGCCCACCTGTCCCTCCGTTGGGCCAGGATCCTCCGGCGCAGATCCTCCTCCCCCTTGAAGAAGACGACTCTCTCGAGCGTCCCGGCGTAGTCGGCCCGCCGCAGGGTGACATCGTAGTTGAAGCCCCCGTCGGCCTCGGTCACGGAAGCGTCGGGCAGGTAGTATTGCACGGATTCCGAGGGATCATCGCGGATCATCCTAAGGATCAGGGCGGCCTGGGCCATGGTGTTGCGGTCCTGGACATACGGCTCGTCGGAGCCCCGGACCGCGCCGGGATAGCGCCGCATCTCGTTCCACGCGGCGACGGCCACGAGGCACATCCCCAGGGCAAGGCCGTGCCTGTACTTCGCCTGGATCCACCCAAGGCCGGCATCGGCCCCGATGAGCAGCAGCCCGAGCGTCGGGATCATCGACCAATTGAGCTGGTCCAGGTTGCTCACGCCCCCGATGAGCAGCTCAAAGCACCATATGGAGAGAAAAAGGACCGTGTTGATCTGGGCGAAGCGGTCCCCCTGGCGCATGCGCCGCACGGACAGGACGAGCCCCGCGGCAAGGAGGCATAGGAACGGGGCTGATAGAAGGAGGGTTGCGAAGTATTCGCGCAGGGTCACCCACCGCTCAAGAAGTCCCTCGCGGCTGAAGATCTGCAGCGTGAAGGAGAGGACCTCGTGAATCCTGAGGTGCCAGACATCGTCAAAGTTGTAGCTGCAGACGGCCGCGACCGTGAAGAGGGCCAGCCAGGTGAAGGCCCACAGGATCTCCCTTCGCCGCCGATCCCTGCCGCTATAGGCAATGACCAGCCCGAGCAGGGGGGCCGCATAGATGAGCCCGCCATAATAAAAGAAGCAGCTGACCAGGAACAGGGTGATGCCCAGCCCGCGGAAAAGCCTGGCGCGCTCGGCCGCCGCCCTGCTGTAGAGCGGCAGGAAGTAGACATACACCGAGATGGCGGTCACGTAGGTGACCGAGTGCCACTTGTAGCGCCTGAGGCAGAGGCAGAGGACGGAGAAGAGCGCCACAAGCACAAAGGCCGCCAGGTGGGTCCTCGGGTACGCCCTCCGGAAAAGCGCGAAGAACGCGGCCACGAAGATGCTGAAGAGCACCGGCAGGGCGAAGGTGATGATCCTGACGTCGTAGCCAAAGCAAAGATACAGGGGCACGACCAACCAGACGTAGCCCTTGTTGTACTGGGGCATGCTTCCCCTGACTGCCTCCCACCACGAGTGCGTGAGTGCGGCGAACTGGCAGGTGTCGCGCGCCAGGTCCAGGGATTGCGCCTCCTCCCCCTCGAAATACGGGGGAAAATAGGACACCCGGTACATGAGCCTCAGGTACACCAGCAGGGCGATGCCGCCGAAGAAGAGGAACTCGCGCCTGCTCAGCCCTCGAGCACCGTTGAGCCCGTCGTTCATTGCGGTGATTCAATGGATGGAACCATTCGCAGGTAAAGACCCGGTTTCGAACGGCCTCCATCGCCACCGGCCGGAACCCGCAACGCTGACCGGGTCACTTAACCCATCGACTAGCGGGAAATTGGCGGAGGTGCCGGGATTTGAATCCGGTTTCTCCACGGGCAATGCACCATCAATATTGACGGTATTGCGCTCGGGACTGTCCCAAATTGTCCTAGGGCGCCCAAATCCGGTCGTGCGGTCGATCCTTTAGCCAAACGAGGTGACCAATAATTAAATCGGGAATCTCCAGGCAAGGGTCGTTGGCTTGAAATCAATGGTCACACAACCCGCAGGGTCGTCTTTCACTTCCGCCCTGACCCGAATTCACCCTTGAAACTGCGGGGCGATCCTACGACCTGGCCCCTGGATTGACCCCCGCAGCATCACTTGCCGGGGACCGGCACGAGGCCTGTAGACTCCTTCGGCATGGACTGAGCGTTCAATCGCGATGAGAAACTTTGCAGGGCCCGTTGCCTCAGCGGATCCTGAACCGAGATGTCGCCGTAATACTTCAGCGCCCGCTCGAGCATCTTTTCTCCCTCGTCGGGGAAGCCGTTCGTCTTCTCCGCCCATCCCCAAGCCTCATAGGTGAATCCGACGGCGTACTTGGAGTAGTCGTCGCCCTGCGAATCCTTCATCGCGTCCACCGATGCCTGAAAAGTTTTCCTGCCCTGGTCGAAGTTGCGGAATTGGGAGGGCATGAAATAAAACTGCGCCAGGTTGCGATAGGCGATCGCCCTGCTCAAGTCGTCCTGCGCCGCGCCCACTCCCTTCGCGAGGTAGTTCTCGGCCTTCCTGAAGTTCGAGACAATCAGCATTTCGGACGCGAGAACGTTGTATTCCGAGGACGAAACGTTCTTTCCGAGCTGGTCGACCAGGAGCTCGGCCTCTTCGAGGTAGACTAGGTTCTTTTGGTTTAACATCGCCGAGTGCTGCTCAAAAACCAAAGGGTCGGAGATGGTTCTCGAAGCTTCGGCAAGCTCCTCCTGAAGGGCCACCAGATTGGTCAGCAGCGATTCGAGGTGCTCCTTCCTCGCTCGAACATCTTGAACCTCCTGGGACCCTTGCGAAATCACGAACGTGATTATCGACGCCACAAATGCCGCGAAACTAATAAAGGTGGACGGTTCCCGATACCACGGCTTGCGCTTTTCGGCGGAAGCAATTTGCAGTTCATCAATCTGATCGCGGATCAGCTTCATCTCCGACTCGGCGCTAGGGTCGTCCATATCGCGCAGGATGCCGATGTTGGACGGCGCATCAAGAGCGTTGCGGGGCAATCCCATGGGGTCGGGCAACATTGTCCCTATGGAACGGAGTCTGGGTGACGATTGCCTTGTTCGAGCAGGGTCGGGACTTGGAGGTGTGGGGCACGCCGTCGGAATTGTGGCGGGCAAACAGGATCGGGATATGCTGGGATTTGAACCCGGCCGCCCTTTGGGCTGATTCGATACCGCTGCGAGTCGTCCCAATTCCAGATTCGTTGCCCATCTTGCCGTCGCCCGCGAGGGGGCCCGGCTTGACCAGCGGCATCGTCGCCGGCAACATGAGGCCGTGAAGGGCGATGCTGGCATGCCGGACACCCCGGGACGGTGCCTGCCACTCGTGCTGGGCGTGACTGCCCATCGCGACTTGCGCCCGGCGGACGAGCCGGCGCTTCGCGCAGCGGTCCGGCGCATTGTCGAGGGTTTTCACCGGAAATGTCCGCATACGCCCGTGATGGTGCTCAGCGCCCTTGCCGAGGGGGGGGATATGCTGTGCGCGGAGGCCGCCCTGGAGGCGGGTGTTGAGGTGCTGGCCGCGCTGCCATTTCCGCCCGCAGTGTATCTCGCCACAGGGTCATTCAGAAGCGCCGCCGCGCGCCAGAGGTTCGACGCGCTGGTCGCCCGGGAGGGGGTGCGGCATTTTGTCACGCCCGCACCCGCCGACGGCCGCCCGGAGAGCGACGCCGACTGGGCCGGCGTGGCCGCGGACCCGGGCACGCGCCAGATGGCCTACGCGGCGAACGGCGCCTTTATTGCGCGCAACAGCCATGCGCTCGTTGCGCTCTGGGACGGGGAGCAGCCACGATCGCCATCGGGCGCCGCGGACGTCGTCATGTCACAGCTCAAGGGGCTGCCGCCCTCCGCGCTCTCCAGGCTGCCGGGTTTCTTCCACTGGCCCGAGACCGGCCTCGTCATGCACGTGTGGGCGCCTAGGGAGGCTTCAGGGCCCGCCGCCGCGGGGCACCTTGCGGGCGAGCAGCGCGAGCTCTGGATCCCGGAGGACGTTGGGCCGGCGGAGGAGGCCCTCGGCGGGAAGGCCGGCGAACGAGCCGCAAGGAGAAGGCTCGCCCTGCGCCGGAGCTTCGGGTGCATGTGCGCCAATCTCGACCGCGCCAACGAGCGGCTGGCCGCGCCGCGGGCGCCTTCGCCCGAGGGCGGAGCGGAACCCCTGGCGATGAGCTATGGCGGGCCGCCGGCCCACAGCCGGGAGGCGCTCCGCCGGCTCGCGTGGGCCCGCGAGTCCGTCGGCAGGCTGGCCGCGGGCAGGAGCGCCCTGCTCGACTGGGGAATCGTTGCCGTGTTCGGGTCCATCCTCCTCGCGGCAGTGGCGTTTCAGCTCTACGTCGAATGGTACACGATCCGGGCGGGCTTAACGGTTCACGAGCCGCTGCTGCTCGTGCTTTTCCTCCTGTCGCTGGCCGCGGGCGGGGGGCTCGTGCTCTGGCTTCGCGGCGTGGAGAACGACGAGCTGGACTACCGTTCCCTGGCCGAGGCCCTGCGCGTGGCCTGCCAGTGGGGCAACGCAGGCCTTGAGCAGCGGGTCAGCGACTGCTACCTGCAGCAGCTCCGCAGCGAGCTGACGTGGACGCGCAAGGCGGTGCAGGCGCTGCTGCTGACCCTGCCGGAGGAGCGGCCCGCATTCCGCGACCTGGACGGCGACGCGCAGCTGCGATGCCTGGATGCGGTGCGCACGAAATGGGTGCGGGGCCAGATCAGGTTCTTCGCCGACCGCTTCAGGGATTTTCGCCTGAAGGGCCGGTGGTGCCGGCTGGGAGGCCTTGCGCTGGCCGTGGCCGGCGGGGCCTTCGCCGCGGCGCAGTTTGCGATTCCCGCGCACGTTCCCGACGCCCTTGCGCCGGCTTCGGCCACCGGCGGGCCGTCGACGAGCCAGCAGGGGATTCGGGACTGGCCGCCCTGGGTGTCGGCGGAGCACCCGATCAGGTGGATGGTCGTCGGCGGGGGATTGATCATCCTGGCCGGCGGGCTCGCGATAACGTTCGGCGAGCGGCGCCTGTACGAGGAGCTCGCCCGCCAATACACGCGCACCCTCGCCCTTTTCCGGACGGCCGACACCGAGCTGAAGCGGCTGCTTGACCAGCGAAACGTCCCGGCGGCGCAGCGCCTGCTGTTTGAGTTGGGGCGCGAGGCGCTGACGGAGAATGCGAACTGGCTCGTTCTGCGCCGCAGCCGGCCGGTGGAGATGATCGTGCACTAGGGGCGATTCCGGAGAAACCGTGAGCGAACCGGGCGCGGGCGGGTGCCGGCCCCCTGACCCGGGGGCCCCGCAGGGTTGCCGCCTCGCTGAAAATGGCGGCTCGACTGCCCGTTGGGACCGGCGTAGCATGTCCCTAGGACGCCTGTCGGGTCCAACACATCCCTTCCCCGCGTGGTCATGGTCACACCATCCCCGCCTTTGCAGGAGTTTTTCTGGGACGACATCCTGGCGTTCATCGAGGAGCGCAAGGTCATCCCGATCGTCGGCGCGGAGCTGCTGCGCGTGCCGGACGGGGCGGGCGGCGAGGTGCTCCTGCAGGGCCTGCTCGCCGCGAAGCTAGCGGAACGCCTGCACCTGCCGGCGGACGGCTGCCTTGGCGACGACGCGCTCCACCGGGTGATGTGCCGCCACCTCGAGCGCGGCGGGAGACGCGAGGAGGTCTACCCGCGCATCCGAAGCCTGCTTAAGGAGCTCGCGCCGCCGGTTCCGGAGCCGCTCCGCCAGCTTGCGCGCATCAGGGACTTCAGCCTCTTCGTCACGACCACGTTCGACTCCCTGATGGAGCAGGCCCTGGACGAGGAGCGCCATGGCGGCGCGCCCAGGGCCGTCTCCCTCGCCTATGCGCCGAACCGCCTCCAGGACGTGGCGCCCGGCGCGCAGCGCGCCGCGGTGCCGACGGTGTTCCACATGCTGGGCCGCATCTCGGCGTCGCCCGACTTCGTCATCACGGAGGAGGACACGCTGGAATTCTTCACCGCGATGCAGTCGGAGTCGAAGAGGCCCAGCGTGCTTTTCGACGAGTTGAAGTCGAGCCACCTGCTGCTGATCGGGAACACGTTCCCCGGCTGGCTGACGCGGTTCTTCATGCGCATCGCCAAGAGCGAGCGCCTCTCCCTCCAGCGGGAGGAGCTGGAGATCGTGGCCGACCGCCGTGTCCGGGAGGAGCCCGACCTCATCCTCTTCCTGAGGAATTTCTCCTACCGGACGCAGGTATTCGACCAGGGGAACGCGGCCGACTTTGTCCGCGAGCTCGCCCGGCGCCACGCCGAGCGCCATCCCGCGGGCGCCGCGCCGACCGGCCCGGCGCCTGCAATTGCGGAGATCAAGCCCGGCTCCGTCTTCATCAGCTACGCCCACCAGGACGCGCCGGCGGGGCGCCTCCTGCGCGACGCCCTCGAGGCCGCGGGCGTCGACGTGTGGTTCGACGAGCGCCACCTTGAAGGCGGCGACGACTTCGACCGCCAGATCAGGCGCAACATCCGCGGCTGCTCCTTCTTCCTTCCCCTGGTCTCTGCCAACACCCAGGCACGCCACGAGGGCTATTTCCGGCTGGAGTGGAACCTGGCCGCGGAGCGCGCGAGGCAGATTGCGGAGACAATACCCTTCATCCTGCCGATCGCGATAGATCCGGTCTCGCGGAGGGAGGCGCTCGTACCCGAGCGGTTTCTCCAGGTGCAGTGGACGCCTCTGCCCGGCGGCGCGCCCACCCCCGAATTCATCGAAAGGACGGTGCGCCTGATCCGCGACTACCGCAAGAGGGAGAGGGGGCTGCTTTGACCGCCGACAAGTCGCCGCTCCTTGACCCCGAGGTCGACCGCGAAAACCCGTGGCCGGGCCTGGCGGCGTTCACGGAGGACATGCGGGGCTATTTCTTCGGCCGCGAGAGGGAAACCGCGGAGCTTGTCCGCCTGGTCCGCCGCGGCACGCTCACCGTCCTGTTCGGCCAATCCGGCCTCGGGAAGAGCTCGCTCCTCCAGGCAGGCGTATTCCCCCTTTTTCGCGAGGCGGATTTTGTTCCCCTCTACCTGCGGCTCGACCACGATCCATTGACGCCGCCGCTGGCCGACCAGGTCAAGGCCGCGCTGGTCAATTCGTTCCGGCAGGCCGGCGCCGACGCTCCGGCGCCGCGGGCGGACGAGACCCTGTGGGAGTATTTTCACCGCAGGGATATCGACATCTGGAGCGCGAAGAACCGGTTGCTGACGCCAGTCCTCGCGTTCGACCAATTTGAGGAGATCTTCACGCTGGGCCGGGGCGACGAGCTCCGGAGGGAGCGCGGCCGGGCGTTCCTGACGGAGCTGGCTGATTTGGTCGAGAACCGGCCGCCGGCGTCGCTCTGTGCGAAATTCGACTCGGGGGAGCTCGATACGGCGCGCTATGCCTTCGACAAGCCGTCGTGCCGGGTGATCCTGAGCATAAGGGAGGACTTTCTGCCGGACTTGGAGGGGCTGAAGGGGGAGATGGGCTCGCTCATGCACAACCGGATGCGCCTTCGCCGGCTTACCGGCACCCAGGCCCTCGAGATTGTCTCGCGGCCCGCGCCGCACCTGCTTGCGGAGGGAGTCGCGGAGCGGGTCGTGGAATTCGTGGCCGGCGGGCGAGGCGGCTCGGCGGAGCGGCTCGAGGAGCTGGAGGTCGAGCCCGCGCTTCTCAGCGTCATATGCCGCGAGCTCAACCAAAGGCGGCGGTCCCTGGGCCAGGAGCGGATCACATCCGACTTGGTCTCGGGCAACCGCCGCGAGATCCTGCGCGACTTCTACGAGCGGAGCGTCGGCGACCTGCCGGCGGCGATGCGCGAGTTTGTCGAGGACCACCTGCTCACCAAGTCCGGATTCCGCGACAACCTTGCCCTCGAGACCGCGCTGGAGGCCCCTGGGGTCACCCGGGCGCTGGTTGACACCCTGGTGTCACGCCGGCTCCTGCGGATTGAGGACCGCCTTGGGGTGCAGCGGGTTGAATTGACCCATGACGTCCTTGCGGATGTGATCCGGATGAGCCGCGATTCACGTCAGCAGCGCCTGGCGCTCGAGCGGGCCCGGCTGCAGGAGCGCCGCCATCACCGCCGGGTCTGGTGGCTCCGGGCCCTTTCCGCGGGACTTGTTGTTCTGCTGGCTTGCGTGTCCGTCCTGGCCTATCGGGCGGTGCAGGCGCGAAAACAGGAAGCGGTCAGGGCGGCGCAGTCCGACCTTGATCTCGGGAGCCAGCTGCTTGAGCACGGCGACGCCCGAGCCGCGATCGCCCATTTCGTCCGTGCGGCGCGAACCGATCCTTCGAATCCCGTCGTGGGCACCCGTCTGATTTCGGCCCTCGCCCGGCGCAGCTGGCCGGTCTGGCGCGACACTGGCGTCAGGCTGCCCTCGCCCGGCTTGGCGACGCAGATTCTGCCCGGGGGCAAGGAGCTGCTGATCCTTGGGGAGGACGGCATCGTGCGCCAGCTGGACGCAAGGACCTATAAACTGGAACGGGAGGTCCGATTCCCGGCCAAGGCGAATTTCCTATGGGCCGGCCGGAAGGGCATCCCGGGCAAGTTTGCAGTCCTGCTTGACGGCGGCGGAGCCGCGATTGCCTCCGCGTCGACAGGAGAAACGCTCGTCGTGCCCAGGCCCGACAAGCAATTCGGCTGGACCTGCGCGGCGATCAGTCCAGACGGGAAGTGGCTCGCCCTTGCAGCCTCGTCGAGGCTGGCGCTGGTGGACGCCCGGGACGGGCGGGTCCGGTCTCAAACCTCGTTTGAATTTCCGCATTTCCCGGCCTCCCTCAATTTCAGCTCCGACTCAACCAAGCTGGTTTACGCGGATTTTGGTTATAAGATTACATTTCTGCGCGTGCCGACGGGTGAAACGTTGCTGCAGGCGATCAAGCCGCTAACCGAGCCGGGTACGAACTACGCGGACTTCAGCCCCGACGGGTCGCTTTTCGTGAAATGCTCATTTTTGCATGGTGCGCAACTGTACGACGCCGCCACGGGCGCCACGGTCGGACCGATTCTGAGCCACGAAAAACCGTGCAACTTTGCCCAATTCGATGCCGATGGGAAGCGCCTGTTCACCGCCGGGGAAGACAACACCGTGAGGATTTGGGATGTCGCCACCCAGCGGGCCATCCTGCCGCCCCTGCGCCACGGGGCGGCCATTCCTGGTTTCCAACTCAGTCGGAATGGACGATTGCTGCTGGATCGCAGCCTCGACGATTCGGTCCACATCTGGGATACGACGACCGGGGCACAAATCGTGGAACCCACTCTGAAGGCCGGAAAAGACGGCTGCGTCTGCCTCGATGCGGACGAAACCGGCGTGCTCTTCTGCGCGTCTGACGGGCGGCTGCTGTCGCTCAGCACGACCCCATCTGCACTCCGACCGGTTGCATGGATGCCAGGGGGGGTGCCTTTGGATGGATTCCCTTTTACTCCCCAGACGGGGTTTTCCCCTTCTGGGCCGCCGATATTGTATCACGTGAATAAATCAGGGATCCAATTCTTCTCCCTGGAAACCCTCCGGTCGAGCGACGATGGAGTTACGTTTCCCCCGGGGATTGAGTGTGCTGACTACGACCTCGAATCCAAGCTCCTGCTGACGCGCTCGCCACAGACCGGCTATTCCCTGTGGCGCATCGCGACGGGGGTTCCCACCAAGATCCTGGACCTGGCAAATTCGCGGCCATGGTTGCTTAATAACTCATGGGGGCTCTTCGTGAACGCGGGTCTCATCGCGATTGGCGAGTCAACAGAGACGGCGGAATTCAAGCTCAGGATTTGGCGCGAAGCAGATGGCCGGCCGGCGGGGCCGACAATCTCTATTTCCCGGGAATCCACCAATTTAGACAAACACATCGTAAGCCCAGACGGCACTCGTGTGACTTCGGGCGGGCTCGAGGGCACCTCACCCGTCACCAGCGTTTGGGAAATTGCGACCGGGCGTCGGATCATGGAAGTCGATGAGCCGGGAGAATCGGAGTACGCCTTATTCAGCCCCGATGGGAAGCTGGTCGCGGATGCGACGTGGAGAACCCCGCCAGAAGGGCCCTGCGCCCGACTCTGGGACGCGCGCACCGGGAGACCCCGCTCTCCGGCCTTTCAGCATTCGATGGCATTTGATCGAGGAATTGTATTTTCGGACGACGGCACGCTCGTGGCGTTTACGTCAAGGGACGGGACGGTGGATGTCGTCTCGACCGCGACCGGAACAGCTATGCACGCCGCAATAGTGACTCCGGATGTTCCAGTGAGTCTACACAACACTCGGTTCTCCGGCAACAATAGCGTCGTGACAGCGACAATCGATAGCGTCATTTGGTGGGATGCGCGTTCCGGTCTTGCGGCAATGGAGCCTTTCCGCATTTCCGGAGAACCGCTGAATGGATTTGATGTCGATCCAAGCGGGCGGTACACGGCGTTGATTGGAACGAGGGGCCGCGCGACGGTTTGGCCTGTGCCGCCCCGTTATGGAGGCCAGGGGATCCCCGCATGGCTGCCGCGACTCGCTCGCGCCCTCACCGGTCAGCGCCTCGATGACCGCGGGGCCTTGATGCCGGCGCAGGACTTCGCCCAAAGTCAGGCCGAGCTGGCTGCAGTTCGGCGGGAGCTTTCCGCCCTGCCGGAGGACGCCCCGTACGCTGCCTGGGGTCGATGGATCCTGGCCGATCCCGACCAGCGCCCCGTCGCGCCCGGCATCAACATCACCGTCGCCGAGGCCCGCGCGCGCGGACTGGCCGACTGACCGCAGGGCTATCCAGTCGCCCACTGGCATCTGCCTTCGCTGCGGGATGCCATGCAGAATCCCAAGACAGCATAAAGATTAGGGAAATCCTGTTTTGGAATAGGCTTTGTAGGTCGTGGGGTGCCGGGATTTGAACCAGCCATCTTTGTGATTCCTCCCCAGGCGCCTAAACAACTCTGTCATGAATGTGGCTAGCTTGCAGAGGGAACTGTTGGATCTTATTTGGGTTGGAAGATGCCCCCCCTATCAGCCGTGAAGAGCGAGCTTCGGCCGCCTCGACCCAAATTCGCGGCGATCGCCGCGGCGAGAGACGAAGACATGAACCGGATCCCGAATCGCTTCCAGGGAGGATGGTGGCGACCGTCCATGTCCGCTGTCCTGCTTGCATATCTTGCCGGCTGTTCCGTCGCGCCGAGCACGAACACAATGGCCTCGCACCTGCCCTCGCCGCATGCGGCCAGCTACTCGACGATGTTTCCACTTACTGAGAGTCCGGTCTCAGAAGGCGGTCGCTGGATGGGCGGGAAAATGACCGGCTTGGATTGGGGCGATGTCTCGACAACCCCCGAATATGCATTCGGTCACGCGGGCCCCAAGGCCTATGCGGACTCGGTGGCCCTTCTTACCGGCGAATGGCCTTCGAATCAGAGCGTGGAGGTGGTGGTGGAGAAAGGAGCGGTGTCTCGTTATCCGGAAGTGTCGATCCGGCTTCGATCCTCGCTGGCGAAGCACAACTGCGATGGGTACGAGATCTCCTATTCTCTGAAGGATGGGGATGCCGCCTACCTGATCATTGTAAGATGGAACGGGCCGCTGGCCGATTTCACATATCTTCTGAACGTGCAAGGGAAGCAGTACGCCGTGAAGACAGGCGACGTGGTAAAGGCGACCGTCGTGGGCAACGAGATCAAGACATACAAGAACGGATTGCTGATGGGGGCGACGAAGGACGGCAGCTACGCCCGTGGGAGTCCAGGCTTCGGGTTCAACGAGGGATCGAATGGCGACTACGGCATCAGCCGGTTCAGTGCAACCGCAACCGATGCGTCAGCATTTTGAGCCGCGAGCAGTGCTCGTTTTCCCGTCAATTGAAGGCGACTATCGGCGGGACTCTGCCGTCCATGGACACAGGCGACGCCCGGCACTCATAGTAACGGGAAGCGGGCCAAGGAAATATGGTGGAGGTGCCGGGATTTGAATCCGCTATCGGCTGAGATTGGCCCGGTGGCCGAGGTCTCTTATTGAGACGGCAGGCCCGTTCTCGCTCTGGATTGTCCGCACTTTGTCCGCAGTCACGCCAATATTCGCTTCTACGGGCTGGGTATCTTTGCTTTTGGGGATTAAGACCTGGCGGGCGGCTTGTCGGGCCCGCATCTGACACCTTCGAATGAAGATAGCTATTCGATCTCGCGTTCAATTCCCCGTTTCTTCTGCAAATCCCGCAGTCGGGTTAGTTCCTCCAGATCGATCCGGTCTTTGCTCCGGGGAGAAGCGGCTTTGTTGGCCAGGAGAGATTCAAATCCGATGAAAGGGACCTGTAACCCAGATATGTTCACTATAATCCGGTCAGAACGACACCGGTCAAAGGTAACTCCGTCGATCCCTGTGAGGACCTGGATTTTCATGGGCTCCCTTCCGACCTCGACCACCGTGTCGGGTTCGAGAAAATCGCTAGCTTTAAGATTAAGAGATGCGAAACCAAATTCGCTAAACACATCGACAAGGCGCCCAGCATTTTCGCGGCTAATCGCTACGAAGACATCGATATCACCCGTATAGCGGGGGAAACCGTGGACCCCTACGGCGTACCCGCCGACAATTACATACTCAACGTGGTGCTTTTCGAGTAATCCGAGAAAATCTTGGAAATGCTTGTTGAGCATGGGGTGAGTCCGGAGTGGTGAGGCGAATAGCCTCGACCGCGGCCAGCCTCTCCTGGTGGGTCCGCGACAGCCAATCCCTTGACCGCGAATCAGCATCGTGAAGGCGTCGCTTGGTGGCCACAGGCGTCATCAAGCGATAGCCTAGCCCTTGGAAGGCCCCATGCAAGGCCTACCAGGCAAAATGGTGGGGGTGCCGGGATTTGAAATGGGATTCGGGTGTTTCCGTAACTCGCGGGTGAGCGCGCCATTCGGGGTTTCTCCTATGAGGACCCGACTTGGCTGCCTAGCAGGTAGTTGCAGGGATGTGCAGAAAGCTGGACGAAGTTTGGCAGGAGCGTGGCAGGAATGGCTCCCGAGAGGCGGGTGAACGCAGCGGACGATCGGATTTCGCTATACGGGCCGATCGGGAGGTGGGGAAAACTCCCCGTCGCCTCGAGGCGAGATCGGGCCGCCTGGGGCAACGCTCTGGGCGCGTAATTCGACGTTCGCGAGCGCGATTCTGAAGGGCTTCGTGTGCCGGCCCTTTTCCTGGGGCGACAGCGTTCGAAAATCGCGGGGATTGTCCAAGCCAAACCTCCGCGGAGCGGACCGAAGAGCCCTCCCCGCCCGATCCGGAAGGCCACGGACAACGGACGGACCATGACAGTTGCCCGGTTTTCCTGGGGCAACAGATCGGCGGGAACACATTCTGTAGGGATCGGATATCGCAACCGCTGACCCTACTGGGAAATCCGGCCCCCGGGTACGGTGGGCCCGTGCCCAATATCCCGCACCTGCTCTCAGTCGCGGCCCTCGCCGCGGGCCTTGGCGCCAGCGGCCAACTCGAGGCCGTCCGGCGCGCCCAGGGCCTGCTGGAGCCCCGCGTCTGGACCGAGGTGATCCGCATCGACAACTCGAACCCGTCCAGCCGCTACCCGCGGGCCGTCGACGCCCTGGTCTTCGAGCTCGATTCCGTCCTGTGGCTCTACACGCCGACCGACGGGACGCAGAGCCTCTCGCTGTACCGCAACCGGGCAGAGATGGACAAGGCCAACCTCGGGCCGCTGCTTGCGGCCATCGACGAGGGGTTCACGAGGTGGGAGGTCCTGCCCCGGCCGGGCGGCCCCCTGCTGGGCCAGGCCCGGCCCCCCAACGGCTGCTTCATCGAGTCCATCGCGATCCTCCTGCGGAGGCTGGACTATGGCGCGTCCGTCGAGAACCCGAGGCTACTCTCCTATTACGTCTCCTGCCCCGGGGGGATGCGCGGCCATACCGTGCTCCAATTCACGACCGGCGGACAGGTCCAGGTCGTCGATCCCGACCGGCCGAACCGGGTCATCAGGATAAGCCACGCCGACCCGGACGACCCGAAGAACGTCGCCGACCGGATCCGGGGCGACGTCGCGCGGGCCCGGCACCTTCCCCTCGGCGAATTCCTGGATCGCGCGCCCGCGCATTTCCTCGCAACACTCCAGCCGCATGCCAGCAAGAACGACGAGCAGGCGCTCCCCGCGCAGGCCGATGCGCCCAGGCCCACGCGCTCCTGAGGGCGCGGGCGGGAGGTCCGGGCCATGACCAGCGAACCCCTGTACCGGAGGCTCGCCGACGAGGTGCAGGGCCTGATCGAGAAGCGGTCGC
>CAZCAJ010000011.1:0-81440 GCA_964496645.1 uncultured Opitutaceae bacterium
GCCTTCCCTGGTTCGAATCCAGGTCCTACCACCACTACCCTCGTTGAAGGACGCAGGGCGAGGTGCGAGCCACGGCGGGCAAGCGTCGGCGGCGGGGCAGGGGACGGGCGCCCGGCCTCCCGCAGGGGGCCTGAAAATCCGACGGGAGGGAAACACCCCATCACATTTCGCGTGTCCAAGAAGTAAGCTCCGTCGAGGTCCCGATCCAAAATCATACATGCAAATAACAACCATTTCCCAGAAGGCCCCGTTTCTCGCCGCTGTCGCATTGATATCGCTCGGGCTGGGGGCTTCCATCCAAGCCGCCCCCTTCCCCCCGCTCACATCGCCGGCCACGACGGAGCATCGTCCCGGCAAGCTCGTGTGGGTCGATCTCTTCACCTCCAATGCCGACGCTGCGACGAAGTTCTACTGCGGCCTCCTCGGATGGACGGCCACCGCGATCGACCAGAAGGGCAAGTCCTACATCGTCTTCAGAAACGATGAAGGACCCGTTGCGGGTCTTGTCCCGCGTTCGGCCGCCAAGGGGATCCAGCCGTCGCGCTGGATCGGCTACGTTTCGGTCGCGGACATGCAGCCAACGCTTGCGGCGGTCAAGGATAGCGGCGGCTCGGTGCGCGCGCCCGCGAGGAACTTCGCAGACCGCGGCCACCAAGCCATCATCGGGGACAACGAGCAGAACCCGATCGGCCTCCTCCAATCGGCCTCCGGCGACCCCCCGGACGACAAGATAGTGCCCGGCGAATGGAACTGGTTCGAGGTCTACTCCAAGGACCCACAGGCCACGTCGGCATTCTACCAGAAGGCCCTGGGCTACGATGTCGCGCCGGAGACGCGCTCCGGCCGCAAGAGCGAGTTCGTGCTTTCAAGCAACGGGAGCTCCCGCGGCGGAATTGCGGGGCTTCCCGAAGGCGGGGATTTCAGGCCCAGCTGGCTGGGAGTCATCCTCGTGGCCGACATGGACAAGACGTTAGAGAAGGTTCCCGCGCTCGGCGGCAAGATCCTGGTCGAGCCCCGCCCGGCCGAATTCGGAAGCCGGTTTGCGATCATAACGGATCCCACGGGCGGCACCATTGGCCTCGTGCAGTATGTCGAAAGCGCGAATCCCGAGAAAACCCCATGAATAACACCTTAAAATCAGTTTTCGGACTCTTTTTCATCACCGGCCTCGGGCTGGGCGCGATGACCGGCTGCGCCGGCGGCTACGTTGAGGCGGGTGGGCCCGTCTACTACGGCGGGGAACCGTGGGTTCAGACGGATGTGGTTGTCGGCGGAGGGGGCGGATGGTACGGGGATCACCGTGACAACGCGTATGTCCATCCGGACGCAGGTCGCAACGACAACAAGCAGGCGGTGCGCCACGACAGCCCGCCCGCCCGCAGCGAAGCCAGTCCCGCCAAGAAGCCCGACGACCATCACAAGTAGACGACCGCCGGGCGCCGCAACGAGGCCCAGTCGACCTCGGTAGTCTCGGGAGTCCCGACGGGCGGGTCCTCGTTTGGCCTAGGAAGCGTCGCAGCGAGCAATTCGCCCGCACGTTCGATCCCGTGGACAAGGCCGGTCGTGACACCTGAACGTGGGACTCGCCCGTGGACCCGGCCCTGAACACACGACGCCGCCGGCACGGCGGCTTGCGCAGGGTGCACGGGTGGCACCTGTTTTTCCGAATGATGCGCGGCCAGTTCATGGACGAGGTCCCGTGGCGATCGCGTGGCACAAAGCCAGACTTCGCTCTCAAGCCAGTCCACTGTAAATCTGCTGGCTAACGCCTTCCCTGGTTCGAATCCAGGTCCTACCACCACCTTCTCGGGGTCGAGCGCGGCACGGAGGGGCCTCCGGCCACGCGCTCGATCAGAACAGGAAACCGGCAAAGATCAGGCACGCGGCGAGCGTATACAGGGCCAGGGCGTTGATGAGCCACTTGAACAGGATCCGGCAGCGAGCCGTGTGCCGGTGCGCAAGTTCCAGTGCGACGAAGCCCAGGCAGAGGAAAACCAGGAGGGCGGGCAGCACGAGGCGCGGCAGCCAGAAGCCGGGGGTGTATGGATCGCTCAGCCGGTGCAGGCTAAAGAAGACCACGGAATAGAACCCGATGGCCAACGCGGTCATCGCGACGGTCGCATCCGCCAGCACAGGCTTGCGCAGGAGCAGCGACAGAGAGCAGAGGACGGTGAGAAGAAGCGTCCCCGCCACGGCCAAGGCCGAGTAGACCAGGCACAGGCGCACCGACGCGACCTGAAGGAACTGCGAAATGAGGCTTCGCTCGCGCGCCATCGGGCGGTCGGCGCGTTTGCCCCAGCTTGTCGGCACTGTCTCCGGAGGAGGCTGGAAGTAGTTCAAGACGTCCGTGAACGACGAGACGTGGACCAAGCCCGGGTAGCTGTATCGCCTGAAGCCATATAGGCCCCCGCCGAAGTAATCGGGTGCCGAAAGCAGCCCCAGGTCGCTCTTCTTCAGCTCGAGGATGTCCTTCCACCGCATGACCGAAGGCGCCCCCTCCGGGAGCCATTGCCCGACGGCAAGGTCGCCCCTGGCTTTCGCGCATTCTCGCATCTGAAAAACGAATACGGCCGTCGGCAGTGCCAGCGCGGCTGTCCCGATCGCGCCCCATCGGACGCGACTGCCCGCTGGCGAAATCCCCCAGATGGCGACGCCGGAGAGCAGGGCGATCGGGGGCAGCAGGCCCGCGACCGTGTACTTGAAGAACATCCCCGCGGATACCGAGAGAGCTATGCCCGTCCACGAGAAGATGTTACGCGGTTCCCTGAGGATGCGAACCATGAAAAAAACGGCGACAGCAAAGACCGGGAGTGTGAACGCGTCCGAGGCAAAGACTACCGAATGGATGACCCGAAACGGAACAAGGGTGACCAGCGCGGCTGCCGAATAGCGCAGTTGGCGCTGCCGAAGGCTCGCCCAGAGAAACAGGTAGACAATCCAGAGCGCCAGGCTGTTGAGCAGAAGAAACGCCAGTGCGATGAATTCCGAGTAATGGGTTGAGCTGACGTGCCTGAGGAACAGGCTCCCGAACCAATAGAGGCCGGGCGGGTCGGTTTCCTTGTAACTGTAGCCCCCGGGGAACGTGAGAAGGAGGAGGCGGTGCAAGTAGAAATCCTGCCCCATGTAGCCATAGTGCAGAATGCCCCTGAGTCCCAGAATCAGCCCGGCGGCCGAGAGCGAGCAAAGGAACACCAGATCCTTCGCGGCGAGGCAATCCGCCATCTTGGGTGTTGGGTCTGCTGGCACAAAAGTCCCGGTCGTTTCAACAGTCCGGAAAACGCTATAGCAGCGTGATTCGAGGCGTGCAACCTGGGCTCCGAAAACGGGCTCGGCAAGCGCGGTCGCATCGAGCTCGCGCGCAGTCGGGCCGGCCGCCGGTTGTTGCTTGATTTCTCCTGGGCCGCTTCGCACGATCCCCGGTTTTAGCGGAGGCGGTCCCGCGCGACTCCAGCCGACCCGCCGCCATCAGGCCATAACCCCCCACACCCATGCAAGTCACGCTCTCGTGGCTCGATTACCTGATCCTGCTTACCTACACCGGCTTCGTCGTCGGCATTGGATTCGCCCTCAGGAAGTACATGAAGAGCTCGTCGGACTTCCTCACTTCCGGCCGCTCGATCCCGACGTGGGTCACGGGCCTGGCGTTCATCTCGGCGAACCTGGGCGCGCTCGAGCTCGTGGGCATGGCCGCCAGCGGCGCGAAGTACGGAATCATAACGGCCCATTTCTACTGGGTGGGCGCGATTCCGGCGATGGTGTTCCTCGCGGTGTTCATGATGCCGTTCTACTACGGCTCGAGGGCCCGCTCGGTGCCGGAGTACCTCAAGATGCGCTTTGACGAGCGCGTGCGCGCGCTCAACTCGGTCTCGTTCTCCGTGATGACGGTCTTCGCCTCCGGCATCTCGATGAACGCGCTGGCCAAGCTCCTGCACCTGCTCCTCGGGTGGAACTACCACGCGAGCCTCTGGATCTGCTCGGCGGTCGTGCTGGTCTACGTGCTGAAGGGCGGGCTCACATCGGCCATCTACACCGAGGTGCTGCAGTTCTTCATGATCGTCCTCGGCTTCTCGCCCGTCGTCTACCTCGGCCTCAAGGACGTGGGCGGCTACGCCGCGCTGACCAACCTGCTCCGGGGGGTCGCCGTCAATCCCAGCTCCCTCCACCTGAGGGAGCCTGGCATCAGCTACAACGCCAACGCCTGGACGAGCGCCTGGCAGTCGCTGCTCGCCGGCCCGCTCCACAACCCGATGGGAGTCGACTGGTTTGCCATGGTCTTCGGCCTGGGCTTCGTCCTGTCGTTCGGCTACTGGTGCACCAACTTCCTGGTCGTTCAGCGCGCCATGGCCGCCCGAAACATGACCGCCGCGCGCAACACCCCGCTCGTGGCGGCGGTTCCGAAGATGCTATTCCCGGCCCTCGTCATACTGCCGGGCATGATCGCCGTGGGGCTCATGACCATCCCGTCCAAGGGCTACCGGATCCCGGCGCCGATCCTCGACTCGGCGGTGTACGCCAGGGCGACGGCCGCCGTCGCCGCCTCGGCGGACCTGCCCCCGGACCAGGCCCTGAAGGCGGTCAGCGACGCCGTCGGCAAGCGGATGGACGCCGAGAAGGTGGCCGCGCTCGTCAGGGACTACGCCGCGAAGCCGCTGGCGCCGGCCGCCTTCAACGACCGGCTCTGGAACGCGGTCGCAGAGTACGACTACGACGGGGTGATCCTCTCGCTGGTGAAGCGCTACTGCCCGCCGGGCCTTCTCGGGCTCGCGCTGACGGGCCTGCTGGCATCGTTCATGTCGGGCATGGCGGGCAACGTGACCGCGTTCAACACGGTGTGGACCTACGACCTCTACCAGGCGTACATAGCGCCCAAGAGGAGCGACGAGCACTACATGAGGATGGGGCAGGCCGCGACCCTGGTGGGCATCCTGGCGAGCATCGGCTGCGCGTACTTCGCGGCTCTGTACAACAACGCCATGGACATCATCCAGCTGGTGTTCGCCTTCGTGAACGCGCCCCTCTTCGCCACGTTCCTGCTCGGCATGTTCTGGAAGCGCACCACGGGCACGGGCGCCTTCCTCGGCCTGCTGTTCGGGACGCTCGCCTCCGGCGTCGTCCACGCCCTCACCATAGCCCAGGGCAACGTGCCCGGCTTCAAGGGCGGCTACCTGGCGGTCGCCCACACCTTCCCGAGCGAGATGGCCCAGAACTTCTGGCTGGCCGTGTTCGCCTTCGTCGTCTGCTTCTCGCTGACGGTGGGGATCTCGCTGGCGACCCGGCGCAGCAAGTCGGACGAGGAGCTCTCGGGCCTGGTCTATTCGCTGACGCCGAAGATCAGGGACGAGGGCGTGGCCTGGTACGCGCGCCCGGCCGTCATAGGCACGGCCCTCCTCGGGGCGTGCGTCGTCCTCAACCTCATCTTCTGGTAGAAAGGAACTCCTATGGGACTCGATATCCGCTGGCCGATCGGCCTCATGTTCTCGCTCGTCGGGCTGCTGATGACGGTCTACGGCTTCGTCACCCGCGACGACGCCGAGGTGTACCGCCGCTCGCTCGGCATAAACATCAACCTCATCTGGGGCCTCCTCCTCCTCGTCTTCGGGGCCCTCATGCTCCTCCTCGCCTCGCGCAAGCGGGGCGGCGGCGGGCCGCCGGGCCGGGGCTAGCTGTGAAGTTTCAATAGGTTGTCCCCGCGGGCGGGCCTGGGCTATCTCAGGGCCAGCTCGGTCGCCGCGTCGAAGAGGTGGGCGTGGGAGAGGTCGAAGGTGACCTGCACCTTCTGGCCGGCGTCGAACCGGTCCGTCGGGCTCACCCGGGCGATGAACGAGGTCGCGCCCGTGAACAGGTAAAGGAGCGTCTCCGCCCCCATGGGCTCGGCCACCTCCACCCGCACCTCGGCCGTGCGGCCCGGGTCAGGCGAGGCGACGAGGAGCGAGTCGTGGATCGCCTCCGGGCGCACGCCCAGGACGACGGGCCTGTCGAGGTGGCCGGAGGACCTGCCCGCCAGCACCTCGTCCAGGGCTATCGTCAGCGGCGCGCCGCCCGGGTTGTCCTCGACGAACGAGACGTGGTCGCCGGCCCTGCGCAGCGTGCCCCTGAAGAAGTTCATGGGCGGCGAGCCGATGAAACCCGCGACAAAGAGGTTGGCCGGGCGGTTGTAGAGCTCGAGCGGCTCCGCCACCTGCATTATGTTCCCGTCCTTCATCACGCAGATCCGGTCGCCCATCGTCATCGCCTCCACCTGGTCGTGCGTCACGTAAATCATGGTCGCCCCGAGGCGGACGTGCAGCTTCGAGATCTCGGTGCGGGTCAATACGCGCATCTTCGCGTCCAGGTTCGAGAGGGGCTCGTCGAAGAGGAAGACCTTCGGCTTGCGCACGATCGCCCGGCCGAGGGCCACCCGCTGGCGCTGGCCGCCCGAGAGCGCCTTCGGCTTGCGCTCGAGGTAGCCCTCGAGCCCGAGCATCGTCGCCGCCTCGCGGACGCGCGCCTCGATGTCCGCCTTCGGAAACTTCCGCAGCCTCAGGCCGAAGGCCATGTTCTCGTAGACCGTCATGTGCGGGTACAGCGCGTAGTTCTGGAAAACCATCGCGATGTCGCGGTCCTTCGGCAGCACCTCGTTGACCACCTGGCCTCCGATCGCGACGGTCCCGGAGGTTATCTCCTCCAGGCCGGCGATCATCCGCAGCGTGGTCGACTTGCCGCAGCCGGACGGGCCCACGAGGACCATGAACTCCCTGTCCTCGATCTCCAGGGTGATGTTCTTGACGGCGGCCACCCCCGGGCCGCCCTTCTCGGGGAATATCTTGAGCAGGTTCTCGAGTACGACTCGCGCCATGGGGGTGGGATTGTGTGGGACAGGCCGGCCGGGACCGCCCGGAAAAAGGGTCTTGCCAGCGGATTTGTCGCTAAACAGAACGTTTGCTTCGCGCTGGCAACTCCAAAGATTTCGCGCAAGCCCCGTATCCGGGCCAGTGATGCGCCTGGATCCGGGCGCCGCGCGCGCCGTCGGGAGGCCGCCGCGAGCCCATGACCCACCAGGCGCCAACAGACCGATCCGGCCCGCGACGGGGCGCCCTCGCCGCGCCCCGGGAGGGCTGACCCAGGGGCGATGAACCGCTTTGGCATAGACCTCGGGGGGACGAAGATCGAGGGCGCCGTCGTGGATTCCTCGAGGCCCGACTGCGCCGTGTGCCGCCTGCGCGTCCCCACGGGGAGCGCCCGCGGCTACCGCCACGTGATCGGGCAGGTGGCCCGGCTTGTCGGGATGCTCGAGCGCGAGTCGGGCATCGGGCGCCCGGCCCTGATCGGGATCGGTACGCCGGGGGTCATCGACCCGTCGACGGGCGTCCTCAAGAACTCCAACTCCACGTGCCTCAACGGGCGGCGCGTCCGAGAGGACCTCGCCGCGGCGCTCGGCGCCGGGGTGCGGCTCGCGAACGACGCCAACTGCTTCGCGCTCGCTGAGGCCATGTTCGGCGCCGGGCGAGGCCGCAAGGTCGTCGTGGGGCTCATCCTCGGGACCGGCATCGGCGGCGGCATCGTCGTCGACGGGCGGGTGCTCGACGGCCTGCACGGGATCGCGGGCGAATGGGGCCACAATCCGATGTGCGGGGAGCATGCGCCCTGCTACTGCGGGCGCCGGGGCTGCGTGGAGACGGTCATATCCGGGCCGGCCCTCGAGCGGTTCTACGCCCGGCGCACGGGCAGGCGCCTGAGCCTGCCCGAGATCGCGTCCCGGGCGGCGGGCGGGGAGCGGCCGGCCGTGGCGACCCTGCGGCGGCTGCAGGCCAAGTTCGGCGAGGCGATAGCCGCCGTAATCAACATCGTGGACCCGGACGCGGTCGTGATCGGCGGGGGCGTGGGCAACCTCGACCTGCTCTACACCGAGGGGACGCGAAAGGCGGTCCTGCGGCACCTCTTCAACATGGAGGTCCGCACCGAGTTCCTGAGGCCCATCCTCGGGGACAGCGCCGGGGTGTTCGGCGCCGCCATGCTCAGCGCCTCGTCCAGGCCCGGAGCTCGGCCAGGAGGAAGTCCTCCAGCGCGGCGGACTCGTTCAGGTTGACGCGAAGCAGGGAGGCGGCGCGCTCGAGGCTGTCGATCGAGGCGGCCAGCGGGCGTGCGACGGCGCCGTCGCCCGCCCCCATCAGCTGGATGGCGTGCGCGCGCGTGGCCCTCTCGAGGTCCGCAAACATCCGCAGGCGCAGTCCGACGGCGACCTCGGCCTCGATGGCAGCCAGTTCCCCCTCCTCGAGCCCCTCGGGCAGGGACGCCTTCCTGCGCGCCACCTCGGCGGCGCTCGCCCTGTCGAGCATGGCGCCGAAGCGCGCGAGCAGCCCGTAGAGGGCGAAGATGACCTCGGCGGCCGCGCGGCCCGGCCCGAGGCCGAGGCCGAGGCGAACGAGCCACGCGCGGTAGTCGGCGAGCCAGGCCTCCCATCCGTCGACGGGGACGGACGAGGACAGGCCCGTGATGCGAAAGTGGAGCACCCGGCTGCGGATCGTGGGCAGGAGGGCGTGCGGGCGGCCGGTGAGCAGGAGGAGGGTCGTGTCGGCGGGCGGCTCCTCGAGCGTCTTCAGGAAGACGTTCGCCGCTGCCGCGTTCATGCGGTCGGCGTCGTGGAGCACGGCGACCTTGCACCCGGCGACGCTCGGGGAGACGTTGACGCGCCTGACCAGGTCCCGCACGGCGTCGACGGTGATGGAGCGCGACTTGCCAGCGGGCCGGACCTGGAGGCAGTCCGGGTGGCGGTCGGGCGGGTAGGGGGACGGACCGGACAACCCCCGCCTAAGCAGCCGGTCGGCGAGGGCCAGGGCGGCGAGCGAAAGGCTCTCGGGGTCGTCCCCCGCCATGAGGATGCCGTGGGAGAGGCGCCCGCGGCCTATGGCCCTCTCGATGACGGCTACGGCCGGTGTGCCCGCGAGCGCGGGCGGCCAGGGGACCGCTCCGGGCGTCATCAGCCGATCCGGGACCGGACCGCATTCCAGATGAGCTTCTCTATCGCGGCCTCGGTCTTTCGCCCGTCGACGACGACAAAGCGCTTGGGCATCCCCTTGGCCAGCAGCAGGTAGCCCGCGCGGATCTTGTCGTAGAAGTCGATGTTCTCGCGCTCCATCCGGTTCGGGAGGTCCGAGGCGCGCTGGCGGATCCGCGCGAGCCCCACCTTCGTCGGCACGTCGATGACGATGGTGAGCTCCGGCATCACGTTGCCCACGGCGAAGCGGTTGATCTTGTTCACCGGGTCCGCCGCCAGGTTGCGCCCGATGCCCTGGTAGACCGTGGAGGAGTCGAGGTACCGGTCGCTCAGGACGATGGCCCCGCGCACGAGGGCCGGCAGGATCACCTCGCGGACGAGCTGCGCCCGGGCGGCGGCGAAGAGGAGCAGCTCGGTCTCCGGCGTCATCTCGTCGCCCTTCGAGTTGTGGACGATGATGCTGCGGACCTGCTCGCCGATCTCGGTGCCGCCGGGCTCGCGCACGGTGACCACGTCGCGGCGCAGCTTCTGCAGGCGCTCGGCCAGCCGGGCGATCTGCGAGGTCTTCCCGCTGCCCTCGGAGCCCTCGAATGAGATGAGTTTGCCGGGTTTCTTCGTCTTCTTAGCCATCTGCGGGCGAGGTTGGGGCAATTCGCGGCGTTTGGCGAGGAACGTTTGATTCAATTGGACGTGTCCGTCAAAAACTCCAACTCTCGGTGCATGTCCGCGCATCTCGCTGCCCCTCTCGCGTCAACAAACATCTTCGAGATCTTCCAGCACTGCGACATCGTGGGCCAGGTGATCTGCTGCGGCCTCGCCGTGTTCAGCATCGTCGCCTGGGCCGTCATGTTCGGCAAGAGGAGCGAGCTCAACGCCCTGCGCCGTCTGAACCACTCCTTCGAGCGCCACCTGAGGAACGAGAGGAGCCTGCTCGAGCTTCCCGACACCCTGCGCAACCGGAGGGACATACCCTACGCAGACCTCCTCACCGACGCGATCGAGGCCTACTGGAAGGCCGCCGCCATCGGCAAGGAGAAGGGGATGGACACGCTGCGCTTCCGCCTCGAGCACGCGGAGAACGCGCTCCAGCGGGCCCTGGCCCGCCAGACGCTGCGCTACGAGTCCAACATGGTCTTCCTGGCCTCGATCGTCTCCGGGGCGCCCTTCCTCGGACTCCTCGGGACCGTCTGGGGCGTCATGGACGCCTTCAGCGCGATCTCCGTCCAGCAGTCGGCGACCGTGCAGGCCCTGGCGCCGGGCGTGTCGGCCGCGCTCCTGACGACGATATCGGGCCTGCTGGTTGCCATCCCCTGCCTCTTCGGGTACAATCTGCTCTTCGCGATGACGAAGAGGCTGATCACGGAGCTCGAGAACTACGCGAGCTCGCTCGCGGACAGGCTCGAGCTGGAGTCGAAGTAGCATCCGCCGGCGAAACCCGCGCCCCATGGCAAGGACCTTCAGACGCCCCCGCCCGTCCCACCCGATCGCGGAGATGAACGTGACGAACCTGATCGACCTCGGCTTCACGCTGCTGATCATCTTCATGATCGCGACGCCGCTCATCAACCAGGAGCAGACGATCCCCGTCACGCTCCCGGCCGAGTCCAGGAGCCCCCAGGCGAAGGCGGACAAGAGCACGCACTTCGTCGCGATATCGATCGACGCGAAGGGCAACACGTACCTCGACGAGCGGCCGGTCCCGGTCGGGATGGCCGAGCTGCGCAGCCGTCTCAGGCTCTACGCGGCCGAGGCCAAGCCGCCCGTGATTAGGATCCGCGGCGACGCGCGCGTCCCCTACGAAAGGATCATCCAGCTGATGGACGAGCTGAAGAAGGCGAACCTCCTCAAGTTCACCTTCGACACCATGCCCATGACGAAATGACCCCGCGCTCGCTCGGTGCCTACGCCATCTCGGCGCTTATCCACGGCGCCGTGGCCCTCCTCGTCCTTTTCTTCAGCTTCGCGGCGGAGAGCGTCGTCCAGGACAAGCCCAAGATCTTCGAGCTGGTCGCCGGCGCCGGCGACAACTACGCAGCCACGGTGGCCCCCGCGATCGGGATGCCCAGGGGCTCGAGGAGCGTCGTCGCCGCGCCGACGCCCGCCCCCGTGCCGGTCCAGCCGGCCCGGCCCGTGGCCGCCCCGAGCGCTCCGGCGAAGCCCGCGAAGGCGCCCGACCTGGTCGCCGACCTGAAGCGCACGGAGGCCAGGCGCGAGGCCAGGCTCGAGGCCCGCTACAAGAAGGAGCAGGAGGCGGAGCAGAAGCGGCTCGCGGAGGAGGAGCGCCTGCGCCAGCTGGCGGAGGCGAAGGCGGCGAAGGCGGCGCACATCGACGCCGAGGGGATCCGCGAGGGCGTGATCGGGGGCTCCGTGGAGAACAAGACGGGCGGGGCCGGCGGAAAGGCGCTGACGCGCGAGGAGGGCAGCGAGCTCGACGCGTACTTCTCGCTCCTCAAGTCCAGGATCAAGGAGAACCACGTCCCGCCCGAGGGCGTGAGCGACACCCTCGAGGCCCGGGTGGAGTTCCTGCTCGCCTCCAACGGGTCCCTCTCCGAGGTCAGGATCGCCAGGTCGTCCGGCAACGCCGAGTTCGACCGGTCGGTGGTCGAGGCCTGCGAGCGCACCCGCTCGATCGGTCCCCGTCCGGACGGCCGCAGCGAGATCGTGCAGATGACGATCAGGATGCGCGAGGAAGAGACGCCCTGAGGCATCCCTTTCGAACCGGAACAGCCAACCCCCCCTCCCCATGAACCAACGCCCCAGCCGGCACTGCCTCGCGTACCTCCTCCTCGCGGCCCCCCTCGCCGCCCAGGCCCCGTCGACGGCGCCGTACAGGGACCCGTCGCAGCCGGTCGAGGCGCGGGTCTCGGACCTGCTCCAGCGCATGACGCTCGAGGAGAAGGTGGCGCAGCTCCAGGGCTTCCGCCCGAAGGACCCGCACGTCTTCGACGAGCAGGGCAACTTCACGGGCGGCACCGACGCCGCCGTCCTCTACAACGGGGCCGGCTCCGTGTGGGCGGGGGGCAGGGACCGGTTCATGCACTCGCCGAAGGAGGTCGTCGCCCGCATGAACTCCGTCCAGAAGTACATGCGCGAGAAGACCCGCCTCGGCATCCCCGTCTTCTACATCGCCGAGGTCCTCCACGGGTACATGGCCGCCGGCGCGACGAGCTTCCCGCAGGCGATCGCCCTCGGGGGGACCTGGGACACGGCGCTCGTCGAGCGCGTCTTCAGCGCGACGGGCCAGGAGGCCGGCCTGCGCGGCATCCGCCAGGTCCTGGGCCCGGTCCTCGACGTCGCCCGCGATCCCCGGTGGGGGCGCTTCGAGGAGTGCTACGGCGAGGACCCGTACCTGGTCTCGCGCATGGGAATGGCCGCGATCTTCGGGCTGCAGGGCAGGGGCCCGGCCATCGACCGGGAGCACGTCGCCGTCACGCTCAAGCACTTCGCCGGGCACGGCGAGCCGCAGGGCGGCCGCAACATCGCGCCGGTGAACTACTCCGAGAGGGAGTTCAGGAGCGTCCACCTGTACCCCTTCGAGATGGCCGTCCGCGTGGCGCACGCCCACTCGATCATGGCCTCGTACAACGAGTGGGACAGCGTCCCGAATCACGTCAACCACAGGCTCCTCACGGACATCCTGAGGGGCGAGTGGGGGTTCGACGGATACGTGATGGCGGACGGCGGGGGCGTCGAGTCGGTCGTCGACGAGCACCACGCCGCCGCCTCGTACGCCGACGCCGGGATCCTGTGCATCGAGGCCGGCCTCGACTACGGCGGGGGGGGCCGGGGCAACTGCTTCGCGCCGCTTGCGGAGGAGGAGAGGGCCGGGAAGGTATCGATGGCGGCGATCGACCGCGCCGCGGCCAACGTGATCCGCGTCAAGTTCCTGTGCGGGCTCTTCGACCGGCCGTACGCCGATCCGGCGGACGCGGAAAGGGTGACGAACACCCCGGAGCACCGGGCCCTGGCGCGGCTGGCGGCCGACGAGGCGGTGGTTCTGCTCAAGAACGCCAACCACACCCTTCCTCTCGACCCGGCCAAGATAAAGACCCTGGCGGTCGTCGGGCCCAACGCGGCCGACATACACCTCGGGGGCTACTCCGCCGTCCCCATGGAGGGGGTCAGCGTCCTCCAGGGCATCCGGGACTTCGCGGGCACGTCGATGCGCGTCCTTTACGCCGAGGGCTGCAAGCTGACCACGAACTACGCCTCCGGCTGGCTCGTCAACGAGAACCCCGTTCTCGACGACCCGGCGAACGACTCGCGCATGATCGAGGAGGCCGTGGACGTGGCCCTGAGGAGCGACGCGGTGGTCCTCGTCCTCGGGGAGAACGAGATGCTCCGGCGCGAGGCGTGGAGCGAGCAGCACCAGGGCGACCGCGACAGCCTGGACCTCGTGGGCAGGCAGAGGGACCTGGCGGCGGCGATGATCGCCACCGGCAAGCCCGTCGTCGTGCTGCTCATCAACGGCGGCCCCCTCACCGTCAACTACCTCCAGGAGCACGCCCCGGCCATCGCCGAGTGCTGGTACCTGGGCGAGGAGACCGGCTCGGCGGTGGCCGACGTGCTCTTCGGCAGGGTGAGCCCGAGCGGCAAGCTGACGGTCACGTTCCCGCGCTCGGTCGGGCAGCTGCCCTGCTACTACGACCACAGCCCGTCGCGCTACAGGGGCTACGTGCTGGCCGACTCGACCCCGCTGTACCCCTTCGGCTACGGGCTCAGCTACGCGAGCTTCGACTACAAGAACCTGCAGGTCTCGCCGGCGGCGATCGAGCGCGGCGGCGCCGCCCAGGTGACGGTCGACGTCACCAATTCGGGCGCCGTCAAGGCGGACGAGGTGGTCGAGCTCTACATCCACGCGCCGGTCAGCCTCCCCGTCCGGCCGGTCGAGGAGCTGAAGGACTTCGCGCGGGTGACGCTCAATCCCGGCGAGACGCGCACGGTCGCCTTCACCCTGACTCCGGACAAGCTCGAGGCCTACGACATGAGCATGAGGCGGACCGTCCAGCCGGGGGAGATCGAGGTGCTGGTCGGAGGGTCCTCGGCCGACGTCCTCAGGGCCAAGCTTCGGGTGGAGTAGGGCGCCGCCCGGCGCCAATCGGAGCGATTCGATTGCAACGCGGGGCGGCGGGGGTTAGGTTCCCAGCGGTAACACTGCACGCACACCCGAGGCATGCACCCGAGACCATGAGCGCCCCCAGAATTCGTCGGCCGATGGCGTGCGCGCTGGGGCTCCTCGCGGCGGCGCTCGCGGGCGGCCGGTCGGCGAACGCGGAGGAGTTCGAGGCCGTGTCGTCGACGACAAGCTCCGACTACGTCCGCGCCAGGCTTCCGGACGGGTCGTTTCAGCAGGAGACCTACGCCTTCGGCAAGGGGGGCTACTGGAGCGGCCCCCTGGACGACAAGAGCATCGACAGGATGGACTTCATGGCCGTGGCGCGGGCGATCGCCGGCCCGCTCGCGGGCCAGCGCTACGTGCCTTCGCAGGACCCCACGACGACCAGGCTGCTGATCATGGTCTACTGGGGCACCACCCACGCGCCCGAGCGCGCCTCCAATTCGCCTGAGTACGAGATGGCGGTGGATTCCGTCGCGCACATCCTGGACTACGGAAAGAAGCCCACGAGCACCCCGGGGCCGAAGGGCACCACGCTTCTCTCGGTCAACAGCGGCATGACCCTCAAGCAGTCGAACGCCGAGCTCGACGCGCTGCTTCCCGTCGAGGCCGAGAACCGGATGCGCGACGACCAGGACCGGCGGACGGCCGCCCTGCTGGGCTACGGCTCCTGGTGGAACGCCTACGCCGGGATAGACCACGCGGGCACGGCCATCGACCGGCGCTGGCAGGACATGATCGGCGAGCTGGAGGAGTACCGCTATTTCGTGATCCTCATGGCCTACGACTTCCAGCTCATGCGCAAGCAGAAGAAGCACAAGCTGCTGTGGGAGACGCGCTACAGCATCAGCGAGCACCAAAGCGAGTTCGACAAGCAGCTGGCGGCCATGACACTGGATGCCTCGCGATACTTCGGCCAGAACACGGGCGGCCTGGTCCACACGTCGGAACCCGCGGGCCGGGTCGAGATCGGCGAGGTCAGGTCCCTCGGCGTCGTGCCGGAAAAGTGAGCCGGCTCGCGGCGCCGCCCCTGGGAGAGGGGGCCGGCGCGGATCCGCTCAAACGGGGCGCGGGAGCCCCGGCGCCAGCCGTGGCGAACGACGGATCGGGCCTTGGCCAATCCGCCTAACCGCTCGTGAGTCCCGCGCTCCGGCTTCCGCGGCGCAGCGCGGCCCGCGGGGGCAGCACGCACGAGTAGCCCTCCCGGGCCAGGTGGTCTAGCACGAGCTCGACAAACCTCAGGCGGTGCTCAGGGGTTGCCCCTCCCTCGTGCGAGAGCAGGATAGCCCCCGGCCTGATGCCCCGGGCGATCCTCCTGAGGGCCCGCTGCGGGTCATGGCCCGCGCCGTCGAATCCCCGGGCGCTCCAGAGGACCAGGTCCATGCCCCGGGCCGCGAGCTGGGGCTGGAGGAAGGGACTCCTCACGCCGACCGGCGGGCGGAAATAGCGCTCGAAGGGCGCGTCAGCCGCGAGGAGGGCGCCGGCGCAGCGGTCGATCTCCGAGGCGATGCGCCGCGGGGAGGCGAGCCAGAAGTCCCCGGCTGGATGGCTCTGCGTGTGGTTGCCGATCGTGTGGCCCTCGGCGACGATGCGCCGCGCGAGCTCCGGGTGCCTCTGCACCTGGGCGCCCACGACGAAGAACGTCGCCCGGGCTCCATGGGCCCTGAGGAGCTCCAGGACGCGCGGCGTGGTGGATGAGTCGGGCCCGTCGTCTATCGTCAGCCACACCTCGCGCCGGTCCGTGGCGAACGCGGTGGCCGCGGGGCCGAAGCCCTGCGCGGAGGCCAGGATGAACTGCAGGAACAGCCACGGGTCCGGCGCGAAGAACACGAGGGCGCCGGCCACGGGGTAGCGCCCTGCGGCGAGCGCGATCCCGCACACCTTGAGCGAGAGGACGACGGCGATCCAGGCTTTCACGCGGGCCGGAGCGAGACCCGGGAGCCGTGGGCGACCCTCTTGACGAGCGGCACGTATTTCTGGATGCGACAGACCGCGAGGAACACGTAGAACCTCCACCGCAGGGGCCAGGTGAGCCTCGCGTGTCCCGCCACGATCGAGGTCAGCGCCGCGTTGAGCCCGAGAGGGGGCTTCTGGGTCATGAACACCGAGAAGCTGTCGTTGTCGTAGAAGACGTCGATGAGCCTGCGAAACACCGCGCAGTGCGCCTTGAGCCGGCGCGTGTAGCGGCGCTGCTCCGCCCGCGACAGGGGCCTCCCCGCGGCGTGCGCCCGCGCGATCGCGCCAATGGCGGCCTCGGCGGAATGGACCGAAAGATACACCCCTGAGGAGAAGATCGGGTCGAAGAAGCCCGCGGCATCGCCGGCGAGGACCACCCGGCTCGAGGCGAAATCCCTCCTGACGTAGCTGTAGTCGGCGGTGACGCGGAAGGGCGCGACGGCGCGCGCCTCCCCCATGAGCGAGGACAGGCGCGGGGATCCCGCGACGGTCTCGTGGAAGACGGCCGCCGGGTCCCCGGACCGGCGCAGGGCGCCGGCCGAGGTCACAAGGCCGACCGAGGTGCGCTCGGCGCCGATGGGGATGATCCAGAACCAGCCGTCCTCCAGGCGGACGACGATGATGTTGCCCCCCCTTGGCCCGGGCGCCCGGCGCACGCCCTCGAAGTGGCTGTAGACGGCCGCCCTCCTCGGGAAGTGCGCGGGGTCGAGGACCCGCTTAATCGGGCTCTCGTAGAGGTTGTCGCGGCCCCCGGCGTCGACGACCCACCGCGCGGCGAGGCTCTCGCGCTCGCCTCCCTCGCGCTCCAGGACCGCGGTCACCGAGTCGCGGACAGGCGCGAGCGCGCGCACCGTCGTCTCCATCCTCACGTGGGCCCCCAGGCTCCGGGCGTGGTCGAGGAGGATGGCATCGAACCTCGAGCGCTCCACCTGGAACGTCCAGTCGAGGCCGGGCACGCAGCCCTCCGAGAAGACGATCTCCTTGCCCTCGGCGCCGTCGGCGAGCGCGAACTCGGCGCCCAGCTTCCTGACGAAGCCCGCGGACTCGAGCTTCGGCCAGGCCCCGGTTGCGCGGAGGACCGAGTTGGCCATGGGCAGGAGCGACTCGCCGATGTGGAAGCGCGGGAACCGCTCCCGTTCCGCGACGCACACCGACAGGCCCCTTTGGCGGGCGAGCGCGGCGGCGCAGCTTCCGCCCGGGCCGCCCCCGATCACCAGGACGTCGAAGTCGGTGGCTTCCATGGCCGCAACCGTACCGCCGCGCCTCCGCCCTGACCAAGCCGGAAATTGCTTGTCCGCGGGGCCTTGCTGGGAATAGGTCGGGACCCATGACGTTCTCATTCGCCTTCGGCGAGCCGGGCGACGAATCCCGCGGCACCCTGGGACTGGGGCTGCCGCTCCTAGGGGGCGAGGCGGCAGAGGAGGTCCTCGGGCAGGCGGGCCGCGACGGCGCCGGCGGGGTCTTCTCGCTCTGGCGCGGGCCGGCTGGCCTCGCCGGGTGGGCCCGGGCGCGGCCCGGGGACGACCTCGAGGGCGTCGCGATGCGCCTTTACGCGCAGCTCCTCGCACATGCGCAGGGCCTTAGCCTTTACAGGACCTGGAACTGCATCCCGCGGATCAACGAGACCGGGCCCGGCGGCCTCGAGAACTACCGCGCCTTCTGCAAGGGCCGGTCGCTCGCCTTCGAGGCCGCCCTGGGTAGGGGCTTCAAGCGGCGCCTTCCGGCATCGACGGCCGTCGGGACGGCCGGGGCCGATCTGACCGTCGTCTTTCTCGCCGGCGACCGGGCCGCGTGCTACCTGGAGAACCCGGCGCAGGTTCCCGCGTACGAGTACCCCGCGGAGCACGGGCCCCGGCCCCCCAGCTTCGCGAGGGCGGCCCTGGTCGAGGGGGCCGCCGGGCTGGACGCCTTCGTGTCGGGGACCTCGGCCATAAGGGGCCACGCCACCGTCGCGCCCCATGACACCAGGGGCCAGCTCGACTGCACGCTCGAGAACCTGAGGCTCGTGTCCAGGGCCTGCGGCCTGGGCGACGGGCTCGGGGCCGGACAGGGCGGGCGGCACTTCAAGGTGTACCTGCGAAACCCGTCGGACTGCCCCTCGGTGGCCCTTGAGATGGAGCGGCGCGTCCTCGCGCCCGGCGACCGCGTGAGCTACCTCGGCGCCGACATCTGCCGGTCGGCGCTCAACGTCGAGATCGAGGTGGCCGTGCGGGGGGCGCACAGGATCTGACGCAGCCTCACGGTGTCCCTCTTCCCGCGGGGCGTCAGCGGGAACTCCCGCACGGCGACGATCCGCCCAGGGATCTTCCAGGAGGCGAGGCGGCCGAGGAGCAGCCGGCGGATCTCGGGGGCCCGCAGGTCGGTGGCCACGGCCGCGGCGAGCGGAGCCTCGCCCCCGGCTGCGCCGTGCGCGAAGGCGTCGCGGATCCCGGGGACGGACCTCATGGCCGCCTCGACCTCGGCGAGGTCGAGCCGGCGGCCCCCGACCTTCACGACGCGGTCGGTGCGCCCCAAGAGGACGAGTTCCCCCATGCCGTTGACCGAGGCGCGGTCCGCCGGCGAGAAGCGGCCGCGGCCGAGGACCGCCGGGCTCGAGACGGTGATTCGCCCCCGGGGGCCGGGGGTTATGCTCACTCCCTCGAGCGGCTTGCCGACGCTCCGGCCCTCCAGGGTGGCCCGGCCGCTGGAGTCGAAGGCGATCCCCCCCGTCTCGCTCGTCCCGTAGAAGCCGTGCACCCGGACCCCGAACTTCGCCGCAAAGGCGCGGGCGACCTCGGGGGGCAGCGGCGAGCCCGCCGAGATGACGAGGCGGACGCTCCGGAAGGAGTCGCGCGGCACGTCGCTCTCGACCAGGGCCGCAAGGATCGGCGGCACCGCGGGGAAGACCGTGGGGCGCAGCCGCAGCGCGTCCAGGGCGATCGCCTGGGGCAGGGCGCTCGCCAGGCAGACGACCCGCGTCCCCTGCGCGACGAGCGGCAGGACAAGGTTGCCCAGGCCGTACGAGTAGCCCAGGGGGATGACCGCCAGGTTGGAGTCGCCGGGGCGGATGCCCATCGACCGGCAGATCTGCCGGCCGTCGGCCTCCATCTGGGAGTGGGTGGCGGGGAGCCCCCGCGGGCTCCCGCTCGAGCCGCTCGTGAGCTTGACGAGGCACTCGGCGCCCCGCCGCCGGCGCGCGCCCCCCCCTGGGCCGGGGGACGCCGCGGGCGCCGGCCCTCCCGCGCGCCATATCCACGCGGCCCCGACCGACGACGCGGCCGCAAGCTGCGCCGCCTCGGGTTCCGACGGGTCGATGGGGGCCGGGACCGCCCCGAGCGACAGGAGCCCGAGGAACACCTCGAACCATTCCGCGCCGTTCGGCACCGACATCGCGACGCGGCGCCCGGACACGGCACGCCCGACCGCCCCCCTGAAGGAGTCCGCCCAGCCGACCGCGGCCCTGTCGAGCGCGGACCGGGTCCACGTCGCGCCCCCCGATGCGTCAACCACGGCGACAGCCGCCGGGTCCCGGAGCACCGTGGCCGACCAGAGACGGTACAGGGTTGCTGCCATTCGTCCGAGCGTGGTTTGCCGGGCCCGCCGGGCGAGAAAAATTGCGGTTGTACATGGGGCGGGTATGGGCGCATACACGCCGGTTGAGCATGCGAGAGAACGACCAGTCCGGCCCCTGGGACGTGATCGTCCTGGGCGGCGCGCTTGCCGGCGCGTCGACGGCCCTATTGCTGCGCCGGCGGAACCCCAGGTGGCGCATCCTGATAGTGGAGAAGAGCGACCGGCTGGGCAGGCGCGTCGGCGAATCCACGGTCGAGACGAGCGCGTACTTCCTCGGGCGGGTCCTCGGGCTCACGGACCACCTGAACGAGAGGCACCTCGTGAAGCAGGGGATGCGCTTCTGGTTCCACAACGCCGAGACGCAGGGCCTTGCCGACTGCAGCGAGACCGGGCCGAGGTACAACGTGCGCTTCCCCGGCTACCAGGTCGACCGGGCCGTGCTCGACGAGGAGGTGCTCTCGAGGGCGGTGGCCGCCGGCGCGCGCCTGATGCGGCCGGCGCGGGTCGGCGACGTCGCGCTCGAGGAGGGCGGGATGCAGGCCGTCGCGTGGTCGCGCGACGACGGGACCAGCGGCACCGAGAGGGCCCGGTGGGTGGTCGACGCCTCCGGGGTCGCCGCGCTCCTCGCCCGGCGCAACGGCTGGCTCAAGCCCAACGCGGCCCACCCCATCGCGGCGTGCTGGAGCCGCTGGAGCGGCGTCAAGAGCCTCGACTCGCGCGAGTTCGCCGAGAGCCATCCCGATTGGGCCAGGCGGGCCACGGCCGTGCGATTCACGGCGACCAACCACGTCTGCGGCAGGGGATGGTGGTCCTGGTGGATCCCTCTCAAGGGCGGCGACACGAGCGTCGGCATAGTCTTCGACCAGCGGATCACCGACCTTCCCGGCGCGGGCCGGGTGGGGGACCGACTGAGGGAGTTCCTGATGGCGCATCCCGCCGCGCGCGAGCTTCTCAGGGACGCCGTCTTCCAGGAGGACGACGTCCACTTCCGGCGCAACTGCGCCTACAGCTCCTCGCGCTACGCGGGCGACGGATTCGTGCTCGTCGGCGACGCCGCGGCGTTCATGGACCCCTTCTACTCCCCAGGCATGGACTGGATAAGCTTCTCGGCGAGCGCCGCGGCCGCGCTCGTCGACAGCTGCCTGTCCGGGCGCAACGCCGGGGAGCGGGTCGCGCGCCACAACGCGAACTTCTCGGCGTCGCACGACCGATGGTTTGACGCGATCTACCGCGACAAGTACTTCTACATGGGTGACTTCGAACTCATGACGCTCGCGTTCCGCCTCGACCTCGGAAGCTACTACCTCGGGGTGGTGTCGAGGCCCTTCAGGCACGGGGTGGCCGCGCTCGAGACGCCGCCCTTTGCTCCGCACGGCGGCCGCGCCGCCGGGATCCTGATGGCCCTGTACAACCGCCGGCTGGCCGCGATCGCCCGGTCGCGGATGCGGCGGGGCACGTGGGGAAGGCGCAACAGCGGCCGCTACTTCGGCTTCATCAGCTACGAGCTCAACGGGCGGCTGCTGCCGCGGGTGGCGGGCCAGCTTCTCGTCTGGATCCTCCTCGAGGCGAGGGAGGGATGGAGGACCTGGTTCGCCCCCCGCACCCGCGAGGCCCCGTCGACCATACCGCGCGGCGCGCCGCTCAAGACCTGATTTCCCAATGAGCCCCGCGCCCGATCCCGCCCTGCCAGTCCCCGCCCTTGCCGGCTTCCCGCCGGAGGTGCGCGAAGCGTTCCAGCGCTACCGGACGGACGGCGACACCACGGCGGCCGAGAAGGTCGTCATCGCGGCCGCCGTCGACTACCGTCCCGCGGGCGCGGGCGTCGCCCGCGCCGTCACGGACGATACCCGGCTGATCGAGGATCTGGGCTACGACTCGGTCGCGGTCGCCGAGCTCGCCTTCTTCCTGGAGGACGTCTTTGACATGACGATAAGCAACGAGGACATCCTGGCGGTCAGGACGATCGCCGACCTGCGCGGCTGCGTCATGCGCAAGCTGGCCGGCAAGGCCGGCGCCGCGTGAACCCCGTCGTCACCGGCGTCGGCTTCATCACGCCCATCGGCAACGACCGCGACTCGGTCGGGCTGAGCCTCAGGGAGGGGCGCCACGGCATCGAGCGCGTCGAGTTCCTCGGCAACCCGGACCTGCCGGTCAAGGTGGCCGGCACCGTCAAGGGATTCAATGTGGAGTCGCCGAGGTGGCGCGAGTGGACCTGGCCCAGCGCCGTCCACATCCCGAAGGACGTCGTGCGCGGCCTCGCCCCGCACGGTGTCTACGCGTTCTGCGCCATCGAGCAGGCCCTCTCGCACGCCGGCCTCAGGGCCCCGGACATCGCGGGTGACCCCTCGACCGGGCTGTACTGCGCTTCAGCCGGCTCGGCGATGCTGCTTCACCACAACGTGGCGCAGATGAGGGCCGCCCGGGGCGCACGCGGCAACCCGCTCGGCGTCGTCAGCTCCATCGCCGGGACGCTCAACTTCAACCTGGGCGCGCACTACGGGATCATCGGGAACGTCTGCGGCTTCGTGTCGGCATGCACCTCGTCGAGCCACGCGCTCGGATACGCCGTCGACGACCTGCGGCTCGGCCGCCTGGACAGGGCCATCGTCGTGGGCGCCGAGGAGCTCAACGCCGACTCCCTCCTTCCCTTCGCCCACATGCGGGCGCTGTCGGGCTGCGCCGATCCCGGGACGGCCTCGTGCCCGTTCGACGTCAGGCGCAACGGCTTCGTCGGCGCCGGCGGGGCCGTGGCGCTGGTCGTCGAGGCGCCCGCCGCCGCGGCCAAGCGGGGCGCCCGCCCGCTGGCCGAGGCGTCGGGGTGGGGGCAGGCCGCGGACGGCTACAGCATCGCAGCCTCGCACCCGGAGGGGGCGGGCCTGCGGCTCGCGATGGAGCGGGCGCTCGCCGACGCCCGCGTCGGCCCCGGGGACATCGACCTCGTGAGCGCCCACGCCACCTCGACGCCCGTCGGTGACGCCGCCGAGGCCATCGCGATCGCCCGCGTCTTCGGCGGCCGCGGCCTGCACCCCGTTGTCAGCGCCACGAAGGGGCTCACCGGCCACTCGCTCTCGGTATCCGGCGTCATGCAGGCCGGATTCTGCATCCTGTCCATCTCCGGCGCCTTCATGCCGGGCAACCCGCACCTCGCCGAGGCCGCCCGGGAATGCGACGGCCTCGAGCTGCCCCGCGCGACGGTGGCCCGCGCTCCGGCGCGGATCCTGTCGAACAGCAGCGGCTTCGGCGGCAGCAACGTCTGCCACGTCTTTTCGGCGCCGGGTCGGTTTACGGGTTGAAGGCAGGGGCCCACTCCGGGCAAGATCCCATCCGCTACATGGCAGACCCACTCACCGCCAGGCTGAAGCAGCTGATAGTCGAGACTCTCCGCCTTGAAGGCATAAAGCCGGAGGAGATTCCCGACGGCGAGCCGCTGGTCGGCGGCGGCCTCTCGCTCGACTCGATAGACGCCCTCGAGCTCGTCGTGCGCCTCGAGAAGGAGTTCGGGATCAAGATCGCGAGCAGCGAGGAGGCGCGCAGCGCGCTCGCCAGCGTGTCGGCGCTGGCCGCCTACATACGCGAGCGGGGCGACCCGTCCAGGCTCCCGACCTGACGGCCGGCCCTTGCCAGAGCATCATGGCCGACTCCGCCGCACCCGTGAAGGTCGCCGAATGCGGATGCATCACGGCGCTCGGGGACGCGGGGGCGACGCACGCGGCCCTGCTGCGCGGCGAGTGCGCCCTTCGCCCCGTCCCCGTCCTGGGCCGCGACGGCGGGCAGGCCGTCCCCCTGGCCCTCCTGCCCGGGCGCTTGCTCGACGAGGCCGCGCCGCCCGACTGGCTCGAGGCGGTCAGGCGGCTCCACGCGGCGATCCCCGGGGCCGATTGGGGCTCGCCCGGCAGGCCCGTGTTCGTCACGGGCAGCAACTTTGGCGTCGGCGGCCTCTACGCGCTGCGGCGGACGGGCGACGCCTCCTTCGCCGTCTGGGGGGCCCCCGCGGCCTGCACGGAGCGCCTGCGCGCCCTCCTTGGCTGGGGGCCGGATGTCTCGGTCATCTCGCACGCCTGCGTCTCCGCGCACCTCGGCCTGCTGCTCGCGACCCGGGCGGTGGAGGCCGGGCTCGCCGAGGAAGCGCTCGTCTTCTCGTTCGACTTCCTGAGCCCGTTCGTCGCGGGCGGCTTCCATGCGCTCAAGATACTCAACTCAGGCTTCCCGTCCCCCTACCGCCTCTGCGATTCCGGCGCCATCGGCCTCGGCGACGGGGCGGCCTTCGCGGTCCTCTCGCGCGAGCGCGGCGCATGGGCCCTCGCGGGCCAGAGCGTCTACAACGAGATGCACCAGTTCACGTCCAACCGGGGCGACGGCTCGGGCTTCGACCGCTGCCTGGAGGGCGTCGCCGCGGCGGCGCGCGGGCGCCGGATCTGGTTCAAGGGCCACGGAACCGGCACCCTCGACGCCGGCCAGCTCGAGGTCTCCGCCGCGGGCCGGGCCTTCCCCGGGGCGCCGGTCGTGGGATGGAAGGGCAGCCTGGGCCACACCCTGGGCAGCTGCGGCCTCGTCGAGCTCGCGATCGCTATCGAGTCGGTGCGCGCGGGCCGGACCCCGGGCACCATCGGGGGTGCGGGGCCGACCATGGCGGCCAGCGTCGCGACCGAGAGCTTTGAGAACGGGGCGTTCGACGGCGTCGTTTGCGCGAGCAACGCCTTTGGCGGCGCCCACGCTGCGTTCCTCCTCTGCCATGCTTGAACGCCACCTGCAGGCGCTGCACACGGACAACCCGGGCGACGAGACGCCCGCCGCGGCCCGGGAGCGGCTGAAGGGGCGCTTCCCGCCGGGCGCGACCCGGCGCATGACGACGCTCGGCCTTCTGGTGGGCAACGCCCTCGCGGAGCTCGGGCCCGGCCCGGACGACGCCATCGTGTACGCCTCCGGCTACGCCGAGAGCCGCGCCCTTGAGGGCTTCCTCGACAGCTTCCCCACGCCGAGCCCGACGCTCTTCCAGACGTCGATACATCCGAGCGCGGTGCAGCAGCTGATGATCGGGCGCCAGGCGCCCGTGCGCGAGTTCCTGCCGCTGTCGGGCGGCGCCCGCCTCGCGTTCCACGCCCTTCGGGCCGCCCTCCTGTCGCCGGCGCCGCGCGTCCTCCTGTGCGGCGGGGAGGAGCGGGGCACATGGCTGCTCGAGCGCGGGCTGGCGAGCGCGCGCACCTTCGCCTTCGCCGCCGCGCTTTCGCGCGAGGACGCGCCCGGTTCGCTCGGCAGCGTCCGGCTGTCGAGGGCCGGCGGGGACGGCGAGCTCGGCCTCGAGTCGTGGTTCGACCTCCTCGACGGCAGGACCGCGTTCGACGGGCTGGTCGCCCCAGGGTGGCGCCTGGAGGTCGTATGGCGCTAGCGCGGGCGGCCGACCTGGCGCGTCGCAATCCGGGCCCCTCCTGGGGCTTCCGTTTCATGCGGCTCCTGGACCGCGCCCTGCCTGAGGCGATCTTCCGCCCGCTCAGGCGCGCCGGCACGTGGGTCGCCGTCGCCGCTCTGCCGCGCGAGCGCCGGTGCTCCCGCGAGTACCTGCGCGCCGTCCTGGGCCGCGAGGCGTCGATTGCTCACGTGTCCCGGCACTTCTTCGCAGTCTGCGAGGCGCTGATGCTTCGCCTGCGGGTGGCGGGCGGGCGGCCCCACCTGTGCGTCCTCGAGGCCGGCGCCGGCGATTTCGGCGCGTGGCTCAAGTCGGAGAGGCCCGCGCTCCTCGGCACCTTCCACATCGGCGACTCGGACCTTACCGGCTTCATGCTCGCCGGCCAGGAGCACAGGCGCGTCCACATCGTGCGCCTGCGCGTCGGCAACTCCCACGACACCGACGCCCTCGCGGCGCGCGTCGGGGACAGGCTGCGGTTCGTGTGGGTCAACGAGCCGGGCGAGCTCCTCTTTGCGCTCAAGGAGGCGGGCGCCAGCGGGGACTCGGTGGCGATGCAGTGCGACCGCCCCGGCCACAGCTCCCGGACCGAGGCGTTCGAGTTCCTCGGGGCGAGGCGCTCCTTTCCATTCACAATCTACCATCTGGCCCTCATCTTCGGCCGCCCGGTGTTCCTCTCGTTCGCGGAGCCCTTCGGGCCCGGCTTGACTCTCGTCCACGCGTCGCCGGTGTTCGAACCGGAGGCGGGGGAGCCGAGGGATGCGGCCCTCGGGCGGGCGAGGGAGCACTTCCAGGGCTTCCTCGGGAGGGTGGAGGCGCACCTGCGCGCGAACCCGTACCAATGGCTGAACTTCTTCCCATTATGAGGCGCCTCATCACTCGCATCCGCTTCGTCGCCATCTACTTCCTGTCATGGGGCGTCTTCGGATCGGTGAGCCTTCTGCTGAATCTCGCCTGCATGGGCCTCATGCTGCTTCCGCGCCGGGCCGAGCACGGGCGCGCCGTGCGGGCCGCGATCCGGCGGCTCTTCGGCGCCTGGCTCGCGTGGCTGCATGCCTCGCGCCTCCTGAGCGTCAGCTGGAGGGGATTCGAGGGGAGGGCGCTTGAATCCGGCACCGTTTACATCGCCAATCACCCGACTCTCATCGATGCGACCACCATTCTCGCGCGCCTGCCGGACGCCGTGTGCATCTTCAAGCCCTCGCTCATGCGCAATCCAGCGATCGGTCCCGCCGCCGTGATGGCGGGCTACGTGAGGGGCGACGCTGGCCTGGACCTCATACGGGCGGCGTCGGCGCGGGTCGCCGCGGGCCAGTCGCTGCTCATCTTCCCCGAGGGCACGCGCACGGCCCCGGGCACACTGGTGGGACCGATGAAGCCCGGGTTCGCGCTCATAGCCGGCAGGGCGCGGGCGCCCGTGACGCTGCTGGTTGTCCGGGCGACCCCCGGTTTCTGCGTGCGGGGCTGCCCCTGGTGGCAGGTTCCGCCCACGCTGCCGAGCTCGCTAGAGGTCACCCTCGACCGCACGTGGGCGCACGAGCCCGGGCGGTCCGCGGCGGAGTTGACGCGGTCGGTCGAGCGGCGAATCTGCGAGGTGCTGGCCGCCGCGAACCCCGGATGAATTCCCCGAAGACCCACCTGGTCCTGATGCCCGCGTTCAATCCCGGCGCGCTCCTCGCGCCGACCGTCGAGGCCGCCCGCTCCGGCTGGGAGCACGTGTGGGTCGTGGTGGACGGCAGCACGGACGCAAGCCACGAGCCCCTCGCGCAGGGCGCGCGCCGCGGGCCGGGCCTGCGGGTGATCGTCAGGCCGCGCAACGGGGGAAAGGGCGCCGCGGTCCTGACCGGCGCGCTCGAGGCCCTCGCGGCCGGATTCACCCACGCGCTCGTCATGGACGCCGACGGCCAGCACCCGGCGGAGGTCATAGGCGACTTCATGGAGGCGTCGCTGCGCAATCCCGGGGCCATGGTGTGCGGCCGGCCGGTGTTCGGCCCCGACGCCCCCAGGGCCCGCCTCTACGGAAGGATGCTAAGCGTGGGGCTCGTCCGCCTCGAGACATCCGGGAAGGGGGCCGCGGACCCCCTCTTCGGCTTCAGGGTCTACCCGCTCGAGCCCCTTGTTGGGGTCCTGCGGGGCACGCGCGGCGGGCGCCGCTACGACTTCGACCCCGAGGTGGCGGTGAGGCTCGCCTGGCGCGGCGTGCCGGCGCTGAACCTCGCGGCCCCGTGCCGGTACATCGGCCGCGAGATGGGCGGCGTCTCCCACTTCCGGTACTTCAGGGACAACCTTGCGATGGTCGCGATGCACGCACGGCTCGTGGCCTCGCTGATCCTCGGGCGCCGCGGCGCAAGCGCCGCATGAACTCGGCTCGCTCCGTCGCGCTCGCGCTCGCGCTGGCCGCCCGCGCCCTCGGCGCCGACCCCGGGGGCGCGCTGCTCGAGCCGGGGCCCGCCGAGGCGCAGTGGAGGCCCCTGATCGACGCGATGGCGGCGAAGGGGGCAATCGTCGCCCCATTCACCGAGCGGCGCTTCTTCCCGTTCAGGCGCGAGCCCATGGTGCTTTCAGGCGTGCTGCGCGTATCCCCCGACCGGGGACTCAGCCTTGAGTACACCCAGCCGGAGGAGAGCATCGTGATCGCCGACTCCGCGGGGCTCCTGCTCCGGGACGGGGAGGGGCGCACCCGCGCAATGCCGTCGGGATCCCGGGGACCGGGCGCCGTCGCCTCGCTGCTTCCGATCATGCGCTTCGACCTGGCGGCCCTGTACCCGCGCTTCGCCATCCGCGCGTACGGCACCAGGGCGGCCTGGCGCCTCGAGTTCGCGCCGAAGGACCCGGAGGCCGCCCGCGCGCTGGGCGCGATAACCGTCGCCGGCGCCGGAGAGAATGTCGTCCACCTCGAGTTCAAGCACTCGAGCTCGCAGAGGGTCGAGATCGACGTCGGCGATGCCAGGACCGGCGCAACCTTGTCCGCGGCCGATCTGGCCCGGTTCTTCCGCTGACCCGCGGCGACCCATGGAGCCCCACGCGCAGAAACGGCTCGCCCGCATCGCCCTTCTTTCGGGGGCGGTCGCAGGGCTCGCGTGCCTCGGCCGGCTCGACCTGGACCGCAGGATATCGACGAACGTCCTGGACCTGGTGCCTGTGGACGAGCGCTCGCCGGAGCTTTCCCTCGTGCGCAACCTCGCCGGAGAGGAGCAGGCCCGCGTCCTCCTTCTCGCGCTGAGCGTGCCCCCGAGGGCGGGGGAGCCCGGCGGGGAGCGGGGGCGGCGCGCGGAGCGCGCGGCCGCGCTCCTCTCAAGGGCCCTGGCCGCGGACCCGGCCATCGCCCAGTCGATGCCGCTCTCGGACGAGGGGCCCCGCGAGACCCTCGCGGCGGCGATCTACGCCAGGCGGCTCGACCTGCTGCTGCCCGGCTGGCTCGCGCAGCGCGAGAGCGAATTCAGCCGCGCCGCGCCGGGGACGCCGTGGAGCCCCTGGCTCGCCGAGAGGTCCGCTTCCCTCCTGGAGGCGTACCTGTCGAAGCCCGAGGCCCTGGCGACCCAGGACATCCTCCAGGCCGACCCGCTCCTCCTTGTCCCGGGCCTCGTCGCCAGGATGAACGGCCTGGTCGGGGCGGGGCCCTCGGGCGGGCGGCCGGGCGACTCCGCGCTCGTCTGGGCGCGGACGCGGGACTCTCCCCTGGCGGCGCAGGGGCAGGGGCCCGTGTTCGCTGCCGTGGACGGCGCGCTGGCCCGCGCCCGCGGGGCCGAGCCCGGGACGCAGCTGCGGTGGACCGGCATCGCCCGGTTTGCGGCCGCCAGCCGTGCGCGGATCGAGCACGAGATGGCGACGCTGAACCTCCTGTCGCTGGCCCTGGTGCTCGCGGTGCTGGCGGTCTGCGTCAGGCGCTTCTACCGTGCGGCCAACCTCCTTCCGGTGGTCCTGGGCTCGCTCCTCGGCGCCTGGGTGGCGACCGCCGCCGCCTGGGAGCGCGTGCACGTTCTCGTCTTTGTCGTCGGCTCCCTCCTCGCCGGGGTCGCCGTGGACTACGGCTTCTACCTCTGCCTGCAGCCGAGGAGGCGCCCGGACGAGCGGTACCTGGAGAAGGTGTCGCGCCTCATGAGGCCGCTGCTGGCGAGCGCACTGACGACCGTGATGGGCTTCTCCTTCCTGCTGTGGAGCGAATTGCCCCTCATTCGCCAGCTCGGCGTCTTCGTGAGCGCCGGGCTGGTCTGCGCCCTGGTGACGGCCCTGCTCTGGTTCGCCCAGGTTGACGACTCCTACATCGAGACGCGCGACTTCGTCCGGCGCCGCCCCAGGGAATCAAGCGCGCTGGCGCGCCGGGCGGCACGGATTCTCCTGGCCCTGGGCGCGGCCGTGGCGCTCCTCGGCCCGTGGCGGCTGCGCTGGAAGGACGACATCCGCGAGCTCGAGATCCCGACGCCCGAGCTCAAGAGCAACGACGCCGAGGTCAGGGCTCTCTTCGGGGAGACCCCCGGGCGCACCGTCTACCTCACGAGGGGCTCGACTCCGGCGGACGCGCGCCGCTCCCTCCAGGCGTTCCTCGACTGGCACCGCGGCCGCTATCCGCGCGTCCAGGTCGCGACCCTCGGCTACGCGATGCCGACCGAGGACGAGTGGGAGCGCCTGCCCGGGCGCCTCGGCGCCCTGGGCGGCTTCGAGCTGGACCTGCGGGGCGCGCTGGAGCGCCACGGATTCGACGCGGACGCCTTCGAGCCGTTCTTCCGGGCGTGGTCGGGCGAGCTCCGGCGAAGGGAGCGCCCGTCCTACGCCGAGCTGGTCGGCGGTCTCGGCGCGGCGCTCCAGGGGCCCCTGGCCTCGCTCCTCCACGTCGGGCGCGGGCTCTGCTGGATCGCCTCCATCGCCGAGCAGGAGCCGGGTGCCGACCCGCCCGCCGTGACCGACACCATGAGCGACAGCCAGCTGCAGGACCTGAACCTGCTGTTCTCGAGGTACCGGCTGTCGGCGCTGCGGCTGAGCTGCGTGGGCCTCGCGTTCGTCGGCGCCAGCGTATTCGTCCTCTACGGCCTGCGCAGGGGGGCGCGGATCTTCGCGATACCCGCGGGGGCGTGCCTGTTTGCGTTCGGCCTCTTCGGCGTCATGGGGGTCACCCTCAACCTCTTCCACCTCCTGGGCGCCTTCCTCGGCGTCTGCCTGAGCCACAACTACGCCATCTTCTCCGCCGAGAGCCTGGGTCGGTCGGAGGAGCCGCCGCCCTCTATCCGCATGTCGGCGGTGGCGGCCGCCTCGTCCTTTGGCGTCCTTTCGCTGAGCCGGATCCCCGTCGTGGCCGCGCTTGGCTCGACGGTCGCGATCACGGTCCTGGCGGCCCTCGCGATCACCGAGCTGGCGCCGCTGGCCTCCGGCCCGGCCCGGGACGGCGCCCCGCGCCAGCCGTGACCGAGGCCGGCCCGGGGCGGCGCCTCACTCGCCCGGCGCCAGCCTCGCGCCCGCGATCCTGAAGGCGTAGGCGTAGCGGCAGGGCATGGCGTCCGGCGAAAGCTGCGGCACCTGGATCGTGAGCGTCGTGCCGGAGGCGGACGCGCTCACCGGCCCGTCGTGGCCGAGGAGGCTGACGGAGGCGCCCTGGGGCGCCTCGACGCCGCGCAGGACGAGGGGGGATTCGGGCCACCCCGCCGTGATCGCGTAGAGCGCGCCCGGCCCGCGCGTGAAGAAGACCTGCTTGACGGCGCGGCCGCCCACGGGGCGCTGGCCGACCTGCTGCATGAGGTCGTACTTCACCCGGTACTCGCCGTAGCCCTGGACGGGGCGGCTGCCCTGCGTCCACTGGCAGGCGCGGCCCGCGAAGCGCGTGCCGTAGATCGCCTCGCCGTTCACCCTGAGCCAGTCCCCCATCTCGACAAGGCGCTCCTGCATGATGACGGGGATTGTGCCGTCCGCCCTCGGGCCGATGTCCAGCAGGAGGTTTCCGCCGCGGCTCACGGTGTCGACGAGCAGGAGGACCAGATACCTCGCGCTCTTGTAGTCGTCCAGGTTCTCGGCGCGGTTGTAGCCGTAGGAGTAGCCGAGCCCCTCGCTCTCCTCCCAGGGATGGGCTGCGCCCTCCATGCCGGCGGCGTACTCGGTCGTGTAGTAGCCGCCGTGCTTGTGCCGGGTGTCGCTGCCCCAGCGGTCGTCGACCACGACCTCCTCCCGCGACGGGGACTCGTTGTAGAGCCATGCGAGCAGCTCCTCGCTCCTCCATTGCTTCGAGGTCATCTCCCACTCGCCGTCGCCGAAGATGATCGCCGGCTTGTACCGGGTAACGGCGTCCTTGAACTGGGGGAAGAGGTGCGCGTCCACGTAGCGGCGCCGGTCGCCCAGCCAGAGCGGGTTGAACCACTCGTAGAGCGAGTAGTAGAACCCGAACTTGAGGCCGCGGGCGCGCACCGCCTCGGACAGCTCGCCGAGGAGGTCGCGCCTCGGGCCCACCTCCGCGCTGTTCCACGGGCGCCCCCAGTCCCTGCTGGCCTCGGCGCTGGGCCACATGCAGAAGCCGTCGTGGTGCTTCGACGTCGGCACGACGTAGCGGGCGCCCGAGCGGGCGAGGATGTCGGCCCAGAGCCTGGGCTCGAAGAGCTCGCAGGTGAACCTGGGGGCGAAATCCTGGTACCGGAAGCCCTCGCCGTAGTTCGCCTTGTGGAACAGCCACCAGGGATTGTCGGGCTTCCGGTCCGCGATCCTGTACCAGTACCATTCGGAGTACTCGCCCCTCACACCCCAGGCGGGCACCGAGTAGACCCCCCAGTGTATGAAGATCCCGAACTTGGCGTCGAGGTACCATTCGGGACAGGCCCGGGCGTCAAGCGAGGCCCAGCTTGCCTCGTAGCGCGCCTCGGCGGCGCCGCAGGGGGGCGCGAGGCAGGCCGCCGCCAGGGCAAGCCCGGCCAGCGCGAACGGGAGGGTGCGGGAGCTCTTCACGGCGCGGTTCCAGGCTCGCCGTTCACAACCAGGATCGCAAAGCCGTCATATCCCTTGACGCCGACCGTCTGAACAACCGTCGCGCTCACTCGCGGCTCCGCCGCGAGCATCTCGCTGAACCGGCGGGCGCCCCGGACGGCGGGATCCGCGCTGGCTGCGTCGATCACGGCGCCCTTGCGCGCCACGTTGTCGACGATGATGACCGTCCCCGCACGGGACAGCCTGAGCGCCCAGGTGAAGTAGCCCGGCATCCCCTCCTTGTCCGCATCGATGAAGATCAGGTCGAACGGGCCCCGGCCCTCCCTCGAGATCTGCGCCAGCGACTCCGCCGCCGGCCCGAGCCGCAGCTCCACGATCCCGGTCAGGCCGGCGCGCGCGAGGTTGGCGCCGGCGACGGCGGCGTGCCTGGGGTCGATTTCGAGCGTGATCAGGCGGCCGCCGGGCGCGAGCGCCCGCGCGAGCCAGATGGTGCTGTAGCCGCCGAGAGTGCCTATCTCCAGGATCTCCCGCGCGCCCTGGATGCGCGCTATGAGGTGCAGCAGCTTTCCCTGGGCCGGGGAGACCTGGATAGCCGGCAGCCCCGCCGCCTCGCTGTCGGCCACGGCCGCGTCAAGCGCCGCGTCGGGCCGATGCAGCAGGCCGGTGAAATAGCGGTCGACCTCGGACCACGGGGTCTCGGGCATGGCGGATTATCGCCGGCTGCCTCGCGGCGGGTCCAACTATTTCAGCGCGGAGCGCGAACCCGTGGAGCCCCATCTGGGTCGACAACGCCTCCGCCTTGATCTTTCCTCGGCTGGCGCCGCGACCCCAGCACCATGAAAGACCCTGCGATCCTGCGATGGCTCCCGGTTGGACTGCTCCTGCTGCACGCCGCCGCGGCCCAGGACACGGTCCACCAGCCGCAGGGAAACCAGATCCTCGGGCCGGGGCAGGGCACGGGCACCCCGGCCTGGGTGAGCGGCCTCCTCGAGTTCAAGAACGACCCCTCCTCGGACCGCGAGGCCTGGCTGCGCGACATGAAGGCCTGGCGCGCCGAGCGGCGCACCCGCATGGGCTACGACGACGCCCAGTACCGGCGCCCCGAGTTCAAGTGGGCGCAGCGCAACTTCATCTCGCCGCAGGTCATGGTGGAGGAGCGCACGCTCTTCGACCCCGAGGCCAACCGATGGACCGTCGACCGGTACCTGGACGACCTCGATGCGCGATACGGCGGAATTGACAGCGTGCTGCTCTGGCCCGTGTACCCGAACATCGGGATCGACAACCGGAACCAGTGGGACCTCGTCCGCGACCTTCCCGGTGGAGTTTCCGCCCTGCGCGGGGCCGTGGAGCAGTTCCACAGGCGCGGCGTGCGGGTCCTCCTGCCCACGATGGCTTGGGACAACGGCACGCGCGACCCGGGGGCGCCGCAGTGGACGGTGACCGCCCAACTGATGGCCGAGGCGGGCGTCGACGGCGTGAACGGGGACACTTTCTCGGGGCTGCCCCTGGCCTATCGCAGGGCCTCCGACCTGACGGGCCATCCCGTTATCTTCGAGCCGGAGGGCCCGCCCGCCGCGGACGAGGGGCTGATCTGGAACAACCAGAGCTGGGCGTACTTCGACTTCGAATTCGCCCCGACGGCAAACAAGCAGAAGTGGCTGGAATCTAGGCACATGCCAAACATCTCGGATCGCTGGGCGCGCGACAAGACACACGACCTCCACGCCGCGTTCTTCAACGGCATCGGCTACGTCAGCTGGGAGAACATCTGGGGCATATGGAACCAGATCAGCGATCGCGACGCCGAGGCGCTGCGGCGGGTGGCGACCGTGGAGCGCCAGTTCGCGGACCTGCTCGTCAGCCCCGGCTGGGAGCCGTTTGTCCCGACGCGCCAGTACGGGGTGTTCGGCACGCAGTTCCCGGGCCAGGGCGTCACCCTGTGGCTCCTGGTGAACCAGAACGAGTTCGCGGTCGCCGGGCGCCAGCTCAGCGTCCCGTTCGCGCCGGGGCGGGCCTACTTTGACGCGTGGCACGGCGTCCGCCTGAGCCCCGAGGTGGCCGGCGCGACGGCGACCCTCGAATTCGACATGGAGGGGCAGGGCTACGGCGCCGTGCTCGCGGTCGATCAGGGGGCGAGCGTCCCCGGCCTCGACGGCTACCTAGGGAAGATGGCCGCGCTGACCGCGAGGCCCCTCTCGGCGTTCCCCCGCGAGTGGCGCCCGCTCGCCCAGCGCATGGCCGCCGTCGCCCCCACGCGGCCCGCCGCAACCCCTCCCGACGGGATGGTGAGGATCCCGGCCGGGCGGTTCGAATTCCGGGTCTCGGGCGTCGAGATAGAGGGCTACGACTGGGAGGGCCTGGACGTGCAGTACCCCTGGGAGCCGTCGCCGAGGCGCGGCCACAGCCACGTGATGCAGGTGGCCTCCTTCTACATCGACCGCTACCCGGTGACGAACGCCGACTTCAAGAGGTTCATGGACGCCTCGGGGTACCGCCCGGCGGACGACCACAACTTCCTGCGCGACTGGATCGGGGGAGCCCCGAGGCCAGGATGGGAGAGGAAGCCCGCGACGTGGGTCTCGCTAGAGGACGCCCGGGCCTACGCCAAGTGGGCGGGAAAGCGGCTGCCGCACGAGTGGGAGTGGCAGTACTGCGCGCAGGGGGCCGACGGCCGCCTTTACCCGTGGGGCAACGAATGGGACGGCGCGGCAGTTCCCAAGCCGGACACGGGCCGGGACCTCCGGGGCCCCGACGACGTGGACGCCCATCCGTCCGGCGCGAGCCCGTTCGGCGTCATGGACCTTGTCGGCAACGTCTGGCAGTGGACCGACGAGTTCACCGACACCCACACGCGGGCCGCGATACTTCGCGGGGGCAGCTACTACCAGCCGCAGATGTCGATCTGGTATTTCCCGCAGGCGTACAAGCTGAGCGAGCACGGCAAGTACCTCCTGATGGCCCCCTCGAAGGACCGGGCGGGGACCCTCGGGTTCCGCTGCGCGGCGGACGCGCAGTAGGGTGCGCGGCCCGCGCTACGCCTTCGTCGGCACGACCGCGGCGGGAATGTCCGGGATCAGGCGGCTGCGGTACTCCGCGTAGTCGGGCACGATGCGCTCGTAGACCTTGTCCATCAGGGGGGAGGAGATGATGAAGTCCGCGGAGGCGCGGTCGCAGGCGATGGGTATGTTCCAGACCACCGCCATGCGCAGGAGCGCCTTCACGTCCGGGTCGTGGGGCTGCGGCTCGAGCGGGTCCCAGAAGAAGATGAGGAAGTCTATCTCACCCTCCACGATCTTCGAGCCGATCTGCTGGTCGCCCCCGAGCGGGCCGCTCTCGAGCCGCTTGACCGGAAACTTGAGTTCCTTCTCGAGGGCGGCGCCCGTGGTGCCGGTGGCGTAGACCTTGTGGTGCGCAAGGAGGTCCCGGTTGAACTTGGCCCATTCGATCAGGTCGCGCTTCTTCCGGTCGTGCGCCACGAGCGCGATCTTCTTGTCCAACGCCATTGGGATGGTTTTGTATTTCATTATTGGCCTCGCCCAGCGGTGCGTGTGCCGCGCTGTGCCTCCAACAACTCGATCCGGGTGATCGCGTCAAGCGACGCCGATGCGGGTCGCCCCCCTTCCGCGGGGGGCCGGAAATAGCGCGTGCGCCCATTGGATGCGCAACTAAGTCCCGTCGGAGTCGTCTATCTCCAAACCTAACTCAAAACCCATTGCATGGAAACATATTGGATTCCCGGCGCGCCTGACTACGGTGCCTGCTGATCCGTTCCGGATTGGTTCGTCAGCACCACCGGCGCGCAGCTTGAACCCATTCTTGACGGGGAGTTTTCTATTTTATAGGCATACAACACCTTATGAAGGACAAGGAAGCGAGCAATCCCTCGACATACGACCCGCGCTACCAGGGCGCCCCGCTTGACCCAGGCCCGCCGACAAGGAGGGGCGTCCTCGCGGTCGTGGCGCTGATTTCCGTCGGGTTGTGCGCCGCCCTCCTCGTCCACTGGATGTCCACGCCGCGGACCCGGGTCTACGCGCCCGCCGGAATCCCGGTCTCGACCGGGATCGCGAAGCTCGGGGACATTGACATCTTTCTCGACGCCCTGGGCACCGTCACGCCGGTGTACACGGTCACCGTGACGAGCCGGGTGGCCGGCGAGATGACGCAGGTCTCCTTCAGGGAGGGCCAGCTGGTGAAGAAGAACGATCTGCTGGCGATCATCGACCCCCGGCCATACGAGGCGGCCCTCCTCCAGGCACAGGGCCAGCTGGCGCGCGACCAGGCGCTCCTGAAGAACGCCCGCATCGACCTCAGCCGCTACCAGAAAGCCTACGAGCAGCACGCGATCCCGGAACAGCAGCTGGCGACCCAGGAGGCCCTGGTGGAGCAGTACGACGGGGTGGTCAAGCTGGACGAGGGCAACCTGGCCGCCGCGCAGGTCAACGTCGACTACACCCGGATCACGTCGCCCATCGACGGCCGGGTGGGGCTCCGCTCCGTCGACCCGGGCAACATCGTCCAGGCCGACGGGACCACCGGGCTGGCGACCATTACGCAGCTCCAGCCGATCACCGTCATCTTCAACATCGCCGAGGACGACCTGTCCAAGGTGACCGAGCAGGTGGCCGCGGGCAGGACCCTGCGGGTGGACGCGCTGGACCGCTCGCTCCAGCACAAGCTCGCGGAGGGCACCCTCCTGACGCTCGACAACCAGATCAACCCCGCGACCGGCACCGTGCGGGGCAGGGCGACGTTCCCGAACACGAAGGACGAGCTTTTCCCGAACCAGTTCGTGAACGCCAGGCTGCTGATAAAGACGCTCAGCCAGGTGGACCTTGTTCCGTCGGCCGCCATCCAGCGCAACGAAGCCGCCACGTTCGTGTACGTCGTGCAGGCCGACAGCACGGTGCAGTACCGCGACGTCAAGGTCCTCGCCACCGAGGGGGAGTCCACGGCCGTGACCGGCGTCCAGCCGGGCGAACAGCTTGTGACGGACGGCTTCGACAGGCTGCAGGCCGGCACCAAGATCGCCGTCAGGGCAGCGGCCGCCACCCCCGCGCCCGCGGCGCCGGCCCATTGAGCTAGGTCGAATGAACCCGTCGCGCCCGTACATCCTGAGGCCGGTAGCGACCTCGCTGCTGATGGCGGCCATCCTGCTCATCGGAATTATCGCGTTCCGCCAGCTGCCGGTGGCCGCCCTGCCCGAGGTCGACTACCCCACGATGCAGGTCCTGACGTTCTATCCGGGCGCCAGCCCCGACGTCGTCGCCTCGGCGGTGACGGCGCCGCTCGAGCGGCAGCTGGGCCAGGTCCCCGGCCTCAACCAGATGCTGTCCACGAGCTCCGAGGGCGCGTCGGTCATCACGCTGCAGTTCGTCCTGAGCCTGAACATCGACGTCGCCGAGCAGGACGTGCAGGAGGCGATCAACGCCGCGGGCACCTACCTGCCGCCGCAGCTGCCGATGCCGCCGGTCTACAACAAGGTGAACCCGGCCGACGCTCCCATCATCACCCTCGCGCTCACCTCGGACACGATGCCCCTGGCCAAGGTCGAGGACTTCACCGACACGCGCCTTGCCGAGAAGATCTCCCAGCTTCCCGGCGTCGGCGCGGTCACGATCAGCGGGGGGCAGAAGCCCGCCGTCAGGGTGCAGGTGAACCCGACGCAGCTGGCCTCCTACGGCCTCAACCTCGAGAACGTGCGGGCGTCGCTGGTCTCGGCCAGCCTGGACGCGGCCAAGGGCAGCTTCGACGGCCCCAGCCAGAACTACCAGATCGGGGCGAACGACCAGCTGACGACCAGCGCCGACTACCGCCAGCTGGTGCTCGCCTACAAGGCGGGCAGCCCCGTGATGCTAAAGGACGTCGCGAGCGTCGTCGACGGCATCGAGAACAACCAGCAGTCGGCGTGGATGAACAAGGTCCCCGCCGTGATCGTGAACATCCAGCGCCAGCCGGGCGCCAACATCATCGAGGTGGTCGACCGGATCAAGGCGCTCCTGCCGAAGCTGAGGGCCACCATCCCGCCGGCGATCAAGATCACCGTTCTGACGGACCGGACCACGTCCGTGCGGGCGTCGGTCGCCGACGTCGAGTTCGAGCTGCTGGTCTGCATCGCGCTGGTCGTCGCCGTGATCTTCGTCTTCCTGCGCACGTTCCCCGGGACGATCATCCCGAGCATCGCGGTGCCGCTGTCGCTCGTCGGCACATTCGCCGCGATGTACGCGCTCGGCTACAGCCTCAACAACCTGACGCTGATGGCCCTCACCATCTCGACGGGGTTCGTCGTGGACGACGCGATCGTGATGATCGAGAACATCACCCGCTACGTGGAGCAGGGCGAGGCGCCGATGGCGGCGGCGCTAAAGGGGGCGGAGCAGATCGGCTTCACGATCATGTCGCTCACGGTCTCGCTCATCGCCGTCCTCATCCCGCTTCTCTTCATGGGCGACATCACCGGGCGCCTCTTCCGGGAGTTCGCCGTGACCCTCAGCGTCACGATCCTCATCTCCGCCGTCGTGTCGCTCACGCTGACGCCCATGCTGTGCTCGAAGCTCCTCAAGCACACCGACCCGTCGGCCCAGGGCCGCTTCTACAAGGCCTCCGAGAGGATGTTCGAGAGGACCATCGCGTTCTACGGGCGCACCCTCGACTGGGTCCTCGAGCACCGGGGGCTGACGCTGGCGGTCGCGGTGGCGACGCTCGCGTTCACCGTGCTCCTCTACGTCTTCATCCCGAAGGGGTTCTTCCCCGTGCAGGACACGGGCGAGATCCAGGCGGTCTCCGAGGCGGACCAGAGCGTCTCGTTCGGGGAGATGGCCCGCCTGCAGCAGGCGCTCGCGGCGGTGATCCTCGAGGACCCGGGCGTCGAGAGCCTGTCGTCGTTCATCGGCGTCGACGGCACGAACACGACCCTCAACAGCGGGCGCATCCAGATCAACCTCAAGCCGCTCGAGGCAAGGAAGAAGTCCGCGACCGAGATCATCCGCAGGCTGCAGCCGGCCGTGGCCAAGGTGCGCGGCGTCAGCCTGTACATGCAGCCGATCCAGGACATCACGGTCGAGGACATCGTCAGCCGCACCGAGTACCAGTACAGCCTGCAGGACCCGAACGCGGACGAGCTGTCCGCGTACGCCGGGAAGTTCGTGGAGGGGCTGAAGGCGATCCCGGAGCTGACCGACGTCGCGAGCGACCTCCAGACCCACGGGCGGCAGGCGTCCCTCGCGTTTGACCGCATGACCGCCGCCCGCCTGGGCATCACGCCGCAGAACATCGACGACAGCCTTTACGACAGCTTCGGGCAGCGCCAGGTGTCGACGATCTTCACCCAGCTCAACCAGTACCACGTGATCCTGGAGGTGGCGCCGGAGTTCCAGGCGAACCCGAGAAGCCTGCAGGACATCTACCTCATGTCCACCGGGGGTGGCAGCGTCCCGCTGAGCGCCGTGACGCAGACCTCGCAGGTCACAGCGCCCATCCTCATCAGCCACATGGGCCAGTTTCCCGCGACGACCGTCTCCTTCAACCTGAGCCCCGGCGCGTCCCTCGGGTCCGCGGTCAAGGCGATTCAGGGCTTGGAGAAGCGGCTGCCGAAGCCGGCGGCGATGCAGGGATCCTTCCAGGGAACCGCGCAGGCCTTCGTCAGCTCGCTGACGAACGAGGCCCTCCTGATCCTGGCCGCCGTCGTGACCGTCTACATCGTCCTCGGGGTCCTCTACGAGAGCTACATCCACCCGATAACGATCCTGTCCACGCTGCCGTCGGCCGGCGTGGGCGCCATCCTGGCGCTCCTGATCTGCGGCAGCGAGCTCACGATCGTGGCGATCATCGGCATCGTTCTCCTCATCGGCATCGTGCAGAAGAACGCCATCATGATGATCGACTTTGCGCTCGCCGCCGAGCGCCAGGAGGGCAAGTCGGCCTTCGACGCCATCCACCAGGCGTGCCTGCTGCGCTTCCGCCCGATCCTGATGACGACGATGGCGGCCATGCTGGGAGCCGTGCCGCTCGCCCTCGGCCAGGGCATCGGCTCCGAGCTGCGCCGGCCGCTCGGGATCGCGATCATCGGCGGGCTCATCTTCAGCCAGCTGCTGACCCTGTACACGACCCCGGTCATCTACCTGTTCTTCGACGAGGCGGCCGCAAGGATGGCCGCCGTCAGGCGCCCCAGGAGCGCGCCGGCCGCGGACCCGTCCGGGCCGCTGCAGGCCACGCAACGATGAGCCTGTCGTCGCCCTTCATCAGGAGGCCGGTTGCCACGACGCTGCTCACGGCGGCCGTGGCGCTGACCGGCGTCATCGCGTTCCCGTTCCTTCCCGTCTCGCCCTTGCCCCAGGTGGACTTCCCAACCATCTCGGTCCAGGCGTCGCTGCCCGGGGCGAGCCCGGAGATCATGGCGTCGTCGGTGGCGACGCCCCTCGAGCGGGAGTTCGGCCGGATCTCGGGCGTCTCGGAAATGACCGCGCAGAGCACGCTCGGACAGACGAGCGTGACGCTGGTGTTCGAGCTGAGCCGCAACATCGACGCGGCTACGCGCGACGTGGAGTCGGCGATCAACGCGGCCCGCACCTACCTGCCGACCGACCTGCCGAACAACCCGACCTACCGGAAGGTGAACCCGGCGGATGCACCCATAATGATCATCTCGCTCACGTCGGCAACGCTGCCGCCGTCGCAGCTCTACGACGCGGCCTCGACCATCCTGGCCCAGAAGCTCTCGCAGGTCCAGGGCGTCGGCCAGGTGATCGTCGGCGGAAGCTCCGCGCCCGCGGTCCGGATCGACGTGAATCCCACGCAGCTGAACAGCTACGGGCTGCAGCTGGAGGACGTGCGCGCGGCGGTCGCGGCGCAGACCGCGAACGAGGCGAAGGGGGGCTTCTCCGGCGCCACCCGCCGCTGGCTGATCAAGGCCAACGACCAGCTGACCAAGGCCGCCGACTACCGCCAGATCATCGTCACCTACCGGGGCGGCGCGCCCGTCATGCTCTCGGACATAGCCCGGGTCACCGACTCGGTCACGACCGTGCGCTCCCTGGGCCTCGAGAACGGCAGGCCGGCCGCGTCGATCATCATCTTCCGCCAGCCCGGGGCGAACATCATCACCACCGTCGACGGGATCAGGGCCGCGCTTCCGCAGCTGCACGCCGCCATCAATCCGCAGATCGACCTCGACGTCGCCCTGGACCAGACCGCGACGATACGCGCATCCGTCAAGAACGTCGAGACGACGCTCTTCATCTCCGTCTCGCTCGTCGTCCTCGTCGTCTTCCTGTTCCTGCGCGAATGGCGCGCGACCCTGATACCGGTCGTCGCCGTCCCCGTCTCCATCGTGGGGACGCTGGGCGTCATGTACCTGCTCGGCTACAGCATCGACAACCTGTCGATGATGGCGCTCACCATATCGACCGGCTTCGTGGTGGACGACGCGATCGTCGTCCTGGAGAACATAACGCGCCACAAGGAGTCGGGGCTCGGCGCCTCCGACGCCGCGTACAAAGGGGCGGCGGAGATCGGCTCCACGGTGGTGTCCATGAGCACCTCCCTCGTGGCCGTGTTCATCCCGATCCTCCTGATGGGCGGCATCGTCGGGCGGCTCTTCAGGGAATTCGCGGTCGCCCTCTCCGTCACGATCCTCGTCTCGCTCGCCGTCTCGCTCACGACGACCCCCATGATGTGCTCGCGCCTGCTCGGCGGCGAGAAGGGCCACGGCAGGCTGTACCTGTCCAGCGAGAGGGCCTTCAAGCGCCTGCATGGCGCGTACGCGAGCAGCCTCGCGTGGGTGCTCGACCATTCGCTCCTCGTCCTCATGGTCGCCATCGGCACGCTCGTCCTAAACGTGCTGCTCTGGGTCGTCATACCCAAGGACTTCTTCCCGCAGCAGGACACCGGCCGCCTGGTCGGCAGCATCATCGCCGACCAGGACATCTCCTTCCAGTCGGTGAGCAAGAAGATCCAGAGGCTTGCCGCGATAGCGAAGGAGGACCCGGCGGTCGCCACGGTGATCGCCTTCACCGGCGGCGGGGGAGGCACGACGACCAACACCGGGCGGGTGTTCATGTCCCTCAAGCCCCGCAACCAGCGCACGGCCTCGGCCTCGCAGGTCGTCGACCGGCTGCGGCCGAAGCTGGCCGTCGTGCCCGGCGCGACCCTCGTCCTCCAGGCCGTCCAGGACGTGAGGATCGGGGGCCGGGCTAGCGCCGCCCTCTACCAGTACACGATCCAGAGCGACAGCCTCGACGAACTCAACCAGTGGGGCCCGAGGCTCCTGGCCACGATGAGGAAGATCCCGCAGCTGACCGACGTCACGAGCGACGCGCAGAACAACGGGCTGGCCGCCAACCTCGTGATAGACCGGCGCACCGCGTCGCGCCTCGGCATCACGCCCCAGGCGGTCGACAACATCCTCTACGACGGCTTCGGCGAGCGCGAGATCGCCACCACCTACACCCCGATCAACCAGTATTTCGTCGTGATGGAGGTGGAGCCGCTCTTCTGGCAGCGCCCGGACGCGCTTGGCGCGGTGTACGTCTCCGCGTCCGGCGGCGGGGTGGTCCCTCTCTCGGCCTTCACCCATTTCCGGAGCTCGACGGCGCCGCTGGCGGTCAACCACTCGGGCGTGTTCCCCTCGGTGACGATATCATTCAACCTCGCGCCGGGCGTGGCGCTGGGCGACGCGGTGAACCTCATCAACAGCGCGGAGGCGAAGATGGGGGTGCCGGCCTCGATCACGGGCTCCTTCAGCGGGACGGCCCAGGCGTTCAAGGCCTCGCTCGCGAACGAGCCCCTGCTGATAGCGGCCGCGATCGCGACGGTCTACATCGTCCTCGGCGTGCTCTACGAGAGCTACATCCACCCAGTCACGATCCTTTCCACGCTTCCCTCGGCCGGCGTCGGCGCGCTCCTCGCCCTCCTGATCACCAACACCTCGCTCAGCGTCATCGCCCTCGTCGGCGTGTTCCTGCTGATCGGAATCGTGAAGAAGAACGCGATCATGATGATCGACTTCGCCCTCGAGGTCGAGCGGCGCGAGCACCTGACCCCGAAGGAGTCGGTCTACCAGGCCTGCCTCCTTCGGTTCCGGCCGATCATGATGACGACCATGGCGGCCATGCTCGGCGGGCTTCCGCTCGCCCTCGGAACCGGCATGGGCGCCGAGCTCCGGCGCCCCCTCGGGATTTCGATCGTGGGCGGCCTCATCGTGAGCCAGGCCCTGACCCTCTACACGACTCCGGTGATCTACCTCTACATGGACCGTCTCAACAACTGGATTGCGAGATTCCGTTTCGCGCGGCCCTCCGGCGAGCCGATGGCGGCCCCGGGCCCGGCTATCCCGTGAAGGCCATGAACGCACGATCGCTCCCGGCCGCCGCCGCGCTCCTCCTGCTTGGGGCGTGCGACCTGGCGCCCCGCTACAGCGAGCCCCAGGCGCAGGTGCCAGGGGGCTTCAAGGAGGCGCTGCCGAACGGCCCGGAGACCCAGGGCTGGAAGCTCGCCGAGCCGAGGGATGCGGCGCCCCGCGGCAGCTGGTGGGAGATGTACGGGGACACGCAGCTCAACTCGCTCGAGCAGCGGGTGGCGGTCTCGAGCCAGACGGTCGCGGCCGCCGAGGCCAACTACAGGTCGGCCAGGGCCCTGTCGGACGAGGCCCGGGCTGGCCTCTTCCCGGCCCTGAACCTGGACCCCTCGGTCATCCGCTCGCGCACCAGCGCGGCCATCGCGTCCGGCGGCGGAGGAGGGGGCTCCGGCGGCCCGGCGAAGACCTCCGGCGGCAGCACGGGGCCGCAGACGTACTTCACCCTGCCGCTCGAGGCGTCCTACCAGGTCGATCTCTGGGGAAGCGTGCGAAACACGGTCGCGCAAAGCTCCTATTCCATGCAGGCGAGCGCCGCCGAGGTGGCGACCGCGCTCCTGAGCACGCAGAGCGCATTGGCCCAGGACTACTTCGCGCTCAGGGCCTTGGATGAGGAGCGCCGGATACTCGACACCACCCTCGGCGACTACGAGGCGAGCCTGCACCTCGTCCGCGCCCTCTTCGACAACGGCCTGGCCTCGGAGGAGGACCTTGCGGAGGCGGACACCCAGCTCGCCGCGGCCGAGGCGCAGGCGACCGACCTCGGCATCGCCAGGGGCCAGTACGAGCACGCCATCGCCGTCCTGATAGGGGTCGCGCCGGCGCGGTTCTCCGTCGCGGTGCGCCCCTTCAACACCGCCCTGCCGCAGATACCGGTCGGGCTGCCCGCCGCCCTCGTCGAGCGCAGGCCCGACATCGCCTCGGCGGAGCGCCTCGTGGCGGCCGCCAACGCCGGAATCGGCGTGGCGCGCGCGGCCTATTTCCCGAACCTGACCCTGAGCGCGACCGCGGGCTTCGAGGCGACGAACCTCACGCACCTGCTCGACTGGCCAAACCGCCTTTGGTCGGTCGGCCCCAGCGTCGCCCAGCCGATCTTCGACGCGGGATTGCGCCGGGCCGAGAACGCGCAGGCAAGGGCGCTTTTCGAGCAGGCCGTGGCGAATTACCAGCAGGCGGTCCTGGCGGCGCTCCAGTCCGTCGAGGACAACCTCCTCACCCTGCGGATTCTCGCGACGGAGGTGCAGCAGCAGCACAAGGCCGCGCTGGCGGCCAAGCACACCGTCGAGCTTTCGGTGGTGCGGTACCAGAACGGCCTCGACAGCTACGTCAACGTCATCACGGCCCAGAACACCTTCCTCGGCAACCGCCTGACCGAGCTGCAGATTCAGCTGCGCCAACTCACGGCCAGCGTCTCCCTGGTCAACAACTTGGGCGGCGGATGGGACAGGTCCCGAATGGGCGAAACCGAGCGGATGGCGCAGAATCCCCCCGGCGCGGGCGCGAGGCCGGAGCCCCCGGCCGAAAACGCGGGGCCCGGCGTCCCGAACCCGGCCCCTCTCCCGGAGATCAGCAAGCGGCCCGAGGACCTGCTGAAGCAGAACGACGAGGCCATGGCGCCGGCGCGCTAGCCGAGCGCGCGCCGCTACCTCACAGCAAACTCGTAGCCGGCGTCGGCGTTGAAGGCGTAGGCGCCCGGGGCGAGCGCGGAAGTCGCGGTGAGCAGGACCGCGGCCGGTCCGGCCTCCCTAACGAATGCGGCCTGCCTCTGCTCTCCGAATTGTATCCTGTTTGGAGCGCCGCCGATGATCTCAAGGCCGCGCCTGCCGTCCTTCAGGGTCTCGACAGGCGCCACCTCGACCGGCGGCATGCCGGGCAGCGCCGGGCCGACGTACAGGAGGGTGACCGCGTCGCCGCCGCACTCCGGACGCGGTTCCTTGCCGTCGAATTCGAGGTAGGCGATCTTCACGCCCTTCTGGGCGAGGGTCCTGACGCCCTGCGAGATGAAACCCAGGGCGCCGCCGGACGCCTCCTCCTGCGTCATGGGATGGATCTTCTCCACGACGACGTGCCCGTTGTTGCGCGGCAGCGGCCGCCAGGCCCCCGCGCTGAGCAGGTAGGCCCCGGCATGCTTGGGGAATGCCGGGTATACGCCGCTCGCCGCCGGCGAGTCCATCCCGGCCCCCTCCGTGCGCGCCGCGAGGAACGCACCCACCGGGAAATCGATCGTCCAATGCGGGTCGCCCTCTATTGCACCCGTGATCGAGTCCCCGACGAGCGCCAGCTGAAGGGTGTGGGGCACCGGCGCGACGAGGAAGGGCACTGCCAGGGTGTCGCTGTAGTCGAACTCCCCCTGGCCGGTGGCGACTAGCGTGATCGCGTTTTCCGAGGGGCTCAGGGTCCCCTTGAAGTCCTGGTAGACATTCAACTGGGAGAGGGAGCGGATGCCCGCGGCGATCGCGCCCCTCTGGCTGTCGATGCCGTAGATCTCCAGGCGCGCCTCGGCGACCGAGCCCTGGTCGTCGCGTATGGTCCCGTCGTAGGCGATTCCGTCGCGCAGGGCGGCCCCGAAGCGCCTCGCCCTGTCCTCGCGGAGCCGGGCCAGCTCGCTCAGGTCGGCCGCGCTCAGGGCCGTGAACCGGTAGGTGAAGCCTTCATCCTCCCCGGCAAGCGACCCGTTTTCCGCCCTCAGCCGGATCTCCAGGTTTTCGCGGTAGCCGAGAACCGAGGCGGCCGGGGCCTCCCCGACGGCTTCAGTCCTGGCCGAGCGCAGGCGAATGGCCTCTCCGCCCGAGCGCCTGGCGTTGCCGATGATGGCGCCGTGAAGGGGGCGCTTCCACAGGCGGGCGGTCGACTCAAGCCCCGCCTCGAACGCCTCTCCGTCCTGCGACCGCCCGGCGAAGCGCAGGAGGACCGGCTCCGATGCCCCCGTGGCCCTGGAGACCGCGGTGCCCCGGTAGAGGGAGCCGGGCGCGGTGGCGGAGCTCGCCAGCCCGAATTCCTCCATGAGGGCGGCCTCCAGCGACTGCACCTGCCCCGCGTTCACGTACTCGAATCGGTACTGGTAGGCGCCGTTCTCGCCAGACAGGTTGCCCTTGGAATCCATCCTCAGGGCGAGCGCCCAGGCCTGCGTGTACTCCAGGAAGGGCCCGGCATTGCGGATGGCCTGGCCGGGCGGCGAGGAGAGGTTCAGCGCCGGGCTCTCGAATTCCTCGTCGGCGGACCAGGAGCCCTGGAAGGGGCGGGCATAGTGCCAGCCTCCCGCGTTGCGCAGGAGCGCCGTCACGCCGTTGCCCGGCGATTGTCCCGCGATCTCGAGGTAGAGGACGGTGCCTTGCTCCTCTCCGGAGCGAATCGCGGCCCCGCGAAAGATGCTGCCGGGGGCAATGCGCGCCAGGAACGCCTCGCGCCGGGCGCTGACGCCGGCCGCATGGGCCGCGGCGAGGTTGCGCCTCATCTCGGACACGCGGTCCGCGAAGGATTGCAGGTCGGCCGCAAGGGCCCGCAGCCGGGCGTCGTCGCGGGCGTCTCCCGCCACGAACAAAGGGCCGCCAAACGCGGTGAGCGGCTCGCCCGAGGGGTTGGCGCCGATGTAGCCGCTTGAGATAAGGGTGAGGATCCATTTGTCGCCCTCCCGGTGGGCTGCGACCGTCGCCTGGAACGGGAACGACGCTCCGGCCTGCGAGGTCATCTGCACGATTGTTGCCAGGTACGGGTCCGCCGGAAAGGGCCGAAGGCGCGCAAGCTCCGGCTTGCGGGAGGCGTCCTTGTCGGCCATCAGCCGGCGCGCCTCCAGGGTCGTCTCGGGATAGATGCTGACGAGCCCCTGGAGGTAGTCGGCCGCGTCGACCCTGGAGTAGAGGGGCCCGGTTGTCCTCGCCGTCGCCGCGACGCTGACGCGCAGATCGGCGTCTCCGAGGCGCGTGACGGTTATCTTTACGTCGGAGAGCTTGTACTTTCCGGATGCGGCGCTGCGCTCGAGGAACGCGGCCACCTCGTCGGAGCCCAGGGGCGCCCTCCAGCGGCTCGCCACGAGGATCCCGGCGAGGGCGAGCACCAGCACGAGGCTCGCCGCGAGAAGCATGCGCTTTGCGGACGTTGATGGGGGAGGCTGCATTTCAACGCGCTCGGTTCAATTGGAGGACCCATTCCAGCCGGGCCGCGAGCCGCGACGCGACCGAATCGGTGTCGCTATCCCATGCCAGCGACAGCCACATGGCAACCTCGTCCCAACAGACCTCTGCCAATTATGTAAGAAATTGGTCAAAGGCCATATGTATCGAAGCATACGGCCTGCTCCGGGACGGACACCGCGACGGATTTGGGGCGATTATCGCGTGCGCCTCCGCTGCGAGACGGAAAAGCCTGCCGCCGGGCCCGTGCACCCGTCCTTGCGGAACTCGGGATGCTCGGTTTCCTTTCGCCTCCTATGAAACGAAACGCATCTGCAATCTGGCAAGGAAACCTTAAGGGCGGCAAGGGCACCGTCTCCTCGGACAGCCTGGTCCTCAACAAGACCCCGTATTCGTTCACCTCGCGCTTCGCGGCCGGCACGGGCACGAATCCCGAGGAGCTGATAGCGGCCGCGCACGCCGGCTGCTTCACCATGGCGCTCTCGGCGGCCCTCGAGGCGGCCGGGTTCACGGCCGACACCCTGAGCACGGCCGCCGAGCTCAGCTTCGAGAACCATCCGCAGACGAGCTGGACGATCACCTCCATCCACCTGAGGACCGTGGGCAAGGTCCCCGGCGTCTCGCAGGAGAGGTTCTCCGAGATCGCCGCCGGCGCAAAGGCGACCTGCCCGGTGTCGCGCGTGCTGAGGGCCGACATCACCCTCGACGCCAAGTTGGGCTGAGCGGCCGCGGCCGGCGCGGGAACCAATGCTTAGCGCGTTTCGCCGGCGGGGGCGGATTAACCGGGCGGTGCATTTCGGCGTGGACGGCCGTTTGGACTTGCTCAACTTGGAGGGCCTGCCCGCCCGTCTGGCCCCGCCGATCCATGGATTCGCCCGAACTCCGCCTTTTGGCCACCCGATTCGAGCGTGCATAATCCGGCGCTGATCAGACGCATCCTGGTTGGCGCGGCCGCTGGCGCCGCGGCCAGCTTTCCCCTGGTCGAGACGGGTGCCGCGCCGAGGGCAAACGTCCTGCTCGGCGCACTGGTCGGGGCGGCCTTCGTCGCCGGGCTGGGGCGCGAGCGCGCCTCCCGCGTCGAGAGGGCCACGGCGGCCTGCGCGCTGGGGATACCGCTCTGGCTGCTGGTGAGCTGCGTCGCGGTCCCGGCCCTTGGCGGGCGCCCGCCGGCCCTGGGAGCCGGGCCGGTGGGCGCGCAGTTCCCCGCGCTTGTGGGCTGGAGCCTCTACGGCTGCCTGCTCGGCTTGTTCTCGGAGCTGCTGGGCGCGCTGGCCGACAGGTCACTCGGCCCGGAGGCCGCGCGGCCGGCCGAGCGGCCGGGCCCTCCTAGGCGGGTGGTCATCCTCGGCGGCGGATTCTCCGGGATGACGACCGCCGTCTGGCTCGAGGCGGAGCTCCGCGGCGACCCGTCCGTCTCCGTCGTCCTGGTCAGCGACCAGAACTCCCTGCTCTTCACTCCCATGCTTGCCGAGGTCGCGGGCGGCAGCCTGGAGCCGAGCCACATCAGCACGCCGCTCCGCACCTCGCTCCATTTCACGCAAGTCCTGCGCGGGCGCGCGGAGTCGGTCGACTTCGGCCGGCGCCTGGTGACGGTATCTCCCCTCGCCGGGGAGCCGGGCACAAACCGCGAGCTCGCCTACGATCACCTCGTCGTGGCCGTGGGGTCCGTCTCGAATTATTTCGGCGCGGCGAACATCGAGGCGCACGCCATGGACTTCAAGACGCTCCTGGACGCGATACGCATCCGCAACCACGTGATCAACATGTTCGAGCGCGCGGACCGCGAGACCGACCCCGACGTCCGCCGCTCGCTTGTGACGTTCGTCGTCGCGGGCGGCGGATTCGCGGGCGTCGAGCTCGCCGGCGCGGTCAACGACTTTGCCCGCGGCATACTGGCCGACTACCCTTCCGTAGGGGCCGCCGACATCCGGACGATCCTGGTGCATTCGCGCGACCGGATCCTTCCCGAGCTCAGCGGATCCCTCGCGCGGTACGCGCAGGACCGGATGACGGCCAGGGGGGTCGAGTTCCGGCTCAACACGCGCGTGCTCGACGCCGACGGGGACCAGGTCACCCTCGGCGACGGGCAAATACGCTCGCAAACGCTCGTGTGGACCGCAGGAAGCGCCCCCAACCCCTGCCTGAGGGCGCTCGGCTTCGAAACGGACAAGCGCGGCGCCGTGGCGGTTGAGGCGACGATGGCGGTTCCCGGCCGTCCCGGCGTCTGGGCGCTCGGGGACTGCGCGGCGCTGAAGGATGCGCGCAGCGGCAAGCCCTGCCCGCCGACGGCCCAATTCGCGCTCCGGGAGGGCCGTACGCTCGCCCGGAACATCTGCCGCGCGCTCGAGGGGAAGGCCCCTGGCGCGTTCCACTTCGAGTCCCTCGGATCACTGTGTGTCGTGGGCCACCAGACCGCCTGCGCCGAGATCACCATTCCCGGCGCGCGCGACAGGTCGCTCAGGTTCTCCGGGCTGCTGGCCTGGATGATGTGGCGCGCGATCTACGTCTCGAAGCTGCCCGGCCTGGAGCGCAAGGCCAGGGTCGTGCTCGACTGGACCTTCGAGTTGTTCTTCCCCCGCGACATCGTGCAGACGATAGAGCTCAAGTAGGCAGAGGCGCCATGGCCGCTCCCGAAGCCTCCGCATCCCCCCGGCCCGACACCCAGGCGCCCGGGGTCGGGCTCCTTGAGGCCGTCCTGGCCACCGCCGTCGGCGCAGCCGGCGCGGCGCTGGCGCCGGCGGTCGCCCCGGGGATAGCGGGCCCGCACGTCGCCGCCGGCGCCGCGCTCGGCCTCGTGTCCGCGGCCGCGCTCGGGGGCCGGGCGACGAGCCCGGGGGCCGGCCTTGTGTGGGGGCTTGCCGCCGGGTTCATCCTCTGGACGGTCCTGCCCGCGATGGCCTACGTCTTCCACCTCTCCGGCTTCTCGCCCGGTGCAATGCTTGGCGACGCGAGGGCTCGCTTCCCGGCGCTTGTCTGCTGCGTCGCGTTCATCGGGGCCCCCGTGGGCGTCTTCCTCGGCACGTGGGCTGCGCTCCGAAGGCGGCCGTCCGGTGCCTACAGCTGGGCGCGCGCGACCATCGCCGGAGGCGCGGCCGGCGTCGCCGCGGCGCTCATCTTCAGCCGCTGGATGTACGTGGGAAACTTCTACCCCCTGACAAGCGGCTTCGGCGAGCTGAGCACCCACGCCGGAAGCGTCCTCCTGCATTTCTCGGTGGCCTGCATGATCGGCTGCACCTTCGGGATGCTCTTCCAGGCCGACGTCAGGAACGCCGGGTCGGCGATGGGGTGGGGCATGGCCTACGGCATGTTCTGGTGGTTCCTCGGGCAGATCGTCCTGTTCCCGATTGCTGCCGGCAGGAACGCCGACTGGTCCCATGTCCGGGCAAGCCGGCTTTTCGGCCCGATGGTCGGCCACATACTCTTCGGCCTCATCCTGGGCATCGTCTACTCCGTCACCGACGCGACCTGGAAGCGCCTCTTCGTCGACGCCGACCCGCTCAACCGAAAACGCCAGGGGCCGGGCGTGCACCTTCTTCTGTCGCTCGGATGGGGCTCCGCGGCAGGCCTCTGCGGCGGCATCGCGTCCATTCCGCTGATGATCCCGCCGGGCGTCCTGTCGAGGCTCCCGGGCCTTGACCTCGGCCTGGGTCCCGCGGCCGGGGTCGCCCTGCACCTCGCGCTCAGCGCCGTCATCGGCGCCACCTACGGGTTCCTCTTCAGGGGGGAGACGCCGAACGCCGTGTTTGGCAGTCTGTGGGGCCTGGTCTTCGGGATGATTTGGTGGTACGCGGGGCCGCTTACGCTGCTGCCGCTCATCCGGACGGGCCAGTGCGACTGGAGGCCCGAGGCCGCGGCCGCCCTCATGCCGTCACTCGTCGGCCACCTTGTCTACGGACTTGTGACCGCCAATGTCTTCATGGCGTTCGAGCGCCGCCACGCGCGCTGGCTCTTCGCCGATCCCCGACAGGCGGCGCTGGACGTTCGCCGGGCGCGTCCGGTGGCGACCCCGGCTCCCGCACTCTGGGTGTTCGTCCTGGGGCTCGGAGTGCTCCTGCCCATCCTGCTGTCGTGAGGCCGGGCGCCCGCCCCCCTTCAGCGGCTGGCCGCCTGCAGCTGGGTCAGCTGCTGCTCGCAGCGGCCGATGACGCGGTAGAGGCGGTTTATCTCGAGCATCTCCTCCTCCGTCAGCTTCTTCTTGGGCACCGAACGGTCCGTGTAGAACATCTTGGTGTTGGAGTTGAACTCCAGCTCGTTGCCCTGCCATGCCAGGCCGGGATTCAGGTCGGTCGAGACATACTGATAGCGGTCGTAGGGGGTTTCCTGGGTTGTGCGGATGTCGACGTTGTTGAAGTCCGGCTTCGCCGCGCCCGGGTGGAACCAGGGTGGGCCGAACATCTCCACGGGCATCCCCGGGGTTCGCTGCACCGGGGCGACGGGCTGGTTGACGATGTTCTGCACGCGGTTCACGGCGTCGTTCATCTGCCGTTTCAGGGCGATGATCTGGGCCTGCGGGGAAGGCGCCTGCGTGGGGGTCGGGGAGGGCGGGCCCGCCTGCTGCGTGGCCGCGGCGATGAGCCTGACCGAGACGACCACGTTGTCCCTGATCCGGATGTTGGCGTCCGGGTAATTGAGGACCCTCACGGAGCCGGCCTCGATCTGGCTCCTCGGCTCGCCCTTCTCGGCGAGCACCTGCTGGTAGGTGTCGCCGACGCTGGTCCCCAGCGCCGCCGCAGCCGAGATCGCGATGCAGGCGATGAACCCGCCGGAGCGGGCCGCCGGGCAGATCGCCGACGGCCGCCGGGCCGGCCCTTCCGTCCAGCCTCCTGCGTCCCTGGGCCCCGCAGCTGGAGGTGGTTCGGGCCCCGGCTTCATCAAAACCGCATCGTCACCGGGTTGAAGCCCTCGTGGGATACCGCCACGACGTCGCCGGCCGCGAGCTTCCATTCGTCGAAGTGCCCGAACTCGGCGGTCTGCTCGGGGCCGAGGGTGACGTTCACGAGCTTCTGGCGCCTTGACGCAGGGTTGTCCAAAGCGATAGCGAGCGTCAGCTCCTCAGTGCTTTCATTGCGGAGCGTCAGCACGAAGCCCGACCCCGAGAGGGACCTTCGGGACGTCGCGATGATGGGGAGGTTCCCGCCGTGTGTGGAGAAGTAGAAGAGGGAGTGGGCGCCGACGCTGCCGTCAGTCTTCTCCCTCAGCTGCCTGATGGTCTCGTTGCGCTTCTCGATGGTCGCCGCCAGAATCGCGATCGCGAATACTGCCGCGCCGAGGAGCGTGAGCAGCACCGCAAGCAGCAGGTCGGTCCGCTTGTGCGCGCGGGGCTGTCCCTTTGGTGTTATGGGGGGGATTGCCACTCGGTCCCTTGGGTGTGATGGACGCAAAGGTTGCCTAAACGCCGTCAAGGGACAAGGCCGCAGATTCGCCGGCGAGCGTGCGCCGACGTTTTGTCAAAGTCTTTACGTGCAGTCATCCGATTTGCGGCGGACGCGGACCCTGGCTCGCAGCGCGCCCTTGAGCGCCCACGCTCCATAAGGCGCACGCGCATCCCTGGGGCCGCGATGGAAGGGGCCCGGTCGCCCAGAGCCCGGACTCGCCACGCGGCACTTGAACCATCGCCTTGTTTGCCGTACGGGAATGGGGCGTGAAACCAAACTCCGCCCTGGCTCTGGTCATCTCATTCGTCGTGCTGCTCTGCATCGTGCTGGTATATTTCGGCATCCAGCTGTCCTCGGACACGAGCCAGATCGCGCAGCTAAGGGCGTCGAACGCATCCGAGGAGGCCCACTTGGCGGCGATCCAGGCCTCGGTCGACGGCTTCAAGCGAGACCTCAAGCAGTACGACTCGGTGATCGGCGCGCAGGGCACGTTCCAGCTCCTGGCGAGCGGCCTCCAGAGCGGGGAGATGGATCTGTCGGTCAAGTCGCTCAAGGTCGTCTCCAAGGGCAAGACTCTCGTCACCCTCAAGTCGGCTCCCGACGCGGGCGGCGTGGTCCAGGTGGGGTCGAGCGACGGAACAAGCGCCGCCGAGATCTCCTCGGCCCCGGGGAAGGCCAAGATCAGCCTGAGGGCGACCGCGGGTGCCGACCCCGCGCTGGTCGTCCACCTGGCGACGGTCGGGGATGACGGCTTCTTCCTCCAGAAGGGCCCGTCGGACGACGCGGCCGCCCGGACGGACGGCGCGGGGCTCCAGATCCTGGACGAGGGCGCGGATTTCTACATGGCTCAGAGCTCCGGGGGCAACGTATCCATGGACACGTCGTCCGGCGACGAGCGCGCCAAGGTCAGCATCTGGGAGGAGGGGACCCCGAAGAAGGCCATCTACCTGTCGCTCGGCCCGAAGGATGTGAGCCCGTTTGTGTCTGTTGCGGGCACCCAGTCCGGCGACTCGCTCACGCTTCTGCCGGGACGGCTATCGCTGGCGAACCGGGAGGGCACCGTCCTGCTGGCCGCCGCGGAGGATGCGGACGGGGGCTTCGTCATTGCGAACGACAAGGCGGGTGCCCGGCGCGCGATCATGACGGCGGGGACCGACGGGCACGGTAGCATCTCCGTCTTCGGCAGCGATAGCCGCTCGAACACGCTCTATCCCGAGTACAATATCCAGAGGACCGGCACTAACCAGAAGTAGGTCGGGGTGCCGCCAAACCCCCGGGAGCCGTCCGCCCCGTGCCGGCGTTATTCCGTCGGCTCGCCGGCCGGACGCAGATTCCAGACGCTCAGGAAGAAGAGCACCAGGAAGATCGCGTCCGCTCCCAGGAAGTACTTCCACATGGCCGGGACGTCGCCATGCCCCCAGTACCACCCGACCGTCGCGATGTAGCAGACCTTAAGGAGCATTCCGTACGGGATGAGGTTGCGGTTCTCGAGCGGCCGCCTGGCAACCGCCGCGAACATGAGGGCGAAGATGACCAGGACTCCAGCCCCGAAGTGCACGTAGCCCCAGTGGTTCGGGGGCGTAATCCCGAAGATCGAATAGAGCCGGGGGCCGGAAGCTATGAACGCGAGCCCAAGGAGTCCGTCATAGGCGGCGGCCAGGGCGAAGAGAATCCGGACGGGTTGCAGTGATTTCATGGTCAATTCCTTTTGGCTGAATGCTGGGAAAAAAAGGCCTTGCGCCGCCTCCGGGTGGCATCCTCGCAATAGATCCGCTCACCGAGACGGTAGAGGCCCTCGCGCAGCTCCTGCGGCGCCATTCCGGCCGGCCTGTAGTTCACATCGAACAGCGTGCAAAGCTGCCACGCCCCGGGCTCCAGGATGCGGTTTTCGCGGGTCAGGCGGTCGTACAGGGGCGTGCCTGGAAACGGGGTAAGCACCGTGATCTGCACATCGAAGGGACTGGCGTCGTCGACGAAGCGGAGGATCTCGCTGAACACGTCGGTGCCCTGGCCGTCGAGCCCGAGGATGAAGCACGCGTTCACGGCGATGCCGGCCGACTGGATCCTCCGGATCGAATCGGCGTACTGGGGAGCCCAGCGCGCCTTGCGATCGGCCCTCTGCTCGAGGCCGGCGAGCGCCGCCGCCGACGGGCTCTCAAGGCCCACCAGCACCTCCCGGCAGCCGGCCCCGTACATGAGCTCGAGGAGCTCGGGATCCTCCGCGACGCTGACGTCGGTCTCCGTGAACCACTTCGCGCTCAATGGCGCTAGGCTCCGGCAGAGCTCCTTGCCCCATTTCTTGTCGACGAAAGTGTTGTCGTCCGCGAACTCGACGAACGACTCGGGGTGGAGCCGCTTCAGGAAGGCGATGTCCCGGGCCACCTGGTCGACCGGGCGCCGGCGGTAGGGCGCCTTCAGCATCACCGTTGACGCGCAGAAGTCGCACCGCCAGGGGCACCCCCGGGTCGTCTGCACCGTGTAGCGGTTGTAGGCTCGCCTGCCGAGCATCTCGTACCTGGGCACGGGCAGCGCTGCGACGTCCACGGGGCCGAAGCTGGCTGAGCTGAACTGCGCCGGCGCCGCCCCGCGGGCGGCGGCCTCCACTACGGCTGGCCATGCGTTCTCCCCCTCGCCGACGACGACGTAGTCGGCATGGCCGGAGGCCTCGTCCGGCAGGACGGAGACGTGCAGGCCCCCCATCGCCACCCGGATGCCTCGCTTGCGAAGCCGGTCGGCGATCGCGTAGGCCTCGAAGATCTGAGCGGAAAACGTGCTGATAGCCACCAGGTCGCAGGCGTACACCTCCGGCGGCTCGGTGCCATCGGACTCAGCCTCGAAATAGCTCAACTCGTTTCCATCGGGCGTGCAGGCCGCAAGGTAGAGCAGGCCGAGGCTGGGCAGGGACGCTATGACCTTGCTGCGCTCAACGAATCCCGGCAGCGTCAGGCCAAGCTCGAGGAGCCTCTTGTCGTGCGCGCGCACGCCGCTCATCGCGAGGAACCCGATCTTCACGGCAGCGTCATCAGCACGAGGGCGACCGCGGCCATTAGCTGGACCACGGGGATGAAGAACAGGTGGCGGAACGGGGCCTTCCACGCCGTAAGGAAGCAGACGAGCGGCATCGTGATCGCGCCACCAAGGAACAGAATGCCCGCCAGGCTCGCCTGGCGCCCCGGCCCGCCCGGCAGCGGTGAGAGCCCGTACACGATGTTAAGGGCTCCCAGCGCGGCGAGCGCAATGTGGCCCAGCCTGACGAGGCGCCGGCGGAATGAGCCGTAGCCGCCCAGGAACTCCTCTCGGTGAAACCCGAGCCCGATCAACGCGCCGCTCGCGAACGCCGCCAGGACCAGCCACCAGCCCGCGGCGAAATTGAGCGGATGAGTCATGGGATGCGTCCTGCGGTTGCCCCATGGGATCCTCATCGCGCGGCGCGTGGAACGCAACCTCCCGCTCGATGGGCGCGGCTGCGCCGCTCGAGGGAGTGCATGCCGCCTGGTTCGGCGCGGATGGCCGGACCTCGGCAGCGCGACCGGCCGCGCAGAGAATGCACCGCCCCATGGGTGACACAAGGGCCCTAGATCCGGTATGTTGTGAAACTGCACCTGGCGGCCCGGGCGTATCCGCGGGCGGATACCCCAGCCGAGTCAGGGCAAAATTGGCGCGGAAATTACCAAGAACTGGCGAGAATGCCCGGGAGGGCTCCGATAGAATCGCGACCATGGCTTTCCAGCGTTACTCTGGGCTGTCCGCATGGGGCGAGCCCCTGCGGCTGCATGGCGCCGCAGTACTGGCCGACCCGCTCCTGAACAAGGGGACGGCCTTCACCGACAGGGAGCGCGACGCGCTGGGCCTGCGCCCGCTGCTGCCCCCGCGAGTGTTCACCATGGCCGAGCAGGTGAAGCGCTCTCTCGGGGCCGTGCGACGCAAGCAGGACAACATCGAGAAATACATCTACCTCACCAACCTCCAGAACCGGAACGAGGTGCTCTTCTACCGCCTCGTCATCGACAACATCGAGGAGATGGTGCCCCTCATCTACACGCCCACGGTCGGGGAGGCCTGCCTCCAGTACGGGTCGATCTACCGGCGCCCGCGAGGCCTTTTCATCAGCCTGAGGGAGAGGGGACGCATCGCGGAGATGCTGCGGCTCTGGCCGCACGACGGGGTGCGCCTGATCGTCGTCACCGACGGCGAGAGGATCCTCGGGCTCGGCGACCTGGGGGCGCTCGGGATGGGCATCCCCGTCGGGAAGCTCTCGCTCTACACCGCCTGCGCCGGCGTGCATCCCTACTACACGCTGCCTATCACTCTGGACGTGGGCACGGACAACGAGTCGCTCCAGCAGGGCCCTTTCTACATCGGGATAAATGAGCACCGCGCGAGGGGGGCGGCGTACGACGATTTCATCGAGGAGTTTGCGGCCGCCGTCGGGACGGTGTTCCCGAAGGCGCTCCTGCAGTGGGAGGATTTCGGAAACGCGAACGCCTTCCGCCTACTCCATCGCTACCGGCACCGCCTTCCGAGCTTCAACGACGACATCCAGGGAACTGCCGCCGTCGCGCTGGCCGGGATCTTCGGTGCGCTGCAGATCACCGGAGGCGCGCTCTCAAGGCAGAGGCTCCTGTTCCTCGGGGCGGGCGAGGCGGGCACCGGGATCGCCGACCTCTTCACGACCGCCGCACGGAACGAGGGGCTAGGGGAGGCCGAGGCGCGCGGCCGCTGCTGGTTCGTGGACACGAAGGGACTCGTCGTAAAGGGCCGCGGCGACAAACTTGCCGAGCACAAGGTGCCTTACGCCCACGATCACGCCTTCATCCCGACGCTCGCTGAGGCCATCAGGGCGCTCAAGCCCACCGCATTGATCGGCGTCTCGGGCATGCCTGCGGCGTTCACCCGCGAGATCGTGGAGGAGATGTGCGCGCTGAACGCAAGGCCCATCATATTCGCGCTCTCAAATCCCACTTCGAAGGCGGAGTGCACGGCCGAGCAGGCCTACGCCTGGTCGAAGGGCCAGGCGGTCTTCGCCAGCGGCAGCCCATTCGGCCCGGTCGAGTACCAGGGGCGCACGTTCGTGCCGGGCCAGGGGAACAACATCTACATATTCCCCGGCGTGGGGCTCGGCGCACTTGCGAGCGAGGCCGCGGAGGTCACCGACGAGATGTTCCTGGCGGCGGCGCGGACCCTCTCCAGCCTCGTTCAGCCCGAGGACATCGCCGTAGGCAGGATCTATCCGGCGCTGACGAAGATTCGGGAGGTGTCGCTGCGAATCGCGGCGGCGGTTGCGGACGTCGCCCACAGGACCGGGCTGGCCCGCGCCCCGCATCCAGGGGACCTCGTCGAGGACATCCGCGGCCGGATGTTCGAGCCGGTGTACCGGGATTTCGCCTGAGCCGGCAGTCTAGCGGGGCTTGCCCGCCGGCGCTTCGGCCGCCTTCTTCGCCGCGTCCGGCTTCCGGGTCGCGGCCTTCACGAGCATTTCGTTCCACTGGCTGGCATCGATGTGCTCCAGGGTGCCGCCGAAGCGGATCGGCTGACCGAGCAGCGCGTAGCCCAGGCCGTCCTTGTCCGGGGAGAGCAGCCCCGCATCCGTCAGGAGCTCGGAGAGCTTGCCGCGGGTGCCGAGGCGCAGCTCAAGGCTGAGCGGCTGTCTGAAAAGGGGCTCCCCTTTGACATGACCGATCAGGCCCGATCCCTTTAGGTGCTCGTCGGGCGCGGTCATCTCTATGTCGGCGAGGCGGACGGTGCCGTCGGATGCCCGGATCGCCGTGATGTCGACCCGGTCGTAGCCGATCTCGGCGACCTGGTACGTGAAGTTGAGGACGGCGTCCGTGTTCTTGCTGAGCGTGCTCTTGCCGGAACTCAACGAGCCCTTCTTGACTCCGAAGACCGTGCCGACGACGGAGCCCACGGTGTCCATCGTGTCCGAGACAGGCGACGACGGCGGTTCCGGCAGCGATTCCGCCACGTTCGCTCTCAGAAGGCGCACGATCCCCGCCGTGCTCGTCAGCCGGAATTCGATCTGCGCGCGGCTGAGGAGGTCGTCCAGGTTGGCGCCGTTTCCCGCGAGCGTGCCCTGGACCGAGAAGTGGCCCTCGACCAGGGGATCCTGGCCGGACTGCGCGGCGGGGAAGAGCGGCGCGGCGTCGATCTGGCCGGCGGCCGCCGCGGCCTTGAGTGCGTAGGGGACCTCGGCCGCCGGATCGAACGAGACTGAGCCGGCCACATTCGTGAGGAGGTGCCGGCCGAGCCCGCCGCGGCCGCCCTTCATGTGGATGGCTCCGCGGTCGACGTCGAAGACCGCCCCCACGTTGGTGAATTCGCCCTCGGGGGTCCTCAGCCTGTCGAATGCGACCGCGAGGTGCCCGGTCCAGTCGCCCCAGAAGGGGCTCCGGTCCCTCGCCGCGGGCGCCGGCGCGGCGGTCCCCGTTCCCTCGGCCGGGGAAACCGGGGCGCCCCCGAGCGCAGCGAGCGAGGATGCGAGGAGGGGCAGGTGCTCGAGGGCGACGCTTTGGCCGGTGAGCGTCGCATCTGCCCAGTCCCCGTCCCTTGCCCCGGCCCAGGTTCCCTCGGCCCGGAGCTCCGAGACGCTCGGCCCGAACGCGACCTTGAACGGCACCTCGAACGTCACGGCGCTGCCGGGCGAGAAGTCCGCCCGCACGCTAGCCGCGACCGATTTTGCCGGGTCCCTGCCTGTTACGAGCACCTTGGCCTCCACCTTCGTAGTCGACGCCAGTGTCGCCGCAAAGTCGCCCGAGGCCGAGCGGCCGCCCATCCACCCTAGCGCCGGTGCGCACTGCCGGGAGGCCATGGCCTCGAGATCGGCGCTCCAAGTCCCGGTTACCGAGATCGGCTGGTCCTCGCCGGCGAGCCGGCCCGCCTTGCCATCCAGCGTCGCCAGGCGCCGGCCCTCGGCGCCGAGGGCGAGTGGCGCCCACTGCACCTGCCAGCCCCTTGGCGTGCGGTCAGCGGAGATCGACGCCGAAAGGTCCACGCCCCGCACGAGTGTCCTGCCGGCCCGCTGCACCGAGACTGCGGCCGCCGTGAGCGGCGCCTTCGCTCGAAGGGCGAAGCCCCCGCCGGACGCCCGGACGACGAATTCGCCGGACGCGTCGCCGCCCTCGACCGCGCCCTGTTCGAGAAGCCCCGATAGCCATTCCAGCGGCAGGGCTCTGACGGACGCGCCCAGCCAGTCCCCCTGGGGGTCGGCCACCCTGACCTCGCCGCTGCGCTCGTCGACCTCGAAGGGCTGGAGCGACCGGGCGATCACAGCCGGCCGTGCGCCTGCAAGGGACACGCTAAGGCGGTCGACCCGGATGGAACTCCCGCTGCGGGCCAGGTCGAAACCGGCGTCGAGCGTGACCGTCCCGACCCGCTCGAGGGGCGCGGCCAGGACTCCCAGGCGGCTCAGGACGGCCTTGACGCTTCCGAGCGCGTGCAACCGCGCGAACGCCTCGTCGAAATCGAACAGTCCGTCGCCGGCGGCTAAGATGGACGGAAGCGGCCGATTGCGCACGAGCGCGGCCAGGTCGGCGTCCCGGAGGTCCACCTTCCACGTGCCGGCCAGCCGGCGCGTCGCCTCGGGATAGCGGCACACGAGCGTGGCCAGGTGGCGCGGGCCGCGGATCAGGTCAACGCTGTATGTTTCCCCGCCCGCTCCTCGGGCGGCCGAGGCGTCCACGGACAGCGCGGCGCCCGGCTGGCCGGGCCCGGCCTGGTCCGGGAGGTCGGCCCGGATCCCGATTCGGCCGACGGTGCGCGGGGAATCCATCGCGATGGTGAGGCGCCCGTGGGCCGCGACGGGGCCGGCGGCGTACCCCGGAGCGTCCGCCGTCGCCTCGACCGTGAAGGCTCCCTCGCGGCCGGCGGAAGCGCCCCCGCCGGTCACGACCACGTGCACCCGGACCGGCGGGCCGGCGGACCGGCCCGGGAGGACGACGTCCCCCTCGAGCTCGACGCCGTCGAGGGACGCGTCGAAGGGAAGCTCCCACCGGCCGAGCAGGCCCCGGACGACCCCCGCCAGCGCGGGCGCGGCGGCGGCTGCGCCCGCATCTGCAGGCGGCCCACCGCGGCTCAGGTCGAGCGTCCAGCCCCGCGCCACCAGGCTTCGCACCTCGACCCTGCGGCGCAGCAGCGCGGTCGTGATCGGCAGGCTGGCCTGGAGGGAAGGAAGCTTCAGGGAGGCGCCGCCGGCCTCGATCTCGAGGTTCTCCACATCGACCCCGCCAAATCCCGCCGAGATCGAGTCCAGGGAGCCGCGAACCCCGGACCCGCCCGCGAGCGCCCGCTGCGCGGCCCACGTCTGCATGGGCGGCGCGATCGCAAGCAGCACCACGACAAGGACGAGCAGGATCGCAGCCACCAGCCAGGCGAGGAGGATTCGAATCAGTTTCACGCGATGGACCAGTCCGTCAGACCGCGCAGTGCGGCCTGGGTGTCATCGAAGTGGGCCGGCGCGGGGCTGTCAGCCCTCAAAACGCGAGTCCCCGAGGCCCCGGCCATCGGGCCGCTGACCGGCCGGGCCACGCGAACCCGGGGTGGGGGCGCCCGCCGTTCAGGCGAGCGACGCGGCCAGCCACGCGGTCGCCCGTGCCCAAGAGCCCTGCGCGGAGGCCTCGTGGTAGGCCGCTCGGTCCTCGCAGAAGAACCCGTGGCCCCCATCGGGATACACCTCGACCTCGTGCGCCTTTCCAAGCCTCGTCAGCGCCGAATGCATGGCTTCGATGTCCTCCGGCGGGATGCTCGCATCCTTTCCGCCGAAGACCAGGAGCATCGGGCAGCGTATGGATTCCAGGCGGTCGAGCAGCGGGGTGAATCCGATCCCGGGGCGCGGGCGCACCAGGCCGCCCCCGTAGAAGGAGATGGCCGCCGCGATCGGCAGACCGCTGGCGGCGAGCACCGAGGCCCACCCGCCCATGCAGAATCCCCACGTTGCGATTCGGGCGGGATCCACGTTCGGGAGAAGGCTCGCGTGGCGGTGAGCCGCCTCGAGGTCCTCGTAGATCCGGTCGTTTGTCAGCTGGCCTATGATGGGCCTAATTCTCGGGAACTCGTCATATCCGAACTCGAGGCCACGGCCCGTGCGGTGGAAGAGCTCGGGCGCGAACGCGGCGTAGCCGGCTCCGGCCACGCGCCGGCACAAGCGCTTGATATGTGGGTTCACCCCGAAGGCCTCCTGCAGGACGATGACCGCCGGGAGCCGGGCCGGGGTTGCGCCGTCGGGGACGAAGCAGTGCATGTCCATCGGGCCTTCCGACGTCGGCAGCGTGACCTTGGATTCGACCATGGGAATGAACTGAACAGCGCTCCTCGCGAAACGCAACGGGCCGTGCGGCGCCAGCCGCCCCGCAGCCCCTCAGGCGGCCGTCCCCATGGCGAACAGGACGGGCGGTGCCCCGAGGCTGAATACGACCTCCCGTCCCCGATTCTCGAGCGCGACCCTCACCCGCTCGATCCCCGGCGTGATCTCCTTGAGAAACTCGATCCGGAGCGAGCGGGGACGCGGCGAGGATGTTCCCGCAGAAAGGGCCGTCTGGAGGTAGTCGAGATAGGCGGTGTTGTTGACATGGCCGTTGCCGTCGAAGTCCGAGTACCGCACCGAGACGTCCCGCTCGATGCAGCCGCCCGCGGGGGCCTCAAGGCGGAGCTTCTCCAGGCCGGGGCAGAAGGCGGTTCCCGGGCGGCTCGGGAACCCGTCGGCGACATCCCTCGGCACACGGCAGATCGTCTTGGTGGCGAGGTTGAAATACAGCCAGACCGACGATGCCGAGGCGACGAGCTCGTCCCCGCAAAAGGCGCGGAAATCCCGGAATCCCTTGCAGGTCCGTATGTCCGACGACCACGTGGCCACCCGCAGCGGCTCGTCGTAGCGCGGGTAGCGCTGCACCGACACGGCCATCTTGTGCAGCACCCAGGATTCGCCGCGGCTCGCCTTCGCCCGGGCGCCCGCGCCGCACTGGTCGGCATGCCTGATCGCAGCCTCCTGCAGAAACGCGAAGAGGCTCTGGAGCGACAGGAGGCCGTCCCGGTCCACGTTCCAGTAGGAGACCTTGCCGTCGAGAACGAACTCCTGGGAGACGCTGTCCATAGGGGCGCCCGGGAGGTGGCCGACCGTCCCCGCGGGCTGGGGCGGCGGGACGCATGGGCGCCCCATGAGCAACTCACCCGCGGATCGCCGCGACAAGCGAAATCACCCGGGATATCGCCCCGGACGGACCGCGCCGCGACGGCGCTTGCCTGCCCGGCAACGGCGCCCCCTAGCGCCGCGCGAGGTGCGCCGGGTCCGCCTCCACCTCGCGGCAAGCCCGGATGAACGATGCGGCGGACCAGGCCTGGAACGCCTTTCCCATCGGGCGCCCCGTGGCGCCGTGCGCCCATTCGTTGAACTCCCACTCCTCATTTCGGCCCAGCTGGTTGAGCTGCGCGAGGCGCACCAGCTCCCGGCAGGCCACCTCGTGGAAGCCGAGCCTGTGCAGGAAGCGGACCCAAAGGCCCCCGATGAACGGCCAGATCCCGCCGTTGTGGTAGTGGTGCGGCAGGTTGAGCAGGTTGACCGTGTAGTAGGAACGCCAGTCGGGGTCGCCGGCCTGCACGACGGGATACAGGTTGGCCACGGGCCAGGGGTGGTTGACGCCGACGCCCCACATGAAACGCAGCGCCGTCCGCGCCCGCGTGACGTCCAGCAGGTTGACGAGGAATGCCAGGAGGTTGCCGAGCACGTCGCAGCGCCAGTTGAACGAGAAAGGCGTGATCTCGGCCAGCAGGTACTGGGTGTCGCCGAGGTCGAACTGGCGGTCGGCGAAGCGGTGCGCGTGCGGGTCCTCGGCCGCCGCGCTCGTGGTCGGCCAGAACGCGGCGAGGACGCGGCTCTGCACCTGCCGGGACCAGCGCAGGTAGTCCGCCGCGCGCGCGTTGTCGCCCAGGTACTCGAGGAGACGGCCGTAGCAGACGTTCGCGCGGAACCAGAGCACCTCGTCGTAGAGGACATTGTAGCTGCGTCCGAACAGATCGGTCCAGTCCCCGGCCTCCGGGATCTCGAGGAGACCGTCGTTGTTGCTGTCGTGAGCGCTGAGCCAGTTCATCGCCAGCTGCAGGCTGGGCGCATGCCTGCGAAGGTAGTCGATGTCGCGGGTCTTCTCCACGAACTCGTAGAACGCGATGATGACCCAGAGGCCGCTGTCGACGGCGGCGATGTTCCCGACGCCCGAATAGTCGGGTTCCCCATCGTCGATCCGCACGTTCGCCGGCAGCTGGCCGGTGGGCGACGTGGCGCCGAGGAGGGTGTCGAGGGTCGCGCGCTGGCACGCGAGCACATCGGCGTCCTCCAATTCAAGCGTCTGGATGATCGTCATGGCCCCGTCACGCGCCCAGACGCTGCGGTAGTTGGCGTCGGTCCCCGTGACGAGGTTGTCGGCGAGCGAGCACGCCGAGAATCCGATCGGGGTTATGTTCCTGCGGAGGGCCGCGATCGCCTTGTCATAGGCGAGAAGCAGGAACTTCTCGTCCGAGCTGTCGAGCGTCCCCATGGGAAGCCCGGTGAAGAGCATCCGGAAGCCCGGCTCGAGCTCCTCGCCCGGGATCTCGGTGTCGCCGGCGGCGGGCAGGCGCGTCACCACGCCGTAGTGGCGCAGGCCGTCGAGCACGCCGTCGGCCATCACCATCCGCGACGTGTATGTGGGGATGTGGACGGTCGCCTCAAGAAGCTCCGGTTGGGCGTTCTCGACCGTGATGCCGCTCACCCCCGGAAGCAGGAACATCGAGCTGTCATTGCCCGTGTCGCCCGCGACCAGCACCTGGTCCAGGGGCACCGCGAGGCGGGCGCACAGCCACCGGAGGGCGCCGCCCTTCGTGGCGTTTGCGGGGATGATGTCGAGGTCGCGGCCGGTCGAGTACACCACCGCGGTCTCGAGGCCGGCGCCGGCGAGGCGCCCCCTGAGCTCCTGGAGCAGCTCGGGCGCTCCCTTCTCCAGGTACCAGCTGGACTTGAAGTCGTGCTGGAACTCCGGGGGCTGCGGCTTCAGCTCCGGGAAACCCGAGGCGATCTCGTGCACGCGGGCCCGGTCCCAGTTCGCCTTGAGGCTCTCGCTGAAGTCGTCGAGCGTGAGTCCCTTGCGCTCGTCTGATATCTGGGTGCCGACGCCGCCGATGGCGTAGTCCGGCGGCGGGAGCAGCTTGTCCGCCAAATAGAACCGGCGCAGGTCGTCCAGCAGCCGGCCGCTGTTGTACACGAGGATCGGGCGGCGGCGGGCCGGGAGCTTCTCCCATGCCTCCTTGAAGCGCTGCGAGGCCTCCGGGTTCCCGACCAGCGTGCCGTCGACGTCGGTGCAGAAGAGCCGCACCTGGGCGGGCATTGGCCCCGCATCGTTCCGGTCAATCGCCGTCATTCCAGGGCTCGTCCCACTCGTCGTCGGTGAACGCGAACGCGGTAGCACGCCGCTCGACAAGGCTGACTAGCTGCTGGGCGATCCCGGTCCACGTGAACAGGCTGCGCGCCTTGTGGGCCCCCATCCTCGAGAGCCGCTGCGCCAGCCTGGGATGCCTGAGCACCTGCACGATCGCGATCCCGAGCTCATCGCGGTCGAGGGCGTCGGCGTAGAGGGCGTGGCGGCCGAAGGTTATCGCCCGGTACAGGCCCCCCTGAGTCGTCACTACCGTGGGGGCGCCGCAGGCCATCGCCTCGATGGCCGTCATGCCGAACGGCTCGTACCTGCTGCTGAGGACGAACGCGTCGGCGGCGCGGTAATGGTCCGCGAGATCGGCGTCGGCGACGTAGCCCGCGAAGCGCACCCTCGAGGCGAGGCCGCGGTTGACGACGAGCGCCTTCAGCTCTTCGAGCAGTGCCTGCTCCTTCTTGTCGAGCTCGGCGCCCCCGACCGCCAGGTGCAGGGTGGCGTCGGGTATCCGCTCGGCCGCGAGACCGAAGGCATCGATCAGCAGGTCGTACCCCTTGTTCCTGGCAAGGCGCCCGAGCGAGAGCACGACGCGGCCGCTGAATCCCAGGCGCTTGCGGATCGTCTCCCTGGAGGCGGCGCTCACCGGGTAGAAGCGGTTGTCGTCGTAGCCCGGTGGGATCATGTGGGTGCGCTCCGCCGGCGCGCCGTAGTCGCCCACGATCATGTCGACCTGCAGCGGCGTGGTGGCGATCACTGCGTCGCAGCTGCGGTAAAGCTGCCCCTCCTGGCGGATGCGCTCGGAAAAGTTGTACTTCTTTTCGAGGCTGGCCGGCTCCTCGGGGGCGTCCTTTTCCATCAGGCGCCTCTTCCATATGCCGAGCGAGTGCGGCGTGTGGACGTGCGGCACGTCGAGCGCCTCGGCCAGGCGCTGCGTCGCGTAGCCTGCGTCCCAGTAGTGGCTGTCGAGGAACTGGTAGGCGAGCTCGTGCCGCTTGATGAAGCGAAGCGCGTACTCGGACCACTCGTCGAGGCTGCGCCAAAGGAGCTCCTTGCTGATGAAGTTGCGCCCGCCGCACTGGGCACGGATGACGCGCACGTGCTCGGCGACCTCTTCGAGCGCCGGCTGGTCCTCGAATCGCCTGGTCCAGATGTCCACCTCGTAGCCGAGCTGCGCAAGCTTCTTGGAAAGCTCGAGCACGTAGACGACCTGGCCCCCCGTGTCCGCCGCGCCGAGGGGTGGCTCCGCCGCGACGTAGCCGTGCGTGGAGACCATGGCGATCCGAGGAAGGTCGGACTTGAGGTTGTGCTCTTGCATGTGACTCGGGCGCGGGGGCGCCGGGACCGTGGCAGGCGGACCGGGGACGGTCGCGGCGCAGAAAAACCGACAGCTATTGGGCGCTTCGGTTCGCCCCTGGCGGGCGGGCCGCGCCCGCCTCCTCAGGCATCCGCCTGTATCTTCTCCAGGATGCCCCTCGACTTGCCCTCGTCGCCAAAGAGCCCGATGCGTATCCTCACGCGCGTCAGGTTGTCGGCCACCTTGGTGACCTTGATCTCCACCTTCTTGTCGTCTGCGGTCCGGGCCTCGATGACCGAGGTGTAGAAGTCCCGCGACTCGCTCACCTTCGCGAGCTGGAGCTGGCCGACCGCCGCGTCGGCCGCGTTGACCACCGTGTCGTATTGCTTTCCTAGCGAGGCGTCGAGCTCCCCGCGCACGTAGGCGACCGTCCCGGCACCGGCGGCTCCGGCCGCCCCGACGGCCACAAGGAAGCAGCCCGAGGTGGCGGCAAGGCCGGCGGACAGGACCAGCGCGGCGAAGAAGGTGCGGACAAGGCGGATTGGCCTCATGCGGTAAGGAACCATCGGAAAATGGACAGTCTCCGGGGAATTTGGTGCCCGTGAATCTCGGCGTCGCACCCGCCGAGGGCGGGGTGGGGGCGGGAGCCCGCCCCCGTCGCGGCGGATCAGCCCACGGCCACCGTCGAGGCGGCCTTGGCCGAGCGATAGGCGGCCTCCATCACGGCCACGCGCGCGGCCGCCTCGCGCACCGGAACGAGAGGCATGCCCGGCTGGCCCAGCACCGCGTTCACGAACTGCTGCAGCGGCGCGACCGGGCCCGCAGGCAGGTCGGTCCAGGGCTTGTCCCCGTCGGCACCCTTGACCCGAGCGCACTTGAAGAAGAGCTCGCCCTTGACGATGGCCGCGTTTCCCTCCGTCCCGCTGATCTCGAGCGTGACGGGGTCCGCCACGTCTACCCAGCTGGCGGCAAGCGTCCCGATTACGCCGCTCTTGAAGCGGAGGAGCGCCTCACCCGCCTCGTCGCAATCGCCATAGCGGCCGGTCACGACCCGGGTCTCGGCCGTCACGGAGCCGACGTCCCCGCAGAGCAGCATCATGATGTCCAGCATGTGGGTGCCGAGGTCTCCAAACGCGCCTACGCCGGCAACCTTGGGATCCGCCATCCAGCGCCAGTTCTCCCAGGGCCTGTCCGGCTTCGCGTCGAACCATCCGCCCAGGGAGCCGTTGTGGCAGTTTGACCCCGCGATGCGGGTGATCTTCCCGAACGAGCCGCGCTCGACCTGCTCCCTGAGGAAGATGTGCTGCGGCATCGTGCGCATGAAGTACCCCGTGGTGAAGAGCACGTGGGCCCTTTCGACCGCCTCTGCCATTTCCAAACTCTCCGCCGCGGTGATGCCCAGCGGCTTCTCGGCGTAGATGTGCTTCCCCGCGGCCGCCGCCGCAGTGACAAGATCCCGGTGCCTGTTTGTCTCGGAGCAGATGACCACGGCCACAACCTCCGGGTCGGACCAGATCTCCTGGAGGTCCGTCGCAACCGCCGCGCCAAGCTCGGCCGCGCGCCTGGCGGCCCGCGCCGGATCGTGGTCCCAGACAAACTTGACGCGGACGGCGGGCCGATTGGCGTCGAGCAGCTTTATGAAGCCGGGCGTGTGGATGTGGGCGCATCCGACTAGGGCGAGCGTGGCCCGCGCCGCGTTGTCACCGGCCGCGGCCGCCAGGCCGCCCGGCAGCGCCGCTATGAGGGCGGCCCCGCCTGCCGCCTTTAGGAAGCCGCGGCGGTCTATGCCCTGGGGTATTCGGAGATCGTCTTGCATGGGAGTGACTCCAGTTGAATCGCCCAACCTGGGGAGAGTCAAACGAAGGTGCTCCCCACGGGCGCCTTGACGGGCGCCCCTCAGGTGAGAAAACGCCGTCGAACGGCAGGGAACCTGAGACCAGGACGCCAGCCCGGGGAGAGGAAGGGGCCGCGAACGCGTTTCAGGCCGGCATGCGTGCACCCGGTTCCGCCTTCGGGGCGTCGCGGATCCGAAGAGAGCGGGGATTGGCCGGGGAGCGCCGCCTGCGTGAGGCACCCGAAGGCTGGGTACGTAAAGGCCGCAAACAGGAAACTCGACTTCTCCGAGTGACCGAGATACCACCGACACGAATGAAACTGATTGGTGGCCGTGAGCTTTTCTTCTCCGAGACCTTCATCCTCCCCGAAGGCGAGTCCGCCAAGTTCGACGCGGCGGCGAGGGGCTTCCCGCTGCGGATAGAGGTCACGGCGGAGAAGGTCCCTGGCGGGCTTCGCGCCCAGGCGACGACCAATGTGGTCCCGGCCACGGATCAGGAGCAGCAGGCGGGAATTGGCCCGCTTCTGGCAATTCGCCTGGAGAATTGGAACTCAAGCCTACCGGCGATCTTCCTCAAACCCGTGCGGTTCGGGCAGCTGCCGGACGGCACCTCATTGGGCTACACCCTGTCCGTGACCGCCATATCCGGGCCGCCGACGGCCCGGATTATCTCGCTTCAAGTGTATGTCGGGGGGAACTACTAAAATGGGCTCTGACCAAGGAATCTCCGGGCCGCCTTCAGTCAAGGCCCCACGGCCGTCCACGGCACACGTCGCCCTGCGGGGCGAGTTCTGGATAAGGCTCACAATCCTTATCGTTATCTTCCTCCTGCTCCTGGGCCTGCTGTTCGTTGGGGTCGCAATCCTCTACAACAAGCCGGAAGAGTTTGTCGGGTACATTCACGTCGTCATTCCGCTCTATACAGGCGTGATATTCGGCCTCATCGGCTTTGTCGTGGGCCAGAAGACCAAGGACCTGTAGCGGATCCCCAGCTCGCGCTCGTCGGGGCGAACAGTGCGGGCATTTCAGGGCTCGGTGCAAATAGGGCACCCCGGGATTCCGAGCGCCAGAGTGCTGCGTGGGCAACGCCCCATTTCCCGTGATTCGAGCGGGAGTGCGGGAGGGCGCCGGGCGCCTCGGCCGCGCCGGCCATTCGGGCGCGTGAACGGGAACTCGACTCAAATCCGGGCTCGATCAAGACGATCGGGACCGACATCTTAGCCCGGGATGTCGCTGATATTCCTATGCCTCGTGATCCCGGTGCTCTGGATCAATCTGCTGGGCGCCGGATTGTGTGCGGGGAGAATCGTGGGAGACTACGCCCTGGCCAGGGTGACCGGAGTGATCGGCATCTGCCTCGCATGTTTTTGCCTGGAGCACTCCGTGGGCTGGGGGCCCCGCCTTCCGATTCTTCCCGTCACGACCGTCGTGTCCATCTGGATGATCTGGCGCAACCGGGACCTTCTGCGCAGGAATTGGAAGCTGGAGGCGCTTTTCGGGGCGGGGTTCTTCTACTGCTTCGCCTGGCGCTACACGTTCCCCGACATCGATTACACCGAGGACAAGATGCCGAATTTCGCGTTGATCGAGGCCTACATGCGCGGCACGCGGCTCCCGCCGCCGGACCTCTGGCTGGCTCCGTTTTACTCCAACACCTACTACAGTTTCCAGCATTACGGCGCGGCGCTCCTCGGGCGGCTGCTGGGAGTCGGGCCCGGCGTCAGCTACCATCTCGCGTTTTGCACGCTCGTCGGCTTCCTGACCCTCCTGTCGGGCAGCTGCTTCGCAAGACTCTGCCCGTGGCCGCTCGGCCGGTGGGTGGGGGTCCTCTCGCTCGTCATCGGCGGCAGCGGCGCCGCCGTCGCCGCCCACGCCCTCGTCAAGGACCCGCATCCCATCGACATCGTCCGGTTCGTGGGCGGGGCGATCGCCCGCGATGAGCTGACTCCGCTCGGGCACCGCGCCTCGTCGTTGATGTCGAAGCCGGGGCTGGAGCCGCGGGACCTCCCCATGGAGCCGCTTAGCTATTTCCTGACCAAGGGCGACTTTCATCCGCCGCTCGCCGGTTTCGTTCTGCTGGCGTTGGCGGCGGCGCTGATAGCCGCCCAGGAGACGGGCGCGACTGGAAGGGCGCGGACCGTCAACCACGCGCTGATCGCCGCCACGATCCCTATCGCGCTTATCTCGAACGCCTGGATCCTGCCGCTGCAGTGCCTTCTGGCCGGCGGATGGTTCGTGTACCGAGCCATTCGCCGGGAATGGGGCTGCCTGCTTCCCGGATTGGCCGGGGCGGCGGTCGCAGCCGGCCTCGAGTATCCCTACCTTGTGCAGTTTACCCAGCAGGCGATCGGCAGCAGCGTCGCGTTCCGACTGGTCCTCCCCAATGACCACACGCCGTGGCTCGGCTGGCTCCTGATGTTTTGGCCCGCGGCCGGGATCATGGCCCTCGCCACCCTCAACCGCGAACGCCGGCCGCTTTCGCTTTTTCTCATCGTGGTTTGGGGCCTCGCGCTCGCGGGCACCGAGTTGTTTTTCATCCACGACCTCTACGAGGATGCCTGGGCCCGATTCAACTCGGCGCTCAAATGGTGGCCGTGGGCGTACGCCGGCATCATCCTGACGCTAGGCGCCACAAACCTCGGCTCCGGGTCTCGGTTGTGCCGCTACGGAACGCTGCTTCTCCTCCTGCCAAATCTCTCGTTCGCCTACGACCTGGGGCGACAGTTCGCGGAAGGCTCCAAGGAGTCGCTTGGGACGCTGTCGGGCTCCGCCTGGATCGATCGGGACGTCGTCATAAGGGATCTCATCGTCGAGCTGGCCTCCCGTCCCGACGGCGTCACGCTGGAGAGCGGGCTCGACCTGGCGAACACCGAGGCGCCCGCGGTCTCTCTCTTCGCGAACAAGCAGAGCCTGCTTGGCTGGCCCTGGCTCGAGGAGGCCTATCGCGGCTCGTACCTCGAAATCCCCGAGCGCTTCGACCAGATCAAGAAGTTCTACTCCGCAAAGGCCCCCGACCCGCTCGGATGGCTCCTTCACAACAATGTGAAATATATCCTCTGGCTGCCCAAGGACAACTCCGACAAGAACGCCCGGTTCCAGCCGATCAACGACAGGATCCGGTCGCGCTATTACTGGCACGGCACGTACGGCAACGACAAGGACTTCGCCGTCGGGTTCTGGGAGCGGAACGACATCCCCGCGGCCCGATAGGCCGTGCGTCGCGCGATCTGCCGCGCCAAGCAAGCTTTCACAGTCAGTGCTGCACCGCCACCGCCTCGGCGGCGATCCCGTCCAACTCCTTCAAGGTTTGCCTCGGCAGCGCCAACTGCGCGACGGACAGGTTCTCGCGGAGATGGGCGACCGTCGACGTGCCGGGGATCAACAGGATGTTTGGCGACCGGTGCAGCAGCCACGCCAGTGCCACCTGCATCGGCTTGACCCCGAGTCGGCCCGCGACACCCGACAGGGTGGACGACTGCAGCGGCGTGAACCCGCCCAACGGGAAGAACGGGACGTACGCGATGCCCTGCCGGCACAGGTGGTCGATCAGGGCGTCGTCGTGGCGGTGGGCCAGGTTGTAGTTGTTTTGCACGCACACCACGTCGGTGATCGCCTGCGCCTCCGCCACCTGGGAGGCTGTGGCATTGCTCAGGCCGATGTGGCGGATCAGCCCCTTGCTCCGGAGGTCGGCAAGCACCGTCACCTGTGCGCCAATGGAGCCCTCCTCGGGGCCGTGGCCCGACCCCATCACGCGGTAGTTGACGATGTCGAGTGCGTCCAGGCCCAGGTTGCGGAGGTTGTCGTGGACGCCTGCGGTCAGGTCCTCGGGCGAAATGGCAGGCTGCCACGTATGGTCAGGCGGGCGGCGGGCCCCCAGCTTGGTGACGATCACCAATCCCGCAGGGTACGGGTGCAGGGCCCGCCGGATGATCTGGTTGGTGACGTGCGGGCCGTAGAAGTCGCTGGTGTCGATATGATTCACGCCGGCCGCTACCGCCTCGCGCAGGACGGCGACGGCACCGTTCAGGTCCTTCGGCGGCCCCCAGACGCCGGGGCCGGCCAGCTGCATCGCACCGTAGCCTATCCGCCGAACCGTGAGCGCCGTGCCGGGAAACGTGAAGCGGCCGCCGAGCGTGTCTTCTTCCTTGGTGTCGGTCCCTTCCGGTGCTGGCATCGGTGAACACACCCATTGTGCCGCAAAAGGCAAATGATGGACACGATCGTCCGGAACGACGGCGGGAGTAGGGCGCCAAAGACCGATTCCAGATCATATTCGCCTCTGTCGCTATTCGTAATCGATTATTATATAACAGCTTGCCAATTAATGAAACCGATAAGGGGATTGCCTTGAGGCATACCTCCATCAAGCCCCCGAACCGCTGGCGCTTCCCTGGGCGGACGCCGACCCGCCGCTGGTTGGCCCTTAATCTTTGAGCTTGATTGCGCGCAGCTAAATCATGGCACCTCGTAAACCTCGACGAGGGCTACGCGGGTGTCCCCGTTCGCCCCGGAAACCGCGTTCGGTCAACTGAAACTAACCCCCGAGCGCCTGATGAGTGCAGTCCATCGGCTCGCGAGCGCGAACAACAGGCGGGCCCAATCACGGGCCACCATATCCTATCCATTCCAAGGTTTTCCTTCCAAGAAAAGCTATCTTGCGTCTTGGCTTCAAGGCAGCTCAGGCCTGAAATCCGATGGCAGCGTGCTGGCCGTCGCAAAATGGCTTGTTTTGCGACGCGCCGCAGCGGCACAGGGTAACTCGATTGCGCAGCTCGTACTTGAACCCGTCGGCGCCGATCACCTGAATGCCACCGCGTAACCAAACTGGTCCGGAGCAATTCTTCGCCGGATCTTCAATAAGTGCGATCGAGGGCTCGTATTCTGGCTCGACCGGCTTGCCGGTCTCATTGTCCCACGCCACCAACCGCCCCGCGGGACAATTGCAGGCCTCACGCGTGAAATCTTTGCGCGCCACCGGGTCGTCCGTTCGGTTCACGAGATTCCACACCTGCCCCTTAGGGTCGCAAAAGCGCGCAAACGCGCACAGGCTCTCCGCATCGGTCAACGACATCGTCGGGCCCTCAATGAGCTTTGCCTGATCGCGGTAGGGCTTGCGGGACGCGGTTTCGGTGCCGTCAAAGGCAATCTTCGAATGTGTGCCGTCGCAAAACGGCTTATCCGCGCTTTGTCCACAGCGGCATAACGCATACTCCGCCCTGGGTGGATATTTCGCCCCGGCCTGCCACTTCACTGACTCGCCCTCCCGGTTGGTCCCTATAGTTTCGGTGAGAAGCGGCAGGTTTCCCGAGACAAGGTAGGGCCCATTTCTTGAGATCTCAATTTTGGCCGCCGAAACTGTATTGCTCATAGCAAATGCCTAATGAACGCGTTTTAACGCCGGTGGTTCGAAGGTGGCGAGCACGAACGTCACGCACAACTGTGGTGGCGCACCTTGACCAGATTTTCCTCTGAAAGCTCGACGAATCGCTGAGAGAACTGTTTCCCGCTATTTGACCGTGGCTACAATCGAGAGTCTATCAGCGCCTTAGATCAAGCTCGACTTGGCCTCTGTACTCCGCAGGCAGCTTCAGCCCGCGTTCATAATTTCCCCAAGCCAAATTGAGATAGTCCCAGTCGGTGTTCACAATCAGGGCAAGTTTTCCGGAATCCAGCTGGCGTATGCGCGCGCCTTCGCGGCCAGTCCCACGCACGACGATTTGCCGATTTCTCCCGCTAATAGTGTAAGTGCGGATGAACGGACGACAGCTCTTTGCATCACGGGTCAGCGTCATGCCAACTTGATTTGAGCCATACAGGAAATAATCGCTACTATCTGACGCCCATGAGCCGACCGGCGGTTGGCGATAGGCGGTAGCGAGCTCCGGAGCGAAGAATGGCATGCGGCCCTTCAGCCGGCCGATGTGGTCATCGGGATAACTTGTCCATAGATCAGATTCCCGTTCCCAGGCGATGTCCGAGAAACCCGGTTCCAGCATAAATGCCAGCCCGACTTCCTGGCAAAACAGCGCCTTCGCCTGGGACAACTTGAAATCGATTGTCATCCGACCATTGCCGTGAACGGTTGTCGTGTAGGTCACCTGCCGCGCGCCCACCTTTCCTTTGCTGACGACGCGAACTGAATTCGTCAGCTCGTCCACCTTGAACCAATCCAGTACGAATGGCTGGTTCAATGATTCCAGAATGACCACATCGGACCAGGAATTCACGGCATCTGTGGTGCTCACATTCAAGCGCGGGCTGTCGGTCAGGATGCGCTGGCCGAGGCGTCGTGCTTCTCGAATCAGCCCAGTGGATTTGTCAAACGTGACGGAGAAATCCTCGCCGCGCACGACTGCTTCCGTCGCCGACTCTTCAAAGTGGACCGGACCTTCGGCAAGCTCGGCCGCGCTCGGCGTTGGCGCACCGACGGCTATGCGATAGGTATCCACAATCCGTCCGCTAGGTTCAATGAAATCCAGCTGCAAATAAGTGCCGTCACTCCATGCCAGGGCCGGCAATGTCAGTGTTCCCTGCGCACGCGGCGGCAGAGCAGCGGGTGTAAACGAGGCACTTTGGCCCTCGTAGTTCCAGCGCACCGTGAGTTCATCGAGGTTGGTGTGGTTGTAGCGATTTTGAATCGGCAGCGTCGCTTCACCACCCGCGATGCTCAACTTCGCGGCCAACAGATGCACCGGCGAATACGCCTTCTTGGTATTCCAGAATTCGGGCTTCTTCCGCCGCCAGGTATCTACGATGCCCCATGGCCCGTAGCCGACGCAGCGTTCCGGCAGTTGGAAGGTTTCATCCACGAAACCCCAGATCGCGCCGCCGATGCCGGCTTCGGAATTGTAGCACGAGGTCCACATGCGACTGAGACTTTCTCCCCAAAAATCCTGGATACCCGGATCAATCTTTAGCGTATCCGTGCAGTAGCAGGGAACGTGCGCCCACTCATCGCAAATGGTCGGGCGCCAATCAGTGGACCAGTTCGCCATGGCGAACTGATTTGAATCCTTATCCAACGTCCCATTCACCGTGGGATAGTGGATGCTGCAAAGGTCGAAACGGTCTTGCGCGCCATCGGCGAAGGCGGTCTTGGAATACGCGAAGATGGTTGGGCGCGTCCCATCCAATTCGCGGATGAGATCGAGCGACCTGCCGATGTTCATGCCATATTGGCTCTCGTTGCCAGCGGACCAAATGATCACGCAGGGATGGCTGCGAAACGACTCCACCATTTCCCGGACCTGCCCAAGATACCACGGTGTGTATGCAGGATCATGCGTCACCGCCTCTAACTTGCCCTTGTTTGGCCCAACGGCCCAGGTCTGATTGAAACAAACGGCAGATTCAGCCTCCACATAGACCCCTTGCTCATCGCAGTTCCTCAGGAAATTTTCCGTAGGGGGATAGTGCGACGTGCGGATAAAATTGATGTTCGCCTCCTTTGCCAGCAATACGTCCTCGAATTCATACGCCGGCGTCGAAACACGCCCCAACAAAGGATGCATGTCGTGCCGGCATGCGCCGCGCAGTTTCACGACTTGGCCGTTGATGAGAAGCTTTTCGCCGAGAACCTTGATCTCGCGGAAGCCGACCGCCTGCTGCTGCATGGAAACCTCATTTCCTTCTACGACACACCGCGTCGTCAACGTATATAGCCTGGGATGTTCTGCATCCCACAACTGCGGCGACGCCACGGGAATCTCCAACATGCGATACGGGCTTGTCGCGGACACGGTCATCGACGCTGACAGTGCAATCGCGCGGCCACGCGCGTCGCACAGTGTAAAATGCAATGTCGCCTCGCGATTGCCTCTGAACTCCATCGCCGCGGCAACGCGCAATATCGCCGCTCGATTATCCGCCGTCAGCGGCGTTTCCACACGCAGATCCCGGACGTAGGTTTGCGGACGCGCTAGCAGCGAGACGCTTCGCAGAATCCCGCCGATGCAGTGCTTCGCATACCCGGTAGCATCGGAAATATCGTCGGTACGGTCCGTGTCGCCGACTGTCAGCACCGCCTCTTCGCCCGGCTTCACCCAGTCCGTCAGCTCGCACTCCCAGATGGTGAAGCCGCCAAGGTGATTGCGAAGAAAATGTCCGTTCACCCACACCCGCGCCTCGCCGTAGACCCCCTCGAACCGAACGAACACGCGCTGCCCTGCAAAATCCGCCGGAATCAGAATTCGCTTCAGGTAGGCGAATTCCTTGTCGTTCCTGACATCGAAGCCCTGCATCTGCGGTTCGCCCGGAACTGCGATGGGCTGCCATGCTAGAATTGACTTCTTGGGCTCCCAATAATGGTCCGGCGGGTCCAGAAGAAACTGCCACGTTCCATTTAACGAGATTTCGGCGGTGCTGACGCCTGTCACGTGATACGCAGCAGCCTTCGGCGATGAACTCCACCTGCCGAGGTTGATGCACCCGGCGACGGCGAGGATGCACACCAAACCCGAGGCCATCCGGCTAATTTTCAAATGCGCCGGCGATGGGCCATCGACGGAACTCTTTTGACGTGTCATGTTCGTGTACGCTGGAAAAGTGTCTTGCGCCGCATCGGTTGTGAAAAATTGGCTTCGCCTTCAGCTCGCGAGTGCCGGATGTCCCGTCGGTTCTTCTCGCGCCTGGTGTATCCTTCGGCCGGGCCCGCGGGCGATTGCGTCGTCTCAATTCCTGCATTTCTCTGAAATCGGCCTGTTGATCAGGAGTCTGCTGTGGCGGATCGGGTGGTCAAACTTTAGCGCCTTTGCGCAGGCGGCGCCTTGGCCCGCAATGACGCCTGCAATGACGTTCACCTAAGACTACAAAGTGGCGGACCCGATCAGGTTCGATCAGTCCGAGCTATGGAAGCTCTACTATGCATTTACTTGCAACTCGGCATCTATTTCCGCGGTGCGGCAGATAGCACTGTACTTTTCGCATGGTCGGGTCCTTAGGCCTGAAACACAGGGGCCTCCCGAGCCAAGTCATAGCTTTTCGTCCGCCACCTGGATCCCACGCAGCAGGTCGTGCAACGTGAGCACGCCGAGCAGTTCGCCGGTTGCGGCCTCACCAAGGCAGAGGAAGTTCTCGGGCGAATCGAGCAACGCCTTCTCGGCCTCTCGCACCGTTGCTTTGGGTGAAATCCACCGCGCCGGAGCAAGCCCCAGAGGGGCGCCGCCTTGCGCAGCCGCTTCCAGGTGTTGTCGGGTAGCGACGCCGACAACCCTTCCGTCCCGTTTGACGGGGAAACACTGGTAAGGCCGCTCAGCCAACAAGGCTCGCAGCGTCGGGGGGTCGGTTGTCTCGACTGCAATCGGCCTGAAACTCGCCACCAAAGCGACGGGTGTCTGCCGCCAACGCCGTAGATCACGCGGCGGCACAAGGTTCTCCAGATGCACGCCGTCCTGCTCCAGCACGGCCTCGTAAAAATTGTGCTTCGCCAGCGAGCGAGCGACGGCCTGACTGATCAGCGTGGCAAGCATGAGTCCCGGCACTACCGAGAAGTTATGGGTCATCTCGAAAAGGATGAGAATCGAAGTTAGCGGCGCTCTTACCAGGGCGCCTAGCGAGGCGCACATGCCAACAAGCATCAGCAGTATCTGGTCGCCCCCCGTGATGTGCATCCAAGGAGCAGCCAGGCCGGAAACCGTGGCCCCCACCATTGCACCGAGGAATAGGCTTGGTGCGAAAATGCCTCCCAGTCCACCTGTGCCGTAAGCCAGGACGGTGGCAAAGAATTTGGCCCCGAGGAGAGCCAGCGCGAGTAGCCAAGGAAAATTGCCGCGCAGTACCTGGGAGAGATCCTGGTAGCCCAGGCCGAAAACACCCAAACGGCCCGACCACAGCCACACCGCGACGCCGAATACCCACACGCCCACTCCGCCGATGGCCGGTCGCAGCCAAAGCGGCACCCGCGTCCAACCGCGGCACTGCTTTTTCAAGCGGAGGGTGAGCAACTGGAACGCCATTCCAACCAGCGCAGCCAGCGCCGCGACGACCGGGGCAACGAGATATGCCGACCACCGCGCGTCCTCGGAGATTGTGAGCGCAAACGCCGGCTGCGGCCCGTTAAAGGCATGCACCGCAAAAGCGCCCATGATCCCGGCCAGGACCACTCCGCTCAAAACGCGACTGTTCATATCGCCAATAATCTCCTCGAGCACGAACGTGATGGCTCCCAGAGGAGTGTTGAAAGCCGCCGCCAGCCCCGCGGCGGCGCCAGCGGCACAGGCTTCACGCCGTTGCTGCTTGGGAAGGCCCAGCAGGCCGCTCAGGCCCGAACTCAATCCGCCACCCAATTGAACACTGGGCCCCTCGCGCCCCAAGCTCACACCCCCACCAATGCTGAGTACGCCGCCCACGAGCTTCGTCACCGCAACCCGCCAAGGAACATAGCCAAAATCCTTCCAGAACGCAGTCTTCAACTGCGGGATTCCGCTGCCGGCCGCCTCCGGGCAAACCTTGGCGATGAGCCAGCCGCTGATCAGGCTGGCCATCACAATCGTCGCGAAACTCCCTATCAGAAACACCCTGGTCCCCCTCAGCGCATACGCGCCGAAGGTGCCATTGAACAGCCGGTCGGTCAGAGATTGAAACAGAACGGCCCCAAGCCCGGCGGCGAGGCCGAGCAAGCAGTCCCGCGCGATTTGGGCCGCCGCAGGAGGGTTATCCTTGGACCACGTCCATGGCCAGCGCCGCCGGAACAAATCGAGAAGGGATTTCATCGGCAAAAGGTCGACGTCCGCGATGCTTTGCTTCTGGCCTCAAGCCGAAGAGTGCCACTGTTCCTGCGGCATAGGGGCGCGGCAAATGCAACGCGGGACATCGCGATTCACAACGCCCGCAAGAACGCACCGAAGACGACCAATAGGCGCGGTACAGCCGCGAGAACGACGCCCCACTGGGCACGCGAAATCCAAAGCATCGCCACCAACGGAAACAATTTGTCCCAAGATGGCAACCTCGCTGCCGGTCTTCGGAAACCAGCGGTGCCAAGTGATCGTCATTCGGGGCTGGAATTGTCGCCAAAGTTTCGAGCAGAGCCTATGGCAATGAGTTGGTGGACCCGATCAGGATGCACCGTCTCCCTACGAAAATGAAGGGCGGCTCGATTCTGGTTTGAGATTGCCCCGGGGATTCCCCGAATTGACCGGGCCCTTGTTCTGAATCGAAGCTATGAGTTGCTTCCCGGGACTCAGTCGGGGTGCGGCGACGGATCATGACGCCAACGGTTTCTCTTGGGAGTATTCCCAGAATCGCGCCGCGCGAAAGCGCAAATGAGTAACCCTGATGGTTGCCGGCAAAGCACATAGTTCGAGGGCGACAGATTCTTTAGAAGCGATTGACTCCGCATCACAGAGCCCGATTTCAGCGGGGAGGTGTAGACCCCATGGCCGTAGGATCGATTGTCGCATAGGTTATTGAAGTGATGAAGATATTGCCGCCGCCCGCATGCTGACGCGAAGTCTCATTCGCATCAGCGCCGATTCTCTCAACCCGTTTGGGGGCGGGCCCCCGGAATTCGACGCTTCGCGCTTTGCGGAAAAGGCGACCGAGTCGGTCTCCCCCAGTCTGATTTGTGCATCTGGGCCCTTGTCGCCAAAGAGAATCCTGGTGGTCGACGATGAGCCTGCCCTTCGAGAACTAATGGCCGACGCCGTCTCTAGGGTGGGGTTTCGCGCGCATACAGCCCGCGATGGCGAAGAGGGGTGGGAGGCACTCTGCAAGACGACCTTTGACTTGCTCATCACCGACCATGAAATGCCAAGGTTGACCGGCTTGGCGCTGATCGAGCGGCTGCGGGCAGTTTCGATGAAACCGCCGTGCATCCTTACCTCTGGGTCACTTCCCTTGCCCGAATCGCTCTTGAAGAAAATAGTTCACCCTGGTGCCGTACTGCCGAAGCCATTTTCAGTTAATAAACTGATCGAAAAGGTGTACGGCCTTCTGATGTACGGCAATTCTCAGACATCGATGCCAGCGTGAAGTTGGCGGGCCCGATCGGGTTCGAACTTAGTCCGGAGAATCGACCGGTTTGTCGCTTTGTCTGTCATAATTAGCGTCGCAGCCGCCGTTACTTAAGCAATCGCCTACGCTCTTTAGGCCTCGGGTGCCTCCGACTCTCAGTTTTCGACAACAAGTCCTGGGATGCGTGAGTATTCGCTAACGTTAGCGGTCACCATGGTTGCCCTGAGAGAAAGAGCGTGCGCAGTGATGATTGTATCGTGGTCGCCAATCTTTCTTCCATCGGCCTTGAGGCCAGTCCGCATCTTCGCATAACATTGAGAAAACGAGAGTCCGAACGGATCCAATTCGATCTGTTTTCTCAGCTGCCAACCCTCCGGATGAACTCGTCTCTCCCATCTCTTGTCGGGCCCTTTCGGCGTACGGTGGCGATCCAGTCAAGCAATCGCACCAGTCGGCGCCGCATTCCAAACGGCGAACCGGGCTTCAGATCTACCCTTACGGCAAATTGCCCGAAATCGCAGCCGATCAAATGCGGGTTGTCAGGAGGACAGGATGCTTGCCAAGACAATCGGTCATTTGAGCCTTTCGCGGCGGCGGGCTGGGCTAGTTCCCCTGAAGCTGTGCCAGTATTTGCCGGGTCAGATCGTTGGCCGGGCGCACCTGCAGGTAGGCCTCGAGCTGGCTCGCCGCCTCGGCGCGTCGTCCCAGGTTCAAGTAGGCGATCGCGAGATTCAGCCGGACCTCGGCCAGTCCAGGGTTGATTGCGATCGCCTGCGTTAATTCCTCAGCGGCTGCCGCGAATTCGCCCTGGGCGATCAGCGCCAGGCCTAGGTTGTTACGCACTTCGGCGCTACGCGGATTGATCTGCAACGCTGCCTGGTACTCTCGGACGGCTTCCGCCCCCTCGCCCGGCTGATCCGCCAGTGCATCTGCCAGGTTCGAATGGAGGTCGGGCAGGTCGGGACGCATCCGTACCGCCCGCCGCAGCTCAGCCATGCCTTCAGCGTGGCGGCCCGGCAGCGCCAGGAGGGCGCGGCCGAGGTTGCTGTAGGCCGAGGCGAATTCCGGCTGCAGGCGGACTGCTGCCTGGAATTCCGCCACCGCGTCGGACTCATGTCCGGGTAAATGGACGAGCACCGCTCCCAGATTGTTATGGGCTTCGGCAAAATCGGGCTTGAGCGCCAGCGCCGCGCGGTATTCTGCGGCCGCCTGGT
>CAZCAJ010000012.1:0-79137 GCA_964496645.1 uncultured Opitutaceae bacterium
CCCATTGTATCACACCTCTGCATACAAACTGTTCGATTTGGGCAACAGCCCCCAATCCGGACGTTACCCGGCGGGGAAGCCGGCCGGGTTTGTTTCTGGGACAGAAGAGAGGCTGCCGCCTCCGGCCGCCAACGTCAACCGAGGTCCCTCTCCGTCGCCCCGGGGGCCCGCGATAACAAAGAACCCTGGCCGCGGCCAGGGTTCAGATAGGGAGGGAAGCCGGCCCTGCGGCCGGGCGCCCGCGCGTCAGCTCTCCTTCGGCGTGGGAGTCGGCGGCGGCATCTTGGTCATGCTGCTCTGGTCGGCCTTGTTCGCAATCATCTCGACCATCCGCTGAATCTCGAGCTCGGCATTGCGCCGGGCCACCGCGGCCATCTCGACTCGCTTGGCAAGGTCGAACCCCTCCCGCGTGAGGGCGTCCTTCTGCTTGTGGAGGTTGTCCAGCTCGATCGTGAGCTCCGAAACCTTGGCCGCGGACTGCTCGGCGCTCGCGTTCGCCTTGTCGGTGTCGTCCTTGATCCGGCGCATGTCGGCGTCGTACTTGTCCTGCTTCTCCTTGGCGATCCTGGCCTCCTCGGCGGCGCGCTCGGCGTTGCGCCGCTCGGCGTCCTCGCGGGCCTTGGCCTCGGCGAGCTGCTTCTTCTGCTCGGCCTCCTTCGCTACCTCCTCCTTGTGGGCCTTCTCGGCCTTCATGCGGGCCTCCGTCTCCTCCTTGCTCGCGAGGTAGAAGAACATGAACACTGCCAGCATGATGCCGGGGCCGAGCACGTACATCCATTTTTTCATGAGGTGGGTCTGTGTATAGGGTGGTTGGCTTGGGTCACTACTTCTTGGCCGCCGCCGCGGCCGCTGCCGCGGCCGCCTTGGCCGCCGCGGCTTCCGCCGCGGCGATCTTCGTCAGCACCTCGCCAAGGCTCGCCTGGTTTTCCTGGGCCGCCTTCACGTACTCCTTGAGGAACGCCTCCTCCTCGACGGCCTTCTTGTTCTCGGCCTGGATCTTCTGGATCTCGTCCTTCTCGACCTTGACGTCGGTCGCGAGCTTATCGACCTCGCGCTCGAGCTTCTGCTCCTCCTGGACGGCCTTGTCCGCGTTTAGCCGCGCGTTCTCCTTGTCGTCCTTCTGCTTCTGCTCCAGGGCCTCGCGCTCCTGCCGCTCCTTCTTGCGCAGCTTCTGCGCCTCGATCGCGTCGTGGATCGCGGCCTCGCGCTGGATGGCCTCCTGCTTCAGCTTCTCGATCTTCTGCTCCTTGATCTGCGCGGCGACGGCGGCCTGCTTGGCATCATAGTCAGACTTGAAATTCCAATAGTACGCGCCGAACGCGAGGAGCACCACGAGCGGGGCTATCAGATAGATTTTCGATTTCTTCATGATGATGGCTGAGCTGCTGGAGCCTTTTCGGCGGCTTTCTCGTTCGCTTCCTTGATGGCGTCGTCTATCGCGCCCTTCAGTATTTGCATCTGGTGATCCGGGTTGCCCTTCAGCAGCTCGATCACCTTGTCGATCGCGATCTTCGCGAAGTCATACTTGTGGAGCTCGTAGGCCAGGTAGGCGATGAACTCGTAGGTCTGGAGCGGCTTCGCCAGGCCGCCCTTTTCCATGGCGATCTGGGCGTACTGGAAGGACTTTTCGGTGTCGCCGAGGCTGTAGTAGACCTGGGAGATCTTCATATCGAGCTCGCCGTTCTTCGGGAAGCGGTTCGAGGCCTCCTTCAGGGCGTCGATCGCCTTGAATTCCTGGTTGATCTGCTCGTAGGACGAGGCCAGGAGCTGCCAGTTCGCGAGTATCGGGTCGATGTTGCCCGTCATCAGGCCGTCGTGGAGGAGGTCGGCAGCCGCCCCGTACTGGTTGCTGTTGTAGTAGAGGGTGAAGAGGTTGAAGTTGTCCTTCGTCGTCTTCAGGTAGCCGAGCGCCTGCGCCCGCTCTATGGCGTTGATCGCCCTAATGTCGTACATGCGGATCTTCGCCTCGTCCTTCGAGTTCTGGCCAAGGATCATGTAGAACATGACCAGGTCCGCCCAGTAGCTCTTGCTGGACGGGTTCCTCGAAAGCATGAGTTCCAGGATCTCGGAGGCGCGCGTGTAGTCCTGCTCCTGGTTGAGGGTCGCCAGCAGGAAGGCGTACGTGCTCGGCTTCGGGTGCACGCTCATGAGGAGCACCTTCTCGACCTGCTCGCGAGCCAGCTTGATCAGAGCGGGGTCGGGGTGCTCCTGGTTCTTCGCGACCGCCTCGCCGTAGAGCAGCTGGGCGTAGTAGAAGGAGATGTCCTCGTTCGGCTTCGTGCTGAGCTTGAACCAGCGCTGCATGTACCCGACCGCCTTCTCGTAGCTCCGGATCTGCTCCTCGTGCGACTTCTTCGAGTCGTCGGCCGTCTGGTTGTAGAGCTGCGCCAGCAGGTTCACGATGTCCATCGTCTGCTTGGCGTTGTTGAAATGGTGCCGGTCGGCGATGTCGAGCGCGGCCTCCATCGGCTTGATCGCGTCCGCGTAGTGGGCCTGCTGGATCAGGATGCGCGCCCTCGTCTCGAGGAGGATGTCCATGTCGTAGCTGTCCGCCTCGGCCTCGGAGATGAGCTTGTCGACGGTCGCGTTCGCGCTCACGTAGTCCGGCGGCTTCGCGTCGAGCATCGGCCTGATCTTGGCCAGTCCGTCGCCCACCGCGTCCGATAGGCTGGGCGGCTCCGCCGGGGTCGTCTGCTCGTCCGCAAAGAGCCTGGCGGGCACTGAAAGCACGAGCGCCAGGGCGACGATCCCCAGCCCCCGGGCGGCTGCGATTCTGAGTTGGGGCGGCACGGCTTAGTTCTCCTCGTTGAGTGTGAAGACGATCGGCACCTGCATGTGGGTGTAGACGGCGTGGCCGTTCTTGCGCCCGGGCTTGAACTTCCACTTGCTCACCGCCTGGATTGCCGAGGGCTCGAACTCCCTCTGAGACGAGTGGGCGGAGAACGCGTTGCGGACGTCGCCGTTCGTGTCCACGATGAAGTCGACGAGGACCTCCCCGGAGATCCCGGCGCGCCTCATCTCAAAGGGATACTGGGGCCTGGCCTGGAACCGGGCGACGGGCTGCTGGTCCAGCTTCGAGATGTCGAAGATCTCGACGCCCTGCAGGCCGGTGCGGACCTCGGGGATCTTGACGATGTTCTTGGCGAGGGCCGAAAGGTCCGGCGGCGGGGGCTCGATCTGCTGGACGAACGACTCGGGCGTGACATTCTGGGGCACGTCGAGCTGCATCGGCGGGGCGATCTCGACGGGCCGCTGCTCCTGCTCCTCGACGACGTCGGGCTCGTCCGGCTCCAGCTTCGGCATAACGATGTCGAGCTTTATCTCCTCCTCCTTGGCCCTGGGCTTGGGGACGTAATGGGTGAGGTTCCCGTACCAGGCCACGCCGACCTCGAGCGTGATGGTTATCAGGAAGCCAATGATTATGTTGCGACTCATGTTTCTTTGGGGCCCGGGCCGAGGGCGGTCATTTGCCGCTGTCGCGCACCCTGGTCTCGATGGACACCTGCTCGATCCCGACCTTGCGGATGAGGTCGAGCGCGTAGCACGTCGCGCCGAAGTGCGCCCGGTTGTCGCCGGCGATCAGCACGCGCGGCACCTGGACCTGCGCCTTGTACGAGTGGAGCCGCGGCTCAAGCTCGTTCGACGAGATGGGCTCCCTGTTCCAGAAGTAGGTTCCCGCGTCGGAGACCTGGAGCGTCACCATGTCCGGGTCCGGCTTCTGGTGCGGATCCGGCACGGCGACGGGCAGCTGCAGCGGCAGCGACTGGATCCTGCTCAGCGAAAGCGTGAAGAGCACGAACGTCGCTAGCAGGAAGAAGATGACGTCGATCAGGGGGATGATCTCGATCCGCGCCTTCTTCTTGCCTTCCTGTCCTCGTGCACTTCCGCCGCCGGCCATGGTAGTGTGGTGTTAAAAGGTTTGGTGTTGACTGGCTACGAGCCGACCGCGTTCGCCGGCTTCACACGGGTCTCTATCAGGACCTTCTGGATGTTCTTCTTGCGCACCTCGTCGAGCACGTAGATCACCGACGAGTACGTGGAATCGGAGTCCGCGTTGATCAGGATGCGCGCGTCGTCGGGATGCTCCATGTGGAACTCGTTCAGCCTGACGAGGAACTCCTCGAGGGTGACCGGGTCCTTGTCCCAGGCCATCGTCCCCTCCGGCGTCACGGTGATCGTGGCGGTGCCGGCGGGGTCGCGGGGCTCGCCCGTCTCCGACTCAGGGAGCAGGACGCGAAGCCCCTGCGACCTGTTGAGCGAGAGGGTGAATAGGACGAAGGTGGCGAGGAGGAAGAAGATGACGTCGATCAGGGGGATGATCTCGATGCGCGCCCTCTTCTTGCTGCTGCCGCTTTCGCCTGGGCTTGGACCGGCCATGGGTAGTTCGGTTTGGGCCGGATCAGTGGCCCTTGGTCTCGGCCCTCTTGATCAGGATCTCGAGCGCGTGAGACGCGTCGGCGATCTCCTGCTTCGCCTGGTCGGCGCGGGCGTTGAGGTAGTTGAAGGGGAATAGGCAGGTGACGGCGATGAACAGTCCGCACATCGTGGCGATAAGGGCCTCGGCGACGCCGCCCGTGATCGTGCCGGCCGCCGCGCCGATGTCGCTTCCGGCCGAACCAAGGGCCCCGAACGTGCGCATCATTCCGGTGACCGTTCCCAGCAGTCCCAGGAGGGGGGCGGCGGTGATGCAGGTGTCAAGGGTGGCCATGCCCTGCTGGTAGCGGGCGAGCTCCTGGCCCGACGCCCTGAAGAACGCGTTCGAGAGGGAGTCCACGTGATTGAGGCTGTAGACGACGACGCGCGCAACCGGGTCGTCGCTCTTCTTGCCGACCTCCAGGGCGCCGTCGAGGTCGCCCTTCTCGACGCACTCCAGCATCTTTGCGACCACCTCGGGCTCGCGCTGGCTGTTCTCGCGTATGATGAAGAGGAGGCGCTCGATGATGACGGTCATCCCGACGGTGAACACGAGGAGGATGGGCCACATGACGGGGCCGCCGCTCGCGAACAGCTCCATCGGCGTCTTGTTCAGTAGGAAAACGAAGGCAAGGCTGTGTGTGATCATGGTTGGAGATAAATGCGATCGGGGGTCGGGGCGTGAAGTGAGCTAAGAACTGGTCTCTGGTTTGTAACGCTATTTCAAATTCTGGCCAATGGCGAGATTGCACGGCAAGACGGCGGGGCGCCTGTGGCTCCGCGGGTCGAAGCCGCGCGCGCAGGCCTGAATGTGGGTAGGGTGATGGCGGAGCAAGAATGCGGATGAGTGTCCATCAAAACTTGAGTGTCAACCCACATTTGAGAATCCGTAAAGCGAATCCGCGCCACGGTCAATTGCACGCTGCGGGTTCATCGGTGGGAAAGGTGCCACCGCGCTGGGATGGCCGCCAGCAATTAATGAAACCGCGCCGCGGCCGATCCCTTCAGGGATTCGGGAGGTCCGCACCGGAATTGGCTGCCCGGCTAGGACTCGAACCTAGACAAGCAGAGTCAGAGTCTGCTGTGCTACCATTACACCACCAGGCAGTGGGGACACTCGGGAAACTGGAGCCGGCGACGGGAATCGAACCTGCAACCCCGTGTTTACAAAACACGTGCTCTACCGTTGAGCTACGCCGGCGGACGCCCGCTCGGCGGGCGAGTCTTTGCCGTCCGGATCCGGAGGCTCCTGAGCTTGAACTGGGAAAAAACGGCGGGAATCTTGGTGGCTCCCCGGGGACTCGAACCCCGAACCTACTGATTAAGAGTCAGCTGCTCTACCATTGAGCTAGGAAGCCATCAAGCTAAGGAGTCAAAAGCTCAAAATATGCCGGGGTAAGTCAACTCGATTTCCGTCGCGCCCGACCGATAGTCGCGGACCCCGGCGCGCGGCGCGCGCGGCAACCCCGCCGGAAGCCCCGGGGACTCGGGTCATCACCCGGCTGATACCGGGCAGAAGATCTCGTGCTTTCCGTTCCACGCAAGCGGGTCCTCCACGGAAATGGCGTCGATGACCCAGCCCTCGCCGTCCCAGCCGATCCGCACGGCGCAGAGGGCGCCCTTGAGGTCGCGCACATAGAAGATGTTCGCATAGCCGTTCACCTGCAGGATCCCCTCCTCGCCCCCTCCCTGGAGCCGGATGAGGGCGTAGGCGGCGGCGACCGGGCACTCGACCTTGGCCTCGCCGCCCAGCTCCGCGATGATGGGGGCGTCCGGCGCGATCCGGAGCAGCCTGTACTTCCGGAGGAGGGTCTCGGGGATCGGCCCCTCCGTCTTCCCGTAGAAGCGCCTCTTGAACTCGTTCCAGACGGTCGCGAATCTTATCCCCGCCGGCCTCTCGAAGCGCTCGCGCACGGCGAACGGCTCCGACGTGGCGGCGACCGTGGCCGTGGCGACGGCCTCGAGAAGGCGTGTCGATGGGCTGGGGGGTTCGGTCATGGCTGCTGCGCTGCCCGGATGATGAGCGGCAAGGCCCGGCGGCTGTCAAACAAGGACGGGTCGTCCCGGTTGGTCAGGCCCGCCCCGGGGGCCCGCCGTCCGTGCCCCGCTCCCTGTACTCGAAGACGGGATAGAGCAGCGGCAGGATGAACAGCGTCAGGATCGTGCCCGTGAAGACGCCGCCGATGATGACCACGGCGAACGGGCGCGCCGTCTCCGCGCCGACGCCGGTGGAGAGGGCCATCGGGAGCAGGCCGAGGATCGCCATGAGGGCGGTCATTACCATCGGCCTGACGCGCGTGGCGGCGCCCTCGGTGATCGCCTCGATGACCTCGTACGACCGGGTCCGGCGCAGCTCGATGATGCGCGAGACCAGGATGACGCTGTTCTGGATCGATATCCCGAAGAGGGCGATGAACCCGACCAGGGCGGCCACCGAGATGTTGAGCCCGGCCAGGGGAAGGGCCATCATGCCGCCCGCGGCCGAGAAGGGCACCGTCAGCAGGACGAGCACGGCGAAGCGGGCCGAGTTGAACGTGACGAACAGCAGGAAGAAGATGGCCAGCAGCGTGAACGGCACGATGTAGGCCAGGCGCCTCTCGGCCCGCTGCTCGTTCTCGAACGAGCCGGTCCACTCCAGCCTGTAACCCGTGGGAAGGCGCACGGCGCCCTCCACCTTGCGCTGCGCCTCGGTCACGACCGAGTCGAGGTCGCGGTCGCGCACGGACATCTTGATGTCGGTGCGGCGCTCGTTCTCCTCGCGGTTGATCCGGGCGAGGCCCGGCAGGGTCTCGACGTCCGCCAGGATCCCCAGGGTCACCCGCTCGCCGTTCGAGCCGAAGACCGGGATGTTGCGGATCGAGTCGATGTCGAGCACGGACTCGGGCCTCAGCTTGACGACGAGGTCGAAGGTGCGCTCGCCCTCGAGCACCTGCGTGGCCGCCTGGCCGCCGATGGCCGTTGCTATGATGGTCTGGATGTCCGCCACCGCGAGGCCGTACCGCGCGATCACGGCGCGGTCCACGGCGATCTGGATCTGCGGCTGGCCGAGGAGGAGGTCGGTCCCCACGTCCGCGGCGCCGGGCACGGTCTTTATCGCGTCCACGATCTGGTTGGCCAGCTGCTGGAGCTTCACGGGGTCGTCGCCGAACAGCTTTATCGCGAGCTCGCTCTTCACCCCCGACACGGCCTCGTTGACGTTGTCCTCGATGTACTGGCTGAACTGCGAGTCTATCCCGGGGATCTCCCGGAGGCTGCGCGCCATCGCCTCGTCGAGGCCGTCGCGGTCGCGCGCCGTCGTCCATTCCCCCTTGGGCTTGAGGCCCACGCTGTACTCGGTCACGTCCCAGCCGTTCACGTCGGTGCCGTCGTCCGGGCGGCCGATCTGGCTCACCACGTACCTCACCTCGGGAAAGGCGGCCAGCCTGCGGCGCACCTCCTGGGTGATCCTCGCCGATTCGGACGGGGAAATCGACTGGGGCGCGAAGGTGCGCACCCAGAGGTCGCCCTCGTCCAGCTTGGGGAGGAACTCGCTGCCGAGGAAGTGGTACGTGACGGCGCCCGCCAAGAGGAGGCCGACCGCCGCGGCTATGACGGTCCGGCGCGACCGCAGGGCCAGGTCCAGCGCCGGCCGGTAGAACCGCAGCAGGCGCCGCACGATCCACGACTCCTGCTCGGCGATGCCGCCGCGCATGGCGATGCTGGCGAGGACGGGCACCACGACGATCGCGAAGACGGCGCCCACGACGAGGGCGAAGGTGAGCGTCAGCGCCATCGGCCTGAAGATGCGCCCCTCGACCCGCTGCAGGGTGTAGAGGGGGATGAAGGCCGTCAGCAGGATCGCCTTCGAGAAGACGATGGGGCGGCCCATCTGGGTCACGCCCTCGGTGATGATCGCGGTGAGCGAGCGGAACTGGCCCTTGCGCTGCTCGAGGATGTGCAGGATGTTCTCGATCACCACCACGGCCGAGTCGACGATGATGCCGAAGTCGATGGCCCCCAGGGAGATCAGGTTCGCGGGTATGCCCCTCAGGTCGAGGAGCATGAAGGCGCCCAGAAGCGCCACCGGGACCGTCAGCGCCACGACGAGGGCCGAGCGGTAGTTGCCGAGCCCGAGGAAGACGACCAGCACCGACAGGACGAGCAGGATACCCTCGATCACGTTGAGCCTGACCGTGTGGAGGGAGCGGTCGACGAGCGCGGTCCGGTCGTAGTACATGGCGAGCCGGACGCCGGGGGGAAGGTAGTGGGCGTTTATCTGCCCCGCCATCGCCTCCACGCGCCGGCACACCTCCACGGGGTTCTCGCCGCGGCGCATGATCACGATCCCCTCGGCCACGTCGTCCTCGTCGCGGATCCCGCCCGGGTAGCCGGCGGCGCCCGTGTCGGTCCGGCCGACCCTGCCGAGCCTGACGGCGTTTCCGATGACGACCTTGCCGATGTCGCTGATGCGGACCGGGGTGCCGCCGCGCGTGTCGACGGCCACCGCCTCGATGTCGGCGATGCTGCGCACGAATCCGAGCCCGCGGACGACGTAGAGCTCGGAGCCGTGCTCGACGTACGAGCCGCCCGCGTTGGTGTTGCTGTTGGCGAGGGCGGTGAAGACCTGCTGCAGGGTGACGGAGTACGACTTGAGCTTCTCCGGGTCGATGAGCACCTGGTACTGCTTGGTCAGGCCGCCGAACGGGTTGATGTCCACCACCCCGGGGACGGACCGGAACTTCTTCTCGACCACCCAGTCCTCGAGCGCCCTGACCTCCGTCGCCGGGAAGCCCCTGGGCGCCCGCAGGGTGTAGCGGAAGATCTCGCCGATGGGCGTCGCGTCCGGCGAGAGGCTCGCGCTCGCGCCGGGAGGAAGGCTGACGTCGCCCAGGAGCTGGTGGGCCAGGTTCCGGATCGTCGCGTTGTCCGCGCTGTCCTCGAAGACGAGCGTGATCTGCGACAGCCCGAAGAGCGAGATCGAGCGCATGGACACTCGCCCAGGGATGCCGTTCATCACGCTCTCGATCGGGATGGTGACGAGCCTCTCCACCTCCTCGGCGGCATGCCCGGGGAAGAGCGTGATGATCTGCACCGTCACGTTGGTGACGTCCGGGTAGGCCTCCACCGGCAGCTCACGGTAGGCCTGGACGCCGAACAGGACGAAGATCCCGAGGCCCGCGATGACGACGGCCCGGTGGCGGAGGACGGAGGCTGCGATCTTGCCGATCATGCGCCAGGGGCCCGTCAGTTCGTCGGATCGAGGACGGCCTCGAGGAGGAGGCCCCCCTCGGTCACGACCCTCTGGCCCGCGCCGACACCCGAGAGCACGGGGACCTTGCCGTCCTTCTCGGTGCCGGTCTCCACCTCGCGGCGCTCGAAGCTCCCCGGGGAGAGCTCGACGAACAGGTACGACTTCCTGTCAATCGTGAAGATGGCCTTCGACGGCACCTCCACGCCGGCCTGGGCCACCTTGGCCTCGTCCCGGACCACGTCGACGGACACGTACATCTCGGCCTTGAGCAGCCTTTCCGGGTTCGCGACGACGCCCCGGACCCTGACGGTGCGCGTCGCCGGGTCGAGCGAAGGCGCTATGTTGGCTACGGCCCCCTCGAACACCCTCGTGGGGTAGGCCTTCGAGGCGATGCGCAGCCCCTGGCCCGGCTGGAGGTCGTCGAGGTCCGTCTCGGCGGCGTCCACCTGCAGCCAGAGCTTCGTCGGGTCGCTGATGACGAACAGGGGCGCGAACAGGTTCGTCGCGTTGGCCAGCATCTGGTCGGAGCGCACCTCCTGGCCGGGGTTGATGTTCCTCTCGACCACGACGCCCGCGAGCGGCGAGCGCAGGACGTACGCCTCGCCGGTGTCGCCCTCGCTCCCGTGGTAGAGCCTGAGGCGGGCCGCCGCGCGGTCGCGCTCGGCCAGGGCCGCCCCGTGTGCGGCCTGGGCCGCCTCGACGTCCTTGGCGGCCGCGGCCCCGTGCTCAAGGAGGTCCCTGGACCGGGCGAGGGTCTGCTCGGCCTCGGTGAGGCTGGCCTCGGCGGAACGTGCGTCCGCAAGCGCCTGGCCGTAGTCGGGCGAGCTGATCTCGGCGAGCGCGCCGTTCGCCGGGACGCCCTGGCCGACGTCGGCCCTGACGGCAATGACCTGGCCGGCCACCGGCGTGAAGACGCGCACGGTCGCGTCTTCGGCCAGGTAGAGGCGGCTGGTGAGGTGGGTGAGGGCGAGGCGCCGGGGCTGCGCGGGCTGCACGGCCAGGTAGGCGAGCTGCGGGGCGCCCGGTGGATAGGTGACCTTGTCCGCCTCGACCCTCGGCTCGGGGGGCCCGGGCTGCGCGCCCGGCTCGCGCCCGCAGCCGGCGAGGAGCGCCAGGGCGAAGAGGCCCAGGGTGGGAATATGTTGCTTCATAGGGGTTTGGCTCCGGCTTGCATTCATTTCCCGTCGGGCCCGCCGAGGCGGCCCAGGGCCGCCTGCAGGGCCGCCGCGGTGCTTGCCGTGTCGGCCTGCGACTGCACGGCGGCCACGCGGATGGCGTTGTCGTTGCGCTCGGCCTCGAGGAGGTCGACGAGCGCCGCTCCGCCGCGCTCGAAGGCGTAGGAGACGCTCTTTACGACCTCAGCCGACTTGGGCGCGAGCGACTCCTGGTAGCGCCTGGCGCGCTGCGAGGCCTCCCGGTACGCGACGCGGGCGGCCGCCACGTCGGCCGCGGCCTGGATGCGCACCTTGTCGAGCTGCGCCTGGGCCTGCTCCCTCGCGGCCTTCGCGGAGAGGATCTCGCCGTCGAATTGGTCCCAGAGGGTCAGGGGCAGGGAGAGCCCGACGCCGACGGTGTTGGCTAGGCTGGGAGGGTTCCGCTCGTACAGGACGCTCGCGGTGACGTCCGGCACGCGCTGGCGCCGCTGCAGCCTGACGTTTGCATCGGCCTGGCTGAGCGCCGACTCCGCGGCCGCGATGTCCGGGCGCTTCCCGATCGGCGCCTCCCCGAGGTCCGCGGGGACTGAGCCGGTCCACTGGCCGAGGGTGTCGGCCAGCGGCGTCGCGCCCGCCGGCGCGGGCTCGCCGAGGAGGATCTCGAGAGTCACCACGGCCGTCTTTGCCACGGCTCGTTCTGCTTCCGCGTTGAGCTCGTCCTGGTCGGCGGCGATCTCGAGCTGCGCCTTGTCCGACGCCGACAGGTCGCCTGCGTGGAAGCGGTGCCCGGCGATGTCCGCCTCCCTGCGCAGCTTCCCGGCCGAGTCGGCCAGGACCTCGGCCTCCTCGCGCGCGGCCAGCGCCGCGGCGTAGGCCTGGGTGACGCCCTGGAGAAGGAGGCGCCTGGCGTCGTCGCGCTGGAACTCGGCGGAGTGGACCCCGGCGGTCGCCGCCTCGCGCATCAGCCCGCGCTTGCCGACGACGAAGAGCTGGCTGAGCGAGGCGATGCTGTCGTAGGCGCGGTCGAAAAGCGCGTTCCCCAGGGCGGTGCCCTCCGGGGCCCCGTTCGTGCTGATGTACGCCATGGACAGGCCCAGCGTCGGGTTCGGATACTCGCGGGCGACCTTGAGCTGGGCGAGCGCGGCGCCGACCTGGGCCTGGGCGACGCGAAAATCGGCGTTTCGCTCGAGGGCGAGCTTCCGGGCCTCGGCCAGGGTGAGCGGCGTCGGGCCCGCCTCGGCCGCCCGTCCGGCGGCGGGACCGAGGACGGCGGCCACCGCCCAGGCGGCCAGCAGGCCCAGCAGCGGGAGGGTCGGGCGCGCCCCGCCCGCCAACGGGCCATTCGTGGGATTAGTTGCCATCCAGCACCATCATACGTAACGCCGGCACAGGATGTCTATCGGACAGCGTATGGTTATTGCATAGGGCCGCGCCCTATGCCCGCGGCGCCTAGGGGTGTTTCTCCACCCAGCGGACGGCCTCCCGCATGAGCACCGTGGCGTTCATGAACCCAAGCTTCTCCTTTATGTGGGCGCAATGGGTCTGGACCGTCTTCAGGCTGAGGTGGAGTTCCTCGGCTATCCGGCGGTTCTCCTGGCCGAGGCCGATCCTGCGGAAGACCTCGAGCTCGCGGTCGGTGAGGCTGTCCACCGGGGAACCCGAGGCGACACCGCTCGCCCGGAGGTATTTCTCCGCGGCCCTCGCGGTCACCGCCGGGCTCACGAACAGCTGGCCGCTCAGGACCCGGCGGAGCGCCGCGACCACCTTGCCCGAGGTTTCGCGCTTCATCACGTAGCCCATGGCGCCGGCGCGCAGCGCGCGCTCGGCATAGAAGGCCTCGTCGTGCATGGACAGCACGAGGATCGCGGGTGGGCGCGCCAGCGCCTGCAGGCGCTTGATCAGGTCGAGCCCCGAGTCGCCCTGCAGCGAAAGGTCCACGATCGCGGCGTCCGGCTGCGCGCGCACGATCCCGGCGTAGGCCTGGCCGGCGTCGTCCGCCTCCGCGCACACGCAGAGGTCGGGCTCCTGGTTGATCAGGCGCGTCAGGCCCTCCCTCACCAGGGGATGGTCGTCGACCAGGAAGATCCGGCGGCGGGGCGCGGGGCCCGGGGCGGCTTGGGGGTCAGCAGGCATGGTCAAGGGGCGCCGTGCGGAAGGCGGCACTCGACCGTCGTTCCTCCTTGCGCAAGCGGCCTCGCCTCGAACGAGGCCCCGATGATGGCGGCCCGGTGGGCCATGATCTTGAGGCCCAGCCCCTGGCCCCGGCGCCCGGGCGGGGGCAGGCCGATCCCGTCGTCGCTCACGGTTAGGACGAGGCTCCCATCATTGTTGGAGAGCGCCAATGCCACGCGGCGCGCCCTGCCGTGGCGGATCGCGTTGCGGGTCGCCTCCTCGGCGATCCTGTAGAGGTGGGTCGCGGTGCCGCTTTCGCCGAGCCTGACGACATCCTCGCACCCGAACGCGCACTCGACGCGGTACTGGGCACGGGTGGCCGCCGCGAGCCCCTCCAGCGCCGTCACCAGCCCGTCGCGCTCGATCTCGGCCAGCAGCAGGCCCTTGGCGAGGCTCCTGGTCTGCTCGATGCCCTGCTCGATCAGCGCGACGATCTTGCCGACCTCGGGAGCCTCCTCGGCGGAGCGCGCCGCCAGCCGCGCGCCGAGCGCCTGGGCGACGAGGGCCGTGCCCGTCAGGTGCTGGCTCAGGCCGTCGTGCAGGTCGTGCCCGATCGCGCGCCGCTCCCGCTCCGTGATCTCGAGGACCACCTTCTCAAGGCGCACGCGCTCGGCGTTCTCCTCGGTGAGCGCGGCCGTGCGCTGGCGGACGCGCTCCTCCAGTTCCCGGTGGAGGGCGATCGCGCCCGCCAGGAGCCACACCACGATGAGGTAGGTCCCCAGCGCAATCAGGGCGTTCCAGATCGGGATGAAGGAATTGGCGAAGCGGGCTCCCGCCAGGATATCCCCGGCGAGCCACGTGACGACGCTCAGGAACGCCGTGAACGCGCCGAAGCGCCAGCCCGCGGCGGCGACCGCCATGCACACCGGCAGGAAGTAGAAGACAAGGAACGAAAGCTCGAATCCCGTCAGGTAGTCGGCGGCGCCGATGAGGGCGACGAGGAGGAACGTGAAGGCCATGTACCGGCGCTTGTGGGAGGCCTCCGAGGTCGCCAGGATGTGCCGCCAGAGGGCGTCGCCCCAGAGCTTGAACGGACCGGCGGGGGAATCGGGGGGGGCCGGCGGGCTCATTTGGGTGGATTCGCTTGGGACGTGGCGGGCGCGGACGGCGCCCCGACGGCGACGGAGCCGCGGCCGCGGTTGCAGTCCGAACGCATGGCGTACTGAAAATCGGGCGAAACGGAAAGTCATTTAGCGACCCCGCTGCCGGAGAAGGCCCGAGGGACCCGCCCGGGCCGCGTCCGGGGCGCCCGCGCCGGGGATTTTCCCCTTGCCAACCCGACCGCCACTCTGTGTGTTCGACCGCTCCCGTCATGCAAAAGACCAAGAAGTCCGTAGCCAAGCGCTTCAAGTTGACCGCCCGGGGCAAGCTCATGCGCCGCACGCCGGGCTTCCGGCACCTGCTCGCCGCCAAGACGACGAAGCAGAAGCGCCGGGCCACCAAGGACAAGCTGGTCGCCGCGGGCCACGCCAAGCCCCTGATCCGCTGCCTCCCGTTCGGCCTCTGAGCGCCGCTCCCGGGCGCACCACCTTCCAAACAGACCACCCCCATGGCACGTGCAACAAACTCATCGGCCTCCCGCAAGCGGCGCAAGAAGGTGCTCAAATACGCCAAGGGCTACTTCGGCAGCAAGTCGAAGCTCTTCCGCTACGCCAAGGAGGCGGTCCAGCACGCCTGGCAGTACGCCTACCGCGACCGCAAGAAGAAGAAGGGCGAGTGGCGCTCGCTCTGGATCATCCGCGTCAACGCGGCGTGCCGCTCGGCGGGCATCAGCTACAGCCGGTTTGTCGAGGGCCTGAATGCCGCCGGCATCAAACTCGACCGCAAGGTGCTCGCCGACATAGCCGTCCGCGACGAGGTGGCCTTTGGCTCCCTGGTCGAGCGGGCCAGGCAGGCGCTAAAGGATAAGGCCTCCGCCAAGAAGGCCTGACCTGCGGAAAGCAGGACGGGGATGCAAGAGCAACTCTCCTCGCTTCTCGCCAAGGCCTCGGGGGAGCTCCAGGCGATCCGGACCAGGCCCGAGCTGGAGTCGGCCAAGGCGCGGTACGTGGGCCCCCACGGCGAGCTGACGGCCGTGATGAAGCAGATTGCGTCGGTCCCCAAGGAGGAGCGGCCGGCGATCGGCAGGACGGTGAACGAGGCCAAGGCGCGGCTCCAGGCGCTCCTCGACGGGGCCCTGTCCAGGATCGAGGCTTCGGAGCTGGCGGCCAGGCTGGGCCCCCCGGTCGACCCGACGCTCCCGTCCGCGGACCCCGGCCCGGGCACGTTCCATCCGCTGACGATCGTGCGCGAGGAGCTGTGCAGGATCCTGCGCAAGGTCGGCTTCACCGTCGCCGACGGGCCGGAGGTGGAGACGGAGTTCTACTGCTTCGACGCCCTGAACACCCCGCCCGGGCACCCGGCCCGCGATCCCCAGGACACGTTCTATTTCCCGGCGTCGGCCCGCTTCGAGAACGTGTCCAAGCACAGCCCTGGCGAGCGCTACCTCCTGCGCACCCACACCTCGTCGGTGCAGGTGCGCACGATGCTCAAGGGCCCGCCGCCGATCCGCATCATATCGCCCGGGCGCGCGTACCGGCGCGACACGACGGACGCCTCGCACAGCGCGAGCTTCCACCAGATCGAGTGCCTCTACGTGGACCGCAACGTCACCGTGCGCGACCTGAAGGCGCTGCTCGACTACCTGTTCGGGGCGCTCCTCGGGCCGGGGACCAAGACGCGCTTCCGCCCGCACTACTTCGGGTACACGGAGCCGAGCTTCGAGGTCGACCTCAGCGCGCGGCACCTGCCCCGGGTGAACAAGGAGTGGATCGAGATCGGCGGGTGCGGCATCGTGGATCCCGAGGTCTTCACCGCGGTCGGCTACGACCCCGCGGCGTGGACGGGATACGCCTTCGGGATGGGCATAGAGCGGCTCGCGATGGCCCTCTACGGGATCGACGACATCCGCGTCTTCTACCAGAACGACCTGCGGTTCCTGAGGCAGTTCGAGGGGGGGGGCTGAGCCCGGCATGAAGATCTCGCTCAACTGGATCAGGGACTACGTCCCCCTGGACGCCGCGGCGCCCGACGTCACGCACGCCCTGACGTTCCTCGGCTTCGAGGTCGAGCAGGTCGCGGCGGCGGGCGCGCCCCCGCTCGAGAACGTCGTCGTCGGCGAGGTGCTGACAAGCGCCAGGCATCCGAACGCCGACAAGCTCTCCGTGTGCACGGTCGACGCGGGGCCCGCGGCAGGCGTGAAGACGATCGTCTGCGGCGCCCACAACTACAAGGTGGGCGACCGCGTGGCCGTGGCGCTCCCGGGAGCGGTCCTGCCGGGCGGCCGCGAGATAAAGAGCTCGAAGATCCGGGGGCAGCTGTCCGACGGCATGATGTGCTCGGGGCGCGAGCTCGGGATCGGCGACGACGCGGACGGCATCCTCGTCCTGGAGGGCCGGCCGCAGCTCGGCGCGCCGCTGAACGCCGTCCTCGCGCCGGCCGACACCGTCTTCGACCTCGAGATCACCCCGAACCGCCCAGACTGCCTGTCCCACCTGGGGCTGGCACGCGAGCTCGCGGCTTGGTACCGCAAGGACCTGGTCTATCCCCAGGAGCGGTTCCGCGGGGAGGTCGAGGGAGCCAGCCGGACGGACCTCTTCTCCGGCGTCCAGGTGGACGCGCCCGAGGACTGCCCCCTGTATTCGGCGCACGTCGTGACGGGGGTCCGGGTGGGGCCCAGCCCCCCCTGGATCCAGGAGCGGCTGCGCGCCGTGGGCCTGCGCCCGATCAACAACGTCGTCGACGTGGGCAACTACGTGATGCTCGAGTGCGGGCAGCCGCTCCACGCGTTCGACGCCGGCAAGATCGCGGGGCGCCGGATCGTGGTGCGGCGCGCGCGGGAGGGCGAGGCGATCACGACCCTCGACGGCAGGGAGCGGGCCCTTTCGGGGCGCAGCCTGGTCATCGCGGACGCCGCCAAGGCGCTGGTCGTCGCCGGCGTCATGGGAGGGGAGAACTCCGGCGTCGACGAGTCGACGACGACGATCGTCCTCGAGTGCGCGATCTTCAGGGCGGCATCGATCCGGTGGACGTCGCGGGCGCTCGGGCTGTCGACGGACTCCTCCTACCGGTACGAGCGAGGCGTCGACCCCCACGCGGCCCTCGAGGCGGCGTGGCGCGCCATCGACCTCATCGTGGAGACCGCGGGCGGCTCGGTCGTCGGCCCCGTGTGCGTGGTGGGGGGCGACGTGCCCTGGAAGAGGGAGGTCGTCCTCTCGCCGGGCTTCGTGCGCGAGAGGCTCGGCTTCGACATCCCGGAGCCGGAGATGAGGGCCGCGCTCGAGTCTCTCGAGCTCAAGGTGGCCCACGAGGCGCCGGCGCCGGGCGGCGTCGAGTGGACCGTCTCCATCCCGAGCTGGCGCGACGACGTCGAGCGCCCCATCGACCTGGTGGAGGAGATCCTGCGCCTGCACGGTACCGAGCGGATCCCGCCCGCGCCGGTCACCTCGGCCGGCCTCGTCGCGGAGGACGACCCCGTCGTCGCCTTCAACCGGAGGGTCACCACGTACCTGGTGGGCCACGACTTCAACGAGTGCGTCAGCCTGACCCTCAGGCCGGCGGCGGAGCTGACGACGTGGGTGTCGGAGGCGGCCGCGGCCGAGCTCGCCCTCTCCAATCCCTTCGTCGCGGACCAGTCCCACCTGCGCCCGACGCTGGTCATGGGCCTGCTTGATTCGCTGCTGCTCAACCAGTCGCGGGGGGTGGCCGCCTCCAGGCTGTGCGAGACAGGCCGGGTCTTCGTGGAGCGCAACGGGCAGAACTACGAGTGCGCGGCGGCGGCTTTCATCATCGCGGAGGACCCCGTGCGCCACTGGAGGCGCCGTGAGCCGGCGGACTTCTACCAGGTCAAGCACCACATGGCGGCCGTGGCCGCGGCCGGCGGGGTCGACCTCGAGGCGGCCCCGGTCGAGCCGGTGGAGGGCCCCGGATTCGGCTGGCAGCCGGGCCACTCCGTGGCGGCGGGCTCCGTGGAGACGGGCTGGATCGCGCGCTTCGGCCTCGTCAACCTGGCGATGCTAAGGGTTCGCGGCATCGAGGGGACGGTCCTGGGGGGCATCTTCGCCGTCCTGCCCGGCCGGCTTGCGGCCCCCGCCCCGAGGCTCAGGTACCGCGAGTTCAGCCTCTTCCCGGCGGCGCTGCGCGACATCGCCCTCGTCGTCGACGCGTCTGCCCGCGCGGGGGACGTGAGGGGGACCGTCGAGCGGATGGCGTCGTCGGCCGCGGGATCCTCGTTCTCGGTCGAGAGGGTCGAGGTCTTCGACGTGTACGAGGGAAAGGGGCTGGCCGAGGGCAAGAAGAGCCTCGCGTTCTCGCTCTCCTTCCGCTCGGCCTCGCGGACCCTGACCGACGACGAGGTAAACGCCGTGATGCAGAGGCTCCAGAGCGAGATTGCGGAGAAGACCGCGTTCCAGATCAGGAGGTAGCGCCGTGCCCAAGCCCCAGGACCTCAAGCTCGACCACGTGGCGAGCCTCGCCCGCATCGACCTCACGGCCGAGGAGAAGGCGCTCTTCGCGACCCAGCTCGGCGACGTGCTCGCCTACGTGGCGCAGCTCAGCGAGGTGGACGTCTCCGGCGTCGAGCCCACGGCACACGCGTTCCCCGTCGTCAACGTCTGGGAGGCCGACGTGCCCGAGCCGGGCCTCCCCGTGGAGGACGCGCTGCGCAACGCGCCCGCGAGGAGGGACGCTATGTTCGTCGTGCCCAGGGTTGTCGAGTAGCCGGGCTCCCCCGCCGTGTCCGAGGAACTCTGCTTCTCGACGATCTCCGAGCTGTCGCGGCTGATGGACAGCGGCGCGCTCTCGGCCGCCGAGCTCATGGGGGCGGTGATCTCCAGGACGAAGCGGGTCGACGGGAGGGTCCGGGCGTTCAACTCGTTCGACGAGGCCGACGCGCTCGCCCAGGCGCGCGCCGCCGACGAGCGCCGCGCCGGGGCCAGGGCGGTCGGGGCGCGCCCCCGGCCCCTCGAGGGGATCCCGATCGGCTTCAAGGACGTCATCTCCGTCGCGGGCCAGCCCCTGACCGCCTCGAGCCGGATGCTCGCCGGCTTCGTCTCGCCCTATGACGCCACGGTCACCCTGAGGCTCAAGGAAGCCGGCGCGATCTGCTGGGGCCGCCTGAACCTCGACGAGTTCGCGATGGGCTCCTCGACCGAGAACTCCGCCTTCGGCGTCACCTCCAATCCCTGGGACCTGGAGCGGGTCCCCGGGGGCTCGTCGGGCGGCAGCGCGGCGGCGGTCGCGGCGGGGGAGGCGATCGCCGCGCTCGGCTCGGACACCGGTGGGTCGATCCGCCAGCCGGCGGCGCTCTGCAATGTCGTCGGGCTCAAGCCGACCTACGGCCGGGTCTCGCGCTACGGGCTGATCGCGTTCGCCTCGTCGCTCGACCAGATCGGCGTGTTCGCGCGCACCGTGGGCGACGCGGCGCTCGTCCTCGGCTCCATCGCCGGGCGGGACCGCAGGGACTCCACCTCGTTCGACGCGGAGGTGCCCGACTACGCCGGCGGCGCGGCGGCCCTCGCGGGGTCCGGGCGCCGGTGGAGGCTCGGGATAGCGAAGGAGTACTTCGGGGAGGGCCTCGACCCCGAGGTGGGCGCCGCGGTGCAGGCCGCGATCGACCAGTACCGGGCGCTCGGCTGCGAGATCCGGGAGGTGTCGCTGCCGCACACCCGGTACGCCATCGCGACCTACTACATCATCGCGACCGCGGAGTGCTCGTCCAACCTCGCCCGCTACGACGGGGTGCGCTACGGGAGCCGCTCGGGGCGCACGACCGACGCCGTCGACATCTTCTTCAAGTCGCGCGCCGAGGGTTTCGGCCAGGAGGTGAAGCGGCGCATCATCCTCGGCACCTACGTGCTCTCGAGCGGCTACTACGACGCCTACTACCTGCGCGCCCAGAAGGTGCGCACGCTCATCAGGCGGGACTTCCTCGAGGCGTTCGCGCAGGTGGATGCGATCCTCACGCCCACCTCGCCGACGCCCGCCTTCCGCAAGGGCGAGAAGGCGGATCCCCTGGCGATGTACCTGAACGACATCTACACGATCGGGGTCAACTTGGCGGGCCTGCCGGGGATCAGCATCCCGTGCGGCTTCACCCGCGGGGGGCTCCCGATCGGCCTCCAGGTGATCGGCCAGCCGTTCAAGGAGACGGAGCTGCTCGCCGTGGCGGGCGCCTACGAGGGCCGCTGCGACTGGGGCGGGCGCCGCCCGAAGCTATGACCTACGAAGCCGTCATCGGCCTGGAGGTGCACGTCCAGCTCAAGACGCGCTCCAAGATGTTCAGCCGGGTCGGCTCGGGCTACGGCCACCCCGAGAACACGCTCACCGACCCCGTCGTCCTTGCCCTTCCGGGCACGCTGCCGGTGATGAACAAGGAGGCCCTCGACAAGACCATCATGGCGGGGCTTCTCCTGGGGTGCGAGATCGCGCCCGAGTGCAAGTGGGACCGGAAGAACTATTTCTACCCAGACCTGCCCAAGAACTACCAGATCTCCCAGTACGACCAACCCCTGTGCCGCGGGGGGTTCGTGGAGATCGAGCTGCCCGGACCCGCGCGAAACGTGATGGGCGAGCACAAGAGGATCCCGCTGACGCGAATCCACCTGGAGGAGGACGTCGGCAAGCTCAACCACGGCGAGGGCGTGTCGCTCGTCGACTTCAACCGCGCCGGCACGCCGCTCATGGAGATCGTCTCGGAGCCGGCGATCCACAGCGCCGAGGAGGCCTTCGCGTACCTCACCGCGCTCAAGACGGTGATGATCTACGGAGCGATCTCGGACTGCGACATGGAGAAGGGCCAGCTGCGCTGCGACGCCAACATATCGATACGCCCGGCGGGCAGCACGTCGCTCGGCACCAAGGTCGAGCTCAAGAACCTGAACTCGTTCTCGTTCGTGCGCGACGGAATCGCCTGCGAGGTCAGGCGCCAGATAGCGGTCGTCGAGGCCGGGGGGGCGGTCGCGCAGGAGACCCGCGACTACGACGGCCAGACGGGCGAGTCAAAATCCCTTAGGTCAAAGGAGATGGCGCACGACTACCGCTATTTCCCCGATCCCGACCTCATGCCGGTCAGGGTGGGGGACGAATGGAAGTCGGCCGTGCGGGCCCTCTGCCCCGAGCTCCCGTTCGACAAGCAGCGCCGGCTCCAGAAAGACTACGGCGTCCCATACACGATCACGTCCGTCCTCGTTCCCGACCGCGGGCTCAGCGACTTCTTCGAGGAGGCGGCGCGGCTGTGCGACAACCCCAAGGCGGCCGCCAACTGGATCGCCAACGACCTCCTGCGCGAGCTCGGCTCGGCGCGGCTCTCGCTCGCCCAGTCCAAGGTGAGGCCCTCCCATGTCGCGGGCCTCGTCAAGCTGGTCGAAACCGGAGCGATCGTGAGCAACGCGGCCAAGGAGGTCTTCATCGACATGTTCCAGACCGGCGAAGCGCCGGAGCGCGTGGTCGCCAGGAAGGGCCTTGGTGCGGATGTCGGCGCCGGCGAGCTTGAGCGCTGGTGCTCCGAGGCCGTCGCCGCCAATCCCAAGTCCGCCGCCGACTTCAAGGCGGGCAAGGAGAGCGCCATAAACGCCTTCAAGGGCCCCGTGATGCGCGCCGCCAAGGGCAGGGCGGACCCCAGGCGCGTCGACGAGATCCTCCGGCGGCTCCTCGCCGGCTAGGTCGGCGGCGCCCGAATCCCCGGAGGGCACTTGCGCTCGGGCCCCCGTGTGGTACCGTTGGCGCATGACGCGGCGCGATGCGATCAAGCTGTTCGGTGGGGGCGCGGCCATGGTCGGGCTTGGAGGGATTGGGCGCGCGCTCGCCGCGGGCCCGGCCGGGCCCGCAGGCGCGATCACGCAACCCTTTGCCCTGCCAGCGCTCGCGTACGGGTACGGCGACCTGGAGCCCCACGTCGACGCGCTGACGATGGAGATCCACTACACGAAACACCACAGGGCCTACATCGCGAACGCGAACAAGGCCCTGGAGGGCCACACCGAGCTCGCGGCGATGACCGCGCAGGACATCCTGCAAAGCCTGGCGTCGATCGACGAGCCGCTGCGCACCGCGCTGCGCAACAATGTCGGCGGGCACGCGAACCACTGCTTCTGGTGGTCGATCCTGTCGCCCAAGGGGGGCGGGGAGCCGATTGGCGACCTGGCGGCCGCGATCGCGGCTGACTTCGGCTCCTTTGACGCGTTCAAGGCGAAGCTCTCCGCCGCGGCCATGGGGAGATTCGGAAGCGGATGGGCGTGGCTGAGCCGCAAGGGCCAGAAGCTGGTCGTCCATTCGACGGCCAACCAGGATTCGCCGATCAGCGACGGAGCGGTCCCGATCGTCGGGATCGACGTCTGGGAGCACGCCTACTACCTCAAGCATCAGAATCGTCGCGCTGAATACGTCGATGCGTTCTGGACCGTCGTCGACTGGACCCAGGCGGGCAGGAATTTCGCCGCTTCCGCGGCTTAGGCGCCGTCAGGTCGCGGGCGTGGCCGGGACGGATGCGTCGGCCGGGACCCGGTTCGCGGGCGCCTTTCCGAAAAACTCTACGATGTGGCCGACCTCCGCGAAGCCCTTCGCCCGCAAGGTCTCCTCGACTGCCTGGACGGCGCGCCGCAGCTCGGTCACAGAGGCCTCGTCGAGCTCCTCGACGTTGTTCGTCTGCCTGCACACGACGTGGTAGCGGTTCGGGTCGCCCAGGTTGATCTCGTAAAGGCTCGTGCCGTTGATCAGGAAGGCCCGCCTGACCAGGCCGATCGACTCGAACGCGGCCATGCAGCGGTAAACGGTCACAATGTCGCAGGAATTCGAACCCAGCTCGCCGTGCAGGGCGTCTATACTGGTCGGGCGGCCCGCCTTAATGAGCGCCGCAAGTATCGACACGCGAGGTTGCGTAATCCTCAGGCCGGCTTCCTTCAGTTTGTAACAGGCGAGTTCGACAGGGGTCTGTTTCTCGCCCGCCACGCCGGTGAGGGGGTGGTTGGTCTGGGTTGAGGCTATCATTGTTTGACCCGTAACATTTACGATAATTTCAGTTCTTGGCGAGCCCAGAAGCGATTCTTTTGCAACTCACAAATATTGATGCAGATAGAATGCATTAAAAGGGCGCTATTGCACGTCCGCGATGCTCGTGCATACGTTTCGGACCCAGCCATGCAAGATGCGGATTTCCCAAGGATTGTTGCCCTGATCTGCAAGGAGGACGCGCGATTCGACCGAAAGGCGTACGAGTTTGTGAGGCTCGGACTGGATCACACGGTGAAAGAGATACGGAAAAAGGACGCCAGCCGCACGGGAAGGTCGAGGCACGTCACGGGGGCCGAGCTCCTCGACGGGCTGCGCGTGTACGCCCTCGAGCAATTCGGCCCGATGACGAAGACGGTCCTGAACTCATGGGGGGTCCGCCAGTGCAAGGACTTTGGGGACATAGTCTTTAACCTTATAGAATATAACGCCTTCAGCAAGACTGACGACGACCGCCGTGAGGATTTCGCAAACCTGTACGACTTCGACGACGTCTTTGTGAAGCCGTTCCTGCCGACGCAGCGTCCACGGGGCGCATCCCCCGCGGAGACCGTCGGATCCGCCTGACGGCAAGGTCGAGATGCCCAACTCCAGATCCACGCAGGCTGAGCCCGACCTGCTGGACGCGTTCTGGCGCGAACCCGTCGATCGCTTCGTGCTGGCGAACGGCCTGACGCTGCTCGTCAAGCCCGACCGCTCGGCCCGCCTCGCCTCGGTCCAGGTGTGGGTCAGGACGGGAAGCATCCACGAGGGCGCCCAGCTCGGGGCGGGCCTGTCGCACTTCCTCGAGCACATGCTGTTCAAGGGCACGGCGCGGCGCACCGGCCGGGAGATCTCCGCCGCCGTGCAGGCGAGCGGGGGCTACATCAACGCGTACACGACGTTCGACAGGACCGTCTATTACATCGACCTGCCGAGCGACAAGCTCGAGCTCGCGGTCGACGTGCTCGCCGACGCCGTGCTCCATTCGGGGCTGCCGCCGGAGGAGGTCCTGCGGGAAAAGGACGTGATCCTTCGCGAGATCGCCATGGCTCACGACGACCCGGAACACAGGCTGTGGGAGGCGCTCTTCGCGACGGCGTTCCGCGAGCACCCGTACCGACAGCCCGTCATCGGCCACAGGGACGTTTTCGCCGCGGTGGACCGGGACGCGCTGCTTTCCTATTACCGCGAGCGCTACGTGCCGAACAACATGGTCGTCGTCATCGCGGGCGACGTGGTGCCGGCGGATGCGCGGGCGGCGGTCGAGCGCCATTTCGGCGGGACGCCGATGTCCAGGCTCGCACCGGTGCTCGTGCCGGCGGAGCCCCTGCAGCTCGGCCCCCGGAGCGTGCGCCGGTTCGAGAAGGTGGAGGTGACCCGCGCGGCGCTCGCCTGGCCCATCCCCGGATTGACCGATCCGTCGGCGCCGGCGCTCGACCTGCTTGCCCTCGTTCTCGGGGGAGGGGACAGCTCCCTGCTCTGGCTTGAGCTGCGCGAGAAGAAGAAGCTCGTCCACACCATCGAGGCCTCGAGCTGGAGCCAGGGCTCATGCGGGCTCTTCTGCATCGCGTTCACATGCGACGAGGGAAAGCGCGGGGACGCGGAGAAGGCGGTCATGAGCGTCCTCGCGTCCGCGCCGCGGGGGTTCACCGTCCGCCAGGCGCGCAAGGCCTACCGCCAGTCGGTCGTGGCCGAGATAAACTCCTGCAAGACGATGAGCGGCCAGGCCGGCCGGATTGGCATGGCCGAGGTTGTCGTGGGCGACCTCGAGTTCGGCCGCGCCTACTTCGAGGGCCTGCGCAGGGTGGGGCCGGCGGACCTCGCGAGGGAGCTAAGGGCGCACCTCGTGCCGAACCGGCTGGTGTCGGTTTCGCTCGAGCCCGAGTCGGCGGCCGGCGCGGGCGCGCCGGCGGGGGCAGCGGCAGCCGCGGCCGGCAGGCCCGATTTCGAGGAGGTGCGCCTCCCCAACGGCGCGCGAATCCTTTTTCAGCCCGACCGGCGCCTTCCCAACCTGCACCTGCGCCTCCTCGCACACGGCGGCCCGGTCAGCGAGGAGCCCGGGAGGAGGGGGAGCTCCGCGCTGCTCGCCACGATGCTGACGCGGGACACCGGCCGGCGCAGCGCCGCGGAGGTCGCGCAGAGGATCGAGGAGGTGGGAGGGTCGTTCAGCGCGTACTCCGGCGAGAACACGCTCGGGCTGGCGGCGGAGGTGCTGCCGCCGGACGCCGACCGCGCGCTTGGGCTCATCGAGGACGGGGCGCTGGCTCCGGCGTTCAAGGTCGAGACCCTCGGCATCGAGCGCGACGCCCAGCTCGCCGCGCTCCGGGAGGAGAACGACGACGTGGTGTCCTACGCGAGGCGGGTTCTGCGCAGGAGGTTCTTCGGCAGCCACCCGCTGGCGCTCAGCGCCCAGGGAGACGAGCAGGGCGTGTCGGCCACGCGCCCCGGGGACCTCTCGGCGCTGTGGGGGCGCCTGCTCGTCGGGCCCGGCGCGGTGCTCTCGGTCGCCGGCGACTTCAATCCCGACAGGCTGATTCCCAGGCTGGAGGCCTTCATGCTCCGGATTCCGCCGGGCGAGCCCATCGGCGCGGGCCAGGCGTTCGAGGGACCTGCCGAGCCGGGCGACTTCGTCGAGAGGCAGCCGCGCGAGCAGGCGGTCGTCCTTCAGGCATTTCCCGGGCCGGCGCTCGACGCGCCGGACTTCTACGTCGGGGAGATCGCCGACGAGCTCTTCAGCGGCATGGCCTCGATGCTCTTCGAGCGGGTCAGGGAGCAGAAGGGGCTTGCCTACTTTGTCCGGTCCGGGCGGATCGTCGGCCGGCGCGCCGCCATGTTCTACTTCATTGCCGGGACCCAGCCGGGGAAGGAGTCGGAGGTTCTCCGCGAGATCGGCGCCGAGATCGAGCGGGTGCAGGACGGCAAGGTGCCGATCGAGGAGCTCAGGCGCTGCTCGGTGCGCCTGAAAGCGGGCCGCCAGAAGACCCTGCAGACCAACTCGGCCCGGGCCATGCACGCGGCCCTGGACGTGCTCCAGGGACGGCCGGCGAACTTCTGGAGGGAGTTCGATTCCCTGATCGACGCCGTGACCCTCGAAGACCTCGCGGACTTCGCCAGGCGCCGCCTCGTTGGGTCGAGGCGCACCCAGCTCGTGGTGCGCCCCTAGCGGGACTACTTCCTCTCGGCGACGCCGCCGCTCCACTTGAGCTTGCTGCGCAGGACGGCGAAATGGGAGTAGCCCGGGCGCTGGGCGAGCTTAAGGCGGACCCGGGCCATCGAGATGTCGACCGATTCCCCGGACATGACCTTCAGGTCGCCGTGCCCGTCGGCCCCGACGAGCAGCCGCGTGCCCAGCGAACGGTTGAACACGCGCAGCTTGACCGTGTCCCTGAACATGATCGTGCGGTTCGACAGCGTGTGCGGGCAGATCGGGGTCATTGCGATCACGTCCGCCTTGGGGTGGACGATGGGGCCGCCCGCCGAAAGGTTGTAGGCGGTGGAGCCCGTCGCGGTCGCGAAGATGAGCCCGTCGGAGAGGTAGTCCGTGACGAGCTCGCCGTCGGCGAACACCTCGATGTGGACGAGCCTGGAGGCGACCTCGTCCTTGATGAGTATGTCGTTCAGCGCGAGGCTGGAGCCCCTGCCGGCGACGCGGCACTCGAGCATCGCCCGGTAGTCCACGCGGAATCCGCCCTGAAGCAGGTCGTCAAACTCCGAGCGCGCCTCCGCCGGCGAGAACGGGGTCAGGAACCCGAGGCTGCCGCAGTTGACGCCGATGAGGGGCACCCTCGCGACGGCGGATTCGCGCACGACGCCGAGGAGGGTGCCGTCGCCGCCGATCACGCAGCACGCGTCGCAGCCGCGCAGGAAGCCGCGGGGCAGCTTGTTCCGGGTCGTCTGGCGGACGCGGACCCCCCTGGCGCGGGCGACCGCCACCAGTTCCCTGCCGAGGCCGGCGGCGCCGGCCTTTTCGGAGTTGATGACGAATGCGATGGAGCGGACGGGCTTCACGGGTCTGGGCAGGCTTGGCCCTGCGGCCCCACCTTGATGGTCGAGCTTCGCCGGAGGCACAACAGGAATTCCCGGTTGCCCTCGGCCCCCTCGATGGGCGACTCCATCGACCCCGCGAGTATCGCGCCGGGCAGGGCGGCGAGCGCGAATTCGCGGACCGACGAAAGGGCGGCCTCCCTCACCGCGGCGTCCCGGATGACGCCCCTTCCCTTGTCTGCCTGCGCCTTGCCCGCCTCGAACTGCGGCTTGACAAGCGCGACCAGCACGCCGCCCGGCCGCAGGAACGGCCAAACCGAGGGAAGGACGCTCCGAAGCGAGATGAAGGACAGATCCATGACGACCGCGCCAAACTGGGCCTGGGGAAGGTCGGACGCCGCCAGGAACCGCGCGTTGAGCCTCTCCAGGTTCACGACGCGCGGGTCCGACCTGAGCCTCGCGTGGAGCTGGGCGCGGCCCACGTCCACGCAGACGACCGAGGCCGCACCCGACTGCAGGGCGCAGTCGGTGAAGCCCCCGGTCGAGGCGCCGACGTCGAGGACGTGCGCTCCCTTGAGGTCGATCGAGAACCTCTCCAGGGCGGCCGCGAGCTTCTCGCCGCCCCGGCTCACGAAGCGCGGCGGCCTGAGGACCGAGAGCTCGCAGTCCCCCTCGAATTCCCGGCCCGGCTTGTCCAGGCGCTGGGTCCCGCTCATGACGCGCCCCGACATGATGAGCGCCTTCGCCTGGGTCCTCGATTCGGCGAGCCCGCGGGCGACGAGGATCTCGTCGAGGCGCTGCTTCATCGGACGGCCACCTCTCGTGCCCGAGGCTTCGGATTACCCATGATTCCGCTTGTTAGGGGACGACTATGCTTGAAGGAGTATGCACCTAATCCTGGGGCTGCCAATTCGCACCGGCATGCACTGCCGGAGAATGAGGTTGGGTCGAGGCCCGGCCACAAGCGAACATTTGTTCCCGGCTCTGGCGGCGCGCGCGGCAGGCATGGCGGACACTGCGGGGTCAGAAAGCCGTGCCGGGCGGTTTTTCGTTGCAGGGGCAGATCGCCAACCTAGGGTTGCGCGCGGCAATGGAATCTGCCGTCCCGCCCTGCGGGTGAACCGCCCGGATCCCCGGGATAATGACTCCTCGTTTCAATAACATACAACGAGAGTCACCATGCCTACATCAAGTCCCCCGGGCCGAGGGAGAGAGCCTTTCGGTCAAGCGCGCGCCTCCCCGCGGCTGCCGGTCGTTGCAAGGCGAGGGCAGGCTGGGCATTAGCAGCGGAGGATCCCCCCTTGGAACTGCCCTACGACTCCCTGCTCATGCGCATATTTGTCGGTGAATCCGACAGGTGGCACCATCGGCCGCTCTACGAGGCGATCGTCCTGCGGGCGCGCGAAATGCACCTTGCCGGTGCCACCGTGCTCCGCGCCGACATGGGATACGGGAGGGCGAGCCGCCTCCACACGGCAAAGATCCTCAGGCTGTCCGTCGACCTGCCGCTTGTGATCGAGATCGTGGACAGCGAGGGGAAGATAGACGCGTTCCTGCCGGTCATCGGTGAAATGCTCGCCGGGGGCCTCGTCACGCTCGAGAGGATCCGCATCCTTCGCTACCGCGCCGGCGCCGAGGCCGCGAAAGCCCACTCCGCCGATGCAGCCCCGTAGCCGTTCCACGGGGCCCCTCTCCCGCCAATCCCACTTCGCATGATTCTCGACAACGTCTGGTACGTGGCCGCGATCTGGATGGGACTGGCGTTTACAGCGAGCCTGATCTCCATCCGGGTCGGCATCTCGGTCGCGCTCATCGAGATCATGGTCGGCGTCATAGCGGGAAATCTTCCCCTGGCCGGCGGCCATCACGTCCTGAAGACGACGGAGTGGACCAACTTCCTGGCGATGCTCGGAAGCGGCGTGCTGACGTTTCTTGCAGGGGCGGAGATCGATCCGGCCTCGCTGCGCGCGAACCTGCGGGCCAGCCTGTCGATCGGCTTCCTGTCGTTCATGCTCCCGTTCGCGGCGGTTTGGCTCTTTGCCCAGTTCGTTTTAGGCTGGCCGGTGCACCAGGCGCAGATCGCGGGGATCGCGCTGTCGACCACCTCGGTGGCTGTCGTCTACGCGGTGATGATCGAGGGCAGGCTGAGCGAGACGCCCATGGGCAAGACGATTCTCGCCGCGTGCTTCATCACGGATTTTGGCACCGTGCTCGCCCTCGGCACGCTCTTTGCCGATTTCAACGTCTGGATGGTGGTGTTCGTCACGGTGATGTGCGTCACGCTGTGGTACATGCCTCGGTGGACGAAGTTCATCATTGTCCACCTCGGGGCGACGCGGGTCAGCGAGCCCGAGGTCAAGTTCATCTTCTTCATCCTCTTTTTCCTTGGCGGGCTGGCCTCCACGGCCAAGAGCGAGGCCGTTTTGCCAGCGTATCTCGTGGGCCTGGTCGTTGCCGGCGTGTTCCTGCGCGACAAGACGCTTGTGCACAGGATGCGGACCATCGCATTCACCGTCTTCACCCCGTTCTACTTCATCAAGGCCGGCCTCTTCGTCTCGCTCCCCGCGCTTTGGGCTGCGCTTGGTGCCATCGTTGTCTTGCTGCTGCTCAAGATGCTGACCAAGTTCGTCGGGGTCTGGCCGCTAACAAGGCGGTTCTACATGCGCACGCGGGAGGCGAACTACACGACGCTGCTCATGTCCACGGGGCTGACTTTCGGCACGATCTCCGCGCTGTTCGGGCTGCAGAACAAGATCATTGACGAAAGGCAGTACACCATCTTGGTCACGGTGGTCATTCTGAGCGCGTTCGTGCCGACCTTCATTGCGCAACGATTCTTCCAACCCACGCTCGAGGCCATGCACGAGTGGGGGCGAATCTACGCCGAACGACTTAACCCCAAACCCCGGCGCCAGGCGGCGCTACCAGAAAAGTGAGGCCCAATATGTTCAAGAAAATCCTCGTCGGCTACGATGGATCAAAGGGAGGCAAGGCCGCTCTCAGCACGGCCGCCGCTCTCGCGGAGCAATTCGGGGGGGGCGTGACCGCGCTCTGGGTGCGCGAGCCGCTTCCGCGCCACTCGGATTTGCCGGGGGAGTATGAGGAGGAATCCGAGGCGGCGGAGGCGTACTTTGCCGAGCGCCAGACGGAGGTCGCGGAGGTTGCGGCCCAGACGGGCCAGTCAATTGCGTGCGAGGCCGCGCGCGGCCACGCCGCAAAGGCGATCCTGAAATTCGCCGAACAGGGAGCCCATGACCTCATCGTCATCGGCCACAGCGACCACTCGGAGCTCTGGGGCCGGCTGCTTGGCGACACGGCCGACCGGATCTCGGATCACGCCCGTTGCAGCGTGCTTATTGTCAAGGTAGGGTCCCCTCCCGCATCGGGCGCCTGACGCCCCGGCACTTCCCGCGCCCGACTCGCCGGAGTCCGGGCGCGGAACACCGGTCCGGTCAGAATTCCACGTGGGCCCGCAGGGCGTAGAGGGTCACCGGGCCCCGGTCGCGGTTGTAGCCGGGATGGACGGCGTACTGGAAATCCGGCGAAATCTTGAGCCACTTGGCGGCCTGAATGCTGTAGTAGACCTCCAGGATCTCCTCGAGGCCGTAGTTGAGCCCGCCGTCGCCCAGGATCAGCCCCTCGGTTCCCCCGGCCTCGAGGTAGGCCTGGTGACTCGGGGTGATGCCGTTGACCACGCCCGCCACTCCCAGCGTGTCGTCCTTCCGGCTCCACCGGCTTCCGTTCATGCTGAGGCCGGCCGCGAGGGACCTGTCGACCTCGGTGAAGGCGAACGATTCCGACTTGCCGTCGTCCCAGCTCAGGCGCGCGAAGGCCCCCAGGTCCTGGGTCAGCTGCTGGTCCCAGCTCACACCGAATCCAACCTTGGACCGGTAGGCGCGCGACTCCGAGAGTGCGTAGGTGATGTCCGGGTTCTCGACGGCATCCTGGTAATTGCCCATGTGCGCCTGGTTCCAGTACACGAAGGGCCTGACGGCGCCCGTCAGGGCGCCGACCGAGTACATCCTGTCAAGCTGGAGAATCTGCCCGTGCGCTTCCTCGAGGTGATAGTCCAGCCGGGCCCCGTTTGTGACGGTCGGCTCCATGAAGATTCCGTAGTGGAGCATCCAGTCCTTCGCCTGCCATTCCGCGACGAAGCCTGCGGTGTAGCCCACCACATCGGCGGGATAGTCCCACGCGGCGCTTTCCCAAAGGGCCCAGTTCATGAACTGGCTGCGCGTGTCGTGACTGTACGTATTGCTGTCGAAGAAATCCGAGGCGGAAAACTTGCCGACACTCAGCGTTATCCGGTCAACGTCGAGGCTGCCAGCAACCTGGTTCGGACCGTCCTCGACCTTCTCCTTCTCGCCCCCGAGCCCAATCGTCTGGCGAATGAAGACTCGAGAGGTGTTGTAGTGCAGATTGGGAAACGCTGCCTTGACGGCCTCGCCGTTGGGGAAGCCGGCCATTCCAAGCGTGTTGCTGAGGCCGTGGCCCTGGAAGAATTCGGGGTCAAAGTAGAGCTCCGTGCCGGCGAGTATCCGGTAGCCGAGGAACAGCGAGAATGAGAACGTCCTCTCGGACTGGGATTCTCCCGTGAGGCTGTTCGTGCTTTCGTATGGAGAATCAAAGGCGGGGTGCCATTGGTCGATCCACGTGGCCTGGGTGTGGACGGTCCACGCCTTGGCGTCGTTGGCCACGGGCGGGACATCGTCGGCCGAGAGCGCGACAGCCGCGGCTCCGAGCAAGGCCAGGACCACTGCTGCTGTGCGCCCGCGCCCCCATGGGCCGTGAGCGGGCGTCGGTTCCCCCCTGGCCGCCACCCGGGCGCCCAAGGCTCGCCGGAAACGGCACCTTCCGGGACGCTCAATGAAAGCGGGCCTGTCAACGCTGCGGTGCCGATTCACGCCTTTAGGAAGCACTGGAGACATGGTGAAGGCCTGCATGCAACGAACGGGCGCAGAAAAGGACAAGTCCGGCCGGATAAAACCTCCCCGGACACCTGTTACGGTTTGGTGTCGGAGGCGGCGGGCGGCCTGGCCGCCCGCATGGGGCGCAGAGGGGGCGCTTTGGCGCGGGTTGAGACCTGCGCGATGGCCATGGCTGCAGGCGCCAGCCGAGCCTGCTGGCGGGCGCGGATCGCCCGCGTGGCGGCGCGAACAAGCGGAATCTTTTCGCCTTGTCTCCAAACGGTAGCCATAGCTACAAGCGTCGGCTCGGGTTGTCAACCGGCTTCCCTGTGCCATGCGGGCCCAGGATCGCGACGGGACCGTTTCGCCCGATGCCCAGCTCGTCCCGGCGAGGGTGGGCCGGTGCGCCGGGAAGGGGGCGGGGAAAGGCGCCTCAGCGAAGGGTGGCCGCGAACGAGGACAGGTCGTCGAAGACGGCCGCCCTTCCCGCGGCTACCTCGGCAAGCGACTCGGGCGGGACCCTGCCGGTGCGCACGACCGCCGCGCGCACACCCGCCGCCAGGGCGGAGCCGACGTCGGCCGCCGAGTCGCCGACCATCCAGCAGCCGGCCGGGTCGAGCGCGTGCTCGGCGACCTTCTCCAAGATGAAACGGGGGGACGGCTTGCGGTAGGGCGACGGCTGGCCGGGGGCCTCGGGAGCGACGCATACCGCGTCGAAGACCGGCGGCGGCAGCCCCAGCAGCTCCTCCATTCGGGAATTCACCCTCAGGGCGTCCTCCATCGTGTGGAGGCCGCGGCCGATCCCGGACTGGTTGGTGAAGAGGAAGAGCATGTAGCCGAGCGAGCGGGCCCGGCGCAGGCCCTCGGCCGCGCCGGCGATCAGCTCGACGCCGGCGGGATCGGCGAGGTAGACCTTGTCAACGATCAGCGTTCCGTCGCGGTCGAGGAAAAGGGCCCGGTTCACGGCGCGTGCGCGAGGTGCCCAAGCAGCTCTTCCGGCGAGACGATTGAGGTCCCCACCTTGGCGACGACGACGCCCGCGGCGGCGTTTGCAAAATGGGCGGCCTCCTCGAGGCCCGCCCCCGAGTTGAGGGCCAGCACCAGCCCGGCAAGCGCGGTGTCGCCGGCCCCCGATACGTCGAAGATCTCCCTTGCGGCCGTCGGGATGGACTTGACGACCCTGCCCCCCGTGCTCAGCAGCATGCCGTCCTCGCCCAGCGTCACGACGACGTTCTTTGTCGCGTGGCGCTCGTGCAGGCGGGCGCACACCTCGGCCGCTGGGAACGGCGTGCCGGGCTCCTGCTCGAGGCCCGCGAGCTGGAGCGCCTCGCGCTTGTTCGGCGTTATCAGGTCGAGCCCGCTGAACGCCAGCTGGTGCTTGGGCTTCGGGTCCAGCGCGATGAACCTGCCGGCGTCGCGGGCGAGCCGGGTGACCATGGCGACAAGCCCGTCGTTCAGGAGGCCCTTCGCGTAGTCCGAGAGGATGACCGCGTCGCTCGACCTGATGGCCTTGCCGAGGAGGCCGCCGGCGCCCGCCGGGTCGACGGAGTACGCCGACGGGACCGACTCGCGGTCGAGCCGGCACAGCTGCTGGTGGCGCACGAGCACGCGGGTCTTCACGATCGTCCTGCCGCCGCCGGGCGCGCCCAGGAAGTCGACGCCCTTCTCGCGCAGGATGCCGCGCAGGCGCGATCCGTGCTCGTCCTTGCCGATGAAACCGAAGACGGTGCACTTTCCGCCCAGGGCGGCGATGTTGAGCGCGACGTTCGCGGCGCCGCCCCCCGTCCAGGTGTCGCGCGCGATGTCGACGACCGGCACGGGCGCCTCCGGCGAGATCCGGGAGGCGTCGCCCCAGATGTAGTGGTCGAGCATGAGGTCCCCGACCACCAGGATCCGGAGGCCGGTCATCCGCCTTAGCAGCGCCCTGGCCTTTCCGATCGCGATGGACATGGCTCCTAGCGGCGTGCGCCGGGCCCTACCGAAGCTCCCAGGCGTAGGGGTAGCTGGAAAGCATGCGCACCCTGGCGTCCGTCACCTGGACGACGTCCTCAAACCGGCACGCGCCGACGCCGGGATAGTAAAGCCCGGGCTCCACCGTCACCACCGAGCCCTTCTTAAGCTCGTAGTCGTGGGTGGCGCTCATCCGCGGGGGCTCGTGGATGTCGAGGCCGAGCCCGTGGCCGGTGCCGTGGAAGAACCCGATCGACCCGCGCGGCGTGCGGCGGGTCTCGAAGCCGCGGGAGAGGAAGGTCTCGGTGACGCGTCGGTGGACCTCCATCCCGTTCACGCCCGCCCGGACGGCGGCGAGCGCCTTCTTCTGGGCCGCCCGGACCGCCTCCACGATCGCCCTCTGGGCGTCGCTCGCCCGGCCCCGAAGGAAGGTTCGCGTCATGTCGCCGTGGAAGCCCGTGGCGCTGACCCGGGGGAAGACGTCGACGATGATGAGCTCGTTCGCGCGCAGCGGGCCGGAGCCCGTGTTGTGGGGGTCGCAGGCCTGGTCCCCGCCGGCGGCGATGGTGGAGCTCGAGACGGATCCCTCCTCGATGCAGGCGATCTCGATGGCGGTCTTGAGCCGCTCGCTTGTGAGGACGCTGCCCCGGTGGAAGAGCCGGCCCGCGCGCACGCGGCAGGCGCGAAGGAGCCTCTCCGCGGCCGCGATGCCCGCCGCGCTGCAGCGGTTGCCCTCCCGGATCGCGGCGGCCTCCGCCGGCGTCTTTATCTCGCGCCCGGGGAAGAGGGCCCCAGCGGAGATCCTGATACGGAGGCCGAGGTCGCGGAGCTCGCTGTAGAGGCCGACGGGGAAGTCGCCCGGCACGGTGAAGGGGCCGGCCTTGAGCTCCCTGGAGAGGAGCGCGAGCACCTGGGCGGGCCCCGGCTGGCGCCGGGGGAAGGCGCGGCGCGCCTTCTCAAGCCAGGCCTCGAGGGCCAGGACGGTGCCGAAGCCCGATGTGCGCTTCACGCGGCCGAATTCAAGCGCGCTGACGACGGCGTACTTCCTCCCCCTCAGGCTGAATGCGATGAAGGGGTCGTGCATCTCGACTCCCCCGAAGTAAAGGACGTCGGAATTGCGGTCGCTGTCGGAATACAGGAGGATGTCGCGACTTTTTCTTGAGGACATTGTGCGAAGGAGGATTGTCTATCGATCGAGCCGCAGTAAACCCGAGAAGTAGTGCACAATGCAAATACGGTTTCTTTGGGGGCCCGGGCCGCCGCGGCGGTCCTCGTGGCGCTCGCCGTTGCGGGCTGCGGCTCCGGCAAGGCGCCGGGTCCCGACACGGCCCAGAAGACCGTGTGGGACCACTTCGCCGTGGACGTGGGGGGCCACCCCGCGAACCTCCAGGTCGCCGTGCTCCCGTCCGAGCAGGAGCACGGGCTCATGCAGCGCAGCAACCTCGCCGGGGACGAGGGGATGATCTTCGTCAACACGGGCCCCAGGGTGCTCGCCATCTGGATGCGCAACACCCCGGAGCCGCTCGACCTGGGCTACCTCACTGCCGACGGCGTGATCGCGGAGATCTACCATCTGCTCCCGTACGACGAGCGCCCCGTGGTGTCGCACAGCGACCAGGTGCAGTTCGCCCTCGAGCTGCCGCAGGGCTGGTTCGCCGCGAACGGCGTCCGCGCGGGCGCGCGGGTCGACCTGAAGGCCGTCTCGGCGGCCCTCAGGGCGCGCGGGTTCAACCCGGCCAAGTTCGGGCTCGAGTGACGGCGCGGGCGGGGTGGGGTGCCCCCGGGCGGCGGCGCGGGTCAAAAATGCCGCAATAATGGCAAGATCCACGCAGCCGTTTTTCGCGCCATTGGGCATGATGGGACGCGGGCCCGGGCCTCGCGGTCCACGTCGCAATCGTGCGAGCATCAACAAAAAGGGTGTCATTCCTGCGCCTTGCTTGCGCCGGGCTGGCGGCTGCCGCCCTGGCCGCGGCGCTGCGCGCGGCCGAAGCCGACCAGGGCTGCCTCGGCTGCCACAGCAGCCCCGGCCTGAGCGTCACCCGGGACGGGAAGAGGGCGTCCCTCTTCGTAGACGCCCGCCAGATCGGCCGCTCGGCCCATGCGGCGCTCGGCTGCGCCGATTGCCACGAGGGGGTAGACGCTCTCGCCCGGCCGCACCACGGGGCCGTCCCGCCCGTTGACTGCCGGGGATGCCACGAGGACCTGGCGAAGTCCCACGCCTTCCACGGCGACTTCGCCAAGGCGGCGCCCGCCGCGACGCCCGAGACCGACTGCGTCTCGTGCCACGGAAGCCACGCGGTCATGGAGGCGTCCGGCGCGAAGTCGGCGTTCGCCGGGCCGAGGCTCGTGGCCGCATGCGGCCAGTGCCACGCGCAGGCGGCGGAGCTGTACCAGAAGTCCGCCCACGGGGCCGCCCTGGCGGCGGGGCGGGGCGAGGCCCCGAGCTGCCTCACCTGCCACCTTCGGCCCGTGGCCTCGGGCGGCGACCGGCTCGCGCTTAAGCGCGAGCAGTCCCGGCTCTGCCTCGGCTGCCACCGCGACGAGAGCCGCGTCCTGGCGTCCTCGTCCGTCAGCCGGGGATTCATCGCCTCCTACGCAGGGAGCGTGCACGGGGCGAGCCTGTCGCGGGGCAACGCGGCGGCGGCCAACTGCGTGGACTGCCACGGCAGCCACGAGACGGCGGGCGCGCTGTCGGCGGGCTCGCGCGAGAACCTGAGGAACATCCCGGCGACCTGCGCGCGCTGCCATCCGGAGGAGGCCCGGGAGTACGCGCAGAGCGCCCACGCCGCCGCGCTCCGGAAGGGCTTTCCCGATGCGCCGGCCTGCACGACCTGCCACGGGGAGCATTCCATCCTGCGGGCGGCCGATCCGCGCGCGCCGGTCTCCGCGCGAAATGTCTCCCAGATGGTGTGCGGCACGTGCCACGCGTCCGTCAGGCTCAACGAGCGCTACGGCCTGGCGAGCGACCGGTTCCAGACCTTCTCCGACAGCTACCATGGGCTGGCCACCCGCGGCGGGGCCGTGGTCGCGGTCAATTGCGCCAGCTGCCACGGGGCCCACGCCATCCGGCCGTCGTCGGACCCAGGGTCGCCCGTCAGCCGCGCCAACCTTGTCCAGACCTGCGGCCAGTGCCATCCCGGCGCGGACACCCGCTTCACGTCCTCGCCTGTCCACGTCACGGCGAGCGCGCAGGGCCAGGAGCCGGCCGTCTACTGGGTCGCGACGCTCTACGTCTGGCTGATCGTGGGCGTGGTCGGCGGAATGTCGGCGCACAACGCGCTCGACTTCACGAGGAAGGTGCGCCGCAAGATCGGCATCCAGCGGGGGACGATCGTGGAGGGGCCGGTGCCGCACCGCCTGTACCTGCGGATGACGGTCAACGAGCGCCTCCAGCATGGGACCCTTGTCGCGTGCTTCGTCGCGCTGGTCCTTACCGGCTTCATGCTCCAGTTCCCCGACGCCTGGTGGGTCATCCACATCCGGCGCCACGTCGGCCACCTGTTCGAGTGGCGCAGCGCCATCCACAGGGTGGCCGGCGTCATCCTGGCCGCCGCCGGCGCGTGGCACTTCGCGTACCTTGCGCTGACCCGGCGCGGCCGCCAGCTCTTCCGCGACCTGGTGCCCCGCGCGCGCGACCTAGGGGACGCCGCCGGCGTCCTGCGCTACAACCTTGGGCTCGCTCCGTTCAAGCCCAGGTTCGGGCGCTTCAGCTACATCGAGAAGACGGAGTACTGGGCCATGATGTGGGGCTCGATTGTGATGGGCGCCACCGGGGCGCTTCTCTGGTTCGAGAACACGTCGATCCGGCTGTTCACCAAGATGGGCTACGATGTGTCCAGGACCGTCCACCTCTACGAGGCCGTGCTGGCGACCCTGGCCATCATCGTCTGGCACTTCTACTTCGTCATCTTCAACCCGGACGTGTATCCGATGAACCTCTCGTGGCTCACCGGGCGGCTATCGGAGAAGGAGATGATAGAGGACCATCCGCTTGAGCTCGAGCAGATCCAGGCCGAGAAGGACCGGGCCGGCCGGCGCGACGGACCGCCCGCGGACGCCCCGGGGGGGCGGTAGCGGCCCCGGGGGCCCTCAGCCCCTCGGGATCTCGTTGTCCGTGCGCAGGACGACCACCGGCGTCTTCGTCTTCACCCAGAGCTCGGCGTCCCGGAAGTACCTGCCCGGCACCGCCTCGAGGGCGTCGCCGACGGTCCTGGCCGGGTTTAGCCTGCCCTTCTTCGAGGCGTTGTAGTCGTAGGCGCCCTTGAGGATGCGCTCCTGGGAGCTCGCGGGGCTCTCGCTCTCGGGAATCTGGAGGACCCATCCCGCGAAGTCGCCCTTCGGCATGCGGCCCTCGGGGTCGCTCACGAGTATCGCGTACTGGCGCTTGACCGGCGGCGGCTGGTCCCCCTCACCCGGATCGGGCTGGACGGCCAGGTTCATCTCCTCGACCACGCGGCGCAGGACTGCGGGGTCGATGTGGTTTCGTTTCAGGATTTCGGCGACCTTGTTGACGTCGATCTTGGGCATGGGGGGAAATTCAAATGCGGGGCGCGCGCCCGGCCCTACCGGTGCTCGCGCAGGTTCCTGATCTCGGTGAACTGCTTGGGGGAGAGCAGGCGCCGGGGGACGCGGCGCTGCGCCTCCGAGACGAGCCGGTCCCAGTCTTCCTCGCTCGGCTCATGGGCCTCCCAGGAGGCGAAGTGGCCCTGCTTGCGCCACCAGGCGAGGCTCCCGCCGTGGACCACGGCCTTCACCTGGAACTTCCCGAGCTCCGGATCCCTGACCCACCATCCGAATTCCGTGGTCACGACAGGCCGAACTCCGCGACCGTGGGTCCCGGGCGGAACCCGCCACCCCTGCGCTCGACGCGGCGGACCCGCAGCGAGTCCGCGCCGACCTCGGCGGCCATCGCGCCGAACGGCCGGCAGAACGAGCCGGTGTTGACGACGACGATGCCCGAGGCGGTCCGCCAGACCCCGGGGACGTGGGTGTGCCCGATCACGATGAACCTGGCCTTGGGCCGGTGCCTGCGGGCGAGCGCCGCGGCCCTGCCTGGCGCCTCGCGCCACGCCCGCAGCATCGAGAGGGCGCGCTGCGGCGGCCAGACCGTGTCGCCGGCCAGGCGCAGGGCGTAACGCAGCGGGTCCGGCTCCGACTGGTGGCGCTGGTGGATGGTCGCGGCCACGGAGCGGAACGCGGCCAGCGTCCCGTCGAGGCGGCTGCCTCCGTCCTCAGGGATCGCGGCGAGGGCGGCGAGAACCTTCTCGCGGATCACCGGGGCGTCCTTCGCCCAGGGGACGATGGCGTCGAAGAGCACGTCGCCGTGCGTGACCAGGACCCGGCCGGCCGCGAGCTCGAGCGCGTGCAGCCGCGACAGGTCCGGGTCGTGGTTGCCGGTCAGGAAGGTGACCGGCGTCCCGCTGCCGGCGAAGAAATCAAGCACCTCGCGCCGCCGCCGCTCGGTGCGCTGCGGGTTCCGGTCGGGGCGGGTGTCGAGCGTGTCGCCGTTGAGCACGAACGAGGCGGCCCCTTCCAGAAGCGGGCTCAGCTCATCGAGGGAGCGCACGCGGCTTGAGCGGTCCGCGTAGTGCACGTCGGAGACGATGCGGATGGGGTGCTCCGCCACTCAGTTGTTCCCGCCCGGCCTCGCTCCGGGGAAGCCGCCGGGAAGGGCGCCTCCCATCATCGAGCCTATGTCGAATTTCTGCCAGCCCTCGGGCGGGGCGAAGTCGGAGTCGGGGACGCTCGCCTTCTCGACCTTCGTGACGTCGAGCCGGAAGGTGCCCTTGCCGCCTGCGGTCGTCACCACGCGCATCGGGAAGAACCCCTTCCCCTTGAGGGCCGACTCCCACGCCTGGGGCGGCTGGGCCCTGCGGCCGGGGCCGGCGGCCCCGGCGGAGAGGCCGATGAATTCGCCGAGCTGGTCGGTCACCCACGCCTCCGTCCTGCCGTCCGCCGACGTGGCGATGATCTTCGTGCACTCGTAGCCCAGGATGGTGTCCTTTTCCGTGGTCACCTGCACGTCCGGCCCGATCTGCTTGACCAGCGGCGCGGAGGCCTGCCCCTGGGGGGCCTGCCCCTGTGGGGCGTGCGGGAAGGGCTGGACCATGTACATCCTCTGCTGGGGCATCAGCATGAGCATCTGCTGGTTCTTGAAGTCGATTATCGAGACCATCTGGCCCCTGGCCGTCGTCATCTCCATCCGCATCTTGCCCTCCTTCAACTCGTATTCGATCGACTGCGGCCCGTCCTTCTGGGCTTTGGAGGAGGAGATGGTCATCGAGACCCGGCCTTCGAACGGCTCGGCGCCGAGCGCTCCCGCCAGGCAGAGCGCGCAAAATCCGACAAGCGGTTTGAATATTTTCATCGAGGCGCGATTATCGGATTGCCGGGTGCCTGTGCAATGCAAGAAGCCCAAGGGCGTGAATTACCGCCATGCGTTCCACGCGGCCAACTACGCCGACGTGTTCAAGCACGCGCTCCTGGTGCGCCTCGCGAGGGCCCTGCAGAGGAAGGAGAAGGGCTTCCTGTTCGTGGACACCCACGCCGGCCGGGGCCGCTACGACCTCTCGCGGGCCGCCCGCGGCGACTCGAGGGATCGGCAGCCGGAGTGGCCGGGGGGGATAGGCAGGCTCTGGGAGCGCGGGGACGCGCCGCCCGAGCTCGGCGACTACCTCGGCCTCGTGCGGGCGTTCGACAGGAGCCGGGGCAACCTGGCGGCTGGGCCGCGCTTCTATCCCGGGTCGCCCCGGATCATGAGCCTGCTCGCCCGCACGCAGGACCGGATGGAGCTCTGGGAGAAGCAGCCGGCGGAGTGCGCCGCGCTCCGCAGGGAGTTCGCGGGCGAGCGCCGCGTCGGCGTGCACGCGGCGGACGGCTACGGCGCGATGAGGGCCTGCCTGCCTCCCCCCGAGAGGCGGGCCCTTGTCCTGGTCGACCCGCCGTTCGAGGCGCCGCAGGAGTGGTCGGAGGTCGCGGCCGCGCTCGCCGAGGGCATCGGGCGGTTCCGGGACGGCACGTACGCGGTCTGGTTTCCCTTGACCGGCAGGGCGCGGATGGGCGGCTTCGCCGACTGGCTTCGGGGCGCGGGAGCCCCCTCGCTGGTCGCGGAGCTGGTGGTGGATCCTGGCGCGGAGGGGATGACCGGATGCGCCCTGGCCGTCGTCAATCCCCCGTGGCGCTTCGCCGAGGAGGCCCAGACGGTCCTAGCCTACCTGGCGGACGTGCTGGCCCGGGGCCAGGGTGCCCACGGCTCCGTTCTCGGGGCGGCGTCGAGGTAGGGGATTTCCGGGCGCGCGGGATGGACGTCGAGGGGAGGGGGCCTGAAGACGGGCCGGCTCCAGATTGCGTCCTCGCGCGGAGCGGCGCGCACCGCCGCTCTTAGGTTGGGCAGCGGGCGCGCAGGGAGGGTTTGCGCGTGCTTGGTCATGGTGGTCAGGTAGACCACCCGGCGGCGTAAATGTGCCGTAAAATCCGGGGATTTTTCGCGGGGGCGGGCGGCCCGCCGCGGACCCCGGGGCGCCACACGCCGCCGCGAGGCGGAGCGCGGGCCCCGGGGCGCCGGGGGGTTACGCGACAAACCCCAGGCGGTTTGCCGCCGCCAGGCCCTGGCGCTTGGGCACCGACAGGGTCAGCACGCCGTCGCGGATGTCGGCCTGCGTCCGAGCGAAGTCGAAGCCCAGGCCGAGCCGCAGGCGCAGGCGGTAGTCGCGCTGCGATCCCTCGAGGTGCAGGGCCTGCCAGTTCACCCGCACAAACCGGGTCTTGTGCGCGGTGACGACCAGGTCGGGCCCGGACGCCTCGATCTCCAATCCCGAGGGCTCCACGCCGGGGACGTAAACAACGATGTTGACGGCGTCCGGGAGCTCACGGCAGTCGTAGCTCGGCTGGCGCAGGGCGGCTTTGAACGCCCCGCGAGCTTGGAAACGGCGACCGGATGTGCTCATGGCATGGGTTCTCGTGTTCATGGTGGGAATGGCATCCGCCCCCAGGGGGCTCGTGGCCTCCGGGCTTCAGGACTTCTAAACGTCTTCCTTGGTTGGGAGGGTTTAGGCCTCGAAGCCCGCGCCGGCCGTTTTGCTCCAATTCGAGATGGAAGCCGGACGCATCACGGCGCAGCCAAATCGGACGGCGTTCGTGACCGAAGCGCCGGCGAGGCTGAGGGGGTGATGGAGCGTCTGGACCATTGGAACGGGCGTACAGAGAGCACAATGCAGGCCCCGTGCCAAGTCCCTTTTCGAGCGTCACATTTTCCGGGGGCGCCCGCCGTCGCCGGCGCCTCGGGACCGTCACTCGATCGTCACGCGGGAGGCGGGTGCGGCGCTCAGGGGCCGGCGCCTTGACGGGCCAGCACGGAGAGGTTCCTCCTTGCGTCCTCATAGCCGGGCTCGATCTGCAGGGCCTTGCGGAACTGCGCCTCGGCCGCGTCCCGGCGCCCCTGCTTAAGCAAGGCGATCCCCAGGTTGTTGTGGACCCTGGCGTCGTTCGGCTCGAGCTCCAGGGCCCGGGCGTAGGCTTCGGCCGCCTGCCCGGCGTTCCCCTCGCGCAGCAGCAGGTTGGCGAGGTTGACGAGGGCGACCGCGAGGTCGGGCTTGAGCTCGAGCGCCCTGCGGTACTCGGCCGCGGCCTCGTCGGGGCGGCCCTGCCTGAACAGGACGACCCCGAGCTCGTTGTGAACCTGCGCATTGCCGGGGTCGATCAAGAGGGCCGCCCGGAACTGGGCAGCGGCATCGTCCGTCCGTCCCGCCTCCAGGAGGGCCTTGCCAAGGTTGTCGCGGGCCTCGGGGAAGTCCGGCCTGATCTCCAGGGCCCTCCGGAACTGGGCCACTGCCTGGTCGGAGCGGCCAAGCTGCAGGAGCGCGTCCCCGAGGTTGAAATGCGCGTCGGCGTTGCCGCCGTCCAGATCCGCGGCCCTTTGGAAGTGGGAGGCGGCCTCGTCCAGGTTCCCCTCAAGGGCCAGCTGAGTGGCGAGGTTGCCGTGGGCCTCCGCGAAGCCGGGACTGATCTCCACGGCCCGCCTGAACTGGGCGATGGCGGGGCCCGGCCTGCCGTCGCGCACGAGGGCGAGCCCGAGGCTGTTCAGGGTCTCGGCGTTTTCGGGCTCGGCCGCGGCCGCCCTTGAAAGCTGCTCGGCGGCGCCGTGCCACTGGTTCTTGCGCATGAGCGCCAGCGCAAGGTTCTTGCGGGCCTTGGCGTTGCCGGGCTCGATCTCGATCGCCGTCAGGAGGTGGGCGGCCGCCTCGTCCGTCCTTCCGGCGCCCAGAAGGGCGACGCCGATGTTGATGTGGGTCTCGGCGCGCCGCGGCGCCTCCTTGAGCGCCCGCCGGAACAGGGCGACGGCCTCCTCGGAGCGCCCTTCCTGGAGCAGGGCGACGCCCAGCTCGTTCATCGCCCCGTCGTCGTCGGGCTTGACCTCCAGCGCCCTCCGGAACTGCGCGGCGGCCTCGTCCGTCCGGCCCTTCTCCAAGAGGACGCCGCCGAGGTTCTCATAGGCCATCCAGCACTCCGGGTTCCTGGCGATCGTCGTCCGCCACAGGGTCTCGGCGTCGCCGTAGGCCGCGCAATGGCGCGCCGTAAGGAGGCCGAGGGCCGCCACGGCGCAGGCGGCCGCGGCCGCCGCGGCGAGGCGCCCCGGCGGCGGCAGGCGGGCGGCCGACGTCGCCAGCGCAGCCGCGGCCGCCGAGACGGCGACCGCCACGGCGAGGTACTGGAAGTGGTCGGCGACATACGAGTAGACGAACGGGAAGACGTCCACGAACCCGAGGGCCGGCAGGAGCGTTCCCGCGTAGAGCAGCGCGGCGGCCAGGGGGCCGCGCGCGCGGCGCCGCAGCAGGAAGAGGGCCGCGAGCGCGGCGGCCGCGGCCGCGGGGTACAGGTACTGCCACGCCGCTGCCGCGTCCACGGACCATCGCGGGTAGATGAAGGCCAGCCTCGCCGGCCAGAAGACCTTCCCGAGGTAGAACCAGACGGCCCGGCCGGCCACGAGGAGGCGCGCCGCCGCGCCGAGCCCGTAGGGGGTCCCGGCCGCGCCGATGTAATTGCGCTCCACCCATGCGGTCAGGACGCCGGCCCCGGCCCCGATGCAAAGCCACGGGACAAGGGGAATCGCGTCGCCCCGCCAGGACAGCCGCCCGCGCCTCCACCAGAGGACGACGAGAAGGGCGGCCGGAAGCGTCGCCGTCACGGTCTTCGCCGCGAGCGCCATGAGGAAGAGGGCCGACGCGGCGGCGTACCACGGCGCCCGGCGCCCGCGGTCGAAGCGCAGGTAGGCCAGCGCGGCGGCCATGTAGAACACCGCCGAGAGCGTGTTCTTCTGCTCCGAGACCCAGGCGACCGACTCGACGCAGACCGGGTGCAGCGCGAACGCCGCCGCGCCGAGAAAGGCGCCGGGCAGTTCCAGGCGGCGCAGGATGCGAAGGAGGAGGAGGGCCGCGGCCGCGTGCTGGGCGATGTTGGCAAGGTGGTAGCCTAGCGGGGAGTCCCCCCAGAGGCGGTGCTCCAGCCAGAACGCGGAGTGGAGGAGGGGATAGTACTGCTGGGTCGCCCCGGGCTCGGCCCATATCCTCCAGAGGCCGTGGAGCGAGCGCAGGTCCGGGCGGGTCACGTGGCCGTTGTCGTCCCAAATGAACCCGGCATGCCATGCGGGCGCGTAGGCGAGGAGCGTCGCGCCAAGCAGGAGCAGGCCGAAGGCCCAGCCCGTCCCCGGGACGGGCCCGTCCCGACCCGGCCCGGGCCCAGGCGCCTCCGAAGCTCCGGGGGCCGGCCGAGTCCCCGGCGGCCCGCCCGGCGCCCTTTCGTCTGGCATGCTGCTCATTCGGGTGGGCGCCATTACGCCCGAGCGCATTTTCGGGTTCAAATGGATTCGGGCGCCGGCCGCGCGCCCCGGGGGGCGCGCCGCGGGAGGGCCCGCCGGCCCCGCTCCCGGGGGCCCGGCCGGCGCCGACGCGCAATTGCGCCCGGACCCGGGCTCCGCCACAGTCCGCCCATGCCCTCGCTACTAGACTCCGCCACGACCCTTGCAGAACTGAAGGAACGGGTGCTCGCGTTCGCGCGCGAGCGCGACTGGGAGCAGTTCCACTCCCCGAAGAACCTGAGCATGGCGCTCGCGGCCGAGGCGGGGGAGCTCATGGAGCATTTCCTGTGGGCGAGCCCCGAGGAGTCGCGCGAGGTGGCCCTCCAGCCGCAGAAGAGGGCCAGGATCGGCGAGGAGCTGGCCGACGTCGTCATCTACGCCCTCGAGTTCGCCAATGCCACGGGCCTCGACATCGCGGCCAACATCGAGGCCAAGATGCAGGCCAACGCGCGCAAGTACCCGATCGACAAGGCAAGGGGGCGCTCAGCCAAGTACACGGAGCTGTAGCGCTCCCCCGGCGGGCGGTCCCCTCAGCCCTTCCCGCCGAAGCTCACGAAGTCGTCCATGTCTAGCAGGTCGAAGAAGCCGTGGATGTCGTCCCGGTCGCCGGAGCCGGCCTTTATCACCTCGCCGAACCACTCGTGGCCCGGGGCCCCGCCGGGGGCGTGCGAGGTCATCCACGCGGACCAGGCTGCGATCTCCGAGGGCAGGCGCTTGGTGCGGCCCCGGACCCAGGCGAGCATCTCGGAGTCGGACCTGCCTGGCCTGAGCTCGGCCAGGAGCGCCTCGTGGTCGATTCCCGTGAAGTTGAAGAAGTGCTGGTCGAGCGGGCAGTTGTAGTGGTACTCGCCGGCCTTGCCGGAGAGGGTTGCGCGGGCCTTGTCGAGGAGGCGCGGGAGGTGGACGTAGCCGCCGAGGCGGACGCGCGGGCTGCGCGGCGGGTGCTGCGTGAGGTCCGGTGCGGATAGGTTGGGCATGGGGACGGGGGTTTCGGCCCAAGTATGGCACCCTTCGCGCCGCGCGCAACGCGCGATCAGGCCTTCGGGCGGAAGGCCTTCATCACCGCCTCGTTGGTCTCGAGCCTGGGCCCGCCTGCGAGGTCGATGCAGTACGGGATCGCGGGAAACACCGCCTGCAGGTTCTCGCGGATGGCCTTGGGGCGCCCGGGCAGGTTGACGATTAGCGTCGCGGCGCGGATGCCCGCGGTCTGGCGGGACAGGATCGCGGTGGGAACCGACGCCAGCGACGCGGCCCTCATGGCCTCGCCGAAGCCGGGCAGGAGCTTGTCGCAGACGGCGGCCGTCGCCTCCGGGGTGACGTCCCTCATGGCGGGCCCGGTCCCGCCGGTCGTCACCACGAGGCAGCAGCCGGCGACGTCCGCCATGCGCCTGAGCTCGGACTCGATGAGCGCCCGGTCGTCGGCGACGACCCTGTAGTCGACCTCGAACGCCGTCGCGAGCCATTCCCGCAGGAGGGCGACGCAGGCCTTGCCGGGGGTGTCCTCGTAGACCCCGGCGCTGGCCCTGTCAGACACGTTGATGACTCCGATGCGTATGGTCATCTGGGTCGCTGCTGCTCGGCGCGGCTCATCCCGGTCAGTCGGCGGGGACCGACCGGAAGTGGTACGTCCCCGCCGCGACCTCGTAGTCCGCGGCCTTCTCCTCCTGGCCGAGGAAGCGGACTCCGTCGGCCTGGGCGGCCGGCTTGGCTGATTCGGTTACCAACGCGGCGTCGCGCGCCGGCACGGACACGGTCGCCGTGGCGTTCGCGGGCACCGTGACGTCGAGGAGGAAGGCGTCGCCGTCGCGCCTCCACTCGCTTGAGACGGTCCCGTAGAGCGAGCGGTAGCTGGCCTTGACCCACGTCAGGTCGCCGACGGGCGTCGGCCGCATGAGGATGTGGCGGAAGCCCGGCCGGTCCTCGTCGGGCGCGATTCCGGCGACGTCCTCGTAGAGCCACGTTATCAGGTCGCCCACCAGCATCACGTGGTTGCCGGAGTTCATCGACGGGTCGGCGGTGTCCCCGTTCCAGAGCTCCCAGACGGTGGTGGCGCCCCTCGTCACCATGTAGCCGAGGCTCGGGTAGCTCGTCTGGGTGGCCATCGCGTAGGCCACGTCGCCGTGGCCGTAGCGGGTCAGGAGGCGGTTCACCCACTGGCCCCCGACCAGCCCGTGGGAGGCGTGGCCTCCGTTGTCCTTCATGATCTTGGCGACCAGGCGGCCCATGACGCGCGCCCGGTCCGCCTCGGGCGCCATGTCGAACGCCAGCGGAAGGATGTACGAGGTGGCCGAGCCGTTGTCGTACTGGCCGGGGCCCTTCCTGTAGAAGCGGCCGTTGAGGCCCGCCCTGAGCCGCTCGGCCGCGATCAGGAAGCGCCTCTCGTCCTGCGGCTTCGCGAGGACCCTCGCGTAGCGCGCCCCGAGCTGCAGGCAGTGGTAGAGGTAGGCCGTGGCCAGGATGGGGCCGGCTGTCTTGCGCGACGGGTCCTTTGAATGGATGAGGGCGGGGCTCTCCGGAGGCTCGCACCAGTCGGCATACGTGTCGCGGGTCGAGACGCCGTCCCTGACCAAGGCGACCTGGTGGTTGAGCCACTTGGCGATCGCCGGGTAGGCGCGCTGCAGCAGGCCCAGGTCGGCGTCCTGGTCCAGCAGAGCCCCCGGGATGATCGCGATCGCGGCCGGCCACGTGACGCTGTCGCCGTAGAACGCCCAGTAGGCCGGGCAGACGTCGGGGACCGCGCCGTCGTCGCGCTGGGCGTCGGCCATGTCCTGCACCCACTTCGCGTAGAGCGCGTTGTTGCGGAAGAGGTAGGCCTCGCCCCGGGACTCGGCCGCGCGGTCTCCGAGCCAGCCCTGGCGCTCGTCGCGCTGCGGGCAGTCGGTCGGGATGCTGCGGTAGTTGCCGCGCACGCCCCAGACGACGTTCCCGTAGATGCGGTTGAGCAGGGGGCTCGAGCACGCGAAGTCGCCCGCGGATTCTAGGTCGTCGCCGACGACGTGGCCCTCTATCGCCTCCGGCCCCGGGGTCCCCGGGTACCCGGTGAGCTCGACGTAGCGGAAGCCGTGGAGCGTGAAGCGCGGCTCGAACGACTCGGGCCCGCCCCCCCTGAGCGTGTACAGGTCGGTCGCCCTCGCGCTCCTCAGGTTGTCGACGTAGAGCGTGCCGTCGTCGCGCAGCCGCTCCGCGAAGCGCAGGCTGACCCTCTGGCCCGCAGGGCCCGAGACCCTGAGCAGGCACCAGCCCACGAAGTTCTGGCCCATGTCGTAGACGAAAATCCCCGGCCTCGCCTCGCGAACCGAGACGGGCTTGACCACCCCGGTCACCCGGATCGGGTCGATCATCGGGGCCGACATTGCCCCTGCGGGCGCCGCCACGAGCTGCGCGGCCTTCCAGTCGAAGTCGTCGAACCCGGGGCTCTCCCAGCCCTCGAATTCCTTGCGGGCGTCGTACTCCTCGCCGTCGTACTCGTTGTTGGCGACGATCGGCCCGTCGGCGCTGAGCTTCCAGCTCCCGTCGCTCAGGATCTCCTCGGAGCTGCCGTCCTCGTACTCGATCCGGAGCTGGAGGAGGAGCTTAGGGGCGCCGAAAGTCTCGGTCTTGGGGTTCGCGAGGCGCGGCGCGTAGAACCGGCCGTTGCCGAGCACGACCCCGACCGCGTTCGGGCCCTGGCGCACCGCCGAGCTGACGTCGCGGGTCACGTAGAACACCCGCCTGCGGTAGTCGCTCAGGGCGGGGGAGAGCACGGCGTCGCCCACCTTCTTGCCGTTGATGTAGAGCTCGGACCAGCCCAGGCCGCTGTAGCAGACGGTCGCCCGGCTGACCCTGCCCACCGCGAGGAACTCCTTGCGCAGCCACCGCGCCGGAAGCCGCCGGGACGCGTCCCCGGCTGCGCTCTCGGGCTCTAGCCCGATCCACCTCGCCCTCCAGTCCCCGGGCTGCAGGAGACCCATGGACCACATCGCAGGCCTGCTCCAATTGGACGCGTGGCCCTTGCGGTCCCACACGCACACCTTCCAGTAGCAGGCGCGCAGCGAGCCGAGCTCCTGGCCCTGGTATGTCACCAGGGCCGAGTCCGGCGAGTCGACCTTGCGGCTGTCCCAGAGGTCGCCGATGCCCCGTTCCAGCAGCTGCGGGCTCGAAGCCACGAGGACCTGGTAGGCCGACTGCGCCTCGCCGCGCCGCTGCGAGGTGATGACCCAGCCGAGCCTCGGCCTGGCGACGTCGATGCCCTGCGGATCGACGAGGTACTCGCAGCGCAGGCCGGCGACGGTCGCGGCCTGCGCGGCGCCCGCCAGGAGAAGGGCTGCGGCGGCGAGCGACCGGCTCATCTCCTGGGCGCCACGGCCGCGCTCGACACCGCCTTGAGCATCGCCTCCATGTCCGGGCCCTTCGCGTCGTCGGTCACCAGGCTGACGGCCGCCGCCAGGTCGTCGTTGAAGCGGATCATGCCGACCGCGATCACCTTGAAGGAGTCCTTCTTCGGGGGCTGGCCGACCAGCGAGGCGTCCGTGAAGAGGCAGTAGGCGCCGTAGCCCGACGTCACCGCGAACTCGCGCAGCACCTTCTTCTGCTCGACCGAGTCCTTGACGAACTGGTCGCTGATGGTGAGGACCTTCTCGCGGACGTCGTCCTTGGAGGAGGGCTCGCCCGGCGGCACGAATACCAGGTTGAAGAGGAGCCGCGCGTTCACGTCCGGGGGCGGCGTCAGTATGATGGCAAAGCCGGTGTCCTCCTCCTTGGTGGCCGAGAACGTCCAGCCCTTGGGGACGGCCATCGTGAACGTCCCATGGGTCCCGAGGTCGAGCGTCTCGGCGGAGGCCGACAGGGGCGAAAGGAGCAGGGCAAGGGCGAGGATGTTGCGTTTCATTGGGGGGTCCTCCGGCGCCCGCGTGCCGCGGGTTTGCCCATGGCCTACCCCATCGGGGCACGGCGTGGCAAGATGTCGTTTGGCTCGCCGCGCGCCCCCCCGGCGCCCTCCCGCTCCCAGGCGGCGAGGACGGATTCGGGGGCCTGCCCGCGCGAGCGCAGGGTCCGCAGGCTCAGGGAGTCGTGGCGCTTGGCGAGGCGCCTGCCGCTCTCGTCGGCCATGAGCGGGCAGTGGAAGAAGGCGGGGGCGGCGAGCCCGAGCGCGCGGTAGATCAGGAGCTGGCGGAAGGTCGACCGGACGAGGTCCTCGCCGCGGACGACCTCGCTGATCCCCATCGCCGCGTCGTCGACGGCGCAGGCCAGCTGGTAGCTCGGGCAGTCGTCCTTGCGCCAGACCGGGAAGTCGCCGAAGTCGCGCCCGGCGACCGCGCGCTGCGGCCCCAGGCGGCCGTCGTCGAACGCGAGCTCCTCGCCGTCGGGCACGCGCAGGCGCCAGTTGACGCCGATCGCCGGCCCCAGCGGGGGCAGCGGCTCGTCCGGGCTTGGGCGGAACGCGGCGGGATACACGGGCTCGTCGTCCGCCCCCTCGTGGGGCGCGCCGGCCGCCTCGATCACGTCGCGCCGCGTCCGCGAGCACGGGTAGATCATGCCTGCCGCGTGGAGCCTCTCAAGGGCGGCGCGGTAGAGGGGGCGCCGCTCGCTCTGATTGTAGGGGGCGTGGGGGCCCCCGACGTCGGGGCCCTCGTCCCAGGCCAACCCCAGCCACCGCAGGTCGTCGAGCATGGCGCTTGCGAAGTCCATGCGGTAGCGCGCGGCGTCCAGGTCGTCGCTGCGCAGGACCAGGGCGCCTCCCGCCTCCCGGGCGCGCCGGGCCGCGACCCAGAAGGTGCGGGCGTGCCCGAGGTGGAGGTAGCCGGTAGGGGAGGGGGCGAGGCGCCCCCGGTATGGGCGGGGCGGGCTCAAGAATTTTGGTTCATTTTCGTGCGCGGACCCCCATCGTGTCACCTGCTGGCACCATGGCAAAGCTCCTGTGCGTCTATTGCGGCTCCTCGACGAGGCTCGAGGCGAGGTACTACCGCTCCGCCGAGGCGGTGGGCCGCGCCATGGTCGCGAACGGCTGGGGCCTCGTCTACGGGGGCGGCAACGTCGGGATGATGGGGTCGCTCGCGCGGGCGGTGACGGAGGCCGGCGGCCGCGTGGTCGGCGTGATACCGACATTCATGAGGGAGCGCGAGCTGGCCTACGAGGGCGCGGACGAGCTCATCACGGTCGACTCGATGCGCGACAGGAAGCGGATCATGGAGGAGCGCGCCGCGGCCTTCCTCGCGCTCCCCGGGGGGATCGGGACCCTGGAGGAGCTGGCCGAGATCATGACCCTCAGGTACATAAACCGCATCAGCAAGCCGGTCGTCGTATTCAACCAGGACGGCTACTACGACGACCTCCTCAGGTTCTTCGAGCGCATGACCCGGGAGCGCTTCAAGTCCGACGGACTGCACGCGCTCTTCTCGGTCGCGGCCCGCATCGAGGAGGTCTGGCCCCTCCTGCACGCGCCGGACCCGTTCGAGGCCGACGCGATCTGGAGGAAGGCACCGTAAGGCGGATGCACCGCGCGGCCGTCCTCGGGCTCCTCCGCCTGCACCGGGAGCGCTCTCTCCCCGGGGAGGAGGCCCTCGCGGTCGCCCGGACGATCGCCTTCGTCGAGTCCCATCCGGACTGCCTCCTGCGCTCGTGTGCGCCGGGCCACCTCACGGGCTCCGCCTGGATCCTGAGCCCCGACCGGCGCCGGACGCTGCTGACGCTCCACACCAAGCTCGGAAAGTGGCTCCAGCTGGGCGGCCACGCCGACGGGGATCCGGACCTGCTCGCCGTGGCGCTCAGGGAGGCCCGCGAGGAGAGCGGGCTGTCGCGGCTGCGCGCCGTCGACCCCCGGATCTTTGACGTCGACCGCCACTGGATCCCGGCGCGCGCGGGCGCGCCGGGCCACTGGCATTTCGACATCAGGTTCCTGGTCGAGGCCGAGCCGTCGGAGCCGCTGGCGGCGACGCACGAGTCGAGGGAGCTCTCCTGGGTTGACGTCGCGCGCGCGCCCGCCCTCAACCCGGAGGAATCCGTCAGGAGGATGGTCGCGAAGACCCTGGCCCTGGGCTAGTCGGCCCCCGGGGGAGAGCCCCAGAGGAACACGGCCTCGCCGCTCGGGACCCATCCGCTCTGGCCGTTGGGGAACTCCAGGCGGATCCAGCGGCCGAGAAACGCCTTGTCGGCGATCGCCGCACTCCCGGCCGCCAGCGGCGTCGTCTTCTGGGAGACGTCGGCCTCGGTGGGGATCGAGCGGAGGAGGCCGGTGCGCCAGACGACGACTGCTCGGGTGTCGGCCGTTATCCCGTACGCGCGGTACGCGGCCAGCGAGGCCGCGGCCAGGACAATCGCCGTCGCCAGCGCCGAGAGCGCCGTCGCCGAGACCCAGGCCCGGCGCCCCGCTGCGTAGCCTGACGTGAGAAGGAGCGCCACCGACAAGGCGGCCAGCGCCGCGGCCGCGATGCCCGCGCGCTGCCAGCCGGCCGGGGACTCGAGCCGGGCCAGCGATCCGACCGGGCCCGACTGCAGGAGCGCGTCAAGGGGCTCCGGCACGAAGCCCGCCTTGTCGCAGGCGAGCGCCGCCTGCCGGCGGGTGGCCGGGTCGCCGGGGTTCTGCACGAACGCGGCCGAGGCCTGGGCCGCCGCCTCGCCCCAGCGGTCCTGCTGGGCGAGCGCGAGCGAGAGGTTGTGGCGCGCCGACCAGTCGAGCGGCTGCGCGGCCACCCGCTTGGCCCAGGCATCGGCGGCCGACGCGAAGTCGCCGCTCATGTAGGAGGCCCTGGGATCGGCGCCGCGGAGCGACAGGCAGCCCAGCGCGCCGGCGACCACGAGGGCCAGGAAGGGCAGGAGATTGCGCGGGAGCAGGGCCCGCGCCGCGCTGAACTTGCGCAGGCTCTTCCTCTCGAGCGCCGCCTGCGCGCGGGAGATCCAGTCGCCCGGCAGGGCCATGGTCGAACTGTAGAGGCACCGGTCGGCCTCGGCCCAGAGGGCGTTCCATTCGGGATCGCTCAGGGCCGCGGCGGGGGGGGCCGCAAGGGCGATCTCGAAGAGCACGGCGGCGTCGCGCTGCCAGGCGAGGAGGAGCGGCGGCTTGCCCACAACCGGGGCGCTCCTCAGCGCCTCCAACGTGGCCGCGATCCGCAGGCGGGCCTCCCGCCGGGGGTTCAGGGGATCGGTCGCGCGCGCCCGCCGGTAGGCCAAGGCGGCCCAGAGGAGGCCGACAAGAGCGAACGGGATCGCGCAGTAGATGGAAAGCGCCTGCGCGTGCAGGGGCCCGGGGGCCGGGTCCGCCGGGCCGAGCGGATCCCCAAGGGCGCCGGCCGGCGGCTCGGGGGGCTTCAACTCGGGCCCCGGAGTCGGCGCGCCGGGGGCCGCGCCGGCGGCCGCCGCCCCGGGCGGGCCGGCGCCCGCGGGGCCCGCGGCCTGCGCGGCCGCGTCGACGATCACCGTGCCCCCGGGCGCGGAGATCACCCTGTAGGCGCCGCCCTTCGGGTCGAAGTACGCGAAGTTCAGGGCCGGCAGCTCGTAGGTGCCCGGCTGCGTCGGCACGAGCACGACGTCCTCGGCCAGCGTCCCGTCAAAGAGCTTGCCCTGGGGCTGCGTGCGCTTGGGCCTCGGCTGGATCACCTGGAAGCTGCCCGGGACCTCGCGCGACGGGAGCCCCTTGATCTCGGGCCAGTTGCCGGTGCCCGACAGCTCGACGGTCCAGGTCACCGGCTCTCCGGTCCTGACGTGGACGGGCACCACCTTCGAGGCCAGCTGAAAATCCCCCACGGCGCCCGTGAACCCGTCTGGCCCTGGGGGAAGGGGCCTCACCTCGATCGTGGTCGGGGCGCCCGGGACGGCGAACTGCTGGTACTGGCGCTGCTGGAAGAAGCCGAATCCCGTGACGCCGACGCTCAGGCTGACGATCTGGCTCGTGGGGTTCAGCCGCAGCCTGCCGGGCGTGCGGGCGATGGCGCGCGTGTGGTACGAGAGCCCCGTCCTTGGCTCCGCGCCGCCGGTCTCGAACGGCGCGGGCTGCGACCAGTCCTCGATGACGAGCGGGCTCGGGTCCCAGTCGAAGATTCCGCGCTCCCAGTTCGGATAGTATCCCGCGCCGATGTCGATCGTGTACCTGAGGTCGAAGAGCTCCCCCGCCCAGACGCTTTCCGGCGCCGCCACGAGCTTCGCCTGCGCGGCGTCGCTCAGGGAGACGCCGCTCGCGCCCACCGTGGCGCCCGCCGGGCCGAAGCGGGCCGCGGGCACGCGCAGGCGCCCCTTGCTCGTGTCGACCGAGAACGAGGGGATCTCCACGTCCTCGTGCTTCGACAGGAGCACCGCGTACGCGACCGACACGTTCCGGGAGAAGGTGCCGTTGACCATCGAGATGTTGCTCGACTGGCCCTCGTAGTCGATCCTGAGGCCGTCCACCTTGGGCGGAACCGGGGTGTCGTTCGGCGTGCAGTCGTCGAACACGAGCTGCAGCTGCGACACCTGGCCGACCGGGAGCGTCCCGCGGGGAGGCTCCCAGCGGACGGACTGGGCGCGGAGGGCCGGCGGTGCCGCGAGGGCGGCAGCGAGGAGGAGTGTGCCTATGTATGCCCGGGCCATCGGCTTCACCAGTTCTTGCCCTTGTTCGGCGTGGGCGTGGGCTCCCCGCGGCGCAGCAGCTCGAACAGCTCCCCGGGCGAGTCCTGGTTCCTGACCTGCTCCAGCTTCTCAAGGGGGACGGCGAGCTCGGGGTCCGTTCGCGCCGGATCTTCGGCCCGCGCCTTCGGCGGGCCGCCCACCCGCTGCATCGAGCTGTTGGGCTCGCCCGGCTCCTGCGGGGCCGGGGTGGGCTTGCCCATGTCCCCGAATGCGCGCTGCGCCTCGGGCCTTCCGGCCTGCTGCGGCTTGTCCTGTCGCCCAGTGTTCGAGGCGCGCGAATTGTCCTGCTGGCCGGGCTGGGACGGGGATCCCTGCTGCTGGTCCTGCTTCTGCTCCTGGTTCTGGTCCTGCTGCTGTTGCTGCTGCTGCTGCTGTTGTTGCTGGGGCGGCGGCTTCTTCTCCGGCGGCTTCCGCAGGAGCTCCTCCAGGTCGGCGCGCATAGCGGCCCAATCCGCGGCCCTGGGGTCCATGCGCGAGCCCGCGTCCACCGCCGCGAGCGCGTCGCGGACGGGCCCCTCCGGCACCTCCTGTTCGGCGGAGCGCAGGTGCTGGCCCCAGTTTATCGTCTCGCGCCCGAGCTCCGACCAGTCCGGGGCGCTGCACCGGTCCTGGGCGGACAGGCGGCCGACTATCTTGGACAGGGATGCGGCCGGGTCCGACACGCTGTCGGCGCAGGCGCGGGTCGCGCCGAGCAGGAATGCCGCCGCGACAGCCGCCGCCGCGGCGGCGCGCCTCGGCGCCGAGCCCGCGGCCGGCGCGACGCTCAGGCGGACGTCCCTCGACTTAGGCCGGACGGGGAACTCGATGCAGAAGCTCGCCAGGAGGCAGGCGAGCGCCTGCGCCAGCGCCCACTGGTACCGCTCGACGAGCCGCACGCTGTTGTGCTCGACAAAGCGGCCCTTGCGTCCCGCCTCGACCGTGGATGAGAGCACTTGGGCCAGGTCGACCCACCCGCTGGCGTCGACGTAGACGCCGTGGGTGGCGCCCGCCAGCTCGCGCAGGGTGTCGTTCTCGAGCCTGGAGAGGACGACCGCGCCGTTCTCGTCCTTCATGAAGCCGCCCGCCCCGTCCGGGATCATGCCGCCGTTCTCCGTGCCGACGCCGAGGGCGATCACGCGGATCCCGCGCTTGGACAATGCGCCGACTGCGTCCCGCCAGTTCTCGTCGGTGGCCCCGCCGTCGCTTAGGATGATGAGGAAGCGGTCCGCCGACGAGCCTCCGCTGAACGCCTCGGCCGCCGTGTTGAGCAGCTCCTCGTAGTTGGTCCCGCCCTCCGGGAGAAAGTTGGGCCCGAGCAGCGGCAGGAACTCGCGCAGGATCTCGTAGTCCGCGCTGACAGGCGACTGGAGGAACGCGGTGCCGGAGAAGACGACGAGGCCCACGCGCTCGCCGCGGAGCCGGTCGAGGAGGGACAGGACCAGGAGCTTCGCCCGCTCGAGGCGCGACGGGGCGACGTCCGACGTGAGCATCGAGCGCGACAGGTCGAGCGCGACGACGATCTCGCGGGACTGGTCAAACACGGGCTCGTCGAGCCGGCCCCATTGGGGGCGGGCCAGGGCGAGGATTGCGAACGCCATCCCGGCGCACAGGAGCAGGCGCCGCCTGGGGGAGCCCAGGGGGGCCTGCGCGTCGCCGGAGAGGCTGACGGTCCTTATGCCCGCGTGCGCTCGAATTATCTTGGGGTGGACGACCCCCGCGAATCGGCGGCTGCGCATGAGCTCCCAGAACAGGAGCCCCGCCGGGGCGGCCAGGAGCCAGAGGAGCTGGGGCCACGCGAAGGTCATCGTTGCCTAGACAGCCAGGCGCCGGCCCCGAACAGCGCGAGGCCCGGGACGGCGAGCCACGGGAAGAGCTCGGTCGTCAGGAGATAGCTCTTCGCCTGGAAGTCTATCTTCTCGTTTGAGTCGATCGCCTCGAACGCCGACTCGATCGTGCCGGTCTCCGCGGCCCTGAAGAACCGCCCTCCCGTCGTGTTCGCGATGGCCCTGAGCGCGTCCTCGTCGAGGTCGGCCGGGATCCGCCGGTAGCCGATCTTCTTTCCGGTGTCGTCGAAGATGGGGAACGGCACGAGCCCGTCCTTGCCGGCGCCGATGGTGTAGATCGGGACCCCCCGCGCCTTGGCGAGCTGCGCGGACTGGCTGGGGCTCAGGAGGCCCATGTTGTTCGCGCCGTCCGTCAGCAGGACGATGAACGCGCCCTTGCGCTTGCCGTTCTCCTCCTCGTTCGACTGCTCGAGGCGCGTGAGGGCGACCCCGAGCGCGTCGCCTATGGAGGTCCCGTCCTCGATGAGGCCTATCCTCATCCGCTCGAGCTGCCTGGCCAGCCACTCGTGGTTCGTCGTCAGGGGGGCTAGGGTGTAGGCCTTCCCGGAGAAGACGACGACTCCGATCCGGTCGGACGGCCTCCTCTCGATGAACGCCTGGATGACCGGCTTGATCGCCTGGAGCCTGTTTATCCGGACGCCGTCCTTCTCGTAGTCCTCGCTCAGCATCGAGCCGGAGAGGTCGATCGTCAGGACGATGTCGTATCCCTGCGACCGCACGTCGCGCTTGTCCTCGACCCTCTGGGGCCGGGCGAGGGCGCCGATGACGAGCGCGAGCCCGGCCAGCGCGCATCCCGCGGTCCAGTTCGAGGCTGCGGCGAGCGAGGCCCGGTGCCAGGCCGCGGCGAAGGGGACGAGAAGCACCGGCACGCGGGCGCGCCCGCGCAGCCAGACGGCCAGTGGCAGCGCCAGCGCGGCGGCAAGCCAGAGGGGGTCGGCGAGCCTCAGGTTCGAGGCCGCCACCGGCAGCGCGAGGAACCAATGCGGGCTCATGGCGCTACAAGGTGCCCCGGCGCGCTCCGGCGCGCATCCTGGCGTGGAAGAACCGCACGAGCGCGTCGAAGCGGTCGTCGGTCGTGCTGACGACGAGCCGGCTCAGGTGGTCGGGGAAGAGCGCCTCAAACGCCTCGTCGCGCCCCGAGCGCCACTCGGCGTGGGCGGATCGGTCTGCCTGGCTTCCCTCGAGCGTCAGGAGGCGGCCGGCCGAGGGGTCGTACGCGATGATCTGGCCCTCGCTCGGCAGCTTGCGCTCCCAGGGGTCGTCCACGCGGAACCCCATTGTCTGGTAGCGCCGCCTGAGAACGGCCCAGCCGTCGGGCTCGGGTCTCGGCGGAAAATCCCCGAGCCAAAGGAGGATGCTGTGCTTGGGGGCCGCCCGGGCCACGAAGCGCCAGGGTATCTGCGGGGGCGGGCTGGCCGGCGAGGGGGCGGGGCGCCCGATCAGCGAAGCCGCCGCGTGGAGGATCGCCCCCCGGCCCCGGACGGGCTCCCGGAACACGGGCCCCTCGGGAGTGGCGTGGACGAACCCGACGCGGTCGCCGTTGACCGCGCCGAGGAGCATCACGAGCCCGGCGAGCTCGAGGAGGGCCTCCCGCTTTGACTGAGAGGCCGATCCGAAGTCGAGGGTGGGCGAGTCCTCGAGGACCAGGAGAAGCGTCACCTCCCGCTCCTCGACGAACGTCTTGCGGTAGGGCTCGCCCAGCCGGGCCGTCACGTTCCAGTCGATGTCGCGGACGTCGTCGCCGTACTGGTAGCGCACCACCTGGTCGAACTCGATGCCGCGGCCGCGGAACGCCGAGCGGTACTGGCCGCTCAGGATGTTCTCGACCGCGTGGCGGACCCGCCACTCGAGTTGCCGAAGCAGCGCCAGCGGGTTGCGGACCTGGCTGTTGCCGGGGAGCATCAAGCGGGCGGAACGGGCGTCGTCGTGACGACCTGGGAAATGACCGCGTCGGTCGTGATCTCCTCGGCCTCCGCCTCGTAGGTCAGGCCGAGCCGGTGCCTGAGGACGTCGGGCGCGAGCTCCTGCACGAGCGCGGGCGACAGGTAGTCCATCCCCCGCAGCCAGGCGAGCGAGCGGCCGGCCTGGTAAAGCGCGAGCGAGGCGCGCGGCGACGCGCCGAAATTGAGCCGCCTCTCCGAGGCGTCGGGGTTCTCCGAGAGCGTGCGCGTCGCCCGCACGAGGGTCAGGATGTAGTTCTGGACCACGGGGGAGACGTGGACCCGGTCGACCTCGGAGCGGAGCGCGAGAAGCTCCTCGCCGCTCGAAACGGCGTTGAGCGACGGCTGCTGGGTGACCTGGCCCCACCGCTGGACCATCGTGGATTCCTGGGCGGCGCTCGGGTAGCCGACGAGCAGCTTGAAGAGGAAGCGGTCCGTCTGGGCCTCGGGCAGGGGATAGGTGCCCTCCTGCTCGATCGGGTTCTGGGTCGCCATGACAAAGAAGGGGCTCGGCAGCGGGTGGGTCTGGCCTCCGATCGTGACCTGCCGCTCCTGCATGGCCTCCAGGAGCGCGCTCTGGACCTTCGCCGGCGCGCGGTTGATCTCGTCGGCGAGGACCAGGTTGGCGAAGATCGGGCCCCGGTGGGGGGTGAAGTCGCCGGTCTTCGGCTGGAAGACCATCGTCCCGACGACGTCGCTCGGCAGCAGGTCCGGCGTGAACTGGATCCGCTCGAACTGGACGCCAAGCGATGACGCCAAGGATTTGACCAGCAAGGTCTTGGCCAGGCCGGGCATCCCCTCGAGGAGCACGTGGCCCCCGGCGAGCAGGGACACGAGAAGCCTTTCGACGACGGCCTCCTGGCCGATGACGGCCTTGCCGATTTCTTCGCGGAGTTTCTGGGACCAAGCGGGGCCTGAAGACATGTTGGTGCTGAGTGGGTTCGAAGCTGGGAAGCGAGTCCTTGGCTGGAGTTTGAGGGGACGGGACCCCGGCGGCGAGAAAATGGTTCCGGCCTAATCGAGAATATCGACCGGATCGCCGACGCGGAGCAGGCCCTCCTTGACCTCGTGGACCAGATTCTGCCCGAAGTTCACCAAGGTCGGCTCCGCCAGGTTCCGCCGGTAGAGCGCGAGGGTCCGCAGCGGCTCGGCCCCGCGCGCGCCGGTGGCCTGGTCAGTCGTCGTGATGACGCATCGCTTGCAGGGGCCCGCCGCGCGCAGCACGACGGCCCCGATCCGGATCCGACTCCAGGTGTCCTCGGCGTAGGGCTCGCAGCCGGCGATGACGAGGTTGGCGCGGAAGCGGTCCATCGGGACGGGCCGCCCGCCCGCCCGCTCGATCCGGCCGTTCAGGTCGAGGAGCGAGGCCTCGCTGACGGCCATGAATGGATATCCGTCCGCGAAGCCGACCAGGTCTCCCTGGCGGGCGCGCGCCGGGTTGAGCGGCCGGCTGAAGGCCGGCCCGATCCGCGCGAGCCTGCAGGGCGTCGCAAGGACCGCCGCCAGCCACGCGGCCGCGCCGTCCCCGCAGTCCTCCGCGAGGAGGCCCTCGTTCTTCCAGACGCGCACGCGCAGAATGGGCGCGTCCGGGTCGGGGGCCCTCCGGACGCGGATTTCCCCGAATCCGTCCGCGCGGAGCGTGAGCCCCGTGGCGTCGAGAAAGGCCCCGACCAGCGCCATCCGGGGCACGGCCCGCTGGGTCAGGAAGAGGCCCGCCGGGTCCGTGACCAGGAACCGCCGGTCGCCGATCGGGCCAAGGGCGTCGACGTCCGCCGACTGGACAGCCAGCCCGCGAAGGGACTTCACGGGATGAATGTTCAGGGCCGCAAGGTGCATGCGGGCGTCCGCGTCAGCTCTTCTTGCCGACCTCGCGCACCTCGGGTTCGACCCGCTCCGGCCCCTCGAGCTCCTTCGTGCCCTTTGCCCCGATCTCCTCGAACCGCCTGGCGCGAGGCAGCAGCTGCTGCTCAAACGAGCCGATCGCCGCATTGAAGTGCCTCACGGCCGCGGCGAGCGCCTTGGAGGTGCTGCCCAGGTGCTCGGCAAAGTTGGAGATCCGGTCGTAGAGCTGGCGCCCGAGCTCGCTAACCTCCTCGGCGCTTCGCGAGACGGCCTCCTGGCGCCAGCCGTATGCCGCCGCCTTTAGGAGCGCGACAAGCGTCATCGGGGTGGCCAGAAGAACCTTCTTGGTGATCGCCCGGTCCATGATCGAGGGATCGGACTCGACCGCCGCCGCCAGGAACGAGTCCCCCGGCAGGAAGAGGACGACGAACTCCGGCGACGGGCCGATCTTCGCCCAGTAGTCGCGGCTCGCCAGGGCCTCAACGTGGCCGCGGACCTTCGCCGCGTGCTCCTTCAGCTTCTCGAGCCTGCGCTCGGGGTCGGGCTCGACCGCGGCCTCGCGGTACGCCTCGGTGGGGGCCTTGGCGTCGACGACGATCGCCTGCCCCCCGGGCAGCGACACCACGAGGTCTGGCCGGTTGCGGCCGGTCTCGTCGCTAAAGACCTGCTGCTCGGCGAAGTCGCAGTGCTCGGTCATGCCGGCTAGCTCGACGACGCGCCTCAGCTGGACCTCTCCCCAGGTGCCGGCCGTCCTCGTGGTGCTAAGCGCCATCGACAGCTTCGTCGTCTCCGCATGCATCCGCAGCTGAGCCGAGCTCAGCGACTCAAGCTGGCGGCCGAGCTCGCCGTAGGCTCGCTCCCTGCGCTGCTCGAGCTCCGCAATCTTCGAGTCAACCTTCTCGAGCGATTCGCGCAGCGGCTTCACGAGGGAATCTATCGCCTGCTGCCTGGTGGCGAGGTCGCCGGCCGACTTGTCGTGGAGCAGGGCGAAGGACTGCTCGGCGAGCTTCAGGAAGTCGTCGCGGTTGGATCGGAGCGCCGTTGCCGAAAGCTCGGCAAACTCTGCCTTGAGGCGGTCGTGGGCCGAGCGCAGCTCGGCGACGCGGGCGTCGGCGCCGGCGCGCTCGCCGGCAAGCACGGCCCCGAGATCGGCCTTAGCCGAGGCGAGCTCGGCGCGGGCGGCGCGCTCGCCGGCCAACTCGGCGGCGAGGCGGGCGTTGTCCGACTCGGCCGCCCTCAGGCGCTCGGCGATCGCGGCCCTGCGGCCGGCCTGCACGATCCATGCGAATGCGGCGCCCGCGGCCAGGAACCCGATCGAAAGAAGGGCGGTGGTCACACTTTGGGCCTCTGCGCCGTTGCCTAGTCCGGTTTCCCGGGCAGCGCGCACGACACGTTGGTGCCGCGGCCCACCACCGAGGTGATCCTCAGGACGCCCTGGTTCTGCACGACGATTTGCTTGACGACGCCGAGCCCCAGCCCCGAGCCGCCGGTCTCGGCCTTGCTCGTCGTGAAGGTCTCCAGCATCTTCTGCATCAGGCCCTCCGGGATCCCGGGGCCCTGGTCCTGCACGCTCACGGTCACGTAGCGCTGGTCCGGCTGCAGGTTCTCGCGCCCGATGACGAACGAGTTGCCCCCGGGGTTTCCGGCGAAAACGAGCGAGCCCGAGGTCTTTGAGAGGTAAAGGCCGATGTTCTGCCTCTTCTTCGTGCTTTGCGCCGCGTTGAGAATGACGTTGAGCAGGATCCTGATCACGTCTCCCGACGGCACTTTGACTATCATTGGGCCCCCCGGCGAATCGATTGCGAACGTGCTCAGCCGGGCGTCCGGATGCGTCTGGATGAAGGACTTGATGTCCCCGAGTATGGTGGCGATGTCCGCTTCGGAGTTGGTCTGCATGCTTTGCCGGCCGAACGAAAGGAATCGATTCATCATCTGCATGCACGTGTCCAGCGAGTGGTGGACCGTCTTGATCTGGGCATGGAGCGCGCCCAGTTGGGCCGCCGTCGCACCGCCCCCCCGCATATCCTCAAGCGCCAGATCCATCAGGTCGAAATATCCGTTGAGAACCGTCTGCATGTTGCGGACGTCGTGAAGGACGCCCATCTGCATCAAGAAATGGTCCGTGGTGAGGGCGGGGTTCGCCAGCCTCAGCTCGCGCGTGAGCAGGCGGCTCCGCTCCGCAGCCTCGCTCGCCGCCCGCAGCTTGAAGGCGCGCTCCACGGCCTGCTTGAGGGTTCCGATGTCGAAGGGCTTTGAAAGAAAGTCGCACGCTCCCCTCCGGAGCGCGAGCTTTGCCGCGTCGATCGTCTCGTAGCCGGTCAGCATGACCACCTCCAGCTGGGGATCGCGCAGCTTGAGGGTGGGAAGAAGGTCCAATCCGCTCTCACCGACCATCTTGATGTCGAGTATCGCCACCTGCGGCGACTCCTTTGCCAGAAGCTCGAGGGCCTCGGTGGAATTCGCTGCGGCCACGACGCGGTACATCGACCGGAACACCATTTCCAGCGACATCCGGACGCCGCTTTCGTCATCAATGACAAGTATTGTTTGCATAGATCGTTAATCGTCGGCGGTCGGCAGCTCGATCTCGACACCTCGCTCCGTGTCGACCGACAGCTTCCCGCCGTGATCGGTGATGACCTTCTTGGCCACCGTGAGGCCCAGCCCCACGCCGACGGCCTTGGTCGAGAAGAATGCCTCGCCGATTCGGCTGTCGTCGACCCAAGGCCCGGGCCCCTTGACCAGGATGCTCACCACATCGTCGTGGTGGCTGACGGCGCAGGTGATCGGCTTGGCGGCCTCATTTGCGCCGGCCTGGATCGCGTTCAGGAATATCTCAGCGAGGGCCACCTCGATGGCCCTCCTGTCGCAGGCGATCGATGTCTCGGCGGCGCCGCCGGTCTGCTCCAGCCTGCAGGGCCGCTCCGCGTGGGAGAGGGCCTTTTCCCAGGCTGCCTTTAACACCTCGGCGACGTTGGAGACGTCGCTGAATTCCAGGCGCGCCTTCGAAAGGATGTAGAGGTTGTCCGAAAGCCGGCCGAGCCGGTGGACGTCCTTGCTCATGATGTCGCCCATCTCCTTCAATTCGTTGGGCGCCGAGCGTTTCATGGCCAGGAGCTGCGCGCATGTCGTGACGCTTGTGAGGCCGTTCTTCAGCTCGTTTGACAGCTGGCGGCCCACCCGGCGGAGCAGCCGCTGGCCCTCCGCGCCGGCGGCTGCGTCAATCCCCTCCGTCCGGTCCGACAGCTTCGCGATGACGACGGGGCCGGGAAGCAGGTCCGTCGAATAGGCGAATTTCTCGGGCGGGTTCGAGAGCTCCAGCTTTCCCGTGACGCGCCCCCGCTTCTTCTTCAGCGTCGTGTAGATTGCCGACGCCAGCTCCCGCGGCAGGCCGTGGAAGCTTGGGCTCTTGGCCCGTCCTCCGAACAGGACCGTCTGGGCCCTGGCGTTGCAGTACCGGATCGCCAGGGCGTCATCCACCGCGATGACGGCCTCGCCCGGGGCATCGAGCATGACCCTGAGCAGCTCCGATTCCTTGCGGTTGTCCTCGATCAGCTTGCGTATGCCGAGCGCGGTTGCGAGCTCCTCCAGCAGGTTGTAGATGACCTGCAGCGCGTCCTCTTCAAACGGCTCCCCGAGAATGGACCCGCCGAGGAGCAGGACGCCCCGGACCACCTCCTTGTCGTGGACGGGTATCGCGTAGTCGGCTTCCAGCACCTCCATCTCGCCACGCGCGTCGTCGGCGACGCCCATTTCCGCCCATTGCCGGCGGACGATGCATCCCTTCTTCCGAACCAGCAGCCCCAACCCCTCGTTCAGGCTGATCCTGATGTTCGCGGCCACGTCGCTCGAGATGCCCGCCCGGTAGGCGCAGGTCAGCCAGACCTTGGACTCCTCGCTCTGGAGGAACAGCAGGCACCTGGTCGCTCCGAGTATTCTCCTCAGGCGTTCCATGAACGAGTCGAGAAGTTCCCCGCTCACGACCTCCCTCATCAGCTGGGTGTACTCGAGCATTGCGGCGACGGCGTGACTGCGCCGCATCTGTCCGTCCCTCCCGGACCCGTGAGGCGGCTCCTGCCTGGCGACGAACGGAGGGTTGCTCTCCTTGCGGCCTATGCCGAGCGCCTTCCAGATGGCCCCGTTTATGGGGCGTCCGAGAAAGTGCGCGACTCCGTCGACGATGGCCTTTTCCTCCCAGGCCTGGGAGCGCTCCTTCACCAGCCCGGCAATCCTGACAAACCCTGCGCCCTTTGCCATCTGGACGGCCGCGAGGAAATCGCCGTCCACCTTCTCCGCGTCTATGACCATCCACCGCGACGCGCCGGGCGCGCACGTCTGGATGGCAAGTTCAACCGATGAAACGACCCTGATGTTGGACTCTTCCAGATCGAGCGCCTCCATCAGCGCCGGGCACAGGTTCGAATCCTGCGTGACAACGATGAGCGTCACGTTGCGCCCTCCCTCGGATCGACCGGCATGTCCGCCGTGACCACGGTCTGCTTTCCCAACGTCGACTCGATCTTGATGACGCCGCGGTGCAGATCCACGATCTTCTCGCACATCGTCAGCCCGAGCCCGAATCCCCGAGCGCCGTCGCCGGCATCGCGGGTGCTGAAGTACGGCTGGAACACCTTTCCAATGTGCTCCGGATCGATCCCATGGCCCTCGTCAATGACCTGAAGCCGGAACCACGGGCCGCGCTGCGCGGGCACCATGAGCTTGCTTGCCCTTATCCAGATGCGGCCGCCCGGCTTTGAGGCGTCCGCTGCGTTCGCGATCAGGTTGGCCGTCATTCGCTGCAGCAGGATTCCGTCTGCCACCACGACCAGGTCCTCCACTTCGGTCGCGTCGAGCGTGACGCCGGCCGCCTCGCATCGGCCCGCGGCCACCTCGCGGGCCGCTTCCACTATGCTGGCGAGGCCCGCCCTCGAGTATTTTGGCGTGAGGGTCTGGGCGAAGAAGATGGCCTCGGAAATGTAGCGCCTCATCACCTCCATCTTGTCAATCGCGGTCTGGTGAAGCCGCTCCTCGCCGGGATCCCGCGTCCCATTGATCCCAAGCAGCTGAAGGTAGGTCATCACGGGCGTGATGCAGTTGTTCAGGTCGTGCGCCAATCCGCGCGACATGACGGCCATGAGCTCCATCTTCTCAGCAAACTGCGATTGCTCCACGAGGGCGAGCCTGTCCAGGGCCTGGCTCAGCTGGGCCACCAGGGACAGCAGGAGCTCAATGTCCAGCAGCGTGAAGGGCTTGCCCTCCCCCTTGCCTCCCACCGCCAGGTAGCCGATCACCTCGCCCCGGCTTCCCAGTGCAAACGAGTACTCGGCCCCAAGGGAGCCCAGCAGGCCCCGTGCCTCGGTGCCGCTCGCCCTCCAGAAATCGAAGATCGGCCGGTTCCTGAGGTCGATCGATTTTTGACCGGATTGCCTGAAGTAATCGCAGATGATGTTGTCCGCCTTCTCGGGTATATGCGGAGAAAGCTGCTGCGGGCGGGTGGCGCTGAACCGCCGCGTGCCCGTGCGCGAGTCGAACACGGCCACGTGCGCCGTCGTGATGCGCATGGCCGTCGTCAACATGGCCATGAGATCGTCGGTGAGCTCCGTCTGGTCGTTGTAGACGGCCATGTTCTCCCCGAACGCGCGAAGCTGCTCTTGGTACTCGAAGTGGTCGCCCAGGAGGCGCTGCTCGAGCTCTTCGGAGGCGCGCCCAAGCAGCTTGGGGAAGAAGTAATTCGTCACCAGCGCCGAGGCAGCGACCGCGACAATGGCCGCGGTGAAGGAGGCCATCGTGAAGTCCCCCGTGATGGCGGCCGCGAGGAACAGAATCAGAAAGGCCACCCCGACAAGGAACATCAGCCTGACCAGGGTCGCGGCGAATCGGCCCAGCGTGATCCGGACATCCAGCAGCTGATCCTGCAGGACGCTGTAGGCCATCGCGAATCCGTACATGCCGGCCGCCAGCGAGCCCCACGGAAGGATGATGATGTCCGTGCCCGGATAACGGGTGATGCCCAGGACGGGAAGCGTGTCCTGGGTTCCCATGACAAGCAGCATGATTTTCGCCCCGATCAGGACGGTGAACTTGCGCCGCTGCCCCGGGGGAAGGCTGTGCCTGTAGTTCATGAGGACCAGTATCGCCGGTATGGTCATCATCGGGAGCGTGGCGGCGAACGCCCAAAACCCGGGACCCGCCTCCTCGTACCAAGCGTATCCTATGTGACGGACTCCCGAAATGAGGTATCCCGTCAGGTTGCTGACCTCCAAGAGGGCCGTCACGGAATAGGCCAGCACGAGCCACCAGCGGGCCCACACCTTTGCGAGGAGCAGCGAGAGGTGCAGGACCGCCACCGGGATCAGGACCACGCCAAAGGACAGGATGTGCGCCCAATACCAGGCGGCGCTCTCCGTCTGCACCCAGAACATCGCAAAGGCGCCGAAGTTCCAGAGGGCCAACGAGAAGCCCCAGAGGAAGAACACCTGGTTGACCCGCAGGCGCGCGTCCCTGGTGAAGACGAAGATCGCCAGCGCCAGATTGGCTATTGTCGCGAAAAGAGGTGCCAGCAGGAAGAAACTCATGGGCCTCTATCCGGTGAATTTCCCTAGGATGATCGTGGAGGCCTTGCCTCCGAAGCCCATGGTCAGGTTCAACACCCTGCGGACCGGGAATTCCCTGGCGCTTCCGCGCACAAGGTCGACCTTACACGCAGGGTCCGGGTGCTCCAGGTTGGCGGTCGGGGGAATGCACCCGTTCTGGATCGCGAGAGCGCAGATCAAGGCCTCTATCGCCGCCGTGGCGCCGATCATGTGGCCGGTGACCGGCTTTGTCGCGCTGACCGCGATCCGGTCCGCCGCGCGCCCGAACACCGACCGAATCGCTGACGTCTCAATGACGTCATTCGAATCGGTCGCCGAGCCGTGCGCGTTGATCCAGTCAATCGTTCCGGCGCTGACGCGCCCGGACAGAAGCGCCCGCTCGATCGACTGGATCGTCCCGCGGCCTCCCGGGTGCAGCGCGACCATGTTGTACGCGTCGCACGCCTGCCCGTGCCCAAGCACCTCGCAATAGATCCTCGCCCCGCGCGCAAGTGCGTGGCTCAGCTCCTCGAGCACGAGGAAGGCCGAGCCCTCGCCCAGTATGAAGCCGTCTCGCTCCAGGTCGAACGGCTTCATTGACTTTGTCGGGTCCCCGCTCCAGCGCGACATCACCTTCAGCTTGGCGAAGATCGAGTAAAAGCCGTCGACAATCGGGGCTTCGGAGCCACCGGCGAGAACCACGTCCGCGACGTCGTCCCGGATTGCGTGCACGCCGTATCCGATGGCGTCGTTCCCCGCGGAACAGCCCGTGCATATCGTCGTGGCCTGCCCGAGGATCCCGAGATCCATCGACAGCTCGCTCGATCCGGCGCCGCAGAATGCCGACACCAGGACCGTGGGCTGAACCGCCTTGACCCCTTCCGCCACGAAGCCCGAATGCTGCCTGAGGGTATTCTCCAATCCGGTAACCGTTGTCCCTTCGAAGATCGCCATCCTGTCGCCGTTGACCTTTTCGGCCTCCAAGCCGGAGTCCTTGAATGCTTGCTTCCCCGCTGCAATGCAATAGCGGACCGCCCGGTCCAACCGGTGGGCTCGCTTGCTATCCATCCAAAGCTCGGGCTGGAAGTTTTTGACCTCCGCGGCGATGTGGCAGGGCATGTCCTTGGTGTCGAAGCGGGTGACGGGGCCGCCGGACCCGCGCCCGTTTACGACGGCGTCCCACACCTCCTGCGGACTTTGTCCACACGGCGCGACGGCTCCGAGCCCTGTGATGACTATGCGCTTAAGCCTCACGGCCAGGGCCAAAGCAGGCCGGCGCGCAGACAGTATCTTCGCCACTCGTCGCCAAATTTTTCCTCCATGGCCCGCTCTTCGACGCGAATCCTGCGTCGAAGCACGAGTCCCGTGGCGACGAGGCCAAGGGCACCGGCTAGCCACGCGTTGAGCAGGAGCGCTGCGGCAATCACCTCGAGGACCGTGCCGAGGTATATGGGGTGGCGGATCCTGGCGTAGGGCCCGGTCTGCACAAGGGTGTGCCTCTCGCGGATTTCCACGTGCACGCTCCACATCCGGCTCAGGGCCTTCCTGGAAAAGCCGCGAAGGACGAAGGTGGACGCTCCCAAGAGCGCCCCGGCCCCGCTGACCCAAAGGAGTCGCGGCGGCGAGCCCCGCAGGATGTATTCCGCGACGCAGAGCAGCACGGAGCCGGTTCCGACCGACACCATGTTCCGGAAGCTCGTCGGCGCTAGGATCTTCCCGGGGTCTGCTGCAAATTTTCGACGAAGCTCCCAAATCCTGGCGCTCAGCATTATTGCGGTGAGGATTATGGGCCAGAGAAAGGCGAGTTCCTTCATTTACCAGCTGTACTGCTCGGTTAGGTCCAGCGCGTTGAAGCTTGAATAAAAGGTCCCGTTGGCTTGCTGCCCGGTGGGGGAGGGAATGGCCCCGGTGACGGCCCGACTGGCCGACAGGCCGCGCACGAACGCAAGGCTCAGCTTCCAGCCCGTCGATTCAAATGAGCCCCCGAGCGTCACAAGGCTGCGGGTCATGTCGGGCAGGGCGGGCGAGTAGAATGTGTCGGGAACGCTGTTGCCCGACCAGCAGTAGCCCGCCGACGCGCTGAACCTGCCCTGGGAGACCTTCCAGTACCGCGTCCCCCCGAGTTCGTAGTACCAGCTGTCCTTGTAGTAGAAGGGGAGCGTTATCGGACCCGAGGGGGCTGCGACCGTGACAGCCTTGAGCAGCGACCACTGGGTCCAGTCCGCATCCGCCTCGAAGTTCCAGTTGGATGTCGGCCTATAGGAGTATCCAAACGCGAGGTGGCCCGGGAATACCCACGAGCCGGTCCCGGTCTCGCTCACCCCGTACGGGTATTCCGAGAGGGTGCCGCTCAGGTGGTAGTTCACGCTGCTCTCGTACATGATCCCGAAATGGTGCTCCTGCGCCGGCGTGAACATGAGGCCGGCATTCCAGCTCTCGCGCGTGTCGCTGGCGTCGTATGAAAGAAGGTCCCCCGGCGTTAGTCCGATGCCTTGGGCCAGGTCGACCTTCAGGCGGTTCACCTCGAGGCTCGCACCGATGGAGAGTTGGGGCGTGAGCTGCTTGGCCACGCTCAGAGCCCCGGTCGTGACGTAGAGCTTGTTGTTCGTCGCAAGGTTCCTGAATCCGGAGTCGTCCGGCCAGTCCGTCTGCGAACCGAAGGGCTCGAAGAATCCCACGCCCAGCGAAAAGCCGCCAACCGGCACGTTTGCAAACAGATGGGGCAGGACGAAGGTGCCCTCGCTTGCCGAAACCCTGCCGCCGGTCCCTTGGTACGAATCGGACGGCGAGAAAACGAAGGCGCCCGCGACTTCGCTCGCCGGCTGCAGAGCCAAGCCGGAAGGGTTGTAATAGACAGCCGACGGGTCGTCCGCCGTCGCTACAAACGCATAGCCGCGCGCAACGGCAAGCGGGTCCTGGTCTGGCAATCGTGATGCGTTTGCAAACGCCTGCTCAGTTGTAGCGGATAGGGTTACGGCGGCCCAAATCCAGTGTTTGGTCGTCATCACACCACGTTTGCGTTTTTTCCAAACAAATAAAGCCTTATTTTCATGGAAATCACATGCTTCCAAACTCTTGGAAAGTAATGGCGCCCCCTTCAGGCGCGGCCAATTCCATGAATCTTGTGGGCGTTCGAACAGTGCCCGGGGTGTGGCCGTTCAAAGCCGGTCAAAGCACGGCGTCGAGCGACCTGCTCCCGGGATCGCCCGAAATCCCGACTCGTCAGAGGATCAAATGGACTGAAAGAGCTCCGCGATCACGTCCTCAAGCGGAATGTCCTCGATCGTGATGTCGGCGACAGGCCCCGCCGCGAGGACCTCCTGGGCGACCGCGACCACATCGTCGCTCGGCACCGTCAGCGTGAACGTACCATCGCGCTCGCGCACGGTCTCGCCGTAGCGGGAGCGCCAGGACTCGGGGAAGGTCACGTCCTTCGGAGCGAACCTTACGACCTTCTTCCTGCTGCCCGAGCCCGATTCCAGCCTGTCGAGCTTGCCGTCGTAGATCTTCACGCCCTTGTGGATCACGATGACCCGCTCGCAGAGCTCCTTGATGTCGGCCATGTAGTGGCTCGTGAGGAGGATGGTCACCCGGTGGCGGCGGTTGTAGTCGCTCAGGAACAGGCGCACCGCCCGCTGGGATACGACGTCGAGGCCGATCGTCGGCTCGTCAAGGAAAAGCACCCTCGGGCGGTGGATGAGGGCGGCGATGAGCTCCATCTTCATCCGTTCGCCGAGCGAGAGCTCGCGGACCATGACGTTGAGCTTGTCGGCGACCCCCAGGAGCTGGACCAGCTCGTCAAGGGTCCGCTTGTAGTCGCCTTCGTCGAGCCCGTAGATTGCGCGCAAAAGAGCGAAGGACTCGATGGCCGGAAGGTCCCACCAGAGCTGATTCTTCTGGCCGAGAACGAGCGCGAAGATCCGGCGGTACGCGTTCTCGCGCTTCACCGGGTCGAATCCCGCGACCCGGGCGGTGCCCGAGGTGGGGAAGATGAGCCCGGAGAGCATCTTGAGCGTCGTCGTCTTGCCCGCGCCGTTCGGCCCCAGGAACCCCACGAATTCGCCCTCGCCGATAGAGAAGGTGATGTCGTTAGCGGCCGCGGTCTCGTCGTAGGTCCGATGGAAGAGGCCCCGCACGCCGCCCCAGAAGCCGGGCTGCTTCCTGTACGTGCGGAAGATCCGCGTGAGGTGTTCGACTTCGATCATCGCCCGAATGACGGAAGCACAATTGACGGCCTAGATCGAACCAAGCTTCGAGAAATCCAGCAGCGTGTGGCTGATGAAGCCGGCGTCGAGGGCGGCGCGGTCGGTCAGGGGGTCGCCGGGCGAGGTGTCGTGGCCGAGCTTGAAGACCATCCGGTGCGTCCCGTCCTCGGCCTTCGGGCTGAAGAGCCCGGGTATCATGACCCGCGCGGGCACGGTGCGGCGGACCTGGGCGTCGGCGGGGCAGGGGTCGGGGAAGTTGAGGTTGTGGACGATGAAGCTTCGGGGGGGCGTCTGGGCGGCGAGGGCGGGCGCGATCCGGGCCGCGTGGGCCGCCGAGCTCCTCAGGGTCGCAAGGAGCCCTGGCTCCGGGCACCCCCCGGCGCGCTTGAGGCGATCGTACTCCTCAATGGACAGGCTCTGGGAGAGCGCGATCCCGGGAAGCCCGTGGAGCGCCCCCTCGCAGGCCCCGGCGACGGTGCCGCTGCCGAGGATGAAGCCCAGGCTGGCGTTGAGCCCCATGTTGATCCCGCTGAGGACCGCCTCCGGCGGGAACGCCAGCAGGTGGTCTATCGCGATGTTGACGCAGTCGCAGGGCGTCCCGTCGACGGTCCACGTCGGGCACCCGAGCCCGCAGTCCAGCCGCTCCGACTGCACGGCCCTGTTGCGCGACTTGGCGGCGCCGATCCAGCTCTGCTCGGCCTTCGGGGCCACGACGCCCAGCTCGTGGCCCGCCGCCAGGAGCGCGCGGACCAGTTCGAGCAGGAAGACGGACTCGATCCCGTCGTCGTTCGTTACGAGGAGCCTCACACGCTAGGACTGCACCGGGGCGGTCGGCGCCTCTGGGGCGCCCTTCCTGGCCTCGAGCTCCTGCATGGCCGCCCTCCGGGAGAGGCGGACCTTGCCGGTGCGCTCGTCGACGCCGATGCACTTGACCGTGATCATCTCGCCCATCTTGACGACGTCCTCCGTGCGGCGCACGCGGAAGTCGGCCAGCTCGGAGATGTGCACGAGCCCCTCCTTGCCGGGAGTGCACTCGACGAAGCAGCCGAAGTCCTTGATCCCGGTTACGCGGCCGGTGTAGAGCTTGCCGACCTCGATCGGCGCCCCGCCGCCACCTCCGCCGGGGCCGCCGGCGCCGCCGCACAGGCCGTCGATCTCCTGGATGGCCCGGGCCATGGCCTCGGCGTTGTTGGAGTAGATGTAGACCTTGCCCGAGTCGTCCTCGGCGATGTCGATCTGGGCGCCGGTCGTCTCGGTGATGCGCCGGATCGTCTTTCCGCCGGGCCCGATGAGGAGCCCGATCTTCTCGGGGTCGATCTGGATCGTCTGGATGCGGGGGGCGTACTTGCTCAGGCTCGCGCGCGGGGCCGGCATGACGGCGAGCATCTTCCTGAGGATCTCGATGCGCGCGTCCTTGGCCTGGGCTATCGCGGCCTTGGCGATCTCGAGCGGCAGGCCGTTGATCTTGAGGTCAAGCTGGAAGCCCGTGATGCCCTTGGTCGTCCCGGCGAGCTTGAAGTCCATGTCGCCGAAGTGGTCCTCCTCGCCGATGATGTCGGTGATGGTGACCCACTTCGTGATGGAACCGTCCGGGGCGTTCTCCGTCATGAGCCCGCACGAGATGCCGGCGACCGGGGCGATGATCGGGACGCCGGCGTCCATGAGGGACAGGCAGCCGCCGCACACCGAGGCCATCGAGGTCGAGCCGTTGGAGGCCATGATCTCGGAGACGACGCGGATCGAGTAGGGGAAGGCGTCCTCGGGCGGGAGGACGGGCACGAGCGAGCGCTCCGCGAGCGCACCGTGGCCGACCTCGCGCCTGCCGGGGGCGCCGAAGCGCCCCGTCTCGCCGACCGAGAACGGCGGGAAGTTGTAGTGGAGCATGAAGCTCTTGGACGTGGCGCCGCCCGTCAGCCCGTCCATGTCCTGGGCCTCCTTCGTTGGCCCGAGGGTGGTGATGACGAGGGCCTGGGTGTCGCCGCGTTCGAAGAGGGCGCTGCCGTGGACCATCGGGAGGGTGCCGACCTCGCACGAGATCGGGCGCAGGGTCTTCGAGTCGCGGGTGTCGGCGCGGACGCCGCGCTCGAGGACGGTCCTGCGGTACGCCTTGTACTGGAGGTCCTCGAAGACGACGTTGAGGTCGACATCGGTGAACTTGCCCTCGCCGAGCTCGGCCACGAGGGCCGCCTTCGTCTCCTCCTTGATTGCCGCCACGTTGGCCGCGCGCACGGCCTTCTCCTTGCCGAATATCGCGTCGGGGATCTTCGGGCCCGCGACCCGCTCGATGATCGCGCGGGCCTCGGGCGAGGCCCCCACGAGGGCGAAGGCCGCCTTGGGCTTCCCGGCGACGGCGACCAGGTCCTTGATGGCCTTGATGATCGGCTGGATGGCCTTGTGGGCGAACTCAAGGGCCTCGACGAAGCGCTCCTCGGGCAGCTGGTCGGCGCTTCCCTCGATCATCAGCATGTCCTTCTCGTTGCCGACGTAGATGAGATCCAGCGACGACGAGAACATCTGCTCGATCGTGGGGTTGGCGACGAACTGGCCGTCGATGAGGCCGATCCGGGAGGCCGCGATGGGCCCGTTCCACGGGATGTCGGAGATCGCGAGCGCGGCGCTCGCTCCGTTGACCATCGCGATGTCGGACTCGTTCTTCTGGTCCGCCGAGAGGAGGATGCCGATCACCTGGACCTCGTTCAGGAAGCCCTCAGGGAAGAGCGGGCGGCAGGGGCGGTCGCACAGGCGGGAGGTCAGGATCTCCTTCTCGGTGGGCCGGCCCTCGCGCTTGAAGTAGCCGCCCGGGAAACGCCCCGCGGCGTGGTACTTCTCGCGGTAGTCGACCGTCAGTGGGAAGAAGTCCTGGCCGGGCTTCATCGTGGCCGCGACGGTGGCCGCGACAAAGACGTTGGTCTCGCCGATCGAGACGTTGACGGCGCCGTTGGCGAGTTTCGCGAGGCTGCCTGTGGAGATGGAGATCCCGTACTCCGGGACGTTGACCGTGTGTTTCTGGTTCATTTCTTTGGTTCCTGTTTCTTGTGATTGTCGGGGCCAGGCGCACGCGGGGATGCGGCCTGGGGCGGATTGTTAATGAGGTGCAACCCGGCGCGCGGGCCGGGAGTGCCTTCGTCGGTCTCGCAGGAGGCTCGAGAGATTTCCGTTTGGCGCCCCTGGGTTAATGGGGCCTGGCGAGGCGGCAAACGGAAATGCCCCGGACCGCTGACGAGTGTCGTTACGACAACGGGCGATCCGCGGATCGGATCGCCCGTTTGCGAAAGCGTTATTTGCGCAGGTTTAGCTTCTGCAGCAATTCGTTGTATTTTGGCAGGTTGTGAGTCTTGAGGTAGTCGAGCAGCTTGCGGCGGCGGCTCGCCATCTGCAGGAGCCCGCGGCGGGAGTGGAAATCCTTCCGGTGGGTGCGCAGGTGTTCGGTCAGGTGGTTGATGCGCGCGGTGAGGAGTGCGACCTGCACTTCACTCGACCCGGTGTCCTTGTCGTGTATCTTGTACTCTGCGATTATCTCTGGTTTTGCGGCTGTTGGCATTGTTATTTAGTTGAATTGCACGACTGTAGAGGGCCTTTGCAGGTCCCGTGCCGCCCGCACCGCCAGGGGGCAAACCCGGGCTGAGCCGGCGTCACCGTTCCGATCCGGCGGGGTGCCGAACCAGTCATGGCAGGACCCCCAACTGACGGGATCCCACTGACGCAAGGGAATAACATCAAAAGCCGGGTAGTCCGGCGCAAGCCCAAATTTCGGGCTCCCGTCACCCTTGGGAAAGGTGCAGGCGCGCGATCGAGGCGCAGCCGGGCAGCCGGCGCACCCTCTCGATGATCTCGGCCCGGTTGAGGAAAAGCTCGTTCCTGACGACCGCGTGCGACGCGTGGACCAGCAACCTGCCCCGCTCGTCTATGCGGACCGCGTGCGAGTACGAGGCGTTCGCGGGCCCGACGATCTGCGGCCAGGCGTCCCTTATGGCCTGCTCGGCCGTGGGCCGCCCGATGCCGTGCTTCGAGCGCAGGGCGTCGACCAGCTGGGCGACGTCGAGCGCCGGGCGCCGGCGCATCCGCCTCGGGTCCTCGGATGGGATCCCGCGCAGCGACGCTATCAGGTCCTCGGCCACCGCGCTGAATCTGTGGGGCTCTCCGGGCATCGTCGGAAGCCCCCGTATGGCCCGCCCCGGCGCCCGATGCAAACCTTAGCGGCCGGCGCCCTCCGCCTAGCTCCGGCGCTCCCTCGGGGAGAGGGGCGGACGGTGCGGCGCGGGCTCCACGCGGTGGCCGCGAGCGGCCGGGCGGCCCCAGTTTCCGACGACGACGAATCCGGGCGCCCCGTACCAGTAGGGGGCGTACAGCGCGAACGGTGCCTGGGCCGCGGGCTGCCCCGCATCCTCCGGGTACGCAGGGGGCGGGGGCGCCTGGACGACCACGGTCACGACCGTGGCCGGCGCGGCGGGCTCCGGCTGGACCGCGGCCTCGGGCGGGGCCTGGAAGAGGAGCCGGTTGAGGCGGCCGTTGGCCTCCGCGCCCAGCAGCTGCGCGATCGCGCGGTCGTCGTAGGCGATCGCGAGGGCCACGGCGCCCTGCATCGCGGCCGAGCCCTCGGCAAACCCCTGTCGCTCGGCCGCGTCCTGGGCGTCCAGGAAGGCCTCGATGCGGTCCGCGAGGAGGTCCTCCAGGCGGGACGCGGTCGCATCCGGAAGGTTCATGCGGGCAATCACGTCCCGGTACTCGCCGACGATGACGCGCCGCTCGTCGGCGCGAAGCGCGGCTGCGCCGGTGTCGGCGTCGCTCGGCCGGCCAAGGCGGGCCGGCAGCGCCGCGTAGGCGCCCGTGCGCCCCGGCGCCTCCGCCAGCCTCGAGAGCAGGTCCATGCGCTCCCGGCCCTCGGCCAGGTCGGCGCCCTGGCGGGCGACCTGCTCGCGCAGGGCCGCGATCTGCATCCTCTGCCACGAGAACAACCCGGCCCCGGCGGCGACCAGGGCCGCGATCCATGCGGCGGTTGAGCGCACGTGAGGAACGTGCGCGGATTTCTCCAGCGGTCAAGCGGGCCGCCCCGGCGGGGGCCGCCCGTCAGGGCCCGCGCGACAGCACCCCGCGCACGGCCTCGAAGACCTGGTCGGGAGTGAGCCTGCGCACGCAGTAGGTCCGGTAGGAGTCGCCCCTCACGCAGGCGTCGGGGGCCGCGCAGGGCGAGCACGGCATGGGGGGCACGACGAGCGCGTGGCCCTGGCCGGCGGGCCGGAAGAGGACCGGGTTCTGGGAGCCGTAGAGGGCGACGACCGGCGTGCCGACGGCCGCCGCCACGTGCATGGGGCCGCTGTCGTGGCACAGGAGCGCGGAGCTCGCCCGCGCGAGGGCCGCAAGGCCGGGGAGGGACGGGGGATTGCCGAGCGCGAGGAGGTGCGTCCTCGCCCGGGCGCGGATGTCCGCCACAAGCCGGCCCTCCGCCGGGCCGCCGGCGAGGACGACCTGGGCGCCCAGCTCGTCCTGGACGCGGTCGCAGACCGCGGCGAACCGCTCGGCAGGCCAGATCCGGCTTGCGCTGCGGCTGCCGGGATGCACGAGGAGCGTCTTTCCCTGGGAGCCGACGAAGCGCCGCCACTCGGCGACCTCCGGCTCGCGCGGGACGAGCCGGATCTCGCGCGTGGCGACGGGCACGCCGGCGGGCCCGAGCGCCTTCAGGTAGTACTCGCTGATCGGCTGGGCCTCGTGAACCTCGGCCGGCTCGTGGGCGACGTGGGTGTACAGGGCCCTGAGCCTCAGCGGGTGGGCCCCGTGGTGGAGGCCGACGCGCATGGGCGCCCCGGTCAGGCGGCAGATGAGGGCCGTCCTCTCGGTGTTGTCGATGTCGAGGACGTGGGTGTAGCGCGCGAGGCGGAGCCGGGCGATGAAGCCCGGCCACGCGAGGGCCCCGGCAGGCGGCGCCAGGGCGAGGTCGACGTCCGGGTTCAGGGCGAGGATCCCCGAGTAGGGGCCCTCGACCAGCGCCGCGATGTGGGCCCCCGGCCAGTGGAGCCGGAGGTTTCGGAAAAGCGACCCGAGCAGCACGATGTCCCCGAGGTAGCGCCGCCTGATGACGAGGATCCTCGGGGCCTTCTCCATGGGATCGGTGCCGGGGGCGGCTCCCCCGCTAGGCGGACTCGGCCCTCTGCTGGTCGTACAGCGACCGGTAGAGCCCGTTGCCCGAGTAGAGCGCGGCGTGGTCGCCGCTCGCCACGACCGAGCCCCGGTCGAACACGAGGATGAGCGAGGCGTCGCGGATCGTGCTGAAGCGGTGCGCGATGATGAGCACGGTCTTGCCGACCACGAGCTTCGCCTGCGCCGCCTGGATAGCCGCCTCGCTCTCGGAGTCGAGGGCCGAGGTGGCCTCGTCGAGGATGAGGATGGGCGCGTTCCTCAGGAACGCTCGCGCGAGCGCCAGGCGCTGCCTCTGGCCCCCGGAGACCTTCGCGCCGCGCTCGCCGACCTGCGTGTCGTAGCCCTGCGGGAACGCGCGGATGAAGTCGTGGGCGTAGGCGTTGCGCGCGGCCTCCTCCACGTCCTCGCGGGTGGCGTCCTGGCGGCCGAGGAGCAGGTTGTTGTAGACGGTGTCGTTGAAGAGCACCGGCTCCTGGGACACGACGGCGATGTTGCGCCGCAGGTCGGCCAGGCGCAGCGAGCGAACGTCGATGCCGTCGACCGTGACGCGGCCCCGGTCAGGGTCGTAGAAGCGCGGGACCAGGTTTGCGAAGGTGCTCTTGCCGGCGCCGCTCGGGCCGACCAGGGCGCAGATCGTGCCGGCCGGGATCCGGGTGGAGATCCCGCGGAGCACCGGCTCGCTCGGGTTGTACGAGAACTCCACGCCCTCGAAGGCGATGTCGCCGCGGATCCTCGCGACCGGCACGGGCTCGGCGGGATCGGTGATCGATTCGGGCTCGTTTAATACCTCCTCCAGGCGCTGGAGGGAGGCGCCGCCCCGCTTGAGCTCGTTGTTGACGGAGCCGAGCTTCTTGAGCGGCTCGTAGCTGAGGAAGAGCGCGGTCAGGATGCCGAGGAAGCTCCCGCTGTGGACGTTGTAGCGGTAGGCGTAGGCGAACGTGATCGAGATCCCTATGGCGGAGAGGATCTCGATGCTCGGGGTCAGCATCTGCGCGTACTTGACCACCTTCATGTTGGCCCGGACGAGCTGCGCGCTCAGGCGGGCGAAGCGGTCGATCTCGTGGCGCTCCAGCCCGAAGGCCCGCACCTCCCTGGCCCCGGCGATGTTCTCGGAGAACCGGTCGGTGATCGTCCCGGACTGCGCCTGGAGGAGGATGGCCCGCGAGACCAGCTTCTTTCCGACGTAGCGGATGGGGAAGACGGCGATCGGAACGGTGAGCAGGCAGACGAGGACGAGGACCAGGCCCTGCTCCTGGTAGGCGAGGAGCGCCATCGCCGCCACCGTGCTGACGAGGGTCGCCGGCTGCTTCACGAGGTCGTTCGAGATGACGGTGAGGGTGTTCTGGAGCTGGTTGGTGTCGTTCAGCCCGCGCGATATGAGCTCGCCCGTCGAGAGTCGGTGGAAGAAGGCCAGGGGCAGGCTCTGCAGCTTGCGGAAGTAGTCGGCCCTCACCTGCTCCAGGATGCGGACACCGGCGTGCTGGATCAGGTACGTGTTCAGGTACCCGGCGACCCCCCTGACGGCGAAGACCAGGGGGAGCCACATGGCGATCGTCCACACCTGCCACGCCGTGAGGCGCGGCCGGCTGGCGGCGGCCGGGGCGGGGGCCGCCGCCGGCGCCGCCGCGTCGGCCTGCTGGGGGGCGGGGGGCAGCATCCGGTCGAAGAGGCGGTCCAGGTCGAGCAGGCGGTGCGCCCGGGGCTCGGCGCTGCGCACGGGAACCGGATCGGGCAGGAGGACCCTCGGCACCACGTACTTGATCATGATCGGCATCCCGAGGCCCCCGACGGCGCCGTAGACGATCCCGCAGAGCACCCCGCCGGCGAGCGCGCCGCGGACCTTGCGCAGGTACCTGAAGTAGGGCAGGAATCGCTTCATGGGGTCAGTCTAGGGAGGCCCGGACGTCCAGGGCGTCGCGCAGGCCGTCGCCGAGGAAGTTGAGCGAGAAGAGCGTCACGGAGAAGAGGGTGCCCGGAAAAACGAGAAGCCACCAGAACTCTTCCATCTTCTCGGAGCCGTCCTTGATCAGCACCCCCCAGGAGCTCATCGGCGCCTGGACGCCCAGGCCGAGGAAGCTGAGGAAGGCCTCGAGGAGCATGACCGCGGGGATCGTGAGCGTCGTGTAGACGATGACGGGGCCGAGAACGTTGGGTATCACGTGCCTGAAGATGATCCGCCCGCGCCCGAGGCCGAGCGCCCGCGCCGCCTCGATGTACTCCATGCGCTTGATGGACATCACCTGGCCCCGGACGATGCGCGCCATCGTGAGCCACTCGACCGCGCCAATGGCGAAGAAGAGCAGGAATATGTTCCGGCCGAAGAAGACCATGAGCAGGATGACGAAGATGGCGAAGG